>CAYVRT010000081.1:0-2648 GCA_964453115.1 uncultured Anaerolinea sp. | reverse complement strand
TCCTAATCTTCATAGTATACAAAGGAGGGAAGGTGGGACAACCGCTATAGGAATAATACAATCTTTCAGCATTATAAATTCTCAAGACGAAGCGATTTCGGTATACTGGCTATCATTGTTTGAACAAGGGAGAGACTTAATTTTAATTCGACATTCTTGTTCTAAAAAACTTCTCTGTATCTTTATCGGCGAAATACACATAGCAACCTTTTAAAGCACGGCTCAAAAGGACTCGGTACGTGTTCTTTACTAACTTGAGAAAGGTCTCAGGATTTTTTTCTCGTTTTACGGTCGAATCAGCTGAATTTTCCGGGTGACCTTCCCATGCATAATTGTCGAAACTATACATCAAGTCTTTTCCAAAAATCACGCCAACATAATCAAATTCAAATCCCTGAATCGTATAAATACTCCCAATCTGATCAACAGCTCGAGGGTCGAATGGCCAGAGTGAAGCTGGAGGTACGTCGGGAGCTAGCGCGGTTGTACCTTCTTTCCCCTCCCAGGTCATGGCAAAATCCTCTATCACAACATCTTTTACCAGAGTTCCATCGGGGTTTGGATTACTCCACTTCCAGCAAAAACCTGCGACCATCCGAGCAGAATTTGGTTCTAAACGATTTTTTTCTGCAATCACCCTATAAAGTTCATGTGGCGAATCGACTATTTGAAATTTAAACGATGAATTGCTTGAATCCCAAATCTTTTCCACGGTTTTTGAAATTCCTAGAGTATTATTCACCCATTGCACAAAAAGATCGGAACCTTGGCACCTGAATTGAATATCCAGCTGATATTCATGGATTTTATATCCTTTTTGCAGGGCTGCTTCCCTTATTAATTGGCTCGAGCCAACCTCACCAGGCCTGACGTTTTGCCTATCATCGATAAAAAACACCGGCAACTTGGCTGCTTGCAGTAACTCATCGATCTGAGGAATTGAAGATCGCTTGCTCCTTGGCGTAAACCTGTCATTGCTGTTCATTCTGATTCGATGCGATTCATCGGCGACAAGCACATCGATTTCGTTAGGTCCAGCCCGCATATAGCTATTGAAGTATTTAAATTGCTGAGCAACCGCGTTTCCGACTGTTTTTCTTAATGTTGCGGTAAAAGCCTTTGAGCCAGTGGCATAGTGCACGTTATATCCTTGAGCAGATAAATCCGCTAGGAGATTGATAGCGATAACCGATTTTCCTGTACCGGGACCTCCTTTGATGATGACAGTAGATTTTTGTTTATCGTTTAAACCGCTTTTTACTGTTGTGATCACTTTATCGTATGCGACAAGCTGCTCATCGAGCAGTGTGTAGTTTTTATGTTCCTTAATGACTTTCGATACATTCGTCAAAAATCTTCTACTCGGGGCTTGCTTGCTTTCTCGGACACGATCGAGAACCTTCATCCCGTCTCCAGCGTTAAGTCTTTTTTCCAGAAAGCGACTAATCTGTGAGAAGTCTTCAGCATAAAAAATGGGGCATTGGCTCACATAGTCGATAAACTGTGGGGCTAATAGGGGATCATCAGGGGTTTTCATATAGTTATGAAGATATGCGCATGCTGAGAGACTTACCGGATCACTTTCATAGAAAACGGAATGATTGTTTTCAAGATATAATTTGTAATTGTTCACTTGGACCGATGGATGCAATACTTCTCTATTCCCTCCTCCAGTCCATGTTACTACTTTATCACTATATCCAGCCTTACATTTTTCCCACTGCTTAAGTTCGATAATAACCGCGTTCCCTTGTTTTTTTTCATCCTTTCCGCAAATCATGCAATCCAAGCGACGTGAAGTTAAGGGTAATTGATATTCTAGAACAATGCCGTGATCGTGGAATCCGGTTTCCAAAAAGACATCTTTTATGCATTTTAGTGAATTAGTCCAGGACCCTTTTTCAGATGGAGATGGGTTATACCCAAAATAGTTGAAAAAAGCTTCGGAGAGAGCACTCGAAATCATATTATGTGTTGTCTCTTTAATGAACTGGTCGATATGACCGGAATAAAGCTCCATTTTCAATACTCCGTATACTTCTTGCTGGAACCTTTAGCTTGATGAACAGGATATTTTTTTTCATTCTTCCGCATTTTTTCTTCAAATGCCTTAACGATGTCGATATCAAGGTCATGGCTTAATAAAAGCACCCAATAAAGGACATCAGATAATTCTTCAGCGACAGAGTCTTTGTTCTTTTTCACGTGAAGCGATGATTCTTCAGGCGTTTTCCATTGGAAATGCTCCATTACCTCGGCGGCTTCCAGTACGAGCGATAAAGCCATGTCTTTTGGGTTATGAAATCGTTTCCAATCTCGTTCGTCGCGAAACTGGGTAATTCGTTTTATCAATAGCTCTAATTGATTGAGATCAGTATTTTTCATCTTACTTTAAAAGTATCGTACAGTGGATGCTTTAACAAGTCCAGAAAAGACGCAACATTGCTTATGCCAACACCCCGCTATGATTGACATATTTGCTCTGTAACGGTTTTCTGGATCCTTGAGGGGAGTGTCAATTATAGCTTTGGTTAAGAATGTCTATGGTATAATGAAACTATCCGCGATCACTTAATAGTCGCAGAAATATGGAGGAACGCATGAACTACGATCACAAAAAGCCCGACCTGGCTTTCAAAAACGGCAGG
>CAYVRT010000080.1:1255-2912 GCA_964453115.1 uncultured Anaerolinea sp. | reverse complement strand
TCATGACTGGAACTCCCATTTCTCTCTGGAAGTCTCCAATAAATTTCTTCTTCTGAGCCTCATCTGTAATCCCTGTCCCTCTGGCAAATATCTCTCCAGCGATCGTAGAGTAGGCTGTTAAGGTATTAACATCCCTCTTGATAGCTCGATCTTTAAGCCTAATTAAATTAGATTGGTTTTCTTGTATCTTCGACTTTGACTTCGCTATTTCATATTCTATTTTAGCCCTATCAATACTAAATTTTTCGTCCACCCCATTAGCAATTAAGCCTCCCCCCAAGCCCATAGCTCCAAGGGCAATTATTCGACCTGCATCTCCACCACCACTTAACATTGCTCCTACTGCAACGCCAGCCACTAGCCCTCCAAAAATAAATTTCATCTGACGGAAGAAAAGCTCTCTTTCTTTCTTAGCTAATTTCAAATTTTCCAATCTAGCTGAAGCTTCTTCTTCCTTCTTTTTAAACTTATCCCCCTCAAGCTGATTCTTTCTTAAAGCATCTCTATTTGCCATATTCGCCCTTATTACCTCTTGTAATGGTCTAGGCAAAGAATTGAATCCAGGTATCTGCTCAGGAGTAGTAAAAATTGTATCGATATCAATTCCACTCTCTACGAAAGTTTTAATAGATTCCAAATTCCTTCTACTCTCTGCAGCTTCTTGGGCAGCCCTTCTTTTCTCCCTTAATACCGTTTTAGCTCTTGGATCAGTAACCCTATCAATTTGCTCATCAGTAATTGCAACTAACTCATCTTCTGATAAGCTATCAATTGTATCAGTATTCAAATTCTCAAATCGATTAGCCTCTGCTTCTGCGCGAACTAAGTTATCTTGTCTTGTTCTAATAACTCTTCTAGCATTCTCATCATCTATTGCGTCAATTTGGGCGGCAGTCATAGCTCTGACCTCGACATCCTCCAGTTGAGCAGCCCCCCTGGCACTCAATGTCCTATATCTAATCCTTTCCTGCTCTTGAGCTCTTTGAGTCCTACTTGCCTCAACTCTGAGTCTCAGGGCTTTCCTAGCATCCTCATTCCTTATAGCATTTAATTGTTCATCTGTTACTCCTGCGATCTCATCTTCGGACATATTATTTAAATCCTGAACCTGCATATTTTCATATCTTTTATTATTTAATTCGCTCCTTCTTCTTCTAAACTCATTTCTAGCTTCCTCATCTTGAATTAAATCAACTTCAGCATCACTCAACCCTGATATGCTTGCCTCTGGAAGTGCCAAAACCTGCTCCTTATTATATTTTTTATACTCCAGATGCTTCCTCCTATTTTCAATATATTCTCTTGCTGCTGGATCCTCTATGCTTGCCACTTCTTCCTCTGTTAAAGCTTCCACGGCATCTTCTCGCATACGAGTTGCATCCACTAATTTTGTCTTTGACAATACATATTCACTATTGGGGGAAGGCTCTGCATTTGCTTCTCTTAATGCCTCATCCATTTCATCTTCTGTTGCTTCGCCACCTCCTGCTCCCGATCCTTGTAATACAGATTCCAAGGTATCTTCTTGAGCAACTTCACCTGCACCTGGAGGTTCTGCTCGCACAACCGGAGGCGCTGTCTCGCATCCTTCACCACCTACTTCTGATGGTAAAGGTATTGGACCTTTTTCATCTATAGGTTGGGCAGGTGGGAGATC
>CAYVRT010000080.1:0-1155 GCA_964453115.1 uncultured Anaerolinea sp. | reverse complement strand
GTTCGGCACCTTCGCTAGTGACTTTGCCTGGTAATTCTCCTTGCCCTGGAACTCCCATATTTATTTCTTACTACTTTTTACTAAATTAATTTTCTCCTCCGTTACCTGTCCTTTTTCCACATACTCATCATAATCTAAGATCCTATTAACAATTTCGTCTGAACTTAATCCGGAATCAATATATTTTTTCACAAGATTTCTCCAAACAATATTTCGAACTCTGGGCCCTACTATTATTGTAGGATTAGGCTTTCTAACTCCCTTCAAATCACCTTTTAATATAGCTGTAAGCTGGTCTTTGGAATTACTTGTCATTAAAAATCTATAGAATATATAGAATTAAAAACCCGTATATAATAGCTTTGCAGGAAATAAAAAAGAAGTCAATAAATCTTATAGATTTATATCCTCATCCATATACCCCATCCTTCTCTCGATCTTTTTACGAAGATATTCAATAAGATCTAACATCCCTTGTCTGCTCTCCTCCTCAAGATTCAATTGCACAATACCTTCTTTGAATTTATTCAAAGAATCTAAGGCCATATAGAAGTCTGAGCCAACTTCCAGATTCTCTTCAGAATAAGTATCATTCAAGGCTTTACCAACCCTTGCTAAGTGCTTGATTCTATCTTTTGTTGGATTATCAGGCTCTATCATGATTAAAACTAGTATGTAAATATTATGCAGGAGGAATTAATATTTTGCAACTTAGACATTAAAAAAGGCCAACTTGCGTTGGCCTTCTTTATTCTGGCGATTACCTATTTTCCCGGCACCTTGCGGTACAAGTATCTTCGGCGCTACAGCGTTTCACTTCTCTGTTCGGGATGGGAAGAGGTGGTACCACTGCGCTAGGATCACCAGATGATTCAAGTAATAAAACTGGAAACATCTGGTAGCCAGATGATCAATATTATATTAAATAGACTTATATTTCTATAACTATTCTAGTTCATGGAGGCCCCATCCGATTATTACTTGGGAAATTATGAATATTGCTATCCATAGATCTCAGCAATAATCGGATTTAAAAATTGTTTAAGTTTACGACCAATTAGTCATCCCTCGGCTGAACTCATTACTGAGCTTACACCTAGGAGCTATCAACCCGGTAGTCTACCGGGGGTCTTGAAAGAATTCTAATCTTGGGAT
>CAYVRT010000079.1:0-3264 GCA_964453115.1 uncultured Anaerolinea sp. | reverse complement strand
ACCAAAAAACCAAGCAGCTCGCGGTATTGCCAGACAGCCCGCAATTGCAAGGCAGCCAGGCCGCGCGTTGCTTCGATCAGCACACCATACTCACTTTTCTGCTCTGTCAATCCTGTTTCTGTCATCATCCTCACCCAACAACAGGCAGGGATACAGCAATAGCAGCGCTGCATCCCTGCCTATCTTCAAAATCAGGCTACGGGATCAATTGCAGCTCGCGCAGGCGTGTCTGCACCTTATCCTTATCCCAGAACAACGAGCCATCCGGACCAGGCGAAGTCCACTCTGGCTTGACGTTATCCAAAAGGATATCCTTGCGCTCGACCTCCTTCAGCAAACAGGCAAAATTGACAATCTGCTCCGGGGTAAAGTCGGTCACAATCACATCGCGCAGGTTCTCATTCTCAATATCCGTCGTGTAGCGGCGGAAGAGTTCCGGGATCTTGGCCCAGGTTGCCGGCTGCAGGAGCTTGTTGCGTAGCGCATCCAACAGCACATTGTTGCGTTCGATGCGCGCCCAATCCGAATCCGGGATGGCGCGGGCATAAATCATCACCTGCTCTCCGTTCATCGTTTGCAAGCCCGGTGCGAATGTTGTCGTTACATTCGTCTGCGGATCGGTCCACTTCAGCTCATACGGGACATTGATTTCAATCCCGCCGATTGCATCAATCAAGTCGGGCATCTTTTCCAGCCGAATGGTGACGTAATGCTCGGACGAGACGCCGAAATTATCCAGCAGCATCTGCCCGGAAGCCGTTGTGCCAGCCAACAAGCGCTCGCGCTCATAGGTTGTCTGCGTGCGTTGATGGGCCTCCCAGAAGGTCTTGCCAACGGTTGATTCCAGCACCTCGGGATTCGAGAAATTGAGCGTCTTGACATCCGCCCACAAATCGCGCGGGAAAGCATAGATGGTGATCTTCTTGTTGCTAAAGTCCACCTTCATCACCCGCGTCAGGTCTGCACCCGGCGGCCAATATTGCTCGCGTTGATCAGAGCCCAAAATCATCACCATCATCGTGCCGCTTTCGCCGCAAACCGTTTGCGCCTGCGGCGCAGTCGTCGCCGTCGCCTGCGCGCCCTGCAAACTGAGCGGCGGGGCCAGCGGGGTTGTGTAGGCCCGCCCGGCGGCAATGCCAAGCACCACCAGGCCAACCAACACCAATCCAATCACAAACGTTCCCACATACTTCTTCATACGACCTCCTTTGGATGCATCCAGACAAGCTCCAGCATACGAATATCGTAGACCGGAATAACCGAAAAGTCAACCCCTTTTCGGGGTGCTTTCCCAACCTGTAAAATGGGTGCGAAAATAGGATGTGATCAAATGATCAATCATCATATGCGCATCTTCCACCAGACCATAATGATCGCTGCGCACCCACACCGCACAATCGGCCAATTCCTTCAACCGTCCACCGTTGAAGCCAACCAGCGCAATCACCTGCCCGCCCAGGGCGTGCGCCGTCTCAGCAGCCCGGACAATGTTGGGCGAATTACCGCTCGCCGAAATTGCCAGCAGGCAATCGCCTGGACGGAGCATCGTCTTGACCTGCTCGGAAAAGATGAGATCATAATGATAATCATTGGCAATCGCCGTCACCCAGGCAACGTTATCGGCCAGCGAGAGGACGCGGAAGCCGCGCCCATCCTCACCAAGCGCTGGCGGGACAATGGATTTGCCCAGGTCACAGGCCATGTGCGCAGCGGTTGCTGCACTGCCGCCATTGCCGGCCAGCAACAATTGACCACCACGCCGATAGAGATCTTCCAGCCGTGCAATCACAGCCGCCACCTCATTCAAGTCCAGGGCACCCAGCACCGTTTGCAAGGCCCCCACATACTGTGCGCTAAATTGCACGCGCACATCTGCCATCGTTTCCACCTCAGCGCCCATTTTCTTCGACATAGATAATCTTACTCCCTTGTGGCTCAAAACGAAAAGGAATGCTGCGCAGCCCCGGCAATGCCGCCCGAATGGCGGGGTGTTTTTCTGGCGGTGCGTAAAGCAGCAAAAAGCCGCCCCCGCCGGCGCCCAAAATCTTACCACCCAGCGCCCCGGCCCGCTGTGCGCGCTCATACCAGCCATCAATGGTCGGGGTGCTAATCCCGCCGGCCAATTGTTTCTTATATGCCCAGCCAGCATGCAGCGCCTCGCCAAAGCCATCCAAATCGCCCTGCTGCAGGGCATCCCGCACCTGCCAGGCAAGGCGCACCATCTTGCCAAGCAACGTGCGCCGTTCTGCATCGTTTTCCAGGTTCTGTTGCTGTTCTTGCAGCACCGCGGCAGCGGCGCGCGTCGTGCCGGTATAGAGCATCAACAACGCAGCTTGCAACCGCTGACGATCCTCCGTGCGCATGACAATCGGGTCCACATACACACTTTCATCCGGGTTAAACTGAATGAACTGAAATCCACCATAGGCGGCAATGTATTGATCCTGCTTGCCGATTGGCTTGGCACAGCGCTGCATCTCAACCAGGCAGGCCTCTGCTGCCAGGCACTCAGCGCTGACCATGGAACTACGCCAGGCATGCAAGGCATTCAGCAGCCCCACCGTGTAGGTGCTGGACGAGCCCAACCCGGTGCCTTGGGAAGGGATATCGGAGATGGAGGTAATCTCAATTCCACCCTCAATCCCCAGCAGCGTCAGCGCCTCGCGGATCAACTCGTGCTTCAAATCATGCGGACGTTCAACGATCTCCGTCACCGAATAGCTCGCCCGCACCTTGGCATCGAACTTTTCATTGACGGTGATGTAAATATACTTATTAATCGCCGTGCTGACAACGGCGCCTGGCTCGTGCCTGTAGTAGGCTGGCAAGTCACTGCCACCGCCCAAAAAGCTCATCCGTAAAGGCGTGCGTGAGATGATCATAATATTCCCCCTTGTGCACAAATCCACTGCGCCGCGGCGCTCAAATCATCAAAAGTCAGCAACCCCGGCCAATCCTGCACTGCAAGCAACTGCTCCTGTGCTGCGCCGCGCCCGCTGCGCACCAACAAAGGCTTTGTGCCAGCTGCCCGGCCAGCCTCTAAATCGGTCAAGGCATCGCCAATCAAAAAAGAGGATTGCAAATCCACCTGCCAATCCTGCGCCGCCTGCAAGAGTAAGCCGGGTTGCGGCTTGCGGCAGGCACAACCTTCCTCCGGCGCGTGGGGGCAGAGATACGTGGCATCCACACCGCCGCCCATGCGCATCAGTTCAGCCTCAATCTGTTGCTGCAGCGCCTGCACCGCCGACAAGTCCATCAACCCGC
>CAYVRT010000078.1:0-3305 GCA_964453115.1 uncultured Anaerolinea sp. | reverse complement strand
TGGTCTTGAAAAAGAAATTATTTTTCCGCCCGCGGCAGTCGGAGATCCCGCATTTGTTTTTCCTTGCGTTGAAGCCGGCGGAACGTCTGGTAAAGAAGGACCCGGCTTACGGGGATATCGTGTGCCGCTGCGAGATGGTTTCGGCCAAAGAGGTGAGGGATGCCGTCAGGCGAGGAGCCTGCACTATGGACGGGATAAAATTCCGCACGCGCGCGCAGGCCGGCCGCTGCCACGGGAGTTTCTGCACCGCCAGGATCATGCGCATCCTCGCGCAAGAGCGTAAACTTCCGCTTACCGGAGTGAGCAAGCGGGGAAAAGGTTCGGAGCTGGTAAAGAAGGACAGGGCTGATGTTTGAACGCGAATTGGTGATAGTCGGCGGCGGGCCGGCGGGAATGGCCGCGGCGCTTTCCGCCTATGAGCACGGCGTCAGGGATATTCTGCTGCTGGAACGCGACCAGTATCTCGGCGGCATACTCAACCAGTGCATACATACCGGTTTCGGGTTGAACTATTTCAAGGAGTCGCTCACCGGTCCGGAATACGCGCTGCGTTTCGCGCGCAGGATAACGGATATAAAGGGAATAGATGTGAGCCTTAAATCTTTCGCGGTCAGGCTCACGCCGGACAAGACACTGACTTATCTGAAACCGGGAAGGGTGGAAAGGGTGAAGGCAAAAGCCCTGATCATGGCCACCGGCTGTCGGGAAAAGACCAGGGAAATGGTGCATATAGCCGGTACCCGGCCGGCGGGTATTTTTTCAGCCGGTCTGGCGCAGAAATTGATCAATATAGAGGGTCTGCTTCCCGGGAAAGAGGCGGTGATTCTGGGTTCCGGAGATATCGGCCTGATAATGGCGCGGCGTTTTATCCTGGAAGGCGCGAAGGTAAAAGGCGTCGTCGAGATCAGGGAGCAAAGCCGGGGTCTTACCCGTAACGTCGTGCAGTGTCTTGAGGATTTCGATATACCTCTCTATCTGCGGCACAAGATCTCCCGCGTGCGCGGCAGGGACCGCGTGGAGGCGGTGGATGTGGCGCGGGTGGATGATCGCATGGAGGAAGTTCCGGGTTCGCAGTTCATCCTGGAATGCGATACCCTTCTGGTATCCGTGGGGCTGATACCGGAGAACGAGTTGATAGAAATGGCCGGGGTGCCGCTGGACAAGAAAACAAATTCTCCCCTTTCCGAAGGGTTGAATAAAACCCCGATCCCCGGGTTATTCGTCTGCGGTAACGCCTTTAAAGTGTACGACCTGGCGGATTCCGTCTCCGCGGACAGCCTTGAAGCCGGGCGCATGGCCGCGGTATATTTGAAGCAGAAAGGCGCGAAGGCGGGACAATGAAAGAGGAAGGGCGATAAGTTTTATGTTAAAGAAATTCGTTTGCATAGAATGTCCGCGGGGATGCCTGCTGGAGGCTGAGATCGAGAACGGCAGAATGGTAAAGGTCAACGGCAATAAATGCCCCAGGGGAGAGGATTATGCCCGCGGCGAGATAGAAAATCCGGTCCGCGTCCTGACATCGACTATACCGGCAGAAGGGCTCCGGTTAAAGATGGTCCCCGTCAGGACAAACCGGCCGATAGCGAAATCCAGGATGCTTGAGGCCGCGGCGGCGATCAGAAAGTTGAAGACGGACAGGCCGGTGCGCGCGGGAGAGGTGATCGCGGAAAATCTTCTGGGACTGGGGGCTGATCTGGTGGCGACGAGGGACGTGCCGGCGGATACTCCATAGCCCGCGATCTATAAGTCCTCGGAATAATATCCTGTGTGAAGATGAAGCAAGAAAAAGAACGTTACATAGTGCATGTGGATATGGACGCTTTCTTCGCCGCGGTGGAACAACGGGACAACCCGGAATACCGCGGCAGGCCGGTGGTGGTCGGCGCCGACCCTAAGGGAGGAGCGGGCCGCGGCGTGGTATCGACCTGTTCCTACGAGGCGCGCAGGTACGGTCTGCGTTCCGCTATGCCGATCTCGCAGGCCTATCGAAAATGCCCGCAGGCGGTGTTCCTTCCGGTGGATATGGAGAAATACAGCCTGGTTTCGGAGAAAGTGCTCTCCATTCTGAATTCTTTTTCCCCTCTGGTGGAGCAGGTCAGCATAGACGAAGCGTTCCTTGACATAAGTTCCAGCTATAAACTGCACGGCACTCCTTATCTGGCTTGCTCAGCGATGAAAAAACGGATAAAGGAGGAGACCGGCCTTACCGCTTCAGTGGGGCTCGCGCCTAATAAAATGGCCGCCAAGATAGCTTCGGATCTTTGCAAACCCGACGGGCTGTTGGAAGTTACGGCTCCCGGATTGCGCGAGTTCCTCGATCCTCTGGATGTGGGGCTGTTGTGGGGAGTCGGAGAAAAGACCAGATCATCGCTCAACGCCCTGGGTATCCGCACTATCGGCGAGCTCGGCCGCAAAACGCGGCAGGAATTAACCGGGCTTTTCGGCAGGAACGGGGTTTGGTTCTGGGAGGCCGGACGCGGGATGGACGACAGCGAGGTCGTCCCCGAACGCGAGGCCAAGTCTGTCGGTAACGAAAGCACTTTCGAAGAGGATACCGGGGATAGGAAAACCGTGGAAGGCGAACTTTTCCGGCTTTGCGAACTTGTCTCCGACAGAATGAGGGAAAAAGGCGTGAAAGGCAGGACCGTGACCTTGAAGATACGGCTGGAAGGGTTTCTGACTTATACCCGCTCCAGGACTCTGGACGAGCCGACCAATTTCACTGAAGACTTGATCAGAGCGGCAAGATATTTATTCGGAGGATTTTCCTGCCGGGGGAAGAAGATCAGGCTCGTGGGCGTCAAGGCCTCCAATCTTTCGGAAGCGGATGAACCCTTGCTCTTCGAGCCGGAAGGCGGGCAGAAACGGGAAAAGGCGCACAAGGCAGTCGACAGGATAAAGAAAAAGTTTGGTAGGGAGTGTATTTCTCAGGCGTCCGGAGCAGTCCTGGAGAAACGCAGATTTTCCACGTAAAAATATGTCGCCGCGAAGATCACGATCTCTATGATAACGGTGGCCAGCGCGGCTCCGGTATAGGAAAAGGCGTTTATCAGCAGGAAGATCAGCGGCAGTCCGAAGAGCGCGGTTGTCACGTGTATCCGCGAATAGAGGCCGGTCCTGCCGCAGACCAGCAGGAATTGTATCCTGAAGGCGTTGGCCGCCACGAAGAAAACGGCGATAAGAAGCAGTCTCAGCGACAATACCGTCTCGTCGTCCGCCCTGCCGCAGGCTATCTCCGTCAGCGGACGAGCGAAAAAGAATATCAGCGGCAGGCAGATCAGCGATATGAGCGTGGTGATCAGCTG
>CAYVRT010000077.1:0-3336 GCA_964453115.1 uncultured Anaerolinea sp. | reverse complement strand
TGGGAGGATTTTGTGGAGCGCAGGCGTTATCTTAACGCCAAGACTACCCTGCAAAAGCTGTTACAGCTCGGGATAGTCCCGGTGGTCAATGAGAACGATACCGTGGCGGTGGATGAGATAAAGTTCGGCGATAACGACAGACTCTCCGTCCTGGTGGCAAGTATGCTTTCCGCGGACCTGCTTTTGAACCTTTCCGACGTCGACGGGCTTCTCGGGGAGGACAGGAAAAGCGTCATCCGCGAGGTGGGCGTTATCACTCCCGAGATCAGGAAAGTGGCGGCCCCTACCGGCAATCGTTCCTCCGTGGGAGGGATGATCACAAAACTTGATTCCGCCGCTATCGCCATGAAGTCCGGGATAACTTATGTGATAGCCAACGGGCGGGGAAAGAACACGGTCAGGCTCGCGGTCGAAGACCCGCGTTCCATTGGGACGATTTTTTTTCCTTCGAAGGGGCGGATGGCGGCCAGGGAGCGCTGGATAGCTTTCGGTTCCCGGCCTAAAGGCAGGCTTATAGTGGACGACGGAGCGAAGAAAGCTCTGCTTTCCCGCAAGAGTCTGCTTTGCGTGGGGATCGTCGACAGCGAAGGCGCTTTTCTGCCCGGGGACATAGTTTCTATTTCCGACAGGGAAAATAACGATTTCGCACGCGGCAGAGCCGCGCTGGCGGCGGAAGTGATTTCGAACGCGAAAGGCAAGCGGTTCTCCAGGGAGGCCGTGCATTGCGACGATATAGTCATTCTATGAATGGTAAAAAGGATTGTGACATAGCCGCGCAGGCCGCGTCTGCCAGGCAGGCTTCGTTCGCCGTCGCGGGACTTTCTGAGACGGTCAAGAACGGCGCCTTGAACGCCATGGCCGCGGCATTGGAAAAAGAGGCGGATTCGATAATCGCGGCCAATCGTCTGGATCTGGCGGCGGCGCGCCGGGCGAAACTTCCGGCGGCGATGCTCGACAGGCTGGCGCTTGACCGCAGGCGCGTAAAAGAAATGGCCGATTCTCTGCGCGCGGTCGCGGCTTTGCCGGATCCGGTGGGCAGGGTGATCTCCGCCTGGCAGAGGCCGAACGGACTCTGGATACACAAGGTCAGGGTACCCATCGGGGTGGTGGCGATAATCTACGAGTCAAGGCCCAACGTGGCCGCGGATTGCATCGGTTTATGTTTCAAGTCCGGCAACAGCGTCATCTTGAGGGGAGGCAGTGAAGCCCTGCGCAGCAGCCTGCGCATCTATTCCGTGCTTAAAGAAGCCCTGCGCGCCCGGGGCATACCGGAAGGCGCTGTGAATATGGTCTCTACCTCCGACCGCCGGGCCGTGGAAAAGATGTTAAAGATGAACGATTTTATAGACGTGGTCATCCCGCGCGGCGGGGAGGGGTTGATACGTTACGTGACCGAGAATTCGCTTATCCCGGTGATAAAGCATTATAAAGGCATATGCCATGTTTACGTGGACGAGTTCGCCGACCTGAATATGGCGGAACGCGTTTGTTATAACGCCAAGGTCCAGCGCCCTGGAGTCTGCAACGCGATGGAGTGCATGCTGGTTCATGATGATATCGCCGGGCGTTTCCTTCCAGGCATGGCGAAACGTTTCCGCGAGGCGGGAGTGGAACTGCGCGCCTGCGAAAAGGCCCGCGCCATTATCAAGACTGCGGTCAAAGCCTCCGAGAGCGATTACCGGACCGAATATCTGGACCTGAAACTTTCCGTGAAAGTTGTCGGCGGGGTGGACGAGGCGGCGGCTCACATAAACGAGTACGGTTCGCACCATTCCGACGCCATCGTGACCGAGAATTACGCTAACGCGCTCGTTTTTCTGCGCAGGGTGGATTCCGCCTGCGTTTACGTCAACGCCTCCACGCGTTTCACCGACGGTTACCAGTTCGGCCTGGGAGCGGAGATAGGCATTTCCACCGATAAACTGCACGCGCGCGGGCCGATGGCCCTGGAAGAATTGACCACATATAAATACATGGTTTTCGGCAACGGGCAGGTCAGGGAATGAAAACCGGTATACTCGGCGGGACCTTCGACCCGGTGCATCTGGGGCATTTGATACTCGCGCAAGAGATAAAAGAAAAACTCGGGCTGGATAGAGTGATTTTCGTCCCGGCGTACCGGGCGCCGCACAAGGGTAAGAACGGACTTTTGCCGGCAAGGCACAGGTTGAAGATGCTTAGGCTCGCCGTGCGCGGGAATCCTTTCTTCTGCGTTTCCGATATCGAACTGCGCAGGCGGGGGATATCCTATACCATAGACACGGTGAACGCTTTCGGGCGCAGGTATCCGGGCGACGAGTTGTTTTTCATCGCCGGCTCGGACCTTGTCCCCGATTTGAAAACCTGGAAGGGATACCGCAGTCTTCTAAAGGCGGTGACTTTCGTGGTCGCCGGCAGGCCGGGGTACCCGGCGCCGAGAAAGATGGTCCCCGGTGTGACTTCTCTGCGGATAAGAACGGTGGATATTTCCGCCGCCGAGATACGAACGCGCAGAAAAAACGGATTGCAGGTGCGTTATTTTCTGCCGGAGGCTGTGTACAGGTATATAGTAACGAACAGGCTTTATATTTAAAATTATGTTGCGGCTGTCGTTTGCCCTTGTTTTAGTCTTACGCCTTTCGGTTTTAAGCCGTGACCGTTACCGAAAGCCGAAACGGGTTTCGTTGCCGTCCCCGTTACCGAATTAAGTATTGTGTCCCCGGAAGAAGAGGTTTAAGAATATGGCCGTTAAAATAGCTCCTTCCATATTATCCGCGGATTTCAGCCGGCTTGACCGCGAGATCCGGCGCGTCGAAGAGGCCGGCGCCGACCTGCTGCACGTGGATGTGATGGACGGGCATTTTGTCCCCAACATTACCATAGGCGCGCCGGTGGTGAAGTCGCTGCGTAAAGCGGCGAAGATCCCGCTGGACGTGCATTTGATGATAGATAATCCGGGGTTTTTTCTGGACGATTTCATCCGCGCCGGCAGCGATATCATAACCGTGCACGCGGAAACTGTGTCCGAGAAAGAATTCGCTTCCATGAGCGGGACGGCGCGTTCCGCCGGCAGGCGCCTGGGCGTTTCGCTCAATCCCTCCGCGCCGCTGGATATGATAAAAGCATACCTTCCGTACACGGATTTTGTGCTGGTGATGAGCGTGAATCCCGGGTTCGCCGGGCAGGAATTTATTCCCGGCGCGCTTGATAAGGTGGCGGAATTGCGCGGAATCTTTCGCGGGGAGATATCCGTGGACGGCGGTATAAACGATAAAGTCGCGGGCCGGCTGATCAGGGCTGGGGCGGACATCCTTGCCGCCGGTTCGTATATTTTTGGGGCATCGGACGTTAAAGCGG
>CAYVRT010000076.1:0-4027 GCA_964453115.1 uncultured Anaerolinea sp. | reverse complement strand
ACATAGTGTACCTTATATGGCAGTCGTCATTTGTTAAAGTGTCCGGTAATCAATTCGGGGTAAGCATCCACCAAATAGGCGAGATTGGACTGATTGAGTACGACCGTCAGGCCAGGTTTTCCGGCGACTTCTTCCGCAGCTTGCAATGCCCAACGCAGGCTACCATCGTGCGTTTTTATGTCGCAAACGGGGTCGGGTTGGGTTTTTGGGGTAATGTTCATATGATTCTCCTTTTTCATCAAGTTCATTTCATCACATGCCTGGCATGTGTTTTAACCTGCTCCCCAAGCACCGCCGTCCTCTGCATGGACGGGGCCAGGGCTGAAGAGTCAAAAGGGCAAATTCAAAAAGGCCGATAGATACGAGATGTATATACAGCTCCTTAATCTTTATTCTACACCATGATGAATTTTTGCGTGTCTGATTTTTTGTAACAATTAGGTTAACAACCGTTGTTGTTCAAGGGCCTCAGGATGCCGTCCGTAGAGGGGGCATCTTGCCCCCTTCTTGAGGAAGAATGCAGCCTGCAATCCCGCCCCCCCCCCCAGGGGCGGGATTATTCTTTTGCGGCGCGGAGTTCTTTTTCCAGGGTGACAAACTCGCTGACGGTGGTCATTCCCACTTTCTGGTAGAGCATGGTCGCGCCGGTGACGTTGTTTGCATCCACGCCCAGGCCAATGGATTTTGTGCCACGCCGGAAAAACTCGCCAAACGAGCGCTGGAGCAGGGCCACGCCCAGTTTTTGGGCGCGCCAGGCCGGACGAACCGCCAGAATATGGATCCAACCAATATCCATGCGATGCTGATTGATGGAAAAAGCGACGATTTCATCCCGGTCGCAAATCAGCACCCAAAGGCTCGGGTCATATTCGGGGCTTTCGATGGTATGATAGGCAAATTCCTCCAGGCTCATCTCGCGGTAGCCCCAATTTTCCCGAAAGGCCTGGTTGCGCGCTTGCCAGATGGCGGTGAAATGCTCATCTTTGATAAAGGGGCGGAATTCCAGCCCGGCGGGTAGCGTGGGCACGGGTGGTAGGGTCTCCAGGTCAATGCCCATCCGCCAATGATAGCGCACCGGCAGATAGCCGGCCTCCATCAGGGTGGCCTTGCCCACCTGGTCCTTGTTATCGAGCGCCACACGGATAAAGACGCGCTGTTCCGGCGCGGCCAGCGGAACATGCTGAGCCTGGACGCGGCTTTCAAGTGCGCCAAGCAGGGCAGCTTCCACACCCTGGCCTTTGAATTGCGGGGCAACGTAAATGTCCCCGCTCATTTCGCAGTGTTTGTTAACATCAAAGACCGCACCATACCCGACCAATTGACCGGTTTCGGTCTGGACGAGAAAAGCATCCTGTTCGGGGTCGAAACCTTCGTAATCCCATTCATTTTCCAGGTCTGCGGGCGTAACGGCGGTGCTGGTATCGCCTTCTGCTGCGCAAATCTGGTAAATCAGCTGGACAATGGCCTGCAAATCGGCGCGCCGAACGGCACGAATGGTCAGGCCTGTAGATAAGGGGTGGGTATGCATGACAGATTCTCGCGTTGATTTTTCAGTCGTTATGGAAGAGAATCGCAGGGAACGATCGAATCGGCTGCATTCTTCCAATTTTGCATATAGACACCTTTCAGATACCAGGTGTTATTCAATTTTTTCAGCACAAAGGCAGCCGCGGTGCTGATGTGCGGTGGATCGAGCGCATAGCATCCATCATAGCACATCTCATTCAGTTGCCAGGCCGGGCTCCAATTCTCGACCCAAACAAAGGCTGTGTTGCCATCCAACGATACCCCGGCACAAACCGGCTGGCCGGTAAAGCGCGCTTGCAGGTCTTGTAAAAATTCGGCCTGCGTTCGAGGGCTGCCGCCCTCCATTGCGTTGGCGTATAAAATCTGCCCGTCCGGTTCGCCATCCTCCGAGATGGAGGCCAGGGCATACAGGTTCTTGTAGGTCACCCCATACTGAGCCCACTGTAAAACCGAGCTATGCTGCGTTTGCTTTAAAGGTTCCAGGCAAAAACCATCCGGGACCAAAATATCGGGGATGCCGCCGGTGATGCTAAAGATTTTGAAGTGAATGATGGCCGGCGGTTGACTTTTGATGCGCTGTCCAACCTGCGTTTCCAGCACCTCGCTGATGTTTTCGGCAATGGCATCTTTCATCAACAGGATCAGCCGTTCTTCAATGAAGCGGCTCAAAAGTTCTTTGACCGGGCGCAGCATGATCTTATCTGCCAGAAAGTCGGGCAGCGGGATGGCACTGATGATGGCGCTGGCATACTGATCCAGCTGCTCTTTGTTGGGGTTGGCCATGCAAAATTCATTTTGTTGAAAAGACCAGCGGCTGATTTCCGGCAGGTCGCTGAGCGCTGCATAGTAGGTTGAAATATCTTCATACATCATGGCTGCCTTGATCAGGACGATTAAAATCGCAACCGGCACCTGTCGGGGGGCGGGGGCCAGGGCAGCCAGCCGGCCGCCACCTGCTTCGCGGGTCAGGTCTGCATAGCGATATTCCTGAACAGCCGCCACATAGGTGCCACTCCCATCCATGGCAACCACCAGAATTTCCTGACCGCTGCTCTTCAGCCACAGGTTCACGCCCATCAGCGGTTGCCGGGTCGCTTGATCCTGAACGGTGATGGTCACCTCAATGCCCGGGTTAACCGGGTCTGTAAAGACTGCCTGGCCGCTGGCATCCGTCAGGGCCGAGACAACCGGCCCATCAGCCGGGGAGAGCGTTTGCGGCGCAGCAGCCGTTGGGCCCTGGTTGGGGCTTGCGGCGGATGGTAAGCCGGATGGCTCGGTGACGGCGGGCGTGACACACATACACCCAATTGTGAACAGCACAACCCAAACAATCAGGAGAGAATTCAGTGTCTTGCGGGATGGTTTCATGTTCATGGATCCTGTTCTCACAACCAAGAGGATGCCGTCCAGCAGCAGCTGCTGCGCAATCCGTGTGAGAAGGGCCGGGGGTGGCAGCATCCGCACCACCCCATCTCCGCACGTTGCAAGCTGGGTTAATTGTAGTCCTGTTTGGCAAAAGGCGGGGACATTTGTTTGATATGCTCAGGTGTGGTTTGCTGCACAAGCGGTTTTTGCAAGCAGAGGAAAAGCTATCTTAAGTGCGGCGCAAGTTTTTCGAAATCCTTGCTCTGCAGGTAGTGATACGACAGAAGCCGGCCATCAAGCACGATGCCAAAAACCCCATAGGGGCTGGGCGAGCTCGCCTGTAATGCTTGCGCCGACTGGAAAGTGACAACCCGGGAAGGGATGCCTTTTTCGGCTGCCAGGTCGAGGGCGATCCTTGTGGCATCTTCAATGTAGGGACACTGTGGCGTGCGGATGACCGTCAGCCCGGCACCAAAACGAGCCTGGCGCGCTTCCCAATCGTCAGGAAAGGTCGGCAGGGGAGCGTCGTCAAAACGCTGCACCAACAGGCTGAAGGATGGCGGGGCCAGGGCTACTTCCACAAAGCCGTGCTTGAGGAAGATATCCTTCTTTGCAAGCCAGACACCGTCGCTAGCAACCATCACCACGCCATGTTTGCCCTGGGCACGGGCCTCGTCGAGGCAAATTTGAAGTAGTTGCTCGCCATAGCCCTTGCCTTTGCCTTTGCCGACTACCCACAAGCAGTGAATGACCAGGTATCCGGGAGCGTGAACTGCCCGCCAGGCAAACTCGCCGGGGATGTATTCAATAAAACCCACCGTTCGCCCGCCGATCTCGTGAAGCATGTGGATTTTCAGTCCCTCGGCGAAGCGGGCTGTCAGCCATTCGCGCTTCTGTGTGTAGCCCGGCGCTTTGCGCTTGCTCATGTAGCAGAAAAAACCGTGCTGATCTACGTTCTCGGCATTTACGGAAATGATTTCAAATGTCTGGTTCATGATGGACTCCTTAACTTATTATATTCGATCTGAAGCAAAGCCCAGCGGTGGAAGTGGTCAGATGATGCGCACCCAGGCCGTAGAGGGGGCATCTTGCCCCCTTGTTGAGGAAAGCCGTCCGTAGACGAGGCATCTTGCCC
>CAYVRT010000075.1:0-4067 GCA_964453115.1 uncultured Anaerolinea sp. | reverse complement strand
AAGGTCTGAAGGCCGCAATGTCAAAGTCAGGCCCTGCAGCATCAGACCCCAGATCCTCAGGCTTCAGATTGAGGCCGGAAGTGTTGAACCGGACTGCCGGAAGATGCTGGTATCGATGAAGTCAACTCCCTTAGACGAATTGCCGGGAAGGCAACAGAGAGGCGGAGTCAGATACTAAAACAGCGGGCCGGTTTTACGGTATCACCAGCTTTCTGGAAACAGTCTTTCCCCTGTCATTGATATTGATTATGACCAATCCGTGAAATCCGGAAGGGAGTGGTACTGTATTAAGTTCGGAGTCCTGGAGACGGCAGGAAAGGATTTTACTGCCGAGTGAATTGAACAGTTCGCATCCTGAACCATCACTTACAGTGCCTTTGATAATTATCATTCCATCATATGCCCATATTCTCAGATCAGATCCTTCATCTTCAGGGTTGACGTTAACACCTGTGGGCATATTGGCAGAAGCTATTATATAAAATCTCCCTGTGCCATATGTGTCAGCCGGAAGGATTGTTGTATAACTGTCGTTGCCGATATCGGTGATTTTGCCTTTTGCCCTGTCTTCCAGCCAGAACCTTTTGTCTCCAGCCGGTACTGTAAAAGCTTCGAAAGTAACCTCTCCGCCATTCTTCGAGTCTACGCCCACAGGTATCGCAAGCTGATCAACATTTTCAGCAGGCAAGGCCTGCCTGGCGAAATTCACGCTGTTATCGCTGATCACCAGAGATGTATATATTTCAATTGGCTTTCCGGATGACAGCAGCCCGACATCATAACCCGGATCAAGACCGGTGGTCATTTGCTCATTGAATATGACAGCAGCCAGGCACTCATCATCTCCGTATTTTGCTTTCAGCATTATGCCCGGCCAATACTCATTAACATTTTCTGACTTGAGCAGGACAGAATTCGTTGCATGAGCCTGCATCTCCCTGTCAAAGTGAAAGACAACGCCGTCTTTCATTGCCAGGACGAAGAAACCCTGACCGGCCTGGATATTATTAAAACCGAATAAAAGGTTCTCGGGATCCTCTCCTGAGATCGGATCAGGAAAAGCAATATCCTTTCCCCTGTAGTGGTAGGAGTCGCCGTCATAGATATATACTGCCACATAATTCGGATCGAACCTGTTTGTTGCCATTGTTCCGTCCCCGTCGTTGTCATCAAGGAAGCCTCCGGGGCCTCCGATTGTAAGGGCAGAAGTAAACGGATTGCCTAGAAGGTTCCATCCGCCTCCTCCGAAGGGAGTCCGGGCGATGCGGGTGTTATACTCTTCAAGTGTTCCTGTAAGATAATCAGTAACATATGGAGAAGTAGCAGGCATGTCAACGGTTGTCATGAGTAAGCCAGTAAATACCAGGGGCTCTCCTGCGGTTGTAACAGTATAACCTTTACCGCTTGAACATGCAGTTACAGGGTCACCCCAATCACCGGCCGGTTCATCCCATTCCCAGAAATCTGCATTAGACGGCAGCAGCAAAGTGCCAACAGGAGCAGAAATATACCTGTAGAGTGTTCCTCCGGGCATGGAGCGCCTGTATGTAATGTTCCCGGATGGTGTTCCTGAACCGGCATATATCAGTGAACCACTGTTCTCAGTTCCCTCAGAACTGATTGTCAGCTTTCCGTTCGGATTGAACACTGTGCCCTCAACGGTCACCATTGCACCCGGGGCTATTGTGGTTCCGGCGCTTGAGGAGGCAATCCCCAGGTCATTGAAAACGGTCAGGTATGGTGCGGTAATTGTCTGTGGGGTGTTACCGTTGAAAATCACAATACCTGATCCATGGTCAAAGGTTCCGCTGTTTATCCAATTGCCGCCTGCGTACAGGGTTCCGTCACCATCCAGATAAGCTGAATTTATAATATCGCCTGACAGGCTGAATGTGCCTCCGTTCGTTATCGTTCCGCCATTGTTCAGCAGTCCGCCCTGGCAGTTCACTGAAGCCCCTGGCCCTATCTGTACGTACCCACCCTCATTCCTGATACCCTGGCCAATACCCCTCTCAGACAACACCGACATGAACGGTGTCATGATAACTAACACCTTGATAATGCATGATCTTCTCATTGTTACTGGTTTTTCACTTTTGATGGACCATCCTGTGGTGAAACATACAGATTCATTCCTTTTCACCGGCAGCTACTGATTCTTAATACAACGTACCGAGTTCTTTACCCAGTCATTGTAGCCTACGCTTCTTGACAGATTTGCCCTGTCATTGCTTGCGTTCCTGGTTATACTCTGGTTGGATGTCCAGATACAGGTCCCGGTTCCCAGGCTTACGAATCCGGAGTTCCACTGTTGTGTTGCCCCTGCAGGTAATAACGTAAAACCATATTCATCAGTTGCACCTGTATTTGGCGCTACCCAGTGAACATTACCGGTTTCCTTGAGTTTGCCGGCTGCTACATCCAGTCCTCCTGCATAATCTGACAATGTCGTCCATTCCGGGTCTGAAGCCACATGCCAGCCGACAGGGCATAATTTCCCGGTGTTGACTGCCGGGAAATTGTACAGGGCGCCGTATGGTACTTTATAATTCTCGTCGAAATTGTACCAGGTATATTCCGGAATGACTGAGTGCCAGTCACTGTGATAGTTAATCGGCGTATTATCATTATATCTTGTTGTCCTGAGATTCCCGGCCATCCATAATTGTGTTCCGATTTGCACTGTCCGGTAGGAATTGCCGTCAACATCTGAAACATAGGTGGAAAACATCACCTGGTTGCCGTAAGAAGTGCCTGCCGCGTTGGTGGCGTATGCCCTCACATAGGACAATGTACCCCCGGTTAAACCGGTCAGTGAACTGCTGAAAACACCTGTACCCGATCCGTCGCTGGTATGCTCTCCGGTTACAACAGGATCCGGAGAAATTCCCCAGCAAACACCATGTGCAGTCACTGCGGCATCGCCGTCATAGGTAATATTTCCCCCCGATGTGGCTGTGGAAAGACCGGTGCCTGTGACAACGGCAGTTGTCAGCTCCGGAACTACTGGCGGTGCTGTTGTTTGAGTCAATGCTGCAACCGTTGACTCCCCGCAGGTGTTGTATGCCCACACATACCTTGTATAGGAGGTGTTACTGCTTAACCCGGTTTCGGAAAAGGATGTCGCTGCGAGCAGATCCGTTGCCGTCGGGTATTCGCTGACAGTATTCCACCTGTAGCCGGTAGCATAGGGAACACTGTTCCAGTTCCATGTGATCTGGGTCCTCGTTGACTGATGTGTCGCTGCTGCCGGAGATGCCGGATTCAGACAACTTAGTTCCAACGTATTCCAGTTGCCGCCAATAAAAATTGAAAGCGACCCCGATCCACAGTCGGTACAAAACACAAGTAATCCATCAGCAGGATCTGCAATGGCTGCAAGCTGCGAATGAGTCATTCTGGGGATAAGCAAGCCCCTGTCAGTCGACCTGATATCAAGCATTGCGCTGGCGTCCGGTTGAGAATTATCGGGGCTGATGCTGACCTGGCCAAAAGAGGTCAGAACCGGGATTTCAAATGCCAATCCCAGTAACAGATAATTCAGGAAATTTCTCATGTTGTTACCTTAAGAAACGGAAGGAAAATTAACTCCTTTTCAGACAGGGAAATATGCTGTAAAGCTACTTTTCAGAAATGTATTTGCCTGGGGATCAATTAAAATTGTCCGTGAGTTGTTGCCGGAGCAGGTTTTTGATTGATTTTACATTTCTTCTGAGGCTGGCGCTATTCAGACACATCCTTTTTTCCGCAACGCGGCAAAAGCCATGAAAATGGGTGTTGAATACCATTAAAATTGATTATTCCGGGACTTGTCAAGATACAGATTATCAGCATTTCACTATTGCCTATTGCCCAATGCCTGCTGCCTCACAATAATAGTGAATATTATATGTTAATTTATATTACATTTGCCGGATAATACTAACATCGGTAGCCATGGCAGAAAAGACAAGATATTCGGATGAGGAGCTGGAGGAATTCAGGCAGATCATCATGGCCAAGCTCGAGAAAGCAAGGAGGGATTATGATGTGCTCAAGGCAAGCATAACCCACGAGGATAATAATGA
>CAYVRT010000074.1:0-4397 GCA_964453115.1 uncultured Anaerolinea sp. | reverse complement strand
AAAGAAAAGGATGAATCGAAACCCCCGGACTATTTCTCCGAGTTCGACTCGCAGGAAACCATAGACGCCATTACTTCCGCCCTGCGCAAGAAAGGGCATAATGTCCTGCCGGTGGAAGCCGGCAATCCCGACATCGTGTCGTATTTCAGAAAAAACCGCGTGGATATGGTCTTCAATATCGCCGAAGGCCGCGCCGGCAAATACCGCGAATCGCAAATACCCGCAATTCTGGATTATCTCAAAATCCCTTATACCGGATCCAACACCTTCGCGCTCGCCCTGGCGTTGAATAAATCGGCTACCAAGAAAATACTGAAGGCGGAGGGTATTCCTACTCCGCGTTCGCAGCTTTTCTCCCGAGGCAGCGAGAAGATCGACGGGACGCTCAGGTTCCCCCTGATCGTTAAACCTAATTTCGAAGGGTCGGCAAAAGGGATATTGTCTTCCAACGTCGTGCGCGACACGGAGGAATTATATTCCAGGGTCCGCGACCTGATGAAGATATACAATCAGGCCATCCTGGCCGAAGAGTTCATCAACGGCAAGGAACTGACCGTGGGAGTCCTGGAGAACGGAAGCACCATAATTCTGCCGATACTCGAAATAGATTTCTCCGATTGCTCCGGGAGCGGCGAATATTTCTATTCATGGAAGATGAAGGAATTCCAGGGAAACAAGGAGATGGGGCTCGTGCCGCATTTTTACTGCCCGGCGCGGCTCGATAAGAACACCGAACGCCTGGTGAAGGAGACCGCTCTCAAGACCCACCGCGCGGTGGGATGTTTCGACATATCGCGCACCGATATCCGGTTGAACGAAGAAGGCGTGCCTTATGTCCTGGAGATCAACCCATTGCCGGGATTGAACCCTAAAGATTCCAACTTTCCCATTATGGCATACGCGGCAGGTATGCAGTATGATGACCTGATAGAAACGATCTTACTGGGCGCCTTTAAAAGGAGGAGAGGGTAAATTGGAGAATACCATACTGGCAGAACAGCAAAAGCACCAGCCGGAACCGCAGATACGTTCTCTGAGAAGGCCTAGGGATTACCAGCAGATACCGCTTTTTAAGGATGTCAACCCTCTTGATTGGGAGGATTGGCATTGGCAGATGAAGAAACGCGTGCGTTCCGGGGAGGAACTCGCGCAGATAATCAAATTGAGCGCAGAGGAAGAAGAGGCCATCCGCAGGGCCAACGGCAGGCTTTCCATGGCCATTACTCCGTATTGGGCCTCTTTGATGGACCCGGAGGATCCCGCCTGTCCGCTGCGCAGGCAGGCCGTTCCGGTAGCCCAGGAATATTCCGTGGGGCCGCATGAGATGGTCGACCCGTGCGCGGAAGACAGGGATTCGCCGGCGCCGCATCTGGTGCACAGGTACCCGGACAGGGTTTTATTGCTGGCCACCGATCATTGCGCGATGTATTGCCGTCATTGCACCAGGCGCAGGCTGGTGGGCGAGCATGACTGCGCGCAGGACAAAGAAGGCGCCTGCGGGGCGGGAAAGTTCGACGCGGCGGTTGAATACATAAAGTCCAATCGTAAGATAAGGGATGTCCTGATCTCCGGCGGAGACCCGTTGACCATGGAAGACGAGCAGATAGAGGACCTTCTCAAGAAAATCCGCGCGATATCGCATGTGGAATTTCTTCGTATCGGAAGCCGCGTCCCGGTAACCCTTCCCCAGCGTATTACAGCCAAGCTCGCGGGGATACTCAAGAAATACAATCCGTTATGGATGAGCATTCATTTCAATCACCCCAGGGAGATAACCAAGAGGTGTCGTATCGCCTGTGAAATGCTTGCCGATTCCGGCATCCCGCTCGGCAGCCAGAGCGTCCTTTTAAAGGGGATAAACGACAGGCCTTACATTATGAAACGCCTTATGCACGAACTGCTGCAGATAAGGGTGAGGCCTTATTATATTTACCAGTGCGATCCGGTCAGGGGCACCCAGCATTTTCGCACCCCGGTGGCCGTCGGTATCAATATAATGGAGAAACTGCGCGGGCATACTTCCGGGTATGCCGTTCCGACCTATGTGATAGACGGTCCGGGGGGCGGCGGTAAGATACCGGTAAGCCCGAGCTACATACTTTCGCAGGCAAAGGGAAAATATGTCCTGCGCAATTATAAAGGCAAGATATACACGTATCTTGAATAATCTTCTTTCGGCCCGCCTCCTGTCAATGCCGGCTTGTTTGGCGGCGGCGGCAATCTTTATGGCCGGCTGTTCTCCCCGCCAAGAGCCTGTCCCCGGCACTCCAGTCAACGCCGTCGCTTCGGTTAACGGCGCCGTCATAACAAATAACGATCTGGATTTCGAAGTGAAATATTATAACTCCGCCTTCCCGAAAGGAGACCGGAGAAGGATTGATTCTCTTTCCGCCAAGGCCGACTATTTGAAAGAAGAGATTATCCAGCGCCTGCTGCTTGCCCAGGAGGCTCAGCGGCGCGGACTGGAGAGAGAGGAAGAATTCAAGCGGTTGATGGAAAAGACCAGGCAGGAGATACTGGCCTTGCTGCTTTTGGAAAAAGAGACGTCCGGCTCGGAGACCAGCGGAGAAGAAGCCGAAGAATACTACCGCGGGTATAAGGCCAGGCTGTCTGAGCTGGAAGAGCGCCGTATCAGGGAGATACTGGTATCCACTGAAAAAGAGGCGCAGGGTATCTTGCTCCGTCTTCTTCAGGGGGAAGATTTTGCCCTGCTGGCTGAGGCCTATTCCAGAACGGAAAGCCGCGATAAAGGCGGGGACGCGGGGTTCTTAAAGCGCGGTCAACGTTCCCCGGAGTTCGACAAGGCGGTATTCTCCCCGGAACTGCATGAAGGAGAGATCAGCAGCGTGGTCTCCTGCCCTGAAGGATTCTATATAGTGAGGATAGAGGAAATACGCAGGTTCCAGGGGCGGCCTTTTGAAGAGATGCAGGGTGAGATAAAAGCAGTTCTGCTGCAGAAAAAGAAGCAGGACAGGGTCAAGAAACTTTTGCAGGATCTCAAGGACAATGCCGGCCTGGAGCTCCACGAAGGCAGGATCAAGTAAGGCGCTGCCGGAATATCCGTCCCAATCGATTACGTGCAGGTTGATTCTGCGTAACCCGCCGGGTTAAAGGCCCAGCTCTTCCGTCCCCACGATCTTGACCTTGGCGTTATCCTTCAATTCGCCCTGCGTTTCTATGATGATCAGATCGTCTTCTCCCAACCCTTGCGCAACCTGCACATAGTCGTTGGTGGCATATCCCTGCACGACCCTGCGTATCTGAACGGTCCCGGTCTGTATACCGTCTTCTCCGGTCCGTAAGGTCGTCTTGGGGACGACCGGCACCAGTATCTTTCCGCCGCCGGCGTGCATAACGCTGGAAGTAGGGATTATCAAAACTTGTTTCAGGTCCGCTATGCTTATTTCCGCCCTGCTGAACATACCCGGCATAAGCAGCCCTTCTTTATTGTCCACCTTGATCTTGGCGGTGAGCGTCCTGCTTTTCCCCTCTATGATGGGATAGACGCTGTCTACCGTTCCCTCGAACGCCCTGGTAGGGTAAGCGTCAACGTATATGCTGGCTTTCTGCCCGAGCCGGACCTTGTTTATGTCCCTTTCGACGATACCCACTTCAATGTAAACTTCATTGATCTCGAACAGCGTGCCCATTTTATCCTGGGAAGTCACGAATTCCCCTTCCTCGGCTTCTCTCGGCCCCATTACCCCGTCTTTTGTGGAGTAGAGGAAGACTTTACGAAAATCGTTCTTTGCCAGGTCTTCTTCGGCTTTAGCCGTATCCACCTGGGCCTTGGCGCTTCTGGCATCCAGTTCGGCTTCTTCCATTTTGGACTTGATGATCGCTCCTACCTCGAACAGCTTCTGGTTTATCTCGTATTTCTTCAGGGAGGATTCGTATGCCGCCTGGGCCGATATGAACTTGTTCCTCGCGTATTTCAGCTTCAACTTGGCGTCATCCGGGACCAGATAGGCGATCAGCGCGCTTTTTCTCACTTTTTCGCCTTCTTTGAAATAGATTTTCTTGATCACCCCCGGGATTTCGAATTTCAGTTCGATTTCCGTCTTGCCTTTTACCGTGCCCATTACCGGGAGAAAATCGTGGAAATCGGTGGGTTTCATCTTGAACACCCGCACCATGATAGGAGCGGGTTCGGACGGCGCCTGCTGCTGCGCGGGCGGTTCTTCCTGTTGGGCCGCGTTCTGCTTCTGGGCCGGAGGGGGTTCTTTCTTCACCTTGCTTATCATATCCTGTATGAAAGGGGTCTTTTGCGTGGAAAGCTTGATGCCTGTCTGGTAAACTCCCCACATTACAAAGGCCAATACCAGGATAAGCAGAAATTTCAATAATTTAGAGCCCATATTTATTTGCCCCTCCTATCGTTTAACCAGCCAGAAATC
>CAYVRT010000073.1:0-4437 GCA_964453115.1 uncultured Anaerolinea sp. | reverse complement strand
TTGCATCCGGGCCAACCTGAAAGATGGAGGCGTATTTCTCCTCACTTTCTTTCAGCGCCTGCTGAGTGGTGCGCCAGGCCAGCGCCTTGCGATGGATGATTTCGGTGGCAAGCAGGGTCACCAGACTGCACATCAAAATTCCACCCGGCGGGGTGCTGCTTTCAAGGGGCAGCGCACGGTTGAGCAATGCCATGCTGATGGTGACAAGCAGGATGAGAGGCAAATACACCCGGCGCGGATATTCCAGCGCGCCGAAGAGCAATGGGGCAATCAGGCTGAGTGCAATCCAGATGGGTGCCTGCCAGAGGACAAGCGCCAGACATAAGATCCCGCCCAGAACGAGATATGCCAGAATGAATTGCGGAATGGCAGGCCAGCGTTTGAAGATCATGCTAGTATGATTATATGACAAATGGGCCGAAAGAGTGGTTTTTGATGGCCCAAAATGAATGTTGGCTGGTTGTAGGTTGAATAAAGAGCAAGAGTCGTTATAATAACTTTATTGATTGACAATACAAACATGTTACGCGGCGTTCTTTGATTGAAACTCGTTGATGGAGGTCTTTGATGCAGGTGCCACCCGAGCAGCAATTGCCGAGAACAGAAGCAGGGGAAGTTTTGCAAAACTTACCGGCTTCGCACAGGATTGAGGGGCATTGTGCGTTGCTGTTGAATGAACTGCTGGATGGTTTTTGGATTTGTGATTTTGAGGGGCGGTTTGTGATGTGCAATCGGGCCTTCTGCTCGATGGTGGGGTTTGACGAGCAGGAATGGCAAGGGCATAGGGTTGAAGATGTATCGGGATTCAAGGATGGTGATGGATGGTTGTTGCAGTTAAAGACCGGGTCTGGTGTGTTGCGCACGCGGCTGGTCCAGCGCGATGGACATGAATTGCAGGTTGAGTTAAATGTGCAAACTTCCTCCGCTCTGCCGGGCTATTTTTGCGTTTTTGTTCGGGATATTACGCAACTGGTGCAGGCGGAACAGGCCCTGCTCGAAAGTCAAAACCGCTACTCCATTTTTATTAACACGATGACCGACATTGCTTTTTTGAAAGATAGTCAATTGCGTTACTTGTTTGTCAATCAGGCAATGGCCGCTTTTTTGCAAAGACCAATTGAGGAAATTATTGGCCGGAGCGATTTTGAATTCATGTCACCAGAGGCTGCAACGGCCTGTCAGCAAAGCGATTGGGCTGTGCTAACAAGTGGAGAAGTGCGCACAACGCAAGAAACGATGTCTGAGCGCATCTATGAGGTGCGTAAATTTCCCGTCCCATTGCAGGATGGCAGCATTGGCATTGGCGGGTATGCGCGAGATATGACCGACACCCTGACACTGATGCGGGAATGGCACCAAAGCGCAGAAATAATGCGTTATATCGTTAAGCACGACCCCAGTGCCATTGCGGTATTTGATAGGGAGATGAAATATCTGGCTGTCAGTGACCGTTATTTGCGGGAGTATGAAGTGCGGGAAGTGGAGGTTATTGGCAGGAGACATTACGACGTGTTTCCGGAAATTCCACAGCGCTGGCGCACTGCGTATCAGCGTAGCCTGAAGGGGGAGATTGTGCAAGCTGAGGATGATTTCTTTGTCCGACTGGATGGACAGATCATCTACATGGATTGGGCCTGCCGTCCCTGGTTTGATTCAGCGGGTGAAATTGGTGGGATCATTCTGTACACCCAGGTGATCACAGAGCGTAAATTGGCCGAGCAGCGTTTGCGTGAAAGCGAGGAACGCTTTCGTAACATTTATCAACAATCGCCAATTGGGGTTGAGCTGTATGATGCGGATGGCCGTCTGATAGATTTGAATCCAGCCTGTTTGCAAATTTTTGGGCTGGACAATGCGGATTCGGTGCGAGGTTTTCGTTTATTTGACGACCCTAACTTGAGCGAAGAAACGCGCCGAAAGGTTCGGTCTGGTCAATCGGTTACCCAGGAAATGGTTTTTGATTTTGATCTGGTGCAAAAATTGCAGCTCTATCGCACCATCCGTTCGGGGGGGTGCTACCTGGTTTGCTATATTACGCCATGGAACAATTTGGATGGCACATTGGCTGGCTATTTGGTGCATGTGATGGATATCACAGAGCGCAAACAAGCGGTCAGTCAATTGCAGGAGAGCCAACGCCGTTTGGCAACTTTGATGAGCAATTTGCCCGGTATGGCCTATCGCTGTAAAAATAATCCGGATTGGACGGTTGAGTTTGTCAGCGAGGGCTGTTATGCGCTGACAGGCTATTCGGTTCAGCAGTTTTCAGCTGGGTTTTCCTATGCTCAGGTAATCCATCCGCAGGACCGAAAGGCCGTTTGGGAAGGGGTTCAGGCGCAATTGGCTGAAGCGGGCAAATATCAGTTGAGTTATCGCATTATAGCCGCCAATGGGCAGGAAAAATGGGTCTGGGAACAGGGGCAGGCTGTGTATGATGACCAGAGACATGTGATTGCCCTGGAGGGCTTTATCTCGGATATTTCTGCGCGAGTGAAGGCCGAGAAAGATTTGTTGCGGATTGAATGGATGTTGACGTCTGAGGCGGGTGCCAGGCAGGCTGCCTTCCACAATTCAGAAGGGCAAATGTATTCTGATTTAACAGCGCTCAACAAACAACGCGGAATTTTACACGCCGTTGGCAAAGTGATGTTAGAGCGCATTGCCAATGAATATATGGATTTGCTGGGGACTTCTTCGGCGGTTTATGAGCGGAATGGTGAATATGCGTTGGGAATTTTTTCTTCTGGCTGGTGCCGGATGATGGATGCGGCTTCCTTTCGGCTGTGTGAGACCGAAGATTTGCAAACCGCATTGGGTAGTGGCAAATGGTTGTGCCATGAGGCGTGTTGGAAACAGGCCTCCATGGTGTCTATGGAGACTGGACAGGCTGTGGATATTGCCTGTGAAGGTGGAATTCGCCTTTATGCGTTGCCTGTGTGGGCAAATGGCGAAATTGTGGGCGCAATTAATTTTGGCTATGGCGATCCGCCGCGTGACCTTGTGCGCTTACAAGAACTGGCCGGCAAATATCATCTCGACCCGCAGTGCCTGCTTGAACAGGCCATGCAGTATGAATCTCGTCCGCCCTACATTATCGAGCTTGCCAAGCGCCGCTTGCAGGCTTCGGCCTTGCTGATTGGCGAGATGGTGGAGCGCAAACGCGCTGAAGAAGCAATGCAAGAAACGCAGGAGCGCTATCGCAAGCTATATGAAAGCATGATTGATGGTTTTGTGGTGGTGAATCTGGCGGGTCAAATCATTGTCTTTAATGATGCCTATGGGCAGATGCTCGGCTATTCGCCTGATGAATTGCTGCAATTGACGTATTTTGATATTACGCCCTCGCGCTGGCATGAAATGGAAGCAGAAATTGTTGAAAAGCAAATTTTAGCCAAAGGATATTCAGACCTGTATGAAAAGGAATACATCCGCAAGGATGGCAGTGTGTTTCCAGTTGAACTGCGGGTTATGGCGATTCGGGATGAAAATGGACGTGTGGACGCTATGTCAGCTATTGTGCGCGATATTAGCGAGCGCAAACGGATAGAGGTTGAACGATTGGCTGCTCAACAAGAGCTGCAACGGCTTTTGGCCTTGACGGAGGAATCGCGCCAGGCATTGGTGCTGATGATTGAAAAGCAACAGCAAGCGCAGGAACAAATTGAGCAATTGAATGTTGAATTGGAGCAGCGGGTTCGTGATCGAACTGCACAGTTGCTGGCCGCAAACAAAGAACTGGAATCGTTCGCCTATTCTGTTTCGCACGATTTGCGCGCCCCCTTGCGGGCAATGAGTGGGTTTAGCTCAGCACTGCTTGAAAGATATGGCGCAGGTCTCGATGAGCAGGGGCAACACTATTTGCGGCGAATTGATGAGGCAGCCGAGCGGATGGGGCAATTGATTGAAGATTTGTTGAGCCTTTCGCGCATCACTCGTTCCGAATTTAACCGTCAATGGGTAGATTTAAGCGCACTGGCGCAAGAGATAGCCGCAGATTTGCTTTTGCAATCTTTGCCGCGTTCGGTTACGTTTGAGATTCAGCCCGGTTTGGTGGTCAGTGGCGACCTTCGCCTGCTCAAGATTGCGCTTGAAAATTTGCTCACCAATGCGCTCAAGTTTACCGGGCAGTGTTCACAAGCAATCATTCAATTGGGAAAGCTGGAAAAGGACGGACAAAAGGTATATTTTGTGCGCGATAACGGTGCGGGGTTTGATATGCAATATGCCGACAAATTGTTTGCCCCATTTCAGCGCTTACACCGCCATGAACAGTTCCCCGGAACAGGCATCGGTCTCGTCACTGTGCAGCGCATCGTCCATCGTCATGGCGGACGCATCTGGCCCGAGGCTGTTGAGGGGCAGGGTGCTACTTTCTATTTTACATTTGATTACCGGACACAATTTTTCTCCAGAAGATTAAAGGAGACAGGGATTGGT
>CAYVRT010000072.1:0-4611 GCA_964453115.1 uncultured Anaerolinea sp. | reverse complement strand
TTCAAATGGCAACCGGCAGCGGTAAGACCTTCACAGCCGTCAATTTCGTCTACCGCCTGATCAAGCACGCCGGCGCCCGGCGCATCCTCTTCCTCGTAGACCGCAACAACCTGGGCCGGCAGGCACGCAAAGAGTTCGATCAGTTCATCACCCCGGATGATGGACGCAAGTTCACCGAGCTTTACAACGTCCAACACCTTCAGTCGAACGCCCTGGATGCCGTCAGCAAGGTACACATCACCACCATTCAGCGCCTGTTCTCAATGCTCTCCGGCGAGGCCGAGTTCGACGCCACCAATGAAGAAACCTCGCTCTGGGAGGCCGATGCGGCCCTGCTCCATCAGCCGGAGAAAACCGTCCATTACAACCCGCGCCTGCCGATTGAATATTACGACTTCATCATCACCGATGAATGTCACCGCTCCATCTATCACCTTTGGCGTCAGGTGCTGGAATATTTCGATGCCTTCCTGATTGGCCTGACGGCCACCCCCGGCAAGCAAACCCTGGGCTTCTTTAACCAAAACCTGGTCATGGAATATTCGCGCCCCCGGGCGGTTGCCGATGGCGTCAATGTGGATGGTGAAGTCTATCGCATTCGCACCCGCATCACCGAGCAGGGCAGTCAAATTGAAAAAGGCTGGTGGGTGGGTCGGCGTGACAGGCGCACCCGTCGTCAACGCTGGGAGCAACTGGAAGAAGATTTCAGCTACGATGCGGCTGAGCTGGATCGTCAGGTCTCGTCCCCGAGTCAGATCCGCACCATCCTGACTGCCTTGCGCGAGAGCCTGCCGGAACTCTTCCCCGGGCGACAGGAGCTGCCCAAGACGCTCATCTTCGCCAAGGATGATGATCACGCCGAGGAAATTGTGCGGATTGCCCGCGAGGTGTTTGGCAAGGGCGATGAATTTTGCAAGAAGATTACTTACCGGGCCGCCGGTGCGCCAGAAGACCTGATCAGCGCCTTCCGGAACGCCTATTTCCCGCGCATTGCCGTGACGGTGGACATGATTGCAACCGGCACCGACATCAAACCGCTCGAGGTGCTGCTCTTCCTGCGGGCTGTGCGCTCACGCCTCTTGTTTGAGCAGATGCTGGGGCGCGGCACGCGGGTCGTCTCGGAGACCGATTTTCAGGCCGTGACCGAGACGCCAAATGCCCGCAAGACGCGCTTTGTGATTGTGGATGCCGTAGGCGTGACGGAGCAGGACTGGGCCGAAACGCCGATGCTGGAGCGCAAGCGCTCGGTGCCACTCAAGGCGCTGCTCGAGGCGGTGGCGCTGGGCGCGGTGGATGAGGACCTGCTCAGTTCGCTTGCCCGCCGTCTGAGTCTGATCGAGGGCCGCCTGAGCGCCGCCCAACATCAGCAGGTGCAGGCCCTGCTCAAGCCGCACGACTTCGATTCGCTGGGCGAGCTTGCCAATGCGCTGCTGGATGCACAGGATGCGGATGCAATTGCGGCCTGGGGGCAGGCGCACAGCGAAAACTCGGCCACCCCGCTCAGCGAGGCGCAGCGCAGCACCGCCCAACAGGCGCTCATGGATCGCGCCCTTTTGCCACTCGCCTCCAGCCCGGCGCTGCGCTCTTTGCTGCTGGAACGCGAACTGCTGATTGATGAGACGAGTGTGGATGCGCTGCTCTCAGCCGGGTTGGATGCGGACGCAACGGCACAGGCCCGGCAACTGGTGCAATCGTTTCGCGAATTCTTGCAAACGCATCAAGATCAAATCACCGCCCTGCAAATTATTTTCAATCGGCCCTATGCCGGCCGCCATTTGGATTTTGACGAGCTGCGGCAGCTGGCCGAGGCGCTTAAGCAGCATTTGCGACAGAACGACCCGATTTATTTGACCGAAGAACTGTGGCGCGCCTACCAGCAACTGGAGAAAGACCGGGTGCGCGGGGCCAGCCAGAAGCGCATTCTGGCCGATTTGATTTCGCTGGTGCGCCACGCCGCGCTGGATGAAGACCTGGCGCCCCACAGCGAACAGGTGAACCAGCGCTACCAGGAGTGGCTGGCGAATAAGCGCGCCGCGGGCCGGCAGTTCAGCCCGCAGGAGCGCGGGTGGCTGGATGAGATTGCCCGCCATATTGGCATCAATGTTTCGATCAGCCTGGACGACCTGAACAGCTATGGATTTCAACCGCGCGGCGGGCAGGTGGCGGCGCAGCGGCTGTTTGGGGCCCAGCTGCCCGCCCTGCTGGACGAGCTGAACACCACGCTGGGGGTCTAGGGAATGGTTATGCGTGATCAACTGCCCGAGGGATGGGTGTGGAAAACCATTGGCGATCTTGTGACTTTTCAATATGGGAAGGGCTTAACCGAAGCTCAACGTGATCCTAGTGGAAAAATTCCTGTCTATGGATCAAATGGGGTTGTTGGCTATCACTCAGCTTCCCTTGTGAATGAGCCCTGTTTGATTGTTGGCCGTAAAGGTGCAGCAGGAGCCGTACACAAATCAGACACTCCGTGCTGGCCAATTGATACTACTTACTATGTCATTCCACCCCAAAATATCCTTCTTCCGTTTCTTTATTACTTATTTTCAAGTCTGAATTTAGTCTCTTTAGACAGGTCAACAGCCATTCCTGGCTTAAACAGAAATGATGCATATGCAGTAAAAGTCCCCCTCCCCCCGCTGCCCGAACAGGAGCGGATTGTCGCCAAGATTGAGGCGCTCTTCAGCCAGTTGGATGCTGGCGTGGCGGCTCTGCGGCGCATTCAGGCGGCGCTGAAACGCTACAAAGCCAGCGTGCTGAAGGCGGCGTGCGAGGGCCGGCTGGTGGCGCAAGATCCCGCCGACGAGCCGGCTGAAGCTCTGCTGCGCCGGCTGGGCAAGGCGCCGCTAGTGGATGATGATCTGCCCGCCCTGCCGGAGGGGTGGTGTTGGGTGAGGGTTGGAGAGATTACTGCGTCTGTTGAAAAAGTACTTCCTCAAACTAGGTATTCGGATCAATTTGTTTATCTCGATATTTCCTCAATTGACAATAAAAAGCACTCTATCGCTGAACCCAAACGATATTCAAAAAGTGAAGCTCCATCAAGAGCTCGACAATTGGTGCAGACAAATGACATTTTATTCTCTACTGTTAGAACTTATCTAGAAAATGTTGCTATGGTACCCGAAATATATGACGGACAAATCGCCTCAACAGGTTTTTCAGTGTTACGAGCAGGTGCGATGGTTTTGCCAAAATTTGTGTTTTATTACGTTCTGACCAGTTCGTTTCTGGAACCATTAAACGAATTACAAAGAGGCACAAGTTATCCAGCTGTTCGCGATGGTGATGTACGCATCCAACCATTCCCTCTTCCCCCACTTGCTGAACAGGAAGTAATTATTTCCAAACTTGAACAACGCCTTTCAGTAGCAGCCGAGGTTGAGGCGGTGGTTGCGGCACTGCTGGCGCGGTCCACCCGGCTGCGGCAGGCGATTCTCAAGCAGGCGTTTGAAGGAAAATTAGTGTAACAGGACCAGCCAATTCCAAAAATCTGACCTCCCCATAACTTGAAAGGATATCCCATGAAATTATCCAGCCCAGTGGCTCTCTTAGTTGAACGGCTCCAACAAGTTCACCAGACTGCCCAAAAACACGAAGCAAAACTGAGAAACAGCGAGGCCGCTACCAGAGCAGTCCTAATTGATCCAATTTTAGAGGCTATGGGCTGGGATATTTCAAACCCTGATATGATCGAACTGGAAAAACTCTATGGAGACACCCGGCTTGATTATGGCCTTTTAGACCCGAGCGGGAAAGTAAAAGTAATTGTGGAGGCAAAGTCGCTCGGAGTCAATTTGAATGATCCCAGAATTACAGCGAAACTCTTTACCTATGGATTTACCTATGGAATCCAGAATATCATGTTGACCGATGGGATTGTCTGGCAGCATTACCTGCAAGTAGCGCCTGGTAATATTGCACCCGAGTGTGTTGACATCAGTTCTGACCCAGTTGTTGTCTGCGCCGACTTTCTGATCAGTAAAATAGATGCAGCCCGTTACTGGTTCTCTGCAACAATCACCCCTCCATCGGCCAGTACCCCCGCCCCTCTCCCGCCGCCACAGCCCTCCACAAAGCCTGCAACAGCTTCTGATACGATAAAACCTGCGGTGACTTCAACAGGGTTTGTCGCCTTGAATACTCTGTCGACTTCTGCCCACAAGAACCAGCGGCCGAAGTCCATACGGCTGCCTGATGGAAGTGTGATTACGATTAGCTATTGGCGTGATATTCTGGTGGAATGCGTCAAATTTGTCCTCACCAAAAACACAGCCATTCCGATTCCCCTGGTTGATAAATCAGGTAAAAAAGTTATGCTATTAAGCGCCATAAGACCTACTGAAGGGCTGGCCTCAATTGAGGTAGATTACAATGGGAGAACAATTTACCTCTATATCAATTACGATGCTGACAATTGTGTTTCCAATGCCAATTACATTCTGAGTTATTTACCGAAGGGAAACTGGCAGGCAGTAGAAATAGGTTTCTAATTTCGGATCAACAAGCAAGGATTATTTATGGCAAACGAATCCGCTACCATTGTGCAAAGGCTCTGGAACTACTGCAACGTCCTGCGGGATGACGGCATGTCTTACGGCGACTACGTTG
>CAYVRT010000071.1:0-4834 GCA_964453115.1 uncultured Anaerolinea sp. | reverse complement strand
GTTTTGTGCGGGGTGGTGATGCGCCAGAACGCGGCCGATCTTTACGATCTCGTGAGGCTGGCTGATGCCAACGATTTTTGTTATGTGGCCTTGCAGCCGGTGGTGGATAACAGCGGCCTCTGGCTACAGGAGAATAAACGCTGCGGCGAGTTCTGGATAGGGGAGGAACACCTGCCGGATCTGCGCAGGTCCCTGGATAGGATCGAGGAATTCAAACGCGCAAAAAACACACCAATGGTTAATGTAATGGGAGAGAAAATCGTCAGTTATTTCAAAGGAGAATGGCGCGCCAACTCCTGTTACGCCGGTTTCAGCCGTATTTTCGTCAATCCTCTCGGTGACATAAGCTTTGTTTGTTTCGAAAGTTTCGGCAACATCAAGAAGGACAAATTGAAAGAGGCCTGGTATGGTCCGGCGGCAGCGTCCATCAGGGAGAAGATAAAGAAATGCGTTCTTAACTGCACCCAATTTTGTTCCGAACGTCCCGGTACCGATAACCTTAAAGTCATCCATGATAACTTTGCGGCCGAGCTCTCCCGCAGGTTCGATAAGCGGTCTTCGCTTAGCCTGCTGAAGAGAGAATACGACCTGCTGGCCGGACTTCAAGAGAACTGCGGCGGGAACATTCTGATACGGGAAGAAACAGCGGTTTTGCGAGACAGGATACGCGGCGCGATGGAAAAAGAGTATAGCGAAATATCTTCTCCTTCCGCCGCCAAGAAGCCGGAAACGGCTCCCCCCGTGGTCAATAAGTTCTCCCAGTTCTATCTGGCGCTAACCAACAGGTGCAACCTCAGTTGTATAATGTGCAGTACTACCAGGCATCCGCATGAGGTGGAGGAAGAGCTTTCACTGGGAGACTGGCTGGAGGTGTTGAAGAACATCACGCGTTTCGAGAGCGAGGTGGTGACTTTCGGCGGAGGCGAGCCGTTGCTCCGGCAGGATGATCTGTCCGAAATGATAAGATTCTGCGTTTCCGCCGGGACCACCGTCAACGTCGTCACCAACGGAACCCTTATGAACCCTGCTTTCCTGTCCGGGCTGGAAGAAGCAAGAGACAGGCTTATATTTCTTGTTTCCTGTGACGGTTTGAGGCGGGAAAACGACTTGATCAGGGGGGAAGGGACTTTTCATAAGGTGATCGCGGCAGCCGATCTGCTCCGCAGTAAACGGTTCACTTTTTATTTTACTTCCGTGATCATGCCGGAGAATTTCGCTCATTACGTAGATTTCCTGAAATTCCTCAGGCGTTATTACCCCGGCGTGCGGCTGGATATACAGCCGGTTATACCGCACAATGAGATATACCACCAGCGCAGAGATTTCGGGCTCGCGGAAGACCAGGAAAATGACCTGAAGAACATAGTCGATTTCCTGCGCAGGGAGGATCCGGTCCCCTTATGCAGGCCGCTTGAGATAATAGAGCAATACGTTGATTATTTCAACGGTACTTTAAGAACGGAGAACCGCTGCAGGATGGGAACAAGCAGTTTTAATATAAACCTGCGCGGTAACATATGGATATGCGGCAAGGAATTACAGTATCCTTTGCATAAACATAAGCTTGAAGACGTCCTCAGCAGCAGCGAATACCGTCAGGAGATGAACAGGGTAGGGAACTGTCATTCTCCGTGCCTGGCAGGGCTTGTAATTTAATTCCGGGGACACAATACTTAATTAAGAAATCCCGGGCGCCGGGAAAATATGTTCTATTTCTTGGAGGAGCTCAGGGATACCGACTTCTTCATGAGGATGGTAACAAACGCCAATGCGCTCGACGAAAGAGATGCGGAGCTTATAATCCGCGATCGTCTGGTGAGCCAGCCGAATATAAGTTTTAATACCGATTGATAGGAGGCTGTTTCCGCTGAGATGTTATACGGAGCAGCAGTCGGCGCTTGCCGCTGTGTCAATTAAGGTACGAAAAACAATTCTCATTCAATTATCTGGATTCCGGCAGCCTGGCTTCATTCCTGAGAGGTGAAGAGTACCTCTCTAAGGGGATTCCTGGGTAAGGAAAACCTGCCGAATATCTGCAAAGGTTGCTTTTTCTGTGTTGGTCACGAATCGGAGACGCTAAGGAAACGGTTTGAATATTTTGATTCGTTGAGGAAACGTTAAGGACGGGACGTCAATGGATGAATTGACCATAAAGCGGGTAAAGACAGGCCTGGCCGATCCGGCCATCGGTCCGGAAACCATCGCCTTGATGTTGACCGATGCCTGTAATCTTTCCTGCGTTTACTGCCGCGGCGGAAGGATAGACGACGGCAGGGGTAAAGCAGAAGAAAGCGAATTAACTACGGAGGAGCTGTTTAGTTTCTTCGAAGATGCCGCCGGATTCAAAGTTAAAGAAGTAAATATAGGAGGCATGCGGGGTGAGCCTTTTTGCAAGAAAGACATACGTTTGATACTGCGCAAGATAAAAAGCCTGGGGTTGACGGGTTCGATGACTACTAACGGTAGCATGCTCAGCGGCGCGCTGGCCGAGGAAATGAGCTCTTACGGATGGGATATCCTGTTGTTGAGCCTTGACGCCCCTTTTGCCCGGCTTCAGCACCAATTAAGACCGGCGGTGAACGGGAAGGAATATTTTCACAATATACTGGAGTTTCTCGGCGCGTTGAATGATAATCCGGGCAGCAGGATGAGGATCCTGGTCAATATGGTGATAACCGGGAATAATTACAGATATTTTCCGGAAATGGTAGATTTTGTCAACAATTACAGGAATATAGAGTCGCTTAACGTATTAAGGCTTGTCGATATGGGGCTGCCGGGGTATTCTGATCTGCAGCTTGACCGCGGCCAGGCGGCTGAATTCCGCGAGACACTTGAAGCTTTTAAACGGGAAAAGAAAGTCTTATATGCAGGGAACTGGTCTTCTCCTGATGTCCGGAGAGAAATGCCGGCTGGGCGGCATACAAGATGTTTTACGAATTATTATATCCTTTCGATTGCGGCGAACGGAGACGTGCTTTTTTGCCCGCAGCAATATAAAGCCGTGTCGGGACTTAACATACGCGATGTCCGCTTGCGCGACCTATGGCTTAACGAACACCTCTCTTTCCGGAAGATATTGTCCGAGTCTGCGCCTTGTTACGGGGAATGTTGCACTATATTGAGAAAACAGAATGAAGAGATATATAACGCTGTCTGCGACGGCTGAAGGCGCCCTTTCCCGCTTTTTATTTCTTGATTGATCGTAATAAATTTGATATACTAAAACTTCATTTGACCCGAATTTTGCAGTGGCAAAATTCGCTTCCCACAGGGAACACTTGCCCAATTCCACATAAGGGCAAGGTGCTCGCGCGGGGGAATACTTTCACACTGGTGAACACCTGCCTCTCAATTAGGGCAGGGTGTTATAGATTAGGCTAAGGTATAGAGCGGAGCGAAAGGTCGCAAGGGATTCTCGAAAGAGAATACCTGCATTTGCGAGGTCATCCCGGAATTTGCAGAATAGAGATAAGTATAAATTTGTCATTGTGGCAAGAAGTGGCATAGAGCCGTAACAAATTCCGGGGATACATCTTTGCAGTGGCAAAATTCGCTTCCCACGGGGGAACACTTGCCCAATTCCACACAAGGGCAAGGTGCTCCCACAGGGAACACTTGCCCAATTCTACACAAGGGCAAGGTGTTATTTAGATTAGGCTAAGGTATAGAGCGGAGCGAAAGGTCGCAAGGGATTCTCGAAAGAGAATACCTGCATTTGCGAGAGCATCGTCCCAACGGAAGTATATATAGATTCAGGGCCCATAGCTCAGTGGTTAGAGCAGGTGACTCATAATCACTTGGTCCGGGGTTCGAATCCCTGTGGGCCCAGAAATAACCCCGAAGGGGTTATTTCTAGAGCAATTGAGCAATAGAGCAATCGAGATTAGATCAAGAATAGAAGCATAAAGTAGTGTTTTGAGGTTTCCGGGCGATTAGCTCAGTTGGTTAGAGCGTTGCGTTCACATCGCAAAGGTCACAGGTCCGAGTCCTGTATCGCCCAGTTATACTTCGACGGAGCAAGAAGCGTGCCTTTCCGGCAGGGGATAATCTCCTTCGCCCAGTTTAACCTCGGGATGATAAAGGTATATGCTTCGGAGAGACCGCCTGAATACGCATACAGCCGGATATACGCTGTGTACCGGGTTAGCCGGATGATTATAAGATGGAAAAGGGAAGACAGGAGTTATGAATACGGATTTAAAAACTCAGCTTCAGCATCTGCTTGAGTTACAGCAGATAGATATCCAGATCTACGATTTGAGAAGAATCAAGGAAGAGAAGCCTGCGAAGATAGCCGAATTGGAAGCCGCCTTTGAAGCCAAGCGGGGCGCGCTCGCCGGACTGGAAAAAGCGGCCCTTGATCTGCAGAAGCAGAAAAAAGACCGGGAAGGTGAGCTGGCGTCCAGGGAAGAGAGCATTCAGAAACTTCAGGGGCAGCTTTATCAGCTCAAGACCAACAAAGAGTACCACACGATGCAACAGCAGATCGAGGACGCAAAGGCCGACAAATCGGTCATAGAAGATAAGATTCTGGAGTTCATGGAAAGCATAGACGCCTCCCGAGCGGATGTCGAGAAAGAGAAAGCGCGCCTGACAGAGGAAGAGAAGGTTTTTACCGAGGAGAAAAAGGCGCTCCAGGCGGAGATCAGGGAAATAGACGATAAGCTTGCCTGTCTGGAGACGCAGAGAAAACAGGCAACTCCTCTTATAAAAGCGGAAGTGCTGGCGCAGTATGACAGGATATTGAAAATACGGGGCGGTCTGGCTCTAGTTCCGGTTCAGGGGACTTCCTGCGGCGGATGCCACATGTTCGTGCCCCCGCAGGTGATAA
>CAYVRT010000070.1:0-4879 GCA_964453115.1 uncultured Anaerolinea sp. | reverse complement strand
GGGGATGTAAGCCGGAACCCCAGAAATTTCCGTCAACACAACTCTAGCCCAGCCACGAGCATATCCAGGTCGATCATCTTACCGTCGCTCTGGAAGGTGTAATGCCCGTTGAGCAGGATATGCCGCCAGGCCGCCGGCGATATCCTGGTGATGAGTGCCAGTGCCTTGGCGTTACCGTTCGGCTCGTACCGGGTCAGTAGCCGCGACAGGATGGCCGAATTGAAGTAAATGATGGCGTTGGCGATCAGCCGTGCGCACTGGTTGCTGATCTCGATTTCGATATCGGTGCGTCCAGTCAGTTCCTTCTTACCGCCAACCTGGGCGATGGCCGAGCGTAGCTGGTGGTAGGACTCGACGCGGTTCTGCGAACGATGAACGTTGCGCTCCAGTTGCGGATCGCGTAAGTAACGCAGTGTGTAGATGCTGCGCACCAGCTTGTCGAACTCGAAGATCGCACGTCGCGTCGGGTTCGGCGTGGTGTAGGTGCATAGCTTGCGGATCAACGTACCTTGCGTCATCTCTTTCAAGCCCAGCGTGGCAACGATCCGGTCAATGTTGGTCTTCTCTCTGATAATGAGTTGCCGGTCTATTCTTCCGACCGGTTGGATCAGGCATTTCTCGTACAGCGCCGGATCGTCAGTGCAATACAACTCCTTCATCTGATCATAGAGATTGGTGAAACGTGGCTCGAAACGCAAGCCGAACCAGTGCAGAATAGCGAAGTTGGCCTTATTAACGTTGTGCATGTCTCCTGTGATCGCGGTTGGCACGATGTTCGAGGTGTTGCGATACCAGATGTCGAATACATGGTGGCCTTCGTATTCATGCGCACCGATCAGGTAGCCATTGAGCGGCACATGGTTGCATAGCAGTGTGTAGGCAACGACACCCTTGCCACGCCCGAAGTATTTGCGCGAGTAGCGCGCCTTCACGGTTGGCCGCTCTACGCCGAATTTCTGACCATCGACGGCGCCGTACAGTGCATCGAGGTCGAATGAGTAATACGGAAAGATCGGCAGCGCGGCGATGGCGTTACTGATACGGTCGTTGGCGGCTTGGAGCGACGCTTGACGCAGGTACTGCTGGTAGGTCGTCTCAAGCATATGGTAGGGAATGTCACTGGTGCGCGCCATAACTTGATTGCCGTGGTTCATCGCCTGAGCAATAATGACCGCCATCAAGCTGTAGGCGTCGGCCACTTTCTTTGCATATCGCGGCTGCAACGGCGTCAACGCCGACAGAAACCGACATTCTCGGTTGACGAGTCGGAATACGTCGGCAACATCACAGAACGGCAGTTGTTCGTAGAATTCCTGCTCGCGTGCCTTCTGGTTATCACTCTTGGGCTTACGCCAGTTCAGTGCCTGGGTGTCCTTGTTGTACTCAAGGTGTTTCAGTTTCCCCTGTTTCAGCTCGAAGTTGAACGACAGCCATTGCGCATGTAGCTCGGCCTCCAGTTCATCAAGTTGGACATCGACTGGCCGGAGTAAGAACGGAATGTTCATTTGCGCGAGCATGTCGGCCTTCTCGTCCAGCGAGACCAGTTCGTAGGAGAAATGGCGATGTTGTAGGCTGTCGTCGAGATAGATTTCGCCCGACTTGAAACGTTTCCTGATCTGGCGGTACAGCCAAAACTCGTAACGGTCAGCGTGCAGGGCCGTGGGCTTGCCGTCGGCATCGAAGACCATCAGGTATGACCGCAATCGTTTCGTCAATGTGGCCGTCGGACATTCGGCCAGCGGCCGTTGTGACAGACGCTGCTGCTTGGCGAACACGCTCTTGGTCCAGGCCAGCGCCGCGAGCCACGGGCTGTCAGGAGCAATGCTGGCGAAATCAAGCGCGACGTACAGCGGTCGCAGATGACGGCGGATGCGTTCGGCCAGGCCGTCAACCGCCTGCCAGTGAAGCTCCAGTGTGCCCGCAGGCTTGACGCTCATGCGCTGCGCAGTGCTCTGCAGTGCGTCCCTGGACATGATCTTGTAGGCACGCTGGCGTACCTCGCCAAACGGTGTCGTATCAGCCACGTTATCGTCGACGTACAGCGATAGCAGGCGGCCGACCTGCGGTGTTTCCTGATGACGTCGTACTTGCTCGGCGACGAAAGACTGCTTTGCGTTCGCGCGGCTTTCGTCTTCCAGCTGCTTCATGTGGTAAGCCATCGCATCGACCAGATTGTCCGTGAGCTGACGGTAACGCAGCCACGCGTAGCACAGCAGATAGAGGTGGGTCTGATCGGCATTGAGGTTGCGCAGGTCGTGGACGGTATAGAAATTCGCGAGACTCGCGTAATAGAGCAGGTTCTGCTGTGAAACGCCTAACTTGGGCAGCAGCGTCTTGGCGATCCGGTATAGCGGCTCCAGTAAGCTTCGCTTTTCACGCTCGCGAGCCATTTGACGCCAGCCGAAGTTCTTGGCGTCCTGCTTGAGCGCCGCGAGTTGGGACAGGGTGTCGTCACGCACCAGAAGCTGGGCAAGAGCTGACTTGGATTCGTTGTCCAGGACTTCCCTTAGCAGATTGCCCAGTCGCCGGCGTTCGGTGGACAGTGTTTCGCTGATCAGTTCTTGCAGGGTGGTGTAGCCTGGCCGGATAATCTTGTGTTCGTTGAGCCAGACGACCAGTTCGGCGGCCACGAAGCCAGGTGTCACATCGCGCCGCACTATTTGTTCGGTCTGCTGCATAAGCTGCGGCAGGAAGTCGGCCACCCACAACCTATAGCCGAACAACTTGGCAACCAGCTTGCGCTGGGTGTAGTGTTCATGCTTGCTGATCTGTTTGTGCACGAACATCTCGCCGTGGAAATAGCGGCTCAACACGAAGACGCAATCGTCCTCGACCTTGTTCCAGTCGAAGCGGAAGAAGGCGTGCTTGGCCTTGAAGTAGCCGATCTGCAAGACACAATAAACTTGTGCAAGGAGGCCGGGACGGCTGCTGGCGAGTGCCAGTTCTGTTTCGGTCAATGCTAGGTATTCCAGCCGTTGCGCATCATCGAAGTCCGGCAGACTATACAGGGCTTCCTGTTCAGCGTCGGACAGGACATTGAGCAGCTTATTTTTTTGAATCATCGACAATTTTTCCAGGACCTTGCCGGCTGACACGCTTCAGGGTTTCAATCAAGGTGGTGCGTTTGACACCGAAGTTGCGGCATACCGCGGCCTTGGACATGCCACCATCCAGTGAGACGAGAATGGCCTCCAGCTTTTCGCCGGTAATTGCCTGCGGCCGCCCGCCGATCCGGCCGCGACGTTTAGCTGCCTTCAAACCAGCGACTACACGCTCCTGGATTAAGGCACGCTCATACTGCGCTAGCGCACCGAATACGTGGAATAACAATTCGCCAGAGGCCGTGGTGGTATCCATGCCTTCGGTCAGAGAGCGGAATGCCACCTGTTTGTCCTTGAGTTTGTTCACGATGGCGAGCAGGTGTGACAATGACCGGCCGAGCCGGTCTAGTTTCCAGACAACCAGAACATCACCCGGACGGATGAATTCTAGCACTCGCGCCAAGCCAGCGCGGTCGTCTTTCGCGCCTGAGTCGTGATCCTCGAACAGGTGCCGGGAATCGACACCAGCAGCGAGCAGTGCGTCGCGCTGCAAGTCGGTACTCTGACGATCAGAGCCTGACGATACTCTCATGTAACCTACCAACATATACGGAAAACCTCTTTATAAAAGTTCCCGTATAGTAACAGATTGCGACATAGTTTTCCGCATATTATTTTGAGACTCTGGGGAGGTTCTTTTGGAGAGAATCACAACAGTGTCGCAAAACATATGTTTTCGGACAGGAAAAGGCTTGCAATTCAGGCCGCAATAAGTTATATTATTATATAACTTGAACTTATGGAGGTGCGCCATGCACACAACTAATCTGCGTAAGGTAGGTGGCTCAATCATGTTGGCCGTGCCGCCCGCCATCCTAGAGCTGCTGAACTTACACGCCGGTACAACAGTCGGTCTGGCCGTCGATCACGGCCGTCTGGTGGTTGAACCAACACTACGCCCGCGTTACAGTCTGGAAGAACTGCTAGCTCAATGCGACGCATCGGCTGATGTCAGCGCAGAAGAGCTTGCCTGGCTGGATAGTAAACCAGTCGGTAAGGAGCTGCTGTAATGGAGCGCGGCGATATTTATCTGGTATCACTGGACCCGACTTCAGGTCACGAACAACAGGGGATGCGGCCAGTCCTAATAGTGTCTCCGTCCTCTTTCAACCGTTTGACGAAAACGCCAATCGCAGTGCCAATTACTAGTGGGGGCGATTTCGCCCGCACGGCGGGCTTTGCAGTGTCGTTGATGGGGGCAGGAACGAAGACAACGGGCGTTGTCCGGTGTGACCAACCCCGGGCACTCGATTTAGCCTCGCGCAACGCTCGCAAGCTGGAGAGCGTGCCTGCGACGATCATGGACGAAGTGCTGGCGAAGCTGGCCCCGATTTTCGAGTGAAGCGGTGACAACGATGACTGATGAAGAGTGGCAGCATTTATATGAAAACTTCGAGACAACAGAACTGCTCAACGCCGTTGATGCAGTCAATAGCTTGCGGGATAACCTGAACGATGGTAAATACTGCCGGCCACCCGAGTTGCGCAAAAATCTGTTGAAACTACATGAACTGGCAATGGCCGTGGTCAACAACGGCGCACGTAGTCAAGCATCCGAGATGTTCGACTTGGCGATGGATCTGGACGAACAGGTTAGCCATATCATGACCAATCTGGAACAAGTTCAGGATACGTTGGCAAAGCTGGTTGCGTTGTACCCCAAAAGCCTTGACTCAGATGGCGGGTGGCAACATGATGTTGGTTCTGCCCCTTGTTGTACCCAAAGTTGAAGGTCTGGTTGGCTGACGGAAATTTCTGGGGTTCCGGCTTACATCCCC
>CAYVRT010000069.1:0-5080 GCA_964453115.1 uncultured Anaerolinea sp. | reverse complement strand
TGCCGAGAGCATTGCTGCCAACCGCCCCGGCCTGGCAATGACCGATCGCTGGGGGATGCTTCAGACTTATTATGTGGACAAAGGGCAGTTGATGTTTGGTGGGGTGGGTGATCGGTATGCTGGTATGGCGGAGGATGATCGTCGAGCGTTGAAGGCAGCGGAGGAGTCGGGTGGGCATGTGAGTATTCCGATGCTGGTTCGGGCTGGTTTTACGGAGTGGCGGGCACGTGCATTGTTGGAGCGCTGGGAACTGCGCGGCTGGGTGGTTCGGGATGGTAAGAATCGTGTGGTATCGCCAAAATTGGCGGTAATGACATCAAACCCTCAAACGCATCAATTGCCTCAAACACCTCAAATGGCATTTGAGGGAGGACAGGCATGAGACAGACAAATGCTGATAAGGTTTACCGGTTTATATTGGATTACAAGGTGAAGAATGATGGATGTGCGCCGAGCTATCGCGAGATTATGGTCTCGTGCGGATTTTCTTCGCTGGCATATGTGGATTATTTGCTGCGTAAGCTGGAAGATGCCGGACAGATTGTGCGTGCTGGGCAGCGACATATCCGCGTGGTGGGTGGTCAGTGGCAGTGTATGAGGAGGAATGCATGATTGTCGTGAGTATTGCGAATCAAAAAGGTGGGGTGGGCAAGACGACAACAACTGTGTCCTTGGCGGCGTGGTTTGCGCAGCATGGGCGGCGGGTGTTGGTGTTGGATATGGATGGACAGGGGCATGTTGCGCCGGCATTGCGACAGGCAAAGGGCCCGGGTTTGTTCAATGCGCTGGTGGTGGAGCGTCCGATGGAGCAGGTGGTGGTTGAGGCGCGCCGGGGGCTGTGGATTGTGCCAAATGATCATTCGAGTGAAAAAATTAAAGCGTGGGCACAGACGCTGGAATTGCGTGGGTTTATTATTGCAGACCTGGTGGAGAGCTTGACCGGGAAGTTTGACCTGGTGCTGATTGATACGCCGCCGAGTACGGATTTGCTCCACGTTGCAAGTCTGGTGGCGGCGGATTGGCTCATTGTTCCGGCGGCGATGGATTACCTGGCATTGGATGGGGTTGGGTATGTGGTGCAGATGTTGCGGGAGATGACGCGTATGCGGGGTGTGACGCCGCCGAAATTGCTGGGTGTGTTGCCGACGATGTTTGAACGTGTGACAGCGGAAACGGCCAATAATGTGCAACGGGTGCGCGCAACGATGGGGGGTGAGGCGTTGTTGCCGCCTGTGGCGAGGGATACGAAATTGCGTGAGGCGGTGAGTTACGGTGAGACGATTTGGGAATATGCGCCAAAATGCACTGCGGCGGTTGGCATAGAGGTGAGGCAGCGCCGCGATACGGTGATGAATTCTGAAGGGCGTGTGGGTGGATACTTGCATGTTGCGGAAATTTTGGAAAAAGTGGGAGGATGCTGATGCGTAAGATACAAGAATCGGCGTTGGATGCGGCATTGAGTACGCATTTTGAGAATGGAGAGCGGGACCCGATTTATGGTGGGTTGGCACGGGCGCAGCGTGGACGGATGACTCGATCACAGCGACGCAAGGCGGAGCGTGAGGCGGAGCGCAACCGTGTGACGGTGGACATGCCGACAGGGCTGGATGAGGTGACTCAGGGCATTGCGGATCAACTGAGTGTGCCGCGCAGCCAGGTGGTTAATTATTTGGTGCTGATGGCGTTGCAACAGATTGTGCAACATAAGGCATCTGCGCCGGGATGGTGGCCCAAGGAAGCCAGCCGCTCGATGCGGTATGAATATGTTTTGGCGCAGTATCCTGAATTGCCAACACTGGAGGAGATTGTGAATGGTGCCAATTCCCAGCGGTGACGTTTAGGGGTGACAACAAGGGTGACGTTGTGACGCCGTTGAGTGTTGCCGTTGAGCGTCAACCCATGAGGTTACAGGAAGGCCGTAGAGCGATTTTGTGAAATGGGGTGGGTTTTGATACACCCCGCAAAAATGATACACAGGAGTTGCTACATGACGTTGATAGACGACATTAAAGCACGGGTTGATATTGTGGAGGTGATTGGGGTCCAGGTGAAGTTGGAGCGTTCAGGGAAGACGTGGAAAGGGTTATGTCCATTTCACGGTGAGAACACGCCGTCTTTCACGGTTTGGCCCGATGGCAAAAGCGGGCCGTATTATCACTGCTTTGGGTGTGGTGCGCATGGGGATGTGGTGGATTATGTGCAACGCATTGAGAAGATGTCGTTTGGCGAGGCGCTGCGGTTGCTGGCGGCAAAAGCTGGACTTGTTATGCGTCCGCAATCGCCGGAGGAGCTACTGGTACAGGAGCGAGGGCGAGTGCGGGAAACGATACTGGGCGTGGCGGCGGAGTATTTCCGGGAGTGCCTGTGGGGAGATGAGGGTGGGGCTGCGCTGCGTTATGCGTTGAGCCGGGGTTTTGAGGAGGGTACAATCCGCGCTGCTGGGCTGGGATATTTTGGGCGGGATTGGGCTGGATTGCGCGCGGCGATGCTGCGGGCTGGGGTTGATTTGTCGCATCCTGTGGCAGTGGCGTTGGTGGGTTTTAGGGGGGATGTGGCTGGGTGGGCACATACGTGGGGGCTGAATCCCCCACGTCCATGGGTTGAGGCGGGCAAGGTGCCAGCCATGCCGCCCAATTTGCTGATCTATCCGCACATGGTGAGGGGTAGGGTTGGGTATCTTTCTGGGCGTGGGTTGCCCTCGGATTCGGATGATGAGAAAGGCAAAAAACGGCATTACAATTTGGATGAAACGTTGGTAGGTGGCAAGCAACTGTATGTTAATCATGTGCCGTTGGAGACAAGTGTTGTGATTGTTGAGGGGCAGGCGGATGCGATCACGTTGGGGCAATGGGGTGTGGCGGCGATTGCGCTGGCGGGAACTAGTTCCGATAACAGGTTATTATCGGAACTAAAGCCGCTTTTTGGGCAGGCGGCGAAAGGGAAGCCTGTCTCAATTTATCTGGCGTTGGATGCGGATGCTGCTGGAAATGCTGCGTTGGAAGGTGTGGCGCAGAGTTTGCTTCTTGAGAAGGGTATCAATCCAATGCATTTGCGTGTTGTGAAATGGCCCGCAAAGGATGCAAACGATTTTTTGCAGGGGGGGGCAGGGGTCTCGAATGTACAGGAAGTTTTGCAGAACGCTCGGCCTTGGGTTGTGGTGCTGGCCGAGCGTTCTCGGGTAACACGGGATGAGAAAGTTGTGTTCGCGGCGTTGAGCCGTATGCCATTGTTGGACGTTGAACGTGTGCGAGATGACGTGGCGGCTGCGTTGGGAATGCGGCGCAAGCTGTTTGATGCTATGTTCAGACAGGCGCGTTTGGATGCTGGTGTGGATGATGATGATGCGATGTTGTACTACATTGAGGGCGATCGGATATTTTGCCGATCGTACGATCGGGCTGGTAACGAGACATGCGAGCCGTTGTGCAATTTTGTGGCGACTGTGACAGAGGATATTTTACGAGATGATGGACAATCTACGTATCACGAGCTTCGGATTGAGGGAAAAGTGCGGGAGATGAGTTTGCCAGTGGCAGCGGTGCCAATTGAGGAATTTGCCGATCTGACGTGGGTGATGAAACATTGGGGAGTGAAGGCGATCATTAAGTCGGGTGCGCGCACAAAGGATCGTTTGCGTGAGGCGATTCAGATTTTGAGTGCGTCTGCAGTACGTAGCCGTACGATCTTTACGCACACAGGCTGGCGTGATCTGAACGGTCAGCGGATATTTCTCTCCAATTCGGGCGCTATTGGGGGTGAGGACGTGACCGTTGAATTGGATACGGATTTCGAGATGTATGATATTCCACTTGTGGCAGAAAACCTGACGCAGGCGATTCGGGCGAGTTTGTCGTTTCTGGAGATTGCGCCTGAGCGGGTGACGTTTCCGCTGTGGGCGGCTGTGTGGCTGGCGCCACTGGCTGAGCTGGTGAATGTGGCGTTTACGATGTGGGTCTATGGAGGAACGGGGGCGATGAAAAGTACTGTTAGCTCGCTGGCGTTGAACCATTATGGTTCTAAGTGGGATGATAAACATCTGCCAGCGAACTTTCTGGATACAGCCAATCGGCTGGAGCAAAAGACATTTGTGGCGAAGGATGTTATGCTGATTATTGATGACTTTGCGCCGCAAAAGAATGCTCGCGATCAGCAGGAGTATGTGCGGTCTGCGGCGCGGATTGTGCGTGTGGTTGGTAACCATGCGGGGCGAGGTCGCATGGCGGCCGATACGACGGCGCGGCGCACGTATTATCCTCGCGGCCTGGTATTGATTACGGGGGAAGATCTGCCGCAGTCGGAGGGGGTAATGGGACGCTTGTTTGTGGTGGAAATGAATCGGGGAGAGGTGAATCTGAATGCGCTGAGTGCGTTGCAGGCTCGGCGTGGTGAGCTGTCGCACGCTATGAGCGGGTATGTGCGCTGGCTTGCGGATCACTGGGCGATGTATCGGACGGCGGTGCCGGAGCAATGGCGTTCCTATCGGCAGGAAATGGCTGGGTTGAAGAGTCACTTGCGTCTGCCAGAGGCCCTGGCAGGACTGATGATGGGTCTGGAGATGGGGCTGCGCTTTGCGCGGTCACAAGGGGCAATTGGCAGTGAGCAGTATAGTGATCTGATGATGCGCGGCAGAGCAGCGTTGCTCGAGTCGGGGCGTCAAATGTCGGAGCGGGTGCAGGAAGAGAAACCGGAAGTGTTATTTGTGCGCACGATCAACGATCTGCTGGTGCAGGGCAAGGTTTATCTGTTACCTGTTGATGGGTATAAATCGGATAAACCATTGGGTGGGCTGGTGCTAACTGCTGAGTTGTTGGGATGGTACGATGATAATTGGTATTACCTTATGCCGGATGTGGCTTATGCAAAAGCGACGGCAGCTTGTCGGGATCGGGGGGGGACATTTCCGGTGAGTGCGATGGCAGTGCGCAAAATGTTGGCAGAGGCCGGCATGTTGCGGATGGACCAGGGTCAGGAGCAGCAACGTCGCACGATTGTTGTACGTGCGAATGGTGTAACACACCGCGTTTTGGCAGTGGCCCGGAAGGTGGTGGACGGCGAGCAAGGCGAGTAAGGCGAAAAACAA
>CAYVRT010000068.1:0-5243 GCA_964453115.1 uncultured Anaerolinea sp. | reverse complement strand
CCCACCGTATTACGCACGATATAATCCACGATGTATTCGGGGGTGTAATACGAGCCAGTGGATTTCCGCTCGCTGGGATCGCCTGCGAAATAGACTTCACCCGACTTGATCGTATGCCCCACCATCAGCTTGCCGCCCTGCGAAGCCGGAATGAATTGAATTTTTCCTTTGGTAACTTTTACTTCTGTATCTTCTCTGGCAATGAACAGCTTATGCTCCAACAGCCCTTCATAAAGCGTCCCCAGGTGGCGCACGCTCATATCGCGGTAGCTGATCGGTTTTTCCTGGCCGTTCTTCTCTCGGTAGGTGGTCAGGTTGAAAATGACATTGACCAGGTAGGCATCCCCAATGCGGGTGTCAGAAAGAAAGCGGGTAAACTCGCTTTCCTGCGGACTGAACAAGCCGCCATTATAGGTCTGGTCGATATCTACGAAGATGTGTTCCAAACTGTCCCAGATTGGGAAATTTAGATCGCTCGAAGCATTCCCATCATGGCGCGTGCGGCATTCGCTTTCCACTTTTGTCAACAAATCGTGGTTTTCATCGCTCAGCAGCCGGCGCGCATCGGCATAAAACAAAAAGAGCAGCCGGAACATGTACAGCATAGCCCCGTGATAGATCTTCTTGCGCAGCTCCTCATCGTCCAGGTTGCCTTCCTTGCGGAAGCGCAGTTCTTCCACATAGCCCATGCAGAGATCGGAAAGCACACCCTTTCCGCCCTCTTCGCGCTGTTTGAGGGCATTGGCCAGCTCTTTTTCGATGTAATCAATTTTGTCCTGAGATTCTTTCTTGAAGCGGTCAAACTGGCACTTGCCATCTTCATGCACCGCAAAATTCTCAGCCTTCATGAATTTGTAGAAGATCTGATAAGCCTCTTTGGCTTTATCCGCCAGGATGGCTTCGAGATCAACTTCCAGGTAGGTTTCGTAGGGTGTGGGCTCCTCTTGATGATAAATGCGCCACTGCTTGCCGTTGGTCAGTAAGCCCCACTGCAGGTTATGCTGGCGTAGGGCGCGGATAATCTTCTCCGCCCAGTTTCTCCCGATGGTCGTGTTATCCAGGTTTTCTTCCGGCAAAAGAACATAGCACAACGAAAGGGGTTTCTCTGTGCCGGCGCTCCCCATCGGAAACAGATAGGTGATGGGGTCACGCTCGAAACCGCTGCCCGATGAAGGCGTGGGGGTCGATTGGGCGAAAAATCCCAACGCTGACAGCACCTCGTGCACATAGGACTCTTTCCAGGATTTTAGGTTGTGGGTATCGGCATATTCCCGGTATTCTCCCAAAACCTTCAAGGATGCCAGGACGTCAGCGTTCTCGGTCTGGCGGGTAATTTCTTCGAGGTAAATTTCAGAGAAGAGCATTTCGTTGTGGTAATACACGGGCATGTTGTTTCATCCTTATTGACCGATACCCACCCAGGATATCGCTTATTTTTCAATCTCATCTAAAGCGCGAAGAACAGCCTGGCGCAATTCGTTATCAGCATAGAGTCCCGATTCTGCCAATTCCGAAAGCAAAGACAGAATGGTAATTCTGGCTGCTTCTTTGTTCTTCGGAAAAACGAAAGTGATCGTTTCGTCGAAGGCAGTTTTCTGCGCTGGCCGCACGATCTTATGTTTCTCCAGTTCGTCAATTGCTTCAACTGTTCTGACTGCGGTGTAATTCCCTTTTTCATCCGCAACCACCAGCTTGACTTTGCGGTTGCCCTTGATCGTCAAAGTGTCCCCAGGGGTCAATTTTTGCCGCTGCTTGCTGGTTGTGGGATCGGAGCCATCTTCTGTGTAATAAATAATTCCCTGGCCGTCCTCGGTGTCGGCGTGCAGTAGGAGTTCACCCTGATAGGTGACCTGGTTGCCGTGTTGGGATAGGTCGTTTGTAAACTCCACTTTCAGCTGGCTGATTTGCGGCGCATTGGTTTCGATATGGTTTTTTCCACTTTGAATGCGTTGAACCAACGTCAAAACGAAGTTAGACATCCAGGTATCCACTCTCCCCAGCGAATACGCTTCCGGTAACGTCTTGAACAACAGCTCGCGGATGTTGGCATACGCGGTAAACTTCACCAACGGCTTGCTGTCATTGTTGTGGTACGTACCGAGCGGGTCTTTTTGCGTGCTGCTCAATCCGTTGTACCAATTTTTAAACGCCTCCTGGATATCAACGTCAAGGTGGGAAGGCGCTCCAAAGATATCCGCTACCTGGGCTAATATCTGGTCTTCAACACTGGCTTGAATGGCTTCCGCAGTCGCCTTAAAAGCCTTCAGGTAAACCTCGATGTGAGTGATATTTGCCGGCGTTAGGGTTTCACCTGGCACTTGACCGAGCATTTCCATCAAATCATACTTGATGAAACGGAAGGGATCTTTGGTTTTTGCCTGGCTGAATATCTCTGCCAGGGATTTGTCATCTCCTGAGTAAAAACCGAGGGAACGGGCAATGATCGGAAGGTTATCCCACCAATTGACTGCTGCTTGATAGGCTTCCCCAATCGTGTAAACCTTACCTGCTGGTGCGGGTTGATTGGTGAAAATTTGCGTGATTTTCGCAAAACAGGTCTGATCCTCGGCGCTCACTGGTTCAAAAATAATCACCGCGGAGGGATATTGCCCCTGAACCAGGTCAAGCATGTCGTCGGTACTGGTAAATTGAATATCTGTCAGGTTATTGGGCTCGCGTTTAAATCGCAAGCTGTCGCCATAAAACCGTCGGGCTAATAACAGGAACAAAGTAACTGCAATTTCACCTTGACCGTAATCCTCAAACAACGGCTGGAGGAATTGCAGTAGATTTGCCGGTCCTTTTCCTTCCAGCGCCGCTAAATCTTCCAGAAGTTTGGCGTATGCTGGTAGAGCGGTCCGGAATTTATTAATATCTTTTTCAGCCTCTAAATAGCGGGTATCTCCTTCAATGGTTAATACACGCAGAGCCTGGTGATCTACAAAGCATTTGCGTAGATACTTCGTCCCACCGCGGTTATCTGGCCAGGACCAATTCACCCGGATGGGCTGCGAGAAATCGCAAAGAATATCCCCGGCTTCCTTGAATATGGCACGAACTTGACCCGATAAGTTGATATGTGCCTTATTAAACTCGTTATGGCCAAATGTATTGCGTTTACTCCCATAAAGCTCCTGGATCATCCTATTCGCGGCATCATGGCGTTTGCTTTCCTGGACAGGAATTTCCACACCATTAATTCCAAACCAATACATTTTGGCATTGGAAAAATAGCCTGCTTTTGCTTCGGTTAGAACCTTGATTGCCTCATCGCGGATCTTCTTCTCCTCCGCTTTTTCATATGGGCTGAAGTTCTGAGATTGTTTCTTAAACCAGTCGCTGTCAAGTGCATTGAGAGTAAAAATCGCATCGTAAACGCTCATTGGATTACGGGGTATTGCAACGCAAACACGCGGCTGATTATTCTGAGCAACAGCTTTTTTCGCAACGTCGATGTCGTTTTCGTTTTCACAGAAAACATAGACAGCGACCCCTTCATAACCGTTCGTTACCCCGGCTGTTTGCAGGCGTTCATGCTCCAGAGCAGTGAAGAAAGATACAGGATTGCCGTTCACGTTTCTTTTCTCTGTGAGCATCGCTGGGGTGACAAATTGAACTTTTAACCGTTTATCCTCACTGAATGAAGCATTGTAATCTTTTGCTTCGAGGTAAACTTCATCTCCTCGGAGTGGACTCAACTCCAAAAAATTTTGAAGCAGGTTGGTCGGGCGGTTATCTGGATTGGCTTTAAATTGATCCACAAGCCGTTGCACATCTTTCCGGTCGCCACGAACTAATTCATACACCCCGTGGTTGTTGAATAAAATTCCGGCATCACATAATAACTTCAGGCGATCTTCGACCTGGGTCTTCTCATTAGGGGCAACATAATCCAAAGCAAACTCAATATTTTGAACAGTATTTGCAATGGGGACATCTTGGGTACTGGCGATCTCGTTAACGAGCAACACTTTAATGATGCGGAGCATCAGTTCATCCGCTTCTTCAAATAACTGCTGTTGCGATTTTCGGGCTAAGTATGTATTTAATTCACGCAGGGTCGCTTCGTAATTGATGACGGCATTCTTTACACGGTCAACCAGACGGCTGTTGCTTGCCTTAAGACTATCTTTGAAATAATCCACAAGAAGGTCTGCGGTGTAGAGAATCGGTTTTCCTTGTTCAATAACATCGTGATTCTCTATGAACCATGGGTAGGAATATGGTTGAACGTTGCCCCATCCTCCCTCGCCAGTGTCAAACTCTGGCGCAAAGAATTTAAACACCGAGCGGTTATCTGACCCCGCCTCTCCAGCTAGCCGAAGCAGGGCAAAGGTAGCCAGCGGGTGCATGGGGTAAATGTTCTGTATGATATTGTTCTTGATCTTTGGCGCTGGCAGCCAATTGAACAAATGCAGCCGATTACATTCACTGGAGAACCAGGTGAATTTTCCGGACTGAGATTGGATTTGCTGTATCCATTCAGGGGAATCTTTCTTGGGTTGAACAATCGCGGCAATAATATCTTCCATCCCTTGCGTTTGCAGACCAATTTCAGTAACGCGAGCTTCTAGAGTCTCTGCGTTGAGATCTCCGATTTGTCCGTGATTACGAAAAGCTTTGTGCCCGGTTCCAATAAAAATAACCGTCCCACCTTTTTCAAGGGTGGAATTCGCGCAGTATTGAGCGAAATCAAGCAAAGTCGTGTAATTCACAAGGTTTGCATCAATCGCAGCACCAAATTCGTCATAAAGAAAAACGATCCCTTTATAACGTTCCTTGAATTCTGGGTTTTTTAAGAAATCCGAAATAATGTCACGAAGATTATCCTTCTTATATGTGAACTCTGAATCGGTGACTGACTGGAAGCAGCTCTTAAATGCTATTAGAGCTTGTTCATCATATTTTTCCAGCCCGTCGATCAGATCATTGACAGTCCAATCTGGGAATAATCGGCTGATTGCCGCTTCAAGATCTGAGTAAAAGCGCGTCTCGTTGCGGCGGGATTGCCAATCTTTGATCCTTCGTAAGGCTTCTCGATAGTGACTGTCTACAAGGATATGGGATTCATCCTTCTGTAAAGCCTCTTCCAGTGCCCTCAATACTGCACCTTCAAAGTCCAGGTTCAGGCTATAGCGGCAAAGGGCGACCAGAAAACGCCCCGATTTACGGGCTTCTTTTAGTGAAACAGCTTTTCTTTCTTTGAGGGCTTCTCCTGGCTTTAATAGGACTTCACTCTGGGC
>CAYVRT010000067.1:0-5739 GCA_964453115.1 uncultured Anaerolinea sp. | reverse complement strand
TCGGTCGTGTAGGTGCCGGCTGCCAGACCAGTCGCATCGAAGGAAACGGTCACATCCAGTGCGCCATCACCCACAATAGAGCCAGCCATGGGCGTCACAGACAGCCACGGCACATCCAGACTACCGGTTACGGTAACAAGATCGAGGCCAAAGCTCTCACCATCCAGGCCAACATACTGCCAGGCGATGCGAATGCTCTGTCCTTCGAACGCGCTCAGGTCGAGCATGATCGGGCGGTAAGCCCAGGTCGGCCAAGTCTCATCTTCCACCAGGTCCCAGAGCGGTTCGGTTGTCAGCGGGTCGCCGGCGGCATCCGTCGCCCAAACCTTCATCGTCGCAGTCCGGTACTCAGTATCCGACATCGCCATGAAGGACAGCATGGGATTCACGGCATTGGTCAAATCGAGCAGCGGCGAAACCAGCCACTCATCCGAAGCCAACGAGCCATCGTAGTTGACCCAGGCAGCATAGGTGCCTTCATATACGTAGACAGGGTTGTTGGTCAACGCCCACTGCCGCGTGGTAGCACCGCGGTGGAAGGTCTCCCAGCCACCGGCGGGCGGCATGACGCCACCTTCAAAGTTTTCGGTGAGCAGAGTCGATTGGGGAGCTTCGGCGAGGGTGAAGTCGCCGGGCAGGTCGCCGATATTGTGGATCGTCAGCGTCTGATCGCCCATGCCATCCAACGGCAGCGTCTCGGTCAGTGCATCGGGGGTGGTATCAAAGGCGGCCGAGTCGGGGTTGCGGAAGAGATCCACTTCCACGGTGCCCAGGTTGTCGGGGGTGGCCGGGTCGCTGCCAGCATCAAAGATGCCATACCAGTACTCGAAGCCATCCATCGTCGGTTCGTTCCAGGCAATGTCCAGGTCGTAGGGCGTGCCAACGGTCGCAGCATCTGGATCGGCTGTGACCGTCAGATTGGTCGAGGCCGTATTCGGCACCGCAGCGTAGGAGAGGGCAATCATGTCGGGCTGAGAAGCGGAACCATCGAAGTTCTGGACAGCCACCCAGTAGGTGCCAGCGGTCGGGTTCAGCACATCACAGTATTCAAGCACCGCACCCGTTGCGCTCGTGCAAACCACATTGGCGCCCAGGGTTGTGCCGCGCCCCATGAAGAGGTCCACATCCAGCGATTCCGCTTCGACAATCCGTGCCACCAGGCGGCGCGTGCCAGCCGGGACATCGAAGGAGACGAAGTAGGAACCATCGGCATTGTAGGCATTGGCAGGGGTTGGGTCTTCGGGGATTTCCTGCACTTCCAGCAGACCCAGGGTCAAACCAGAGGCCGAAACGGTGAAGTCGGTGATCTCAATGCCAGCGTAGTTGTCTTCCAGGGTGTAGACGCCGGTGTTGGCATCGGCTTCGATTTCCACACGCCCAGGCAGGGCGCTGACAACCGGCAGAATCGCCATCGGCACATGCACATCGGAAACCGGTTCACCGGTCGTGGAGACCGAGGTCACTTTGACATCGTCAATCCACCAGCTATCATCGCAGTTCCCCTCGTATTTGAAGGCAACGTAGATATTCTGGCCGGCATAGGACGAAAGGTCCACCGAGATGGGGGTCGTCGTCCAGACATCTTCCGGCGGAGCAGCGGGCTGCAAGATTTCGACGAAGTCGCCATCCGCAGGAAGGCCGCTATCGGTTGAGACGAGGATGCCGTGATAGAGCAAATCGGCAGTCCAGTCACCGCGCTGATGGAAGGTCAAGCTCGTGGCCGAGGCAGCCGGCACCGCAATCTGCGGGCTGACCAACCAACCATCCTGATCACCAGCACAGGAGTAATTGTGTTTGGCAGAAGCAATGCCCGTCTTAAAGTAGTCCGTATCGCGCTGCCAGTTCGTGCCACCACCATCCACATTGTAGATGGCCCAATCGGTGGGCGGGAAGACAGTATCTTCAAAGCCCTGATTAAGCAGTTCGGTCGGTGCGCCAGCGCCCGGGTGTTGTGCATCCGTCTCAAACGAAACGGTTGCAAACGCCCAAACATCCACATCCAAACCGCTCACATCAGCGGTAAAGGTCACCGTCTGGCTAGCACCTGGAGCGATGGTGAAGGACGGCGGGGTGACGGTGACCGTCATGCCAGCCGGCGCATCCACAACCGCCGTATAGGTGGCGGGAACCGTCGCAACACTGGTGAAGGTGCGCTGCCAGGAGCAGTTCACCACACAGGCGCTGTCGTACATGCTGGGAATGTTCAGGTCATGAACATCCACGCCCGTGCCATAGACGGAGTTGAAGTAATCCGCCGTGCTTTCTTCCATCACCAAACCGGTCAAACCGGCCATGCCAAGCGAAATGCGACCCGAGCCCATGTTAAGGGGGCCGGCCGGCGTTACACCATTAGGGGCCAGAATGCCTTCGTTATCGGCGGTGAGCATGATGGCCGATTTGATTGCCGAAGGAGACCAGGTGGGATGGAGGGCCTTGATCAATGCGCCAGAGCCAGCGTTGTGCGGGCTGGACATGGAAGTACCCTGATAGAGATCCAGCTCAATGTCGGGGCTGGGCGGGAGGGTGCTATCAGCAACCGCAGCCAGGATGTTGACACCCGGGCCGGTGATGTCGGGCTTCAACACGTCAAAGGCGACTGTTGGGCCCTGGGAGCTGAAGCCGGCCATAATGTCTGCATAGTCGTTGTTGATCACGGCAGAGAGATCGCCGTCCACCGTCAGGGTTGTATCGCCGGGGTGCGCAGTGAGCCAGCTCTTGACCAGCGTGCCTTTGTTCAGGCTAATCATCACGGCTGGAATGGTCGCAGCAGTCAACCCACCCATTGCAATCGGTGGGCCGCCCGCATTGTTGTAAGCCAACATACCAATGCCACCAGCGTTGGCGATATTGGTCGCTTTGACGCTAAAGGCACAGTCGCCGCGCTGGACAAAGCCAACCGAGCCGGCAAAATAACCCGCCGGGAAGGCTGTGCAGCCATTCAGATTGTCCGCATGGAACTTGAGCGGGACATTGGTCATGTCGAAGGGGATTGGGCTGCTGCTGGGAGCGGCATCCATGCCCACCAGGGCGGCATCCACCGGCGCCGGGCCGGTGATGCTGGTCAGCTGGGCGAAGACACGGCCATGCGTGCTGGCACCGGTCGTCGAAACCCAGGGGGAAAGGTGCGCAACGGTCGCAGCCGCCGGGCCACTGTTGCCCGCCGAAGCAGCCACATAGACACCCGCATCCACCAGGCCAAGGAAGCCATACTCGACCGGATCCTGAGCGGGATCCACACCACCCGAGATGGAGTAGTTGACCACATCCACAAAGCCCAATTCGGCAATTTTATCCACCGCTTCCACCAGGTCGCCGCCAGCGCAGCTGCCGCCGGTCGAGGTTGGGTAGCAGGAATCCAGGATCAGCAACTGAGCATGGGGCGCCACACCAGACATGGCAATGTTCGGTACGCCATCGAACTCAACCAAGAGGCGGTTACCGGCAACAGTGCTGGCCGTGTGACTGCCATGACCGTTGTTATCTTCTGGGGAGGGGGTATCCTGGGCCGGATCGGTGAAGGTATAGGCGCCAATGACCTTGTCATTGCACAAATCCTTATAGTCTTCGTCATATTGTGGATCCGTCATATCGCAAACGCCATAATACTTGGGAGGCGCAGGATGATCGTAGCTATCCACCGGGCCGGGATCGGCAAACGAGGGGTGATCGAAGTTGAGACCGGAATCAATGATACCGGCAATGATGCCTTCGCCCTCAGTGCCAATGCCACTCGGCGTGCCATCACCAGACCAAAGTTCATCTGCCTCAATCAAATAAGGGCCAGCATCGGTCAGCAGTTGTTCGATCTGTTCGCGCTGCACAAGGCGGACACCGGGCAAATTGGCAATAGCGAGAGCTTCATCTGGGGTTAGCACAAGCAGCATACCGTTCAATGCATACTTGAAGCTAGCCTGTTTTTCAATGGTGCGGCCAAAATCTTTTTCGACAGCAGCCAGGAATTCGGCCTGCTTGCCTTCCAGATAGGCCACGTAGGCCTTGCTATCCGCACTATCCACGGCCAGGCGCTTTTCACCACGCACCTGTGGGTTGGTCGCTGCCAAACCCTCGATGCCGCCGCGATAACTTGCCAGAGCGGGCTCTTCAAAGACGACAATGTATTTTGCTGGGCCAGTTGCGCCGCGGATTTCACCGGCAACGCTCTTGGTAACAGGTGTCCCTTTGATCGTCGCCCCATCGGTCGGGCCATCGCCATTCAGCGAGGCTGCGGCAGCCGGGGAGATGAAGGCGGTTGTCAACATCGAGAAGACAACCAACAGGGCCAACACACGGAAAAGATTGACTTTCATCGGTCCTCCAAAAAGAATGTTGGATTGAACGACGCATTCACGCGCTGTGAATGCTGCTGCAGGCGCGGCTCACTGGCCGCAGGGCCCTTTTACAGGGTACATAAAAGATCTGCCTGAATGACCACCTCCTTTGCAAAAATTGGGGGATTAAAGTAATCTGAGTATAAGTCAAGCCAAAGCGGTTGTCAAGCCTGACCAAACTCACCAAGATTCGTGCGACCCAAGCACAAAATCGCCCCCAAAGGGCGAACAAACCTTTGGGGGCGGGACGAACCAGTTGTGGTACCTGTCTACTTGAGGATCGCCGGCAGGTAGAGGTACTTCGTCTCCGACACATCGCTGACCGTAATGGTTACGGTTGCAATCTCCGAGTAGAAGATGCCATCATAGGCCCGGTAGGTGAAGGTCACCTCGCCAAAGTAGTTGGCCGGTGGGGTGTAGGTGAAGGAACCATCCAGGTTGAGCGTCAGGTCGCCCATCAGCGGTTCAGCCTCAATTATAGCCTGCAAAGGATCGCCGTTCGGGTCACTATCATTGCCCAGCACGCCCGGTGCAACAACCGTCAGGGTTGTATCTTCGTTCATTGTATAGGCATCATTGACGACCAGCGGCACATCCGGCAGGTTGTTGATCGTGATGGTTACCGTGACGGGAGCCGAATAGGCTGTGCCATCATACGCCCGGTAGGTGAAGGTCACCTCGCCAAAGTAATTGGCTGGCGGGGTATAGGCAAACGAACCATCCGGGTTAAACGTCAGGCTGCCGATTGCAGGTACGGTGACGAGTTCAGCCGCCAGTGAATCATCATCAGCATCCTCATCGTTGAACAAGACGCCCGGTTCCAGCACGGATAGGGTTGTATCCTCATCCATTGTGTATGCATCGGCAACTGCAAGCGGCGAGGTGTTGATGATCGACGTGCTGGCCTGCGCATCGGTTGGGATGCCTGCATAGGTCAGGGTTGCTTCATTCGTCACCGTCTCGCCTTTTTCCGCAGTAACAATCACCTCAAACACAATCGTCACATCCAGCTTTGCATTGCTGCGCTGGCCTTTGACATTGTGCCAGTGAATGGTGCGGGTCGGTTCATCATAGCTGGCAAAGCCAATTTCGGGCGAAACAACCAGGCTGCCCGGCACGAACTCCACACCTAGCGGCAATTCATCCATAACCAGGGTGTTATAGGTTGCATCATAGCCAAAGGTGATGGTGTAGGTGAACTGTTCACCTGTCTGTGCGGTAGCCGGAGCGCTCTTGGACAAAGCCGGCAGGATGACCGCCGAGGTCGTTAGCACTGCGGAATCGCTCAGCAATGGATCATGGCCGGAAGTGAAGGTCAGGGTTGTGACCTCATCATCGCCGTTGGTCGCGCCAGCCGGAATGCTGACCGTGACGGTGATGGCTTGCGTGGCACCGGCAGCCAGCATGTAGG
>CAYVRT010000066.1:0-6472 GCA_964453115.1 uncultured Anaerolinea sp. | reverse complement strand
CAGGAATGGAAATCGGCGTTGTTGAACTTGTCTGCCAGGCATTGCCGCTGATCAAAACGTTATAGGAGCGCGAGCTACTTTCGTAATTGTTGGCCGTCATGGTGTAGGTGATTGTCCCACCCGGCAAACCAGATTGCGCCGCACTTGCCGGGCTGAGGTTCAGCACATTCACCTGGGCGGTGAAAACTGCGCTATCGGCCTGGTCGGGCGATGCTTGCGGGGTAGCTGTCAGCGTGACCGGGTTGGCCTCGCCGCCCAGCGCATCGGCAGGAATTTGAACCGTCACCGTCACGGGCGCGGTTTGGCCGCTGCTTAACACAACGCTGCTCGGTGAAACCTGTGCATTCCAGGTGCTGTCCGACAGGGCGAGCGTGAAGGTGTCGCTCAGTGCGCCAGGGTTCGAGAGGGTGAAAGAAGCCTCAACCGTGCTGCCGGCCGGGCCGCGCACCACCATCGTCTTGGGCGAGAAGTAGGCCATGGAAGAAGGCGCCTCAACGGTCAGGAAGATACCCGAAGGCGGGCCCCAATTGCCGGCTGCATCCTTGCTTTCGACAAAGATTGTGTACTGACCCGGCAACATACCGGCTGTATCCAGCGTGGCAGTCACTGTTTCAATGCCGCTGTTGAAGCTGCCATCCTGCGCCTGCATCGAGGTCAGGGTCACCCCGCTTTGCCAGGAGGGCATGTCAACCGAATAGCGCGCCTCGGCAATCGTCTGGGTCGGCTCGACACCGTTGTTGCTGCTGTAGCGCGTATCGTTGGCAGTCGCCGTCAGGGTCACGAGCGTGCCAGGCTGAACGGTGGCCTGCGAGAGGGTCAGGTTGAGCGAATCGGGGCCGGCCGGCATTTGATAGGGCCGGCGCGCCGTGCGGAAGGCATACAGCAAGGAATTGCGGTTCTCCGGCCAGATGGTGGATTCGTAACTGGTACAGGACTCAAAGAACTGCACCCCCATCTCAAAGGTATAGGCCGCAATTCCCAGCGTGCCATAGGCCCAATCATCACTCGTGCCGGTTGTTGGGTACAGGGCCACACTTTGCTTTGGCTCATAATCGTTGAAATAGGCCAGCTTGCGCCCCAGGGTGCGCAATTGCGTGGCATTCGGCGCCGGGTTGCTCGTCCAGCCCCAGGGCCACAGCACCAGTTCGCTGTAGCTGTGCAGGGTGATCAAAGTGCCGGTTGTATCCGCCGGGGCCGGGTCCGTGTCACCCGTCCCGCGCTGATCGGCAAAGAGCGTCTTAACATAGTTCTGAAAAGCAACCGTCTCCGGCTCGGAGCTAGCCGAAGGCCCCTGATAGGTGTCATCACATGGGTTTGTGCCAGCATCGCCCCACTTGAAATGGCTGTTACGGTTGAGGTCGGTGCCGTACTGCGGAAAAGCCAAGCAGCCATTGGTGTTGTTGGCATTCTTACGCCACGACTCCCCCTGCTCGGCCCATTTGCGCCCATCCGGGTTGGTCATCGGCAAAATGTAAATTTCGCCGTAATCCAACATCCAGGTAATGTCGGGGTTGACGCCATAATTCTGGAGCAGATATTCGATCAGGCGCAGGGCCGTCTCGGCTGTTGTATACTCACGGGCGTGAATCTCGGCCATGAGGAAGAAACGGTATTTCTCGAACGTGTTTTGCTCATTCGTCAGACGCAAAACCCAGAGATCATAGCCGGGGCTGCCGCCAGGTTGAACCTTTTCCCAGCTGTTGCCAATATCGTATTTTTCGACCAGGTTTGGATAGGCAGCAAGGAGCGTGTCATAGGTCGCAAAACTTTCTTCGACCGTGCGGTAACAGGCATAGCCCGGAATGCCATTGGTTTGCCCATCCAGCGGCTGATTGGGGGTGCGAATGGCCTGCGTCTGCGTCCAATCCACCACCACGGCCTGCGGGCCAACCGCGGCGCGCAGTTGCTCAAGCTGCTGTGTGTGAACGCCAGCAATCAAGGTCTGCTGCTTCGCATCCACATCCCAAATATCGAGCCATTGCGCCAGCGCATTCAATTGTTCCTGATTGGCGTAGCTGACTTGAACGACGAGCAAATCTTCATTCACAGAGAGCGGGCGAGCCGTGACGGGCGTCACAAAGGCACTGACGATCAGGCACAACAGTACCAGCCCATACAATCCTTTCCAGCGGAGTTTGGGGGTCATGCAGTAGTCATCCTTTCTTCAAAGTGAAAATTCGTCGGGGTCGAAGACGACCTCTTCTTTGCCAGTCAGTTTTTCCTGCACCTTGCGCACAATCAAGTCCAGATGGGCAGGGTGAGCAACATAATCCAAATCATCCGCCGGAACGGTCAGCACCGGGCAGAGGGAAAAGCCAGCAATCCAGGTTTCATAGAGAGCGTTGAGCTGTCGCAAATAGGTGGCCGACATGCTGCGTTCATAGTCACGCGCCCGGCGGGCAATCCGCTGCTGCAGGGTATCGGGCGAGGCGCGCAGGTAAATGACCAGGTCAGGTGCCGGCAGACTATCGGCAAGGGTCAAGTAAAGGGCGCGATAGGTGCTGTAGTCGCGTTCGCTGAGCGCCCCCTGCAAAAACAGATTGTGGGCAAAAATTTCGGCATCCTCATAGATGCTGCGGTCTTCAATCACCGGGTCGGGGCAGTGCGCAATCTGTTGATGGATGCGCAAGCGATGGGTGAGGAAGAAAATTTGCGAATGAAAGGCCCAACCGGTCATATCGCGATAAAAATCGGCCAGATATGGGTTTTCGGTCACCGGTTCGTAAAAAGGCTGCCAGCCCAAACGTTCGCACAACAATTGAACAAGCGTTGACTTGCCAACACCAATGTTGCCGGCAATTGCAATAAACTTTTTTGCCATGCTGCCCTCACGCGGGGATTAATCTGGCTCTTATCTTACCACAAATTGCTTTTCCTGCAACAGGTGATCCATCCCCGGTCGAAAGAGCAACACAGTCTGATGAGCAAGGCCGAGCTTTCAAAACATTTCTGGGGTACAATTTGTGTATGAATTCTCCCGAAACCCTTTTAAACCGCTTGAATGAAATCGGCCGTTCGCTGGCACACAGCGAGGGCGGTCTGGCATTGATTGGCCTCGGCTCGGTTGGACTGGAAACGCAACGCCTGGACGAGTTTTCAGACCTGGATTTTTTCGCCATTGTACAGCCCGGACAGAAGGCTGCCTTTCTGGCAGAACTGAGCTGGCTGGCCGTCGTGCCAATTGCCTATGCCTTTCGCAACACAGCCGATGGCTACAAGCTGCTCTATGCCGATGGCATCTTTTGTGAATTTGCCGTCTTTGAGCCGCAGGAGCTGAGCAAAATCCCGTTTGCGCCCGGGCGAATCGTCTGGAAGGCCGACACAATCTCTGCAGAGATTGGGCAACCCGTCTTCCGGGCGACAGTGGGGCATGAACATCAAGACCCGGAATGGCTGCTGGGCGAGGCACTGACCTGCCTGTATGTCGGCCTGGGGCGCTATCGGCGCGGCGAAAAGCTCAGCGCGCAACGTTTCATTCAGCACTATGCCGTAGACCGACTGCTGGAATTGGCGCCTTTTTTCTACGGAGAATCGCAAGCAGCCCCGGCAGATGCCTTTTCGCCTGAACGACGGGTTGAGCAGCGTTACCCCGAGTTGAATGCCTGGCTACCGCGCTGGGTTGCGGGTTATGAAAACAGCCCACAGGCCGCGCTTGCCATTCTGGAATTTTTGGGCTTGCATAAGCCCATCAACCCGGCCTTGCGGGCGCGCATCCTGGAACTGGCCGTTATCCCTGAGCCATAACCGGCGCCCTAACGAGAGGCCCCTGCGATGGCGAACGCGCCATCACGTAAGGGCGCACACCCAATGCTATCGGTTGGTGCGCACCTTGAACAAAGAATAGATCGGGCAATAGCCAATCAGCCCCGTCAAGAGCGGCACAAAGCCGAGGATTTTGAACACCCAGCCCAACGTTCCGGTTACAACCCCTCCCCAGCCAAGGGCCAGCAAAACAACACCCAGAATCACACGCACAACCCGGTCCCACGTGGCTTCATTCACAATTGATTTCATTTTTCACTCCTTTTGTAAAATGTAAACAAAAACAGTATAAGTTTCATTCCATTGGATAAAAAAACGCCCCAAAAAGTTACATGCGCTGCTTAAAACACCGCCGTCCTCGCCAGAGACAAAGGCGAGGACGGCAGCCAGACCAGCTGTGTTAAAATCTAGAGTTTCGAAATGGCGCCGTTCGGGCAAACATCAAAGCAAGCGCCGCAATCGGTGCATTTATCGGGGTCAATCTGATAAACATCATTGGCTTCGCTAATTGCACCACTGTTGCATTCGGCTTCGCAAGCGCCGCAACCAATGCACATATCCGCATCAATCTTATGAGGCATTTTCAACTCTCCTTTTCAATCGCATGAAATCAGAACGGGCATAGGATAGCACAATCCGATATTTTCTGTCAACATTCCAAACTTGCCATTTGTCATCTTTTCGCCGGTCAAGTTTCCCCAAAACAGACCCCGGGTTGGATTGCCGGGGTCTGTTGGGATGCGTTTCAGGCGTTGCAGGTCTGGATATGCTTCAAACTGATCCTGACCTGCGGCTGATGCTTACTCACTTTCCACGCGCAGCAGCACGGCCCGAACTGCCAGGCGCGAGCGATAGCTGCTGGTCTTCTCGTCATATTGGGCGCAGGTAATCAGCGTCAGCCAGGATTTTTCCTCATGCCGCAAGATCGAGGAATCGGTCGCCGTCACCTGCCGTGCGCCGCGCACCTGATAAATGTAGCGCTGCCCGCCGGTGTGAATGACGATGATGTCGCCCCAGGTCAGTTTGTCGAGGGCATAGAACGGCCCGGGCAGGCCATCTGGACGGTAAACATGCGCCGTCAGGGCCGAGTTGCCCTTCCAGGTCGGGTAGGCACTGCCTTCCAGGTAGCCCACCTGATCAAAGAGCCAGCTCAAATCCCAGCCTTCGCCGCCGAACGGCACGCCCAGAATGGGCGCCGAAACGCCCAGGCGCGGGATTTCAAGCCAGATGTCACCCAGTGGGGCATAGGCATTCGCCGGTTGGGCCGGTAGCTCGGTGACACGCCCTGGCGCAAAGCCCGTCTCGGGCAGTTGCGGCACGGTCACCTGGGCAGCCGAAGAAACACCGTAAATGTCCACATCGGAACCAGGGTCGTAGAAGCGTTCGTAGGAAAGGTCGTTATAGTCCGATTGCGGGTCAGAAACATCACCCGGCAGGCTCGTCCAGGACATGGTCGCGGTGTTGGTGATCGTTGTCCCAGCTGGAATGTTGCCCATGCGCACACGGAACGAGACGACGCTGTTCTGCCCGTTGTTGAGGAAGGTGTTCCAGACGACGCGCAGGGTAGGAAGGCTCGAAGCATCCAACAAGGATGGGGGCTGTCCACTCACGTAGGTCAGCGAGCCAGGGATATAGGCAAGCTGCGGCGGGATGACATCCAGCAGCACCACATCGTGTGCATCCTGATTGCTGGCCGCAGTATGCGCCACCGTCAGGGTAAAGGTCACTTCCCCGCCCGGCAAGACGACATTCGGTTCAACCGTCTTGAGCAAGGTCAGGTCCGGCTCGACAATCGTCACCGGGTCAGCACCTGTTTCCAGATCGCCGCTATCCCATTGCCAGCGCACTGCGTTTTCACGCTGCTCGCCGCGCACATTTTCACCTGTATCCAGCACCACAACCGTATAACGCACGGTCAGCACCGCATCTTCTGTGCCAGAATTGGTTACCGTGCCAAAGTTCAACACCATCTGCCGTCCCTGATCCACAATCGCTGTGCTGCCAGTCGGAATTGGGTTGAAGACCGCCGTATTGCACACGCCCGTCAGCCCGCCCGCAACATCGGTCGTCACGTTGGGCGTCGAGGCAGTGATGCTAACACAATCCACAAATGCCAGGCCGCGCGACAGTGTATCGGTCAGGGTCATCGTCGTCAGGCTACCGGGTGGAATGACCATTGCCACCTGATAGGTGAGGATCTCGCCGATCGCGACATTCGGATCGAGGGTTGAAGGCTCGCTGGTCCCCACCAAAACCTTGACCAGGTCCGTATTCGGCAGGGTAACAACCTGATCTTCGTCCTCATCCTCGTTGTTGCCCGGCGTTGGGTCATCGCCATTTGTGCCGTCATCCTGAACGGTAACATTATTGACGATGCTCGTTTGCCCGGGCGGAACCTCCATCAGCACCTGCACCGTCACGGTACGGGTGACCGTTTCACCGGCCAATAAGGGGAAGGTCGGCCAGGTGACAACGCCATTCAGCTCTGTACCGCCATTGCTGGCCGAGACAAAGGTTGTCAGCGGCGGCAGGACATCGGTTATCAGCACGCCGGTCGCGGTCTGATTGCCCACGTTCTGGACAGTGATCGTGTAAACCAGGGTTGCACCTGGGCCAACAATCGTCAGTCCATCATCCTTGGTCACGAGCAGGTCGGGGGCAGCCTCGGTCGGCGTCGGTTCGTCATCCTGATTGTTGCCCGGGGTCGGGT
>CAYVRT010000065.1:0-6575 GCA_964453115.1 uncultured Anaerolinea sp. | reverse complement strand
TGCCAAATGAACGTCCGCGATTCTGAAGTGATCGCCGGTATTCTCATGCAGGCGGGGTTTGAGCTGGTCGGCTCGGAGGATGATGCCGATGTGGTGATCTTCAATACCTGCGCGGTGAGGGAGCACGCTGAGGAGAAGGTTTGGTCGGAGATCGGGAGGGTATGTAAAGCAAGAAGGAATAAAGAGAGAGCGGCGCGGGGACTGACCGGAAACGCGCGAGAGCTAAGAAAAGGCGTCCCGGGTCCGATAGGCCGAAAACCTGTAATCGGGCTCGTGGGGTGCATGGGGAGGAATTACGGGGCGGGAGCGTTTGAGCGTTCGCCGCTTGTTGATTTTGTGGCCGGGCCGCAGGATATCTCTAAGATCCCGGAGATACTGAAAAGGATATTTCACAGCCGGCAATCCGCGCTCTACGGTAAAGGCGAAGATGAGGCTAACCTTTTCGAACGTAAGATCTGGGAAATCGACGGAGATGTCAGGCCGGAGGAGATATATCACAGCGGGTTCCGTTCGGGCAAGACGCAGGCTTATATCGTGATCTCGGAGGGATGTTCGAACCATTGTTCTTATTGTATCGTTCCGTATGTGCGGGGCCCGCTGAGGCACCGCAGGCGTGAGGATATACTGCGCGAGGTGGGGGACGCGGTTTCGCGGGGATTGAGCGAGATATTTCTGTTGGGGCAGAATGTGAATTCCTACCGTTCAGGCGATAAAGGGGACTTCGTGGACCTGCTGGAGGAGGCGCACGCGATAGACGGGGTTAAGGAGATAACTTTTATTTCTTCTCATCCCAGGGACAGCGGGACCCGCCTTTTTAAGGCCGTCGGCGGCCTGGAGCGCGTGAGAAAATGGCTGCATCTGCCGTTCCAGTCCGGTTCGGACCGTGTGCTGAAGGCGATGAACCGCGGATATAATAGTAAATATTATTTGGAATTGGCGCGCGAATATCGTAGAATAGTGCCGGGCGGGGAATTGAGCACGGACGTGATCGTGGGCTTTCCCGGTGAAACTGAGGAGGATTTCCAGGCCACCTGCCGGATGCTGGAAGAGGTGCGTTTCAATACGGCGTATATCTTCAAATACTCGCCGAGGCCGCACAGCAGGGCCGCGGAGATGGAAGACGATGTGCCGCGCCGGGAAAAGGAGCGGCGCCATAAACTGGCCCTCGAGCTGCAGAAACGCATATCGCTGTCCGGCAAACAGCGGAGAAAGGCGAAATGAATTACCGATACCGCCTGAAACATACCGGTAAAATCTACGGCCGCGCGCCGTTCTTGTTCGCGGCGGCCGCTCTCTCGGTTGTCGTTTTACTGTTTGCCATCCGGCTGATCCCGGCTGCCTGCGGAATGAATCTGGATAAGCCCAAGTTTTATTTTCTTAAAGGGGATTACAAGAAGGCGATAAAAGAGGGCGAGAGGATGCTGGCCCAGGCCGGCAAGGATTCCCGCGGCCTCAATGAATTATACTATATCCTGGGAGTCAGTTATATGAAGGACGGCAATCTCCTGCGGGCCTCGGATATCTTCGAGATCATACTGCGCGAGTCGCGAAGTTCGGAATTCAGGACTGAAGCGGAGATCGGCCTGGCGGACACATACTTTCTGCGCGGGGATTACGCTACGGCGGAGAAGCATTATAAAGAGATGGAGGAGCGAAGGGCATACGCCCGTTTCGCGGACGGTATCTATTACCGTCTGAAGCGCTGCGCCGAGAAGAAAGGCGACAACGCGGCGGCCGCCGCTTACGCCGCGAAAATAAGCGGGAATTTTCCGCCTCCGGCTGAAGATAACGGACTGGATGTGCTGCGCAATCCCGGGTTTTTTTACACTGTGCAGGCAGGTTCTTTTTCCCGTCAGGCCAACGCAAACGGCTTGAAAGAGGAACTTTTCAGGAAAGGTTACGACGCTTATGTGGAGAAATACCAGAAACCGGGCGGCGGAAACATCCTTTTCAGGGTAAAGGTCGGTAGGTTCAACGACCGCGGCCAAGCCGAGGAATCCGCGAAGAAGCTTTCCAAAGAAGGTTATCCCATCCGTATCTGTCCTTGAAGCCATAATGAATAAAAAGATAATTTTTATCACCGGTCCCACAGCCTCCGGTAAATCTTCAGCCGCCATGATCCTGGCCGAGCGCATCGGAGCGGAGATAATTTCCTGCGACTCCATGCAGGTTTACAAAGGGATGGACATCATTACCTCCAAGCCTTCGGCTTCTGACAGGGCGCGGGTGCCGCATCATTTGCTGGATATCGTGCCGCCCACGGAGGAATACAACGCTTTCCGTTATTATGAGGAAGCGGCCGGGAAGGTGGAGGATATTTTTATACGGGGCAAGATCCCGCTTTTCGTGGGAGGGACCGGGTTATACGTTTCAGCGGTCCTGGACGGGCTCTTTGCCTGCGCGCCTGAACGGAGCTCATTGCGGGAGGAGTTTTACCGGCAGGCAGCTTCAGCGGAAGGAGCGGCTGCGCTGCACGCGAGGCTGAGTGAACACGACCCGGCGGCCGGCAAGCGTATCCATCCTAACGACGTCAGGAGAATTGTCCGCGCGCTGGAGGTTTGGGATTCTACCGGAAAACCGATCTCAGACAAACAGAAAGAGCGCAAAGGGCTTTCGGAACTTTACGCGACGGAGATATTCTGTTTGAATCCGGAGCGGGATGAGTTGTACCGAAGGATAGAGGAGAGGGTGGACGAGATGTTCGCCTCCGGGCTGGAAAAGGAGGCGCGCGGTCTGCTGGAGATGCCGCTTTCGCGCACCGCGGCCTTTGCCATCGGTTTGAAGGAATTGAAGGAATACTTCGAGGGTAGATGCGCGCTGGATGAGGCGCGGCGGCTGATGAAGTTGAATACCAGGCATTACGCCAAACGGCAGATGACCTGGTTCAGGAAGGATAAACGCGTGCGTTGGCTTAACCAGCCGGCGGCGCGCCCGGAGGAGGCGGCGGAAATCATATGGAAAGAGTTATCACGGTAACGGTCAGGTTCAGCCACGGAGCGGACGACGGTTGGACGGTGGAAGACAGCGCCGGGGAAATGGCGGAACTTACCGCCAACACCGGCGTTGAACTGGTGGATAATATCATTTGTCTGCGTGACAAACCCACCGCGAGCCTGCTTATCGGCAGCGGCAAGGCCGAAGAGCTCGCGTTGATCTGCGCGGCGGAGAACGTGGACACGGTTATTTTCAACAAGGACTTGACCGGCACGCAGCAGCGTAATCTCGAGGATATCATCGGTAAGCGCGTGATAGACCGCACACAGCTGATCCTGGATATTTTCGCCAGGCACGCGTCCAGCGGCGAGGGAAAGGCGCAGGTGGAGTTGGCCCAGTTGGAATATATGCTGCCTCGGCTTGCCGGCAGGGGAAAACTGCTTTCCCGTCCGGGCGGCGGCATCGGCACCAGCGGCCCCGGAGAGACCAAACTGGAGACGGACCGCCGGCGCATACGCAAGCGCATAGACAGCTTGAAACGGGACCTCCGGGAACTGAACAGTCATCGTCAGTTGCTACGCAAGAAGAGAAAGGAGAAGGAACTCCCGCTGGTGGCGCTGGTAGGCTATACCAATGCCGGAAAATCCACGCTTTTGAACGCCCTCTGCAACGCCGGGCAAAAGGTGCGGAACGCGCTTTTTACCACGCTGGATCCGCTGTCGAAGTCTTTACAACTGCCGTGCGGAGAAAACGTAGTGCTCACCGATACCGTCGGGTTCCTGCACGACCTGCCGCACAATCTTATCGAGGCATTCAAGGCCACCCTCGAGGAGACGGCGCATGCCGACCTCCTGGTGCACGTGATAGATTGCAATCATCATTTGGCTTATGAGCACGCCCGTTCCGCGCGGCAGGTGCTGGAGCAGATCGGCGCCCAGGATATCCCGGTGGTCACGGCTTTGAATAAGCTCGACCTTTTGGAGGACAAAAGCTGGTTGGCGGCGTTACAGGCGGATATGCCCAGGCCGGTCGCCATCTCCGCCAAGCTGGGGACCAACCTGGACAAGCTGCTGGCAGAGATCGAGAAGGAATTCAAGGGAAGGATGACGCGGGTGGAATTGCTGATCCCGCACAGCCTTATGCATATGCTGGACCAGTTCTACCGGCACGGCAAGGTCGAGTCAGTGGAATATCTCGCGGAAGGGGTGAAGGTCAAGGGAAATCTCCCGGTAGTGGAGGCTAAGCGCATGCAGGATGCCTGTGCCGGACGGGAAAAATAAGGGCGGGTTTACCTGTTAGATATTCTAACGAAATTTGTTAATTTATCTTGACAAGATTGTTAGACTGTGTTACTATTTTCCTAAATCCGGGTAACAGCAGGGAGGGAGCATCATGCCGGTTTTTAAGGTGCGTATACGGCCGGAAGAACCAGTGTATATCATCAGCGTGGTCAGCAGGCTGGTCGGTATCCCTGTCTGGACATTACGCCAGCTCGATAAAGCGGGTATTGTTTCTCCAAAACGCCAGGGAAAGAAATCTAGGTTATACTGTCAAAAGGATATAGAGCGGTTGGAATACATTCATTTTTTGATGGAAGAAAAGCGCGTTAATATCAGCGGGGTCCGCATCATACTGCAGATGAATAATAAAGGAAGCAGGGCAAAATAAGCCGAAAGAAGGGGAAAAATTTTTGTTTCTATTTTAGCACTCCTATGCTATGATTGCTAAAGAGCGATAAGGGGGAATAAAAATGGATATAAACAAATTCACGGTTAAGTTCCAGGAGGCTTTACAATCTGCCGCCGCTTTCGCCCAGGAGCATTCGCATCAGCAGGTAGAACCCGAACATCTGCTGCTGGCCGTCCTGCGCCAGGATGACAGTCTGCTTTTGGAGATACTGGATAAGGCCGGGGTCCCGAGTTTTGAGGTCATCAAATCCCTGGAGAAACATTTGAAGGAACAGCCGCGCGTGAGCGGAGCTTCCAAAGATGTTTATTTTTCCCAGCGCGCGGCTGCTGCTCTCAAGGCCGCGGCAAAAGAGGCCGGGGCGTTGAAGGATGAGTTTGTCTCCGGGGAGCATTTTCTTTTGGCTTTGCTGGACCACGGAGGCTCGCAGCTTACGCGCGAATTCCATTCTCTCGGTTTGACCCGGGATAAAGTATTGCAGGCGATGCGGGAGGTGCGCGGCAGCCGGCGCATCACCGACCAGGATCCCGAGGCTTCTTTCGGGGCTTTGGAAAAATACGGGCAGGACCTTACGGCACTGGCCTCCAAGATGAAACTCGATCCGGTGATCGGCAGGGACGGCGAGATACGCAGGTTGATGCAGGTGCTTTCCCGCCGCACCAAGAACAATCCGGTGCTGATCGGGGAAGCGGGCGTGGGCAAGACCGCCATTGTGGAGGGTCTGGCCCTGCGCGTGGTCTCCGGTGACGTCCCTGAGGGGCTGAAAGACAAACGCATCATCTCCCTGGATATGGGGAGCCTGGTGGCGGGCGCCAAGTTCAGGGGCGATTTCGAGAACAGGCTCAAGGCCTTGCTGAAAGAAGTGCGCGACAGCGACGGCCGTATCATACTTTTCATAGACGAATTACACACCATCGTGGGAGCCGGAGCCGCCGAGGGCGCGATAGACGCCTCCAATATGCTCAAGCCGCTGCTTGCCAGGGGCCAGCTTCGCTGTATCGGGGCCACTACCCTCGAGGAATACCGCAAGTATATAGAGAAGGACAGCGCCTTGGAACGCAGGTTTCAGCCGGTTTTCGTGGGAGAGCCGACCGTAGAAGACACGATTTCCATTCTGCGCGGGCTGAAGGAAAAATACGAGATACACCACGGGGTGCGCATCAAGGATTCCGCTTTGATCGCCGCAGCTTCGCTTTCTGCGCGCTACATAACCGACCGTCGTCTGCCCGACAAGGCCATCGATCTGGTGGATGAGGCGGCGTCGCGCCTGCGCATAGAGATAGACAGTATGCCGCAGGAGGTGGATTCGGTTCAGCGCCGCATTATGCAGATGGAGATAGAGAAACAGGCTTTGAAGAAGGAGAAAGACGCCTCCTCCACTGAACGCCTGGGAAAGCTCGAGGCGCAGCTGGAGGGATTGAAACGCGACCTCGGCGAAAAGAAGAAACAGTGGGAGGAAGAGAAGCGGGTTATCCAGAGCATCCAGCAGATAAAAGAGAAGATACAGGATGCCAAGAACGAGGCTTCGGCGGCCGAGAAGGTCGGGAACCTGGACAAGGTGGCGGAGATACGCTACGGCGTGCTGATAGAGCTTGATAAAGAGATGAAAAAACGCAACCAGGAACTGGCTGCCTTGCAAAAACACAGCCTGATGCTCAAAGAAGAGGTTGGCGACGAGGATATCGCGCGGGTGGTCGGAGAATGGACCGGCATTCCAGTCTCCAACCTTATGGAGGGTGACACCGAGAAACTGCTGAAGATGGAAGAGCGCCTGAAGAGCAGGGTCATCGGCCAGGACCAGGCGATAGAGGAGATATCGGCTTGCGTGCGCCGCGCCCGTTCCGGACTGGGCGACGAAAAGCGTCCGCTGGGGTCGTTCATCTTTCTGGGGCCGACCGGAGTGGGAAAGACCAAGCTGGCCAAGACGCTGGCCTGGTTCCTTTTCGACGACGAGG
>CAYVRT010000064.1:0-6583 GCA_964453115.1 uncultured Anaerolinea sp. | reverse complement strand
CTAACGCGGGGGCGGAAAGTGAAAAAATGAGGATTGATAGTACCGGCAACGTCGGCATTGGGACGACGGCACCTGGGGCAAGTTTGGATGTTTATGGATTCGCAAGAATTGGCAATGGAGTCGGGACTGCGCCTACCGTTTCTAATCCGTTAGTTGTTGTCAGCAATAGTAACGATAGGGCAAGGATTTTCTGTTCAAACACAGGTACTGGCGACGCTGAAATGAGTTTTGCGACCGGCTCTACAACGCAGTGGAGTGTTGGTTGGAGCCGTAGTTCAGGAAACTTTGTTGTTGCTGACCATTATGATTTAAATGCAAGTCCAAGAATGATCATCAATAGTGCCGGCAACGTCGGCATCGGCACGATGAGCCCGGCGTATAATCTTGACGTCAGCGGCGATATCCGGGCCACCGGGACGATTTACGGCGCAAGCGGCACGCAGGTGCCGGTGGGGACCGGCACGGAGAATTACCTCTCCAAGTGGAGCGCGAGCGGCACTCTGGGGGATTCGGTGTTGTATGACGATGGGACGAACGTGGGGATAGGGACGACGGCGCCAGGCAATCGTCTTACCATTAAACAAAGTAGTAATGATATTGCTGGTGGACTAGCATTAGAGGAGGCGAGTGGGACCAATAGTGGCGGGTTTTATAGAGAAGCTGGGCTTAATGGTAATTTGGTTTTGAGAAATCAGGGCATCAGTACGGTTTATATAAATAACGGCAACGTCGGTATCGGGACGACGACGCCGGAGGTTGATTTGCATGTGATCGGTGATATCTATGCATCAAATTCGCTCGGTGTTAGTAATAATGGTTTACATTTTGTTGCAACGGCGACTGGTGCCTGGCTTGGAAACATCAAAGGGATTTCCGGTAATGGCATAGCTTTTGGTCAAGGGACTTCGGAAGCTATGCGAATTGATAGTTCCGGCAACGTCGGCATCGGGACGACGGTGCCGGGCTTGCCTTTGCAAGTTAGTGCAATAGGACCCTATTCCGGTGCGGCTGCTGGCGTAGTGAATGGGTCGCATTGGTCCTATCTATATACAAAGAGCGATGATAATAATGCTGTGGTTTGGAATAGTGGAAGCGATTTTAGATTCGGTACGGAAGCCAGTATTGGTTCAGGCTGGGGTGAAAAAATGAGAATTACTAGTGCTGGCAACGTCGGCATCGGGACGACGAACCCGGGCGAAGGAAAATTAGTGGTATCAAATGGGTCGATTGTTTCAACTGGATGGAGTGGTAATGATTTTGTATTTGGAAATTCGGCTGGAGCGTCAACTTTGCATAATTATACTGATTACGTAAAATGGGTTGCGAATGGTAATAGACATATTGTGTTGAGTCCAGGAGGGAGCGGCAACGTTGGCATCGGGACGACGGCGCCACGGACTAAAACCGAAATTAACTCCGGGTTACCCACATCAATACCAACCTATACAAACACAACCAACGGCATAGCAGTTACTGATGGGGGGAATATCTACGGTAGATTGGGAGTGGCGAACTTAAGTGCTGGTAGCGCAGGTTATCCTACATACATTCAAGCTGGCAATTGGACGACAGCTATTTATTATAATTTGTTGTTAAATCCAAACGGCGGCAACGTGGGCATCGGAACGACCAGCCCCGCCTACACTTTGGACGTCAGCGGTGATATCCGGGCCACCGGGACGATATACGGCGCAAGCGGCACGCAGGTGCCGGTGGGCACGGGCACGGAGAATTACCTCTCCAAGTGGAGCGCGAGCGGCACGCTGGGGGACTCGGTGTTGTATGATGATGGGACGAAGGTGGGGATAGGGACGACGGCGCCGCAAGGAACTCTTGATATTAACGGTATTATTTACATAGGAGGTGCTGACTCAAATATTAGATATAGGTCTGCGGGGGGAACATCTTTTGCATTTCACGATGGTACAAGTGCTGAAAGTGTTGTTGCTAGAGATATAAGATTGTCAAGATCATTTTCGATAACAGATGATAATGATCCAGGGGAAGGAGGTATATACGCTGACGGAATTTTGAAAATTGCAGGTGCGGGGAATAGCTATATTCTTGGCAACGTCGGCATCGGGACGACGGCACCGACGCAAAAGCTGGACCTTAGCGCCAACATTGCCAACGGCGGATTCTTGGGAACGCAAACGCTTGATACCGGGAGAAATGAAGGCCTTTTGGTGGGAGTTTATAAGGAAACCACCGCTGGTGCTTATACTTTTTCCGGTTTATGGCCGTATGGCGTAACGCCAAGCAACACCAATTATATTTTTGGCACCACCGGGGCAACATCTGATACTTATTTTGGGGCGCCGACGGGAAAATCAATGTATTTTCAAGTTGCTGCCGATTCCAAGATGATAATTACCAGTTCCGGCAACGTCGGCATCGGGACGACGGCGCCGGGGGGAAGGTTTACTGTCGATTCGCCATACTCCGCGACTATTGCCTCAAGAAAAGGTATCGAGATTACCTCTGGAGGCGGTGCGCATGAATGGTGGTCTATGGGCCTGACTACAGCGGGCGACTTTACGCTCGACAATCTTAATAATGGAGGCACTGCGTCAAATGCTTTAACTGTGTTAACTGGTACCGGCAACGTCGGAATCGGGACAACGAGCCCTGCCTACACTTTGGACGTCAGCGGCGATATCCGGGCTACCGGCACTATCTACGGCGCAAGCGGAACGCAGGTGCCGGTGGGGACCGGCACGGAGAACTACCTCTCCAAGTGGAGCGCGAGCGGCACGCTGGGAGATTCGGTGGTGTATGACGACGGCACGAACGTCGGTATCGGGACTGCGAGCCCTGAGAAAATGTTACATGTGAATGGTTCGGTGCAAATTGGCGGTACTTATGCCGGAGGTAATACATTAAATCTTTCAGGCGGTACCGGTTCTCATGCGGCTATTTTTGCGGTGAGTAGCGGTAATTATCAGCCTTTGGTTGTTGATGCTTTAACTTACAAATTTAGGCCAAACGGAGCGGCTACTGGTAATTTTGTGATTGATAGTACCGGCAACGTCGGCATCGGGACGACGACGCCGGGGGCGGGACTGGATGTTCAGGGTACTGTTCCAATGATAAAGGTAACTGATCCTTCTTATCCTGACCGTTATATCAAAATGGGGGTTGTTAATTCGAGCGGTTATGGTTATGCCGGACTTTGGTTTAATCAAGAAAATCCCGATGTTACTAATTATGCATTGCAAGCGGCGAATCTTAGCGGGGCAGTTTCCTTTAACTCTCCATCTGGTCAATATATGGATTTTAGGATTGCCAATAGTAGTAAAATGAGAATTGATAGTCTCGGCAACGTCGGCATCGGCACTACGAGCCCCGCCTACACTTTGGATGTCAGCGGCGATATCCGGGCCACCGGCACTATCTACGGCGCAAGCGGAACGCAGGTGCCGGTGGGGACCGGCACGGAGAATTATCTCTCCAAGTGGAGCGCGAGCGGCACGCTGGGAGATTCGGTGGTGTATGATAACGGCACCAACGTCGGCATCGGGACGGCCAGCCCTGAGTATAAATTAGATATAAGCGGCAATTCAAGGGTTACGGGTTATAACATTGTGCCCGGAGGAAATTACGGCAATGCCGGTTCAGGAGTAGCAGACGTGCCGATATGGGTAATAGGGGAAACACACAATAACTGGGGGATATTCTATAATGAAGGTTCTCCTGACAGGATAGAATTTAAATCATATGGCACAGTGACTTCCGCTATCGCATTAGATACAGGCAGTTCATATTTTAACGCCGGCAACGTCGGTATCGGAACTACGGAGCCGGGCTCTATATTGGATGTTAGAGGATCAAATGTTAGCGGAATTAGGTTATATGGTGAAAATAGCAATTATTTAAATATAATTGGCAATATAGAGAGTCATCCCATTTTAGGCACAACTGCAGCGAGAATCGTTTCTCCAACAAACAGGAGTCTTGCTTTGGAAATCAATGGCAACAATTCTTATGACCGATTGTCATTTGTGACGGATCCTAGCAATGAAGGTAGTGCCGATACGGAGGCAATGGTTATATTAAACAGCGGCAATGTCGGGGTGGGGACGAATGCGCCAAATCAAAAAATGGAGATCACTGACAGCAGTGTGGTTTCAACGTTGCCTCTTCTTTTGACCAATAATTACGGAACCAGCAGCGATATTGCCAGCGCAGGTATTAAATTTGGTCGTACCGATGGTCAGTCATGGGGTGCGATTTTGGGCAGACAGCAAACTTCCGGCACTTATGATGGTGGCATGCTTTTGTTTCAGACCGAGACCAGCGATGAGTTAGGTTTTGGAACCAAAATGGTGATTGATAAGAACGGCAACGTTGGTATCGGAACGACGGGACCGACGAGCAAGGTGCATATTTGGGTAAATGAAACAGACAATGCCTTAACGCTTCATAGAAATACAACCATTGCCGGAGATACGGTTGCGTTGAATTTTGGCCTTACCACTGGTGCAAATCCTTCTGCTAATTTATCCGGAGCGGTCAAAGGTGTTAGGATAGGAGGATTAGCTCTATATGATGGCGGAGATACGGGAACGCTTCAGGAAACTATGAGATTATATAAAGGCAATGTCGGCATCGGGACGACCAGCCCGGCAACAAAGTTGGACGTTAATGGGACATTAGGCGTTTCCGCTGATTCTTCATATACGACTTCGAGCGGAGCGGGGTTTGTATTCAGAAACTCAACATCGCCAGATTTTGAAATGTACGGCGGATACGATATGTCAATAGACGGAGCTTTTCTACAAGGAGTTCAAGTGAACAATATCGTCAAACCTTTTTATATAAATCCTCGCGGCAGTAATGTCAGTATTGGAAGAATCGGTACGGGAATGATCGTCCAGAATTCCGGCAACGTCGGAATTGGCACAACCAGCCCCGCATATACTTTGGACGTAAGCGGCGACATCCGGGCCACCGGCACGATTTACGGTGCAAGCGGAACGCAGGTGCCGGTGGGAACCGGTACGGAGAATTACCTCTCCAAGTGGAGCGCGAGCGGCACGCTGGGAGATTCGGTGGTGTATGACGACGGGACGAACTTGGGGATAGGGACGGCGGCGCCGGCAAGAAAATTGCATATCTATTCAACAGAATTAATTTCCGCAATCTTCGAAAGAGATCTTTCTGCTGATGTTGGGATTCAACTTAAAAATCCGGCTTTTAACTGGACTTTTGGGTTTGATGATAGCCAAGAGACATTTTCTATTGCTGAAGCCTCTGATTTGAATTCTGGTAGTCAACATTTCGTAATTAAATCAGGCGGCAACGTCGGCATCGGAACTACGACGCCGGGGACACAGTTGGAAGTAATGAGTGCTTCCGGAGGCATTGTAAGACTTAAGAGAGACGATATTATAGTATCAGGCGGCGAGTTGTTGGGAGAATTACAATTCTATTCAAATGATAATAATTTGGATGCCGAAGGCGTTAGGGCAAAAATATCGGCGTTCAACAAAGAATCTGATAGCGATGGCATTAAAACAAACCTTGCCTTCTATACGGCTAATGGGGCTGTGGCTAATCTTGCCGAGGCAATGAGAATTGACGAGAATGGCAATGTCGGTATCGGAACTTCGAGCCCTGCCTACACTTTGGACGTAAGCGGCGATATCCGGGCTACCGGCACGATCTACGGTGCAAGCGGAACGCAGGTGCCGGTAGGGACCGGCACGGAGAATTACCTCTCCAAGTGGAGCGCGAGCGGTACGCTGGGGGATTCGGTGGTGTATGACGATGGGACGAATGTGGGGATTGGGACGACGGCGCCGATGAGACCGCTGGAAGTTTGGGGCACTACTCGTATAAGAAATGATGCCGGTACCGCTTTCGCAGATTATACATATAATACTATTACACTTGATGGCGATGTGAATATGTTTCGCAACGACGCTAATGTATTAAGGACAAATGACTCATTAATAGTCGACGGCAACGTCGGCATCGGGACGACCAGTCCGAATGCCTTGCTTGATATCTTGAACACAACAATTTCCCACTTAAGATTGTCTTATGATTCATCTCATTATTCCACCATTGGTGTCGATAGCAACGGGTATGCCTATTTTGCTGGCACATCCGGGAGGTTTTATTTCAATGCCAGTAGTAAAAACAATGTATTTTATGTATATGATTATACTGATGGCGCTAGTAGTTACGCTACTTATAACGGGAGCGGTTATACTCTAAGGAAGCAGGGAATTACCACAGTATCGATACCGAACAATGGCAACGCCTATTTTAATCAAGGTAACGTCGGCATCGGAACTACGGCGCCGGGATACAAGCTGGATGTCCTCTCAACAACCTCTCCTCAAATGCGCGTAGGTTATTCTACTGGCGGTTATATGACCTTGGACCACGGGAGCTCAAATGCTTACATAAGGACAAATATTGGTGATTTGAGAATAAATCCTGCAGCCAATGTTATTTTAGCTCAAATTTCCGGCAACGTCGGCATCGGGACGACTTCTCCGGTAAACAAATTGAATGTTACCGGCGCGAATGACAGCAGTTCGGTGGGCGATTTGAGCTTGATCGGTATTACCAA
>CAYVRT010000063.1:0-6689 GCA_964453115.1 uncultured Anaerolinea sp. | reverse complement strand
ATGTACAGCTCACCAATTTGACCGTAGGGCAGCAATTGGGCTGTTTCATTCAGAACATACACACACGTATTGGGGAGCGGTTTGCCAATGGGTACCGAGGTGGCGTTGTCATCCAGTGTTTCAATGTGATAAAAGGTGGCGCAAACCCCGCATTCGGTCGGCCCATACAGATTGGTGATGCGTCCTGGACCGAGTGCCTGGATTGCTTTGCGAACGTGACGAACCGAGGCTGCTTCACTACCGATCATGACATGTTGCATGCTTTGAAGTGCGTCGAGCCGAAAATCTACCAGTAAATTGAACAATGCGGTTGGGATGAGTGCTTGCGTAATTTGATGGTTGAGCAATGCCGCGGCCAATTTCTGAACATCCATCAGGGTTTGGCGGTGGATTAGCACCAACTCGGCTCCATTTAAGAGTGCGCCAAAGATGTCGAAAACGGATCCATCAAAGGCGAAGTTGGAAATTTGCAGGATGCGGTCTTGGTGAGAAAGATTGATATAGGTGGTGTTGCACACCAGACGGATGACGTTGCGATGGGTGCACATGACACCTTTGGGCAAACCAGTGCTGCCGGAGGTGTAAATGACATAGGCCAGGTCCTCGGGCCTGAGGGTCGGGGTTGGTGCAAGCGAGGATGGCGCAATCATGGCCGGGTCTTCCAGATTTAACAAACTGCCTGAATAGTGCAAGGCGTGAGTTGGGCTTTGATAGCAAAGCAATACTGGGGCGGCGCTTTCTTTTAGCATGTGGTGAATGCGCTCGGTGGGCAGGGTGGGATCTATGGGTAGATATGCCCCTCCGGCTTTCAGGATGGCGATCATACCGATGATCATTTCAAGCGAGCGTTCACATAGCAACCCAACAATGGTACCGGTTTGCACACCATGTTGTTGAAGGCGTTGCGCCAGGCCGTTGGCACAGGCATTCAGCTGTGCATAGGTCAGGGTTTCATCTTCCAGTCGGACGGCAACTTTTTCAGGCCAGCGTTGGGCCTGTTCTTCAAACAGTTGGGGGAGGGTGGCGTGGCGCGGGTATTCCTGTTCGGTGTTGTTGAGTGTGGTTAGCAATAAGGTGCGTTCTGCCTCAGAGAGGGAAGTGGGGATTGAGTCCATGGTTATATACCTCTTCGAACGAGTTGATCTGGATGAATTTCCAAATACAGGGATGCGGGCAGGTGAGAAGCTTCACTTGGGTTTATATTGGATGATGCCAGTCAAAGATGGATTGGGGGGTGGGGGGAGATGAAGTGGTTTCAACGGCCAGCGCAGCCATATATTCGGGTGTGGAGAGCGGCAAATCAAGGATTCTCCAGCTTGTGGATGGGTCACAACTTTTAGAAAGAGCAAATGGGTGGTTTGGGATGGTAGAAGTTTGCAAAACTTCTATCTGTTCCGAGAGAATGGGGATGCCAGTGCCGCAAGCTTTGAGAAGTGCTTCTTTGCGCGTCCATAATTGGAAAAAGAGGATGTGCTTTTGCTCCTTTGGTAGATGGGATAAAAGTCTTTGCTCGGCTGTCGAAAAAAAACGTGCGGAAATTTCTTCCATGTCCGAGATGGGGTGGATGTATTCCAAATCTATTCCCACTTCGTAGGTTGATGTGAAAGCATAGATGACCCTTTGATGGGAATAAGAGAGGTTAAAGAATAGATTGCAATCAGGTTGAGGACTTTTGAGGTGTGGTTTACCGTTGCGCAATGTGCCAAAGACGATGTCTTGGTGGGCACAATTCAGGTATTGGGCAAGAATGGAGCGCAGGATGCCGCGCCGAACAATGAATGCTTGACAATCTGTTTGTTGAATGTAGGATTGGGCGCGCCGGTGTTCTTCTGGCGAGAGGGTTTTCTCCAGGTCGTGCAGGCTGATCTCGTCTTGCAACAAGCTGGCTTGCCAGATATGAATGCCTTCCGGTAAGGACAAAGCTGAAATTTTCCTTTGAATTGGGAGTATACAAAGATTTTAGCAATTTCTGGAAATCTGTCAACAGGGCCAAGAGGTGGTTTTGGCGGCAGGCAGAAATATTTGGGATGGGTTGCTCTGATTCTATTTGCTTGACGGTAGCCATAGGCCAGTGTATGGTTCTGTGACCTGGTGGTAGCTCTCTTGAAAGATGTGGATAGGTGTACAATTGAATGAGTTAAGGAGTAGTGTTCAATGGATGAAAAACGGGCTCTAGTGGTGTATGATTCTGTGTTTGGGAACACGAAAGTGCTTGCTCAGGCAATGGCTGCGGCCTTGGGGTGCGATGCACTGCCAGTTGCCGGGGTTGCCCTGCGGCGTCTGGACGGTTTGCAGTGGCTGGTGGTTGGGTCACCAACGCGTGGTTTTCGGCCCAGTGATGGCATGGCAACCTGGTTGAAGGGGCTGCCGATGCTGGCTGGCGTGCAGACGGCTGCTTTTGATACTCGGATTGTGTTGGAAACGATTCGATCCGCAGTTTTTCGGTTCTTGGTGGATAAGGGAGGCTATGCGGCGCCAAGCATTGCCAGGGCATTGCAAAAACAGGGTGCAAAATTGGTTGTGCCGCCCGAAGGCTTTTATGTGATGGCACAGGAAGGGCCATTGCGCACCGGGGAGGTGGAGCGGGCGGCAGATTGGGCGCGGCGGGTTGGGCAATGAGTGGCAGACTGTGTTTTGTCACTGGCGCAACCGGACATATTGGCAATGTCCTGGTGCGCTGCTTGTTGGCGCGTGGTGACGTGGTGCGGGCGCTGGTCTTGCCGGGTGAATCGCTGCGGCCTTTGGATGGTCTGGATGTGGAATTGGTGGAGGGCAATATCCTGGATCTGGATGGTTTGTGCCGGGCGATGGCTGGGGCAGCGTGCGTTTATCATTTGGCAGGGGTGATTTCGATTATGCCGGGCCGGGATGAGGGCGTACACCGGGTTAATGTACAGGGCACGCGCAATGTGATTCGGGCAGCTTATCAATCGAGAGTCAAGCGATTGGTGTATACCAGCTCGATTCATGCCCTGCACCGTGTGCCGCATGGTGTGGTGATTGATGAAAAGGTACCGTTTGACCCGTTTCATGCCATTAGTGCTTATGATCAGTCGAAGGCCGAGGCTTCGCTTCTGGTGCAGGATGCGGCACATTTGGGGCTGGATGTGGTGCTGGTTTGTCCAACCGGTGTGATTGGGCCATATGACTATCGTGGCTCTGAGATGAGCTATGTCATTTTGAACGCGATGCGCGGTGGGGTGCAGTTTTTGATGGGCGGAGCCTATGATTTTGTGGATGTGCGTGACGTGGCGGAGGGACTGATCCTGGCTTGTGAAAAGGGGCGGCGCGGTGAGACCTATTTGCTCTCCGGGGAGCAAATTCAGGTGCGAGATTTGTTTCGACGGGTGCAGGCGCTTGCGGGCCGTCGTTACTTGCGGCTGCCAATGCCGCTTGGTCTGGTTCGTTTGCTGGCCTTGTTTGCGCCGGCCTATTATCGGCTGACAAAGACCAAACCCTGTCTGACGCCCTACGCCATGGCAACGTTGTTGAGCAACTCGGTCATTAGCAATGCCAGGGCGCGCAGCGAACTGGGCTATGCGCCGCGTTCACTATCCGAAACGCTGCCAGATACAGTGCATTGGTTGTTGCAAGAGGAGAGCCGACTTTCGTCACCTTGTGATTAGGCCGGGTTAGGGTGCTTTGATTTCGCATACCTGCGGGTTCGTGGGCAGGTAGCGGATGATGATTGCATCTCCGACGCGGTAACGTTTGTAGAGGCGGTGATCTTGTTCGGCATGGGTGATGATTTGCAACCCTTTGCCAGGGATGGTGGCATGAAACGTGTAAGCAATCAGGTAGATGCGATCGCCATCCGAATCTTTATCTTCCCAGCGGTCATAAATCCAGCCATTGGCAAGCAGGCCTTGGGTGCGTAGCTCGCGCAGCTGGGCAAGGCTTTTAGAAGAGGAATGGATCAAGACTATGCCAATGACAGTGAAAGGCCCGATCAGGCAGAGCAACAGGGTTGGAATGAGGACGGGAAAATTTAATTGTGATTGGATGGCAGAAATCTCTGGGTCGGCAATCCAATAGATGATTTCGACCGTTTGGCCGGTTTTGAGGGCCATGTATGACTTTCTGGAGATGCTGTCTACACCTTCAAAACGGGTTTCATCCCCGTTGATTTCGACCTTGAATTGATAATAGGCATAATAGGTGTTGGACTCATCGCCCGATTCAATTTCCAGATGGGTGATGGTGGCAAGGGCAGGTCTGCCATGCGATTTCAGGCGCGCATATTCGGTTAACTCGTTTGCGTATTGAACGAGAGAAAAAATAAAGAAGAAAAGGCAGACCAGAGTCCAATACAGACCAAAGAGAAGCAGAGAACCGGCTTGTTTGAGCGATGGGGTTGGCTCGGGACGCTTGAGGTCAGAAAAGGAAGGTGGGATGGAGGGTGGGACTGATGGTTGGGAGAGCGGTTGCGGGGTGATGGCGGTGCTGCAATGGTCACAGCGGTTGGTCTGCGGCTCAAGGAAGGCTCCGCAGAATGGGCAGGGATGGCTATTGGCTGGTTTCATTGGCACAGGGGAATTGGAGGGGATCATTGGTTTGATTTTAGCATGAACCTGTGGTCAGGGCCTTGGGGGAAGGTTAAAATTGTGTAAAATAATTGAAAGGCCTGTTGAAAGAACACAGCCCCCTCAAACTTGCCTGTTTGAGGGGGCTGTGGTGCAAATTTTGGCAGTCTATCGGGCGGGCAGCCAGGTTTCGGTGACAGGGCCGGCCGGGCCAGTGTAGATGAATTGGAGGCTGTCTGGTTGACAGCGGTATTGTGCAGAAGATGGCAGGTCGAATGCCTCGGGTGGGAAGGGGTTGGAGGTCAGTGGAATTTCGATTGTATTCCCGTTGATGGTGGCGCGCAGGTTGGTGATGGTGATGTTGCGGTTGGCGGAAATGATGGTGAGCAAGTCTCCTTCGGCGCTGTGTCGGCCATCAAAAGCATAGCTGGCAACCCCCTCGATAAAACCATCTGGCATTTCGCCGCGCAGAGTCACTTCACCGGTCATTGTCCAGTTGCCATCGGCCTGGAAAGTGAGGGTCATGGAACTGCCGGGCTGGGCCTGGGGCATGGTGGCACCTTCGGGTAGGGCAATCAATTGGGTTAGCTTGGCGTTGATCTGTTCAGCGCTCATCGTCCAACTTCTAACCAGGCAGGCGGGGTTGGCTGTGGATGGTGTGTTGCTTGTATTGGGGGTTGGACTGGGGGCGACAGTCGGCAAGGCGGCTGGCGTGGAAGAGGGCCGGTCGGCTGGGGGGGAGGTGGGTGTTGCGGATGGCAGGCTGGCAGCGGGTGGGGAGGTTGGCGTGTCGGAAGGTAGGAGGCTTGGGGTTGCGGAGCAGGCCAGGCTGAGCGAGAGGATAAGTAAAAAGGCAGTGAGCAAGAAGGGACGGGACATGGGAAATTTTCTCCTTTGGAGTACAATATTTTAAGATAATTATCACAAAAATTATCGAAAATTTCAAGGGGCAATGAAAGTTCGAAATTGCTTTGGAATTGGGCAAAAAGAAAAGCTTTTGATCAATGCATTTGTGGCATAATAAGAAAAAGAATCAATTGTTAGGAGAGAGAGGATGGCAGATTCGTTGGAGCATGAGGTGTTCTGGGCAATTCATTCTGGGCTGCCGCGCGAAGCACCGGGAAGCGATGAAACGACACTGCGCGCCTTATCCATTTGGCCGGTGCTGCCATTGGATGCCACCCTGCTTGATCTTGGTTGCGGGCCGGGTGGACAGACGGTTACCCTGGCAAGTGCAACACAGGCACACATTACGGCGGTAGATACGCACGCACCGTTTTTGGCGGAATTGATGCGGCGGGCAAAGCACGCGGGGGTTGCAGATCGAATTGATGCGCTGCAAGCCTCGATGTTTGACCTGGCGTTTGACGCAGCATTTGATGGGATTTGGTGTGAGGGTGCGATCTATATCATGGGCTTTGAAGAAGGGCTGCGGCGATTTCAGCGCTGGCTGAAGCCTGGTGGTCTGGTCGCGGTGACGGAAATTTCGTGGTTGCGGCCCAGTCCACCAGAGCGGGCGCAGCGTTTTTGGCAGGAGGCCTATCCGGGTATGGCGACGGTTGAAGAGAATCTGGCGCGCATTCGGCAGGCGGGTTACCGTTTGTTGGGGCATTTCACCTTACCGGAGCGCGATTGGTGGGAGAGCTACTATCAGCCGATGGCGGAGCGGGTTGAGCAGTTGCGTGAGCAATATCGCGGTCAGGCTGAGGCACAGCGCATTCTGGATATGGAACATGCCGAGATTGATTTATACCGTCAGGCTTCCGCCTGGTATGGGTATGAATTTTACATCATGAAGGCTGAGAATTAGATGTTTCGTTCCTGGCGTGTTTTTTTTCTGATCGTGTTTTTTGTTTTATTGTTGATGGTTTGTCTGACCCTGGTATTGGTAACGCCAGAAGGGCAGGAATTTGAGCCAGGGCGTCCAACCAACACACCGTGGATTGAAATACAGGAGCCAGTGAGGAGTTCGAATGATTCATTGGTTGCAAGTGCGAGGCATCTATTGTAGTTCGAAGCTGTTTTTGCGCTGAAGTTCTTGGAGAACGTTGGGCAGCTCACCGGCATAGGTTAGAACCAGACGTTGACCGGCACGCGTGGCGGCCATATAAATTTTCCGCGTGTTATCCTGGATGATTGCTTCCCGTTCTTCATCTGATACGCGCA
>CAYVRT010000062.1:0-6776 GCA_964453115.1 uncultured Anaerolinea sp. | reverse complement strand
TCGCGAAGGTGGTCTGACGGTTGGCGCCGGCGTGATCACGAAGATTTTGGACTAGGTGAAATACAATGGCTAAACAGCGGATTCGCATTCGACTTAAGGCGTACGATCATCGTGTACTCGACCAATCGGCGAAGCGGATTGTCGAGACGGCGGAACGGAGTGGGGCGCGCGTGGTAGGTCCCGTGCCGTTGCCAACGCGGGTGGAGAAATTCACCGTGCGGCGCTCGACTTTTATTGATAAGGACTCGCATGAGCATTTTGAGGTTCGGACGCATAATCGTCTGATTGATGTGTTGGAACCTGATTCAAAGACGATTGACATGCTGATGCGCTTGAACCTGCCGGCTGGTGTTGATATCGAGATCAAAATCTAAGCTGAGCGGAAGCGGTCAAAACCAAACAGAAATGTGAATTCGCCCGGAGAGGGGCGAGGCCGAAAGACCTTGCCCTCCTCCCCGGACGGTGGTTCATGTTGCTGGCGGTGAGGACCGAAAGAGCAGCATGAACGAGCCGACAAAAGAGAGAAGGAAGATCAGTGAAAACCCTGGTCAAAAAGGCCAGGTGGTGGTAGAATAGGCAGGTTGCGGTAAAGCCGCGACAAAAAGACGGTGTAAGAGCAGCTCAAAAAGCGCCCGCCAACCAATCCGAGGGATGCTTGAGAGTTGTTGACTGCTCGTGATCGGAGATGATGCAGCCAAGCCCAGGCTGACAGTCTCGTCAATATCTGAACAGGAGAGAAAATAGAAATGTTCAAAGGGCTGATCGGTAAGAAAATCGGCATGGCCCAGATTTTCGATGAAACGGGTGTGGCAATTCCTGTCACGCTAATCGAAGCTGGGCCTTGCTACGTTACTCAGGTGCGCCTGCCCGATAAGGATCACTATTCGGCAGTGCAGCTGGGTTTCGAAGAAGTGAAGCCGAAGCGGCTGACGGGTGGTGAGTTGGGCCACCTGAAGCGCGAAGGGCTGGATATGCCCCCGCTGCGCTTTTTGCGCGAAATTCGCACCAAGCAACCGGATGTCAAAGAAGGTGACAAGCTGACGGTGGATGTATTCACCATCGGTGAACGGGTTGATGTGGTGGGAATGAGCAAAGGGCGCGGTTTTCAGGGTGGCGTGCGTCGCTATCATTTCCGCGGTGGTCCGAAGACCCATGGTCAATCGGATCGGCATCGCGCCCCGGGTTCGCGTAGTTCCACGACGACGCCGGGACGTGTCTATAAAGGTTCTCGCGGCCCGGGTCATATGGGCGATGACCGGGTAACAGCGCAGAACGTTAAGGTTGTCCTGGTGGACGCTGAGCGGAACTTGTTGGGCGTCTGCGGTTCGGTTCCTGGTGCGCGCGGTGGGTTGTTAATCATCCGCGAAGCGCGTAAACAGTAGAACGCTCAAGCAAACCTGGACTGAGGAGCAATGACGATGTTAGTCGAAGTCTTCAACATGGCGGGCCAAAAGGTCAGCACGGTGGAACTGCCGGAAGCGATTTTTGCGGCCCCAATTGACGTGGATTTGATGCACCAGGCGCATGTTCGCCAGATGGCGAACGCGCGGCTTGGGACGCACGATACCAAAACGCGCAGCGAAGTGGCTGGTGGCGGGCGCAAGCCCTGGAAGCAAAAAGGCACCGCTCGGGCGCGCCAGGGTTCAACTCGTGCGCCACACTGGAAGGGTGGCGGCAATGTGCATACGCCCCATCCGCATAGCTATGTGCTGGATATGCCGCGCAAGATGCGCCGCGCTGCCCTGCGCTCGGCTCTGTCGGTGAAAGCATCCGAAGAGGCGATTGTGGTGGTGGATGAAATGACCCTGGCTGAGCCCAAGACGCGCCTGATGGCGCAGGCGCTGAACAGCCTGGTGGGAACGGCGAGCGCGTTGGTGCTGATTCCGGAAAAGGCTGCTTATGAAGCGATTGTGCGCTCGACGAGCAACCTGCCGGATGCCAAGGTTTTGCTGGCCGGCTATTTGAACGTCCGCGATTTGCTGACCTACGACAAGGTGATCTTGCCGCTGTCTGCGTTGGACGTTTTGGTTGCCAACCTTGGGTAGGAGGAACAATGAGCAGCATGTATGAAATTCTCCGCCGCCCGCTTGTGACTGAAAAATCGAACTACCAAAACAACAAGCTGCACCAATACACCTTTGAGGTGGAGCGCCATGCAACCAAGACGCAAGTCAAGGATGCGGTAGAAAAGATCTTTGAAGTGACGGTGTTGCGGGTCAACATTATTAACGTGCCGGCCAAACAGGGTCGCCGGGCGCGCAGCCGCCGTCTGACGGTGCGCAACCCAGGCTACAAAAAGGCGATTGTGACCCTGGCCGAAAACGACCGGATTGCAATTTTCGAAGGGGTGGCATAATGGCGATCAAGGTTTACAAACCCATCACTCCTGGTCAGCGTGGCATGACGGGCTATTCCTTCGAGGAAATTACGAAGGGCAAAAAGCCAGAACGCGCGCTGCTGATCATCCGCCGTGAAAAAGGCGGTCGCAACGGCAACGGTAAGGTGACGGTGCGGCATCGCGGCGGTGGTGTTCGTCAATACATTCGTCTGGTGGATTTCAAGCGCGACAAGCGCAATATCCCGGCGAAAGTAGCGGCGATTGAATATGACCCGAACCGCACGGCCCGTTTGGCGTTGGTGGTGTATGCGGATGGTGAAAAGCGCTATATGATCGCTCCGCTGGGCCTGAAGGTCGGGGATATGATTTTGAATGGCCCGCAGGCCGAAATTCGCCCTGGCAATAGCTTGCCAATCGCCAACATCCCGGTGGGTACCATGATCCACAACGTGGAGTTGAAGGAAGGGCGTGGCGGTCAGTTGGTGCGTTCGGCAGGTACGGCAGCGCAATTGCTGGCGAAAGAAGGCGATTATGCGCAGATCCGCATGCCATCGGGCGAGGTGCGGCTGGTGCGTCAGGTGTGCTATGCGACCATTGGTCAGGTTGGCAACCTGGATCACAGCAACATCAAGCTGGGCAAGGCTGGCCGCAAGCGTCACCTGGGCATGCGCCCGACGGTGCGCGGTACGGCAATGAGCCCGCGCGATCACCCGCATGGTGGTGGTGAAGGCCGTCAACCGGCTGGTATGCCCGGCCCGAAGAGCCCGTGGGGTAAACCCACGCGCGGTTACAAGACGCGCCGCAACAAGACGACGGACAAGTATATTGTTCGCCGGCGCCAGTAAACGCTAAGAACACCAGAAGAGGTACGAAACGATGTCTCGATCCTTGAAGAAGGGGCCATTCATAGCCCCAAAGCTTTTGAAGAAAATTGAATTGATGAACGAGCGCGGTGAAAAGAAGGTGTTGCGGACGTGGAGCCGCGATAGCACCATCTTCCCCCAAATGGTGGGGCATACGATTGCCGTTCATGATGGCCGCCGCCATGTTCCGATCTATGTGACCGAAAATATGGTTGGGCATCGGCTGGGCGAATTTGCGCCGACGCGTCACTTCCGCGGGCACATGTCCGAAAAATCATCTGGGAAGAAGTAAGCCATGGCAACCGATATTCATGCGCAATTGAAAAATTGTTCGATCTCGGCTCAGAAGATCCGCCTGGTCATTGACCTGGTGCGCGGAAAGCCGGCGGTGGATGCGCTGAACACGCTCAAGTTTTTGACCAAGGGCGGCGCGGACCCGATGTATCGGCTGTTGGCCTCGGCGGTTGCAAATGCCGAAGAGAATTATGGCTTGAGCCGTGACAATCTGTATGTGTATTCGATCAATGCGGACGAAGCGCCGACGCGCAAGTGGCGTCGTTTTGGGGCGCGCGGTCGTTTCAAGCCGGTGCTGCGGCGTTCGTCGCACATTCAGATCGTTTTACGCGAACGGGAGTAGACCAGGAGAAACTATGGGTCGCAAAGTTCATCCGATTGGTTTTCGTCTGGGCGTGCATCAGCCATGGGAAGGGCGCTGGTACGCGGAGCGCGGGGAATATACCGAGCAGCTGCATCAGGACCTTGCCATGCGCAAGATGATTCATGCCGAAGCCGAAAAAGCTGGCGTTTCGCTCGTGGAAGTGGAACGCTTCCCGGGCAAGGTGCGGGTGGTCATTCACACCGCCAAACCGGGCATTTTGATTGGTCGCAAGGGCGATTCGGTCAAACAGATCCGCCAAAACCTGGAAGCAATGGTTGGCAAGAAGGTGGATTTGGAGATTTCCGAAATCAAAAACCCCGATTGCGATGCATACTTGGTGGCGAAGAACATTGCCGGGCAAATTGAACGGCGTGTTGCTTACCGCCGAGCGATGAAGCGGGCCATTCAACAGGCGCTGCGCCAGGGTGCGCAGGGCGTGAAGATTGAAGTGGCTGGCCGTTTGAGCGGTGCCGAAATGGCGCGCACAGTGGTGCTGCGCGAAGGGCGTGTGCCGTTGCAGACCATTCGCTCGAATATGGATTTTGCCCGTGCCGAAGCCCTGACCACCTATGGCCGGATTGGCGTGAAGGTGTGGGTGTATAAGGGGCAGGTGTTGACCGAGACGGAAGAAAAGGCAGCACCGACCGAAGGCGTGTACGTAAGCGAGTAATTTTGTCTGGAACAGAATCCAGAGACGAGAAGAGGTAGTTGCTATGTTGATGCCAAAACGTGTCAAATGGCGCAAGCAACAGCGCGGTCGCATGACTGGCAAAGCGCTGCGCGGGGCCGATATGGTGTATGGTGAATACGCCCTGCAAGCGCTGGAGCCAGGCTGGGTTTCGGCCCGGCAGATTGAGGCTGCGCGCCGCACGATTGTGCGGGCGATGAAGCGCCATGGAAAAGTTTGGATCCGCATCTTCCCTGACAAGCCCTATACGCACCGCCCCCCTGAGACCCGCATGGGTAAAGGGAAAGGCAACGTGGAATATTGGGTATCTGTGGTGCGTCCGGGACGGATCATGTTCGAGGTGTCTGGTTTGGAGCATGAAGCTGCAATTGAAGCGCTCCATCAGGCTTCTTACAAGTTCTCCATCCGCACGAAGGTCATTCAGCGGTACGAGGCCCCGACAGGAGAACAAGAATGAAGATTTCAGAAATGCGTTTGCTGTCTACGCAGGAACTGGAAAACAAGCTGAACGATGCGCATCAGGAACTGATGAATCTGCGCTTTCAGATTGTGACCGGGCAGCTGACCGATACCAGTCGTTTGAAGCAAACTCGCCGTTTGATTGCGCGCTATGAAACGCTGTTGCGCGAGCGCGAACTGGCTGGCGAAAAGGAAGGAAGCAAATGAATAATCGGCGTCGTTTGATTGGTGTTGTGACCAGCAATAAAATGATGAAGACGGTGGTGGTGAAGATCACCCGCACCTATCAACACCCGCTCTATCATAAGGTTGTGCATTCCAGCCGGTCGGTGAAGGCCCACGATGAACTGCATTGCCAGATTGGTGATGAGGTGCAGATTGTGGAAACTCGCCCGATTTCGCGTGAGAAGAGCTGGGTGGTTGAAACCATTCTCAAGCGCGACGGCAAGTCCATCCAGGTGGATGAGACGGCCCAAGGAGCATAACGATGATTCAGCAAGAAACACGTTTGAAGGTTGCTGATAACACCGGCGCTCGTGAATTGCTTGTCATTCATGTGATGAACGGCTCTACTCGCCGTTATGCACATGTGGGCGATATTGTGGTGGCGACGGTGAAAACAGCCGCTCCACAAGGCTCGGTGAAGAAGAGCGAAGTGGTTAAGGCAGTGATTGTGCGCTGCACGAAGGAATGGCGGCGCGATGATGGCTCGACCATTCGCTTCGATGACAATGCGGCTGTGATTTTGGACAGCGATGGGCAAAACCCGAAAGGGACGCGCATCTTTGGTCCGGTGGCCCGTGAACTGCGTGAAAAGGGCTTCATGAAAATCATTTCCCTCGCTCCGGAAGTTCTCTAAGCGTGGGTCGAGGAGTGAAAGAATGAAACTCAAAATTCGCAAGAACGATAAAGTGGTAGTGATCTGCGGGCGCGAAGAAGATCGCGGTAAGCAGGGTGAAGTTATCAAAGTCCTGACGGATAGCCAGCGCGTGGTGGTGCAGGGTGTTAACATCCGCACCAAGCATCAGCGCCAGGTGCAAACCCAGGGCCGGACGATTTCCCCCGGGCGGGTGCGCTTTGAAGGCCCCATTCACATTTCTAATGTGATGTTGGTCTGCCCAAAGTGTGGCAAGCCGACGCGTGTCGAATTGCGCCGTGGCGAAAACGGTAGCAGTCGGTTCTGCAAAAAATGCAATGCCCCGATTGATAACTAGGCCCGGCTGGGAGCGTGAAGATGAATAGATTGAAGGAACGATATCAGAACGAAGTTGCACCGGCGCTGCTGAAGGCGCTGAACCTGAGCAATGTCATGCAGGTTCCGCGTATTCAGAAGGTGGTGGTCAACGTCGGCATGGGCGAAGCCCTGGATAACCCCAAGGCTTTGGAAGCGGCCTCGAGCGATGTGGTGGCGATTACCGGGCAGAAACCGGTCATCACCAAGGCACGCAAGAGCATTGCCAACTTCAAACTGCGCGAAGGGCGCGCCATCGGTGTGACGGTGACGCTGCGCGGGGACAAGATGTGGTCTTTCCTCGACCGCCTGATGAACATCGTGTTGCCGCGCGTGCGCGACTTCCGCGGTGTTTCGGATGAGGCATTTGATGGGCGCGGCAATTACACGCTGGGCCTGCGGGAACAGATTATCTTCCCCGAAATCGAATACGACAAGGTGGACCGTGTGCGCGGCCTGGAAATCACGGTTGTGACGACCGCCGAAACGGATGACCAAGCCGCCATGCTGTTGCAAATGCTCGGCATGCCTTTCAGGAA
>CAYVRT010000061.1:0-7125 GCA_964453115.1 uncultured Anaerolinea sp. | reverse complement strand
TCGCTCGTCGAGACACACAACGCCGGATGGAAACTCCATCCGGCGTTGGCTATGGCGCGCAGGCGGTCGAAATCAACCGGCGGGGCGCTGCTTTTCAAGCTGGCTCAGGCACGGACTGTTGACGGTTTCGTTGAGGTCAGCCACGATCTTGGCATGCACTGGATGATCTCGATTTGTATCGGCTCTATCTTGGGGTTGTGTTGGAATATAGGGCTCACGCGCAGCAAATCTGCAACCAGAGGCAGATTTGTCGCAAACAGGATGATTGGAGGTGGGTACACCATGAACTTCAGGATTTGGGGCCGGTTTGGCGAGCGGTGCGGGAGGCATGAAGTGGTGCGCGGCCCAGGTGAGCGCGCCCGGTCAGCGGCAGGCGCAGCAGATCAAGATTGCCGATTGGACAGTGTGGGGAAGCAGATCGCCAACCGTTCTTTGGCATACGCTGCTTCTTTTGGAGAAATTACCCATCCGTCCTTTGTTGTTTCCGGCTGGCCAGGAATTCAGTAAATGTATTCGCAGGCAGCTTGCGATTCCGCTGAAGCATTTCCTTCCAGATTGCATTACCTTGCCCTTCACGGATCAGGTGCTGTTCGAGCGCCTCGGCCATGATGTCGGCGCTGGTGCGGTGCTGCAGGTGGTACAGTTGAAGATAGGGCAGAATATCGCGCATATTATTACTGCCCAGGATGCCATTGTATTGTTTGGCCAGGGTAATCGCCGCAGCCTCACCAATTCCAATCACTTTATAGCCGGGGTCGGGTTTGGTGGTCAGCTTAATATATAAATCCACCAACTGTGCCGGCAATGATCTGATAGAGCATCACTCTTCCATCTTGTCGTAATGCATCCACCTTGCTTTTCATGAAGTGCACTTTTTTTAACTCTTCGTAGACTTGTTACGGTATGACAATGCGGCCAGCGTATAATTGTAGAATAAGATTTTCTCGGCCAACCACCAGGAACGTAGAGAAGCAATCCGTATCCAGGAATAACGGTTCAGTCATACGTTTCCTGGTCTTCGATTTCCAGGTTGTAGACGATGTCGGACCGATAGGCATCGAGCAGGTATTCTTCATGCTTGCCATTGGAGATTATATCACTGTCAATCAGCTGCTTTGCTAACCTGATATAACTGCCACTGGAAAAGTATTGCCGGTCTTTTGGGGCGGGGACGTATAACTCGTCGCCATACCCCAATCTGCGCGCTGAGGCGATAATATCGTGCCGGAGCGTGTTGGCGAACTGCAGGGTGAGCCAGTCATCCCCGACCAGCCGGTAAAGCGTGGCTTGACGGCTCATGCGGAAATACTGTTCGACGCGCACGACATCCTCAACCGTCATAGGTCTGGGTGTGCCCTTGAATAATTTTTTCTCAATAAAATTTCGCAGCGCGTCGTTGGGCGCAAGAAAGTAGGATGCAAAGCAATCGGCGTTCTTTTCCTCTTCATCTCGACTACCGCCAATCTCGGTACCGCAAATCACCCTGGTAATTTTTTCCTGGACGAAGAGATGATACAGCTCATGTGCGGCTGTGAAGCGCTGTCGGCCTAGCGTTTGCGTTGAATTGATGGCCATTAATTTCTCGCCGCCGTGAACGATCACGCACATCCCGGAAATTCGTTCGGAGAACGGGTAAAAAACCAGCGTCAGGTTTTCTTGCGCTTGCAGGATGGCAAAAACATTAATCGGAGAGAACACGTCCTCCCCGAATCGGTTTCGAAGCTCATTGGCCCGGTAGCTGAGTTCGCTCTGTTTTTCAGGCTTCATGTACGCGCTCCCGCAGCAGGGTGCACATCTGCTCCAGGTTTAAGGCGATCTTCTGAATATCGGCGATTGCATTGAGGTCTTCAACCTCTATGCCATTGGCGCGAAAAGCAATTTGCAAGCGCAGTCCCGAAACATCCGCCTTCATCAAATCCTCCAGGGACAGACCGAACAGACTGCTCAGCCGCTCCAAATGATCTATCTGAAACTGGCGTTCACCCTTTTCACACTTCGAGATCGTGCTTTGATCCACTTCCAAAAACAGCGCAATTTGCATTTGGCTCAATTTTGCATTCTCGCGCAGCGCCTTGACCTTTTGCCCGACGGAATCGTTGCTCATTGTATCTCTCTTTCATGGATTTTCATTATAGCGTGCATTTGTCATGTTTTCAATAGGCAATCAAGGTTTTTTATGACAGGCCCGTTTCTTTTTAGCCCAGATTGTCAAATGCGACCAGGGTGAACTGGCCACGAATCTCAATCGAACTGCTTCAGCATTCTGCCTCCTTCCATTTCACTTCTCCCCTTCGCTTTTGCCGCTGCCAACTTTTCTGAAAGGCCTTGAAAAACGTCTGGAATAGCGTATAATCATACCAATTCCTTGACTGGGGAAGGGGTGTGGGCGTTTCCATTCAGAGAGCCGGCGGTAGGTGCGAGCCGGCAGGCCGCCTCATCCTTCCACCCCGGCGCCCAAACCGGGCCAGGAGCCTTCGCAGGGCCGCTCACGGCGTAAGAAGGCCGGCGCCAACCGTTATCCCATCAATAAGGCAGCTGCTTTCTTCGCGCTGCAAAAGCAGGTGGCACCACGAGCCTTCCCCCCTCGTCCTGCACAGGCGTGGGGGCATTCTTTTGTGCCAGGGCAGCCCGCTGACTTCCCGGCCATTCAATCAGGAGGCATTCGATGTTTGATATCAATTTGCTGCGTGAACAGCCCGACGTGGTGCGTCAGGCATTGCAGGCCCGACAGATGGGGACGGGCGTGGTGGAAGAGGTGCTGGCACTGGATGCCGAGCGCCGTTCGCTCATTGGACAGGTCGAGGCGCTCAAAGCCGAGCGCAATGCCGTCTCGCGCGAAATTGGCAAGATGAAGGATGCCGCAGAGCGTCAGGCCAAAATTGAGGCCATGCGCAGTGTCGGTGACCAGATTGCTGCCCTGGATGAGCGCGTTCGCCAGGTTGAGGAGGGGCAGCAGGCGCTCATTGCCACGCTCCCCAATTTGCCCGACCCGCAAACCCCCTATGGCAAGGATGAACATGAAAATCAGGTGCTGCGCACCATCGGCGAGCAGCCCGCCTTTGACTTCACGCCCCAGCCGCATTGGGAGCTTGGGCCGCGCCTTGGCATCCTTGATTTTGAGCGCGGTGTCAAGATTACCGGCTCGCGCTTTTATGTCCTCAGCGGGGCCGGGGCGCGCTTGCAGCGCGCACTGATTGCCTGGATGCTCGATTTGCACATTCGTCAGGGGTATGTCGAAAAATACACCCCCTTCATGGTGCGCGCCGCAACCCTGTATGCCTCGGGTCAGCTCCCCAAATTTGTGGATAATCTCTATCACGATGCTGAAGAGGATTTTTGGATGGTGCCAACCGCCGAGGTGCCGCTCACCGGCTTGCACATGGACGAGATTTTGGAAGATGCTCCCCTGCCGCTGCGTTACACCGCCTACACCCCCTGCTTCCGCCGCGAGAAGATGAGCGCCGGGCGCGATGTGCGCGGCATTAAGCGCGGCCATCAATTCGACAAGGTCGAAATGTACATCTTCTGCCGGCCCGAAGAATCGCAGCAGGAACTGGAAAAAATGCTGGCAGATGCCGAGGCAACCGTCGCCGGGCTGGGGTTGACCTACCGCGTGCTACAGCTCTGCACGGGCGATTTGGGCTTCAATGCCCGCATCACCTATGATATCGAAGTCTGGTCGCCAGGCTGTGGCGAGTGGCTGGAAGTTTCCTCGGTTTCCAATGTGGGCGATTTTCAGGCCCGCCGCGCCAACATTAAATATCGTCCTGAGGGTGGCAAGCCGCGCCTGGTGCACACCCTCAATGGCTCGGGGCTGGGCATGCCGCGCACTCTGATTGCCGTGCTGGAAAACTATCAACAGGCCGATGGTTCCATCATCGTGCCGGACGTTTTGCGCCCCTGGATGGGCGGCGTGGAACGCATTCAGCCTTAGGAGGAGCAAACGATGGAAGAAACCGCACTGACGGTCTTTCGACTGGTGGTTTTGGCGGTCATGTTCGTTGGGCTGTTGAGCCTCGTGTTCATCATCGTGCCGGGCCTGACCATCATCTGGGTTGCCGGGCTGGTCTATGGCCTGGTGCATGGCTTCACCATTTGGAGCGGGATCCTCTTTGCGGTCATGACCGTCTTGATGGTGATTGGCAACGTGGCCGATAACTATATGATGGGCGCAAGCGCCCGGCAACGCGGCGCAAGCTGGCTGGCAATTGGTGTGGCGCTGCTCGGCGGGTTAATTGGCACCCTGGCCTGGCCTCCCCTGGGGGGGCTGCTCCTGGCAATGATTGGCCTGTTCACCGTCGAATGGATTCGCCTGCGCGACTGGCGCAAGGCCTGGGATTCAACCCGCAGCCTGTTGATTGGCTGTGGCTGGGCGGGCGTGGTGCGGTTTGCCATTGGCCTGGTGATGATTGGCCTCTATGCCATCTGGGCGTTTTTGCTCTAGTTGACCGCAGACCCTGAAAATAAACACACCCCGGCGTTTAACCGGGGTGTGTGCTTTTTGGGCAGTGCGCAGCCTAGTCTTCGTGCGCCAGGTAGCCCTGAATCATGAACAGATTGTGCGAGCCAGCCTGTTGCACAACTTTCAGCAGCGTTTCCATCGTCGTAATCTCTTCCAGCTGCTCGGTGACGAACCAGCGCAAGAAGTCCTGCGCCAGATAGTCCTTTTGCTGCACGGCAATATCCATCAGCGCGTTGATGCGCCGGGTGACTTCCCATTCCCAATCCACCGAGAGCTTGACCGCTTCTTCCACCGAGGCAAAGCTGTGTTTGGGGGCAGCAATGGCCTCGAGGGCAATTTCGGCCCCGGTTTCGGATAGATAGTGCAGGAATTTGAAGGCGTGTTGGCGCTCTTCATCCGACTGTTTGTAGAACATTTTTGCCAGTTTGGTGAGCGCCAGTCCATCAAAATAGGTGGCAATTTGTGCGTACTGCTGTGAGGCAATCATCTCGTGCGTGATTTGTTCATTGATGGCCGCAGCCAATTCTTTGCTGATCAACATTCTGGGTTCCTCCGTAGAAAATTTTGATTGAATTGGTCTTATTATAGCAAAAAGCGTGCCGATGTGCAAATTTTGTACAAACTTTTAGCTGTGCTTGTTACGGGCGGCCAGTGCCAGGTAAAGGGCAACCGACCCGGCAACCGCCGCATTGAGCGATTCGATTTGGCCGCGCATTGGCAGGCGCGCCAGCACGTCACACGAGCGCGCCACCAGGCTGCGCATGCCCTGCCCCTCGCTGCCAACCACCAGCGCCAGCGGGCCATCCAGCCGCACCTCTGCAATAGATTGAACGCCTTGGCCGCCTTCCAGCCCCACCACCCAGGCGCCGCCCTTCTTCAATTCGCTCAGCGCTTGTGCCAGGTTAATGGGCGCAATCAGCATGTGTTCGCTTGCGCCAACCGAGGCATGCACAACGGCCGGGGTGACACCGGCGGCCCGTGCCAGCGGCAATAGCACGCCATGCACGCCCACCGCTTCCGCTGTGCGCAGCAGGCTGCCCAGGTTTTGCGGGTTTTGCAACGCATCCAGCACCAACACAAACAGGTCTTCTTGTTGTGCTGCGGCACGGGCGCGAATGCTGTGCAGGTCGCTATAGGGGAAGCCGCTTACCTGCAAGGCAATTCCCTGATGGCTCTCGCTGCTGCTGCCTTGCAGGCTGTCAAGCTGCAAGCGCGGTACGCGCTCGACCTGTAGTTTGCGTTGTGCGGCAAGGCGCATCGTCTCGTTCAGGCGCGGCGATTCTTCCACCCCACTCGCAAGCAGCAAGCGGAAGACCTGTCGCCTGTTGGCGCGCAACACTTCGTAGACCGGGTTGCGTCCGGTAATCCATTCTTTCATCCGCTGCCTGCCTCAATTTCATACACGCCCGCACAGTAGGAAACTTGCTCATACTCGGCCCGCAGGCCCTGCATCTGGAGGGCGGGCAGCATTTCGCTCGCCGTCCAGTACAGTTCTTCTTCCCAGGCTTCCCCGGCCAACGCTTCGGCGCTTTGCCAGCCAGACCGGTCGGCAAAGCTGATGTCGGCGAGGATCAATTTTCCACCCGGGCTGAGCCGCTGCTGCACCAATTCCAGGATCAATGCCTGTTTTTGCGCGTCGGGGAAGTGATGGAAGACATAACTGGAAACGATGCGGTCAAAACGCCGGTTCAGCACCGCCGGCCAGGGGCTGTTCAGGTCGTGCAACACAAGCTCGGCCTGCGGCAGGCGCAGGCGCGCCTTTTGCAGCATGGCGGGCGAGAAATCGGTTGCCCAAACGCTGCACCCCAGGGCGGCAAAACGCACCGCCAGCAGACCGGTGCCGGTGCCAAGGTCCAGCAGGCTCTCTCCAGAGCGGGCTGCGGCACGGCGCATCACACAATCCAGCGCGGCCGTGTAGCCGGTGAACGGGAATTCACTGTGCTGGACGCTGGCATCGTAATGGGCAGCCCAGGCGTCAAAATCGGCGGCAGGGAAGCGTTCACTCATCATGGCTTAGCTCCAGCGCCAGGTCGAGCCTTCTTTGCTATCCTCAATTGTCACGCCCAATTCTTTCAAGCGGTCGCGGATTTGGTCAGAAAGCGCCCAGAGCTTTTGTTTGCGCAGTTCCAGGCGCACTTCCAGCAGCAGGTTAACCAGGGCGCTGCTTTGGCCTTCATCGTCCTTTGCGCCGGGCTCTTCCAGGCGCAGGCCCAGCACACCGCCCAGCTCGCGCAGGCGGGTTTGGGCAGCCTGCAAATCGGCAGCATTGCCGCCATCGGCGCGGGCCTGATTGATGGCGCGCACCAGTTCAAACAGGGCCGCCAATGCTCCGGCGCTGTTGAAGTCGTCATCCATTGCATCAACGAAGGCCTGCTCGGTCACCTGAACTTGCTCGGCCAATGCCTGTTGCCCTTCGGCGGCCAGCCCTGCAGCCCCCGGCAAGGCCGGGCGGAGGGCCGAAAGCAAGCGTTCCAGGCTGCGCTCGGCCTGGATAACGACCTCTTCGGTATAGGTGAGCGGGCCGCGATAGCTGCCGTTGAGAATTAGCATCCGAAAGGCATCGGCGCTGTGCTGGGCAAGGAACGCCTCAATCGTGATCAAATTGCCAAGCGATTTGGACATCTTCTCGCTGCCGAGTTGCAACATGCCGTTGTGCATCCAGT
>CAYVRT010000060.1:0-8020 GCA_964453115.1 uncultured Anaerolinea sp. | reverse complement strand
TAAGACCAAAATCACCCAGAAGAGCATAAAGCCCTTCATCGATCGTTTTGTCGGGGACCAGAGCCGGAAGCCTGTTATTGCCCACGCTCGAGTCCATGAGATAAAGAGCTCGCTTGACCATGGCGGGGGGATAGCCGAAGGCATAGAGCCTTTCCCTAAGGGCGTTGAGCTTCTTCTGGGCCGCGTCGGCGGCATCCTGGTCCCCAGCCTCGAAGGCCTGGGCGATAGCCCGAACCCACGTGGGGGCGACGTTGGCCAAGCCGGACACACAACCGGCGGCGCCTTTCCTGAGGCCGTAAAATATGAGAGAGTCGGTGCCGTTGTAGAACTCGAAGCCGGAATTCTCAGCGCAGACCTGAGCCAGTCCGTCCAGGCGCTCCGTCTTGCCCGAGGAGTCCTTGATACCCTTCACATTCCCATGCTTGGCCAGCCTGGCCACGGTGGCCACCTCGATGGAATTACCTGTCCGAGCGGGAATCTCGTAGATGTAAAGGGGAACCGAAATGGCATCGGCTATGCCCGCGTAGTGGCGGTACAGGCTTTCCTGGGTGCAGGCGATAAAGTAGGGCGTGATGGCCGCCACCGCCTCGACGCCTAGGCGCTGGTACTCCTTGGCCAGGAGGATGGTTTCGTAGGTGGAGGGGAAACCCGCGTTGGCGATGAGCCTGGCTTTTCCCTTCACCGCAGCACAGGTTTCGACGACCTTTATGCGCTCGGCGAAGGTGAGGCTGGAAAAGTCGCCGTTAGTACCGCAAATGAAAAGGTCGTTGCCCGCAGCCAGCTGGCGCTTGGCCTGGGCGGCGATGGCGCCGAAATCCACACTCTCATCGGACCTGAAGGCGGTGACCAGGGCTGTAAAAGTTGTAAGTTTCTTCATTTGGCTTTCTCCCTCCTTCTTGCGGCCGTTCTCTTCACTATGCGCTGCTTGGCAAACTGGACAGCGTAATCGATAGCGTTGAGGAGGCTTTCCTCGATAGCCGTTCCCTTGCCAGCCTTTCCGAAGGCGGTGCCGTGATCCACCGAGGTGCGAATTATGGGTAGTCCTAAAGTGATGTTTACTCCGCTTACGGAGTTCCAGCGCTTTTCTATGTCGTTCCATGTGAACCCCACGATTTTGAGGGGGATGTGGCCCTGATCGTGGTACATGGCCACCACGATGTCGTATAGGCCGCCCAAGGCTTTGGAGTAAAGTGTGTCCGGGGGCACGGGGCCGTCCACTATCATACCTTCGGCTCTGGCCTTGGCAATGGCAGGCGCGATCTCCTCGGTCTCTTCGCAGCCGAAAAGCCCGCCGTCGGAGGCGTGAGGATTCAGTCCCGCGACGCCGATCCTGGGGTTCTCTAAACCGAAATCGCGCATCGTGTCATAGGCCAACTTGATGACCGCGTAAACCCGTTCCTTCTTCACGTTGTCGCAAGCCTGGCGCAGGGAGACGTGGGTGGACACGTGGACCACTCTAAGATTGTTTTCAGCCAGCATCATGGTGTAATCTTTGGTCTTGGTGAAATCAGCGTAGATTTCCGTGTGTCCCGTGTAATGGTAGCCCGCGAGGTTGAGCGCTTCCTTGTTCAAAGGGCCAGTTACAGTGGCGTCCACCTCGTCGGCCATGGCCAGTTCGATGACTTTTTTCACCGCGTCGAAAGCCGCCTTGCCGCCCATAGCCGAGACTTTGCCGTACTGAAGTCGGGCGACATCGACATCCTTCAGGTCGATTACGTCCAGGGTTCCGAACTCGAACTTTGCCTGGGAGGGCTTTGCGATCGGGTTGACCTTCAAACTCACCTTGGCGATTTTAACCGCTTCTTCCATCGCCGAGGCGTCGCCGATGACCAGTGGCCGGCACTTCTCGTAGGTCTTGGGATTGGCTAAGGCCTTGGCCGCTATCTCGGGGCCTATGCCCGCGGGATCCCCCATTGAAATGCCGATTATCGGCAGTCTGTATTCCATACCTATCACTCCTTGTGGGGCGTTTCGCCCACATCGCTGCGTGCTTTCTTCATCTTGCCTGCGGGCATCGTGGCAGTGGCCATGGAACCAGGATCGGCCGTACCCTTGCCCGCCCGGTCGAAGGCTGTGCCATGGTCCACAGAGCAGCAAATCACGGAAGATTCTAGGGGCACGTTTATTCCCGAAATGTTGGGAGCATCTGGGGCGCATTCACAGTTGCGGAATCCCACCTTTTTCAGGGCTATGTGACTTTGATCGTGGTACATAGCGATCACTTCATGGCCTATGCCCACGGTATCTCCTATGGCCACTCCCAAAAGAGGTCTGGCGTTCCGGTCAACGCTGACACTCATTCCGGCTTCCTCACTTCACCGACTCGTAAATAACCCGGATATCTTTCCGGCTTAGTTCCACGGGATTGTTGTCCAGGAGCCTTCGAACGCCGTAAGCCGCTTCGGTGAGGGAGGCCAGGGCGCCGTCGGGAACCCCAAGATCCTTGAGACTGGCGGGAATCTTCAATTCTTTTACAAGATTGTCCAGGCTTTTTATGAGCAGATCGGCCTCTTCTTCGGCGCTCGATCCTGAGCCGGCCGGCACAAGGCCTATAGCCCTTGCGGCCTCGGCCAACCGGGGAGCTATTTTCTTTTTCTGATAGCTCATGACAGGCACCAGGAGGGCCGCGTTGGATACGCCGTGGGGTACCCGATAGGTCCCTCCAAGGGGGTAGGAGAGGGCGTGAACAGCTGTGGTACCCGATGCGGCGATGCAGGCTCCGCCGTAATAAGCCGCCAGGAGGGTGGCCGAACGGGCCTCTAGGTCGGTGCCATTGTTGTAGACCAGGGGAAGAGCAGGCAAAAGAAGCCGCATACCTTCCCGGGCCATCATGTCGCTCATGGGATTGGCTTTTTTCGAGATAAAACATTCCAGCAAATGGCAGAAAGCGTCCACGCCGGTGGAGGCGGTGAGATTGGGCGGAAGCCCTAGGGTAAGCTCCGGGTCCAGCACAACCCTGTCGGGCATGAAATAAGGGCTTACGATGCCCACTTTAAGGTTTTTCTCGGGAAAAAGCACGATAGCGTTGGGCGTCGATTCGGATCCGGTGCCTGCGGTGGTGGGGATCATCACCGTAGGGATGCCCCTCCCGGGCACGCCTCGCTCGGCCAATTCAACCGTGCCCCAGCCCTTTCCAGTCAGCACTGCCAAAATTTTGGCGGCATCCATCACCGAGCCACCACCGATAGCCACTATGGCCGCAGCGTTGCCTTTGAGACCGGCCGCCACTGCATCCAAGTCATGAGTGGAAGGTTCGGGAGGCACCGAATCCACCAAGGATACCGTATATCCCTCGTTCCGCAGAGCCTCGACCACCTTGGCCGGGGCGCCTGTTTGCGAAACACCTTTGTCGCTGAGCACCAAGACGAGGCCTGAAGGCGAAAGCGTTTTGACAATGGAGGGTACGAGGGTGAGCTTGCCCGGACCGAACTCCAACTGGGACGGCGATACGATGGAAAACGGAATCATGAATTGATCTCCTTCATTGCCGCAGGCGAGCGACCTTCCAGGATCGCCTTGGCCTGTAGCGACGTATCAGTCACCCTGTCCAATACCTGTACCAGGGCGTCCATGGCCCCGAAGCCCCCCGACTTGCAGGCGAAGTTCAAATCCGTCCCCAGGGCACGGGACTGGCAGCTGCCATAGGGAAGCCCAGGAAGGATCTCATCGGTGAAATCGATATAATCTACGCCTAGGCTGGCGACGATCCGCGCGGCAGTATCGCCGCCCATGGCGAAGAGAAAGCGTACCGACCTTCGCTGGGCCACTTCCAAAGCCAGCTCGCCCATGAACTGGGATATCCGTGTACCCATCAGGCGGGCCTGCTCAGCCGAAACGCCTTTTTTCACTGGGTTGGTATGAAAAAGGAGGGCCGCATCGGACAGTACTTCCATTTCCGCCAGGATTCGCTTCATTTCTGCTGCCGGTTCTTCAACGACGCTTTTGCCGTCGATGGCGACGCGCTGCACGCCACCCGATGCGGTTAGAAAGGCGCACTGGGCAGCGCTGGTGGGAGTGACGGAGCCTACGAAAAAGGCGGCCTTTCCCGCCGGAACTTTCCGGAGGCCTTGCATCGAAGGTCCGGCGCAGGTAATACCCCTCCTGTCGGCAAGAGCCTCTGCCAAGCCCGAGGAACCGACCAAAAGCATACCTGGTAGCTCGGCCAGAGTGGCGAGGAGGGCCAAATCTTCAATACTTGCCGCATCGGCGGTGAATATCTTTTTTCCTTCGGCGCTCAAGCGCTCTACGGTAGCAGACAGAGCCTTGGCCCCCTGATGAAGTTCATTCAATGAAATATGTGCGATAAAGCCCGAAAATTTCGATTCAAAAAGGGAGGCGAGGCAGGCGTCATCTACAGGAGTGAAGAGATCCCTGACTATCGCACCCGAATTGATCGGTTTTCGATTGACCAAGCAGAGTCCATCCATAACGGTCCTGCCGTTGCGCGGGGCCGCGGGACAGACCAAAACTCGAGAGAATCCCGCCCCATCCATCACCGCCGCTACTTCCTCGGCGATATTGCCCCTCAAGGTTGAATCTATTTTTTTGAAAAGCCTGCCCATGGCTTTATTACCTATCATTTCCGCTATGTCCCGAACTTTCTTATAAGCCTCGGGGCCGGAAAGAAACCTGGAATCGCTGTTCACCACGTAAGCCGAAAGTTCAAGTTCTAAAAGGTTTCTCAGATTCAAATCCAGAAGGAATCTGGCCGGGCGTTCCCGGGTTCTAAACTGGACGGCCGAATCGCCCGATCCGGTGAAGTCGTCGGCAATGATAAACCATGGTGAGTCCATTACCGATGTAATTGCAGGATCCGTGCCAAGAATTCGAATTAGCGATTTGTGCTCCCAGAAGGCATGATTTCCTAAATATCGCGAAGAATTCAGTCATCCGCGAAGCGAAAAATGTCAAGCTGGCCCCAAAACTCTTCAGCGAGATAAAGCTCTCGGTTATAAATTCGCCACTGGTGATTATTTTTTCATCAGTTTGAATACGAAAACATGTCCTGAAGGATTCCTTATTATGGGATTTTTAAGCCAGTGAACTAAGTAATGTTGGATCGACGGAGAAAAGTATTGTCTTGCGCCGCTTCCTGTTGTACTAAGAAAGCTATGAGAGAGATAACGCCCCAACTGGATGGCAAGCTCAAGATCCATTTTGGAGATTCGGTGGCTCGTTCCGGGCCGTACCCTGTCGAGCGCTTCAACGAACTCGTCCGCATTGTCGCCGAGCTTTCCTATCTCAACAAAGAAAGTCTTTTGGTCTACCGGGGACAGTCCAGGGATTTTCTCAACAAGGCTGGGGCGAGCAGCCTCTATCCCCCCCTCTATAGGAGGAACGCTCTTAGTAAAGTACGGGTGAGACGGGATTTCTCCCTCCTCGATGAGCTTTCAGACATTCTGGTGGAGGAAACCAGAAAGCTGGATAGACGGGCGGGGGACGAACTGCGCAAGCGACGCTATCTCCGGCAGTCCATCCTCCAGCACTATCAGGTTTGCGAAACGCCCCTGTTGGATCTTAGCCAGTCCCTCAGAGCGGCCTGTTCCTTTGCCCAGTCGAGCGCTTCGACAGGGAGCGCTTCGACTGGCGGAAAATCTTTCGGCGACACATTGGCTGGTAGCGCACTCGCGGAGACAGGCAAGCCAAGCCTGGCTGGATCAAGCTCCGACGAAAGAGTCTATCTTTACGTGTTCGCCCTGCCTTTCCCGACGGGGAGCATATCCATAGACTCCCGGGAGGAAATCGTGACGGTGCGGCTCCTCTCCGCCTGTCCTTCCCTGATCCGGCGCCCATATTTCCAGGACGCCCTGATGGCGGGTACGGTGGACATCAGCGACAACTACGAAGATAAGAACGAACTCGACTTCAACCGTAGGCTCGTGGCTAAATTTTCCATACCAGTGGGGGATAAATTCTGGGAACATGGTCCCGGCAGGATAGAGGGCGCGCTGTTGTTCCCCGGCGTCGAGGAGGATCCCATGTTCCAGCTCTGTTCCACTTTGCAAAGCGCGGTGTCCAGCCTGGAAGGCCTGCTCTTTTCGCCGACGGAGCATGGTGCCCTGCGTGGGGATGGCGAAGAAGTCTCCAGGGAAGTGTCAAAGGGCCCCGCCGCGGAAACAGTCATAAGCGTCCAGGACATCGCCTATCGTCTTCGCCGGAGGCTGGGGTGAGCAGGAGGGGCGAAAATGGCCAGCAGCCCCGGCACTGACGACACGCTTTTTAACACAGTTCTCGAGATCGGCGGATTTAAGTCGAAAAAGATACTGTGAATATGCGAATCTAGATTTTATCTAGTACAAGCCTCTTAGTTTTGGCACGCTTCCGGAAGCGATATTCTCATATCCTTCGCCAGGTTCTTCATTTTTACATCATTGGTCAGAAGGATCGCGTTCTGCCTTCGCGCAAGTACCAGATAGAATAAATCATAAACCGGATGCCTATATGTCACCGACTCCGCGAACACTTCCCGCCACATTGGCGTTGTATCGACATAGTCATCCACCAAATCGATGCAGAAATCTATTCCCTTCTGTGCCTTGACGAAATCGAGATTGGAGAACTCCGTATATTTCCAGAAGACATTGCATATTTCGGGTGGGTAGGTGTTAGGCGCTATGACAATATCCGCATCATGCAAATACTTTTCGAATATTTCAGCATTGGCGGCGTTCAACGCGATTCCTGTCGCGGCGCTGGCATCCAGTACGACAATCATCGTTCGCGGTCCTCCCGGATAAGGACTACGGGATCTGGAAGATCCACAGCGGAGAGCTCGAGTTCATGCGCCTTCTCGAGTAGAAGCCTTCGTCTCTCTTTAGCTTTCAGCCTGGATCGAATTCCCTCCTTCAACAGAACAACCGTCTGCTGCGCGAGACTTCTATGCTCCTTTTCCGCCAAATAGCTGAGCTGGTTATAAACATCCTCGGGCAATTCGCGGACTTGCAGCGTGGGCATTTTCAACTCCTTGCATGCAATATACAGGCACCATGCATGCAAGTCAACAATAACGTTCCGTCAAAGCCGCTTCAACCAAGCTCAAGGCCAGCTGAAGCGGCACATTAGAAACCCGTTTTACTTATATAATTCCCGGATCACCGTCCAGTTCCTGGACGACCAGCCCTTGGCGGCCGCCTCCTCCAGCAGGCCTCGCGCCGCCGCGGCCACAGGAAGTTTTACGCCCCTTTCCTCGGCGAAACGATGCATGTAGTCCGCGTCTTTGCGCATCCAGCGCAGCTGGAAGGATACGGGCTCGTAGCTGGCGGCCATCATACCCTTGAGGTTGGATGTCACCGCGGGACTGGAAAAGGAACCGTTCATCATGGCCTTTTCCGCCTCCGCCATGTCGATGCCCGACTTTTCCATCATAGCCAAGGCCTCGGCGAGGGCCGAAACCTGGACGTCGATGAGCATGTTGTTGATGAGCTTGTAGGCCATGCCCGCCCCTGGGAGCCCGAACCTGAACTGTCGCTTGCTGAAAGAGGCGAGAAGCGGTTTGATAGCGTCGAAGGTCGCCTGCTCGGCGCCCACGAAGAGGTTCATCGTGCCGCCGGGGATGCTGCCGGGCCCCCCTCCCAAACCCGCGTCGGCAAAGCGGCACCTGCGCTCCTGGGCCAGGGCGCTCAACTCCTTAACCCAGCCCAGGGAGAGGGTGCTGCACTCGATTATGCAACAGCCCGGCGAAGTCGCCGCGAGGGCCCCCTGCTCGCCGAGCCATATCGCCTTGGAGGCTTCGTCGTCCCCCACCACGGATACCACCGCATCGGCTCCCCGGACCGCATCGGCGGGGCTGGCGGTGTTTTTCGCCCCCTGTTTCACCAGCTCTCCGTCTCTTCCCTTGCTCCGGTTGTACACCCTAAGCTCATAGCCGGCCTTCAGAATATTGGCGGCTATGTTGAAACCCATATTGCCCAGCCCCAGAACCGCGATCGTTTCCATGCCCGCCTCTTCTCCCCTTTTCAGCGATTTATGCCTTCTTCCACTGCCTGAATGGCAAAAGCCAGCAGCACAGGGCCCACAATAA
>CAYVRT010000059.1:0-8295 GCA_964453115.1 uncultured Anaerolinea sp. | reverse complement strand
TAGGCTTCGGCGACCTCACCCGCCAGAACGAGTGGATGGAGATCCGCAGGCCTCGGCCTGACCGCGCCGGTACGGAGTGGCTCAAGGGCTGAAAGATTCCATTAATTGAATTTTGGAGCGTCTAGCAGATTGTTATTGGTCGTTTAAAGTTCAGTCTCCGAATCTTTAATATGTTTCCTGAGCGTCTGGCGGTCTATGCCCAGGCGCCGAGCGGCCCTGGATATGTTGCCCCCTTCTTCGCTCAGAACCGCCAGGGCCGCCCGGCGCGTGATGGCCTCCAGGCTTCCCGAGTACCAATTTTCCCCCTTGACGACGAGTGTCGAGCCTGAGCCAAGGGATTCCAGGGTAAGCGCCGCCGCTGCCTCCGCGTCCAAAAGTCTGCGCAGCACCGTCCATTTCTCCGCCGCATTCTCCAACTCCCGTACATTCCCCGGCCACTGATGGGACTTCAGGGCCTGGAGAAAGCGCTCCGGAGGCGGAGGTGGCTCGAGGCTGCCGTCCCTCAGGGCGCATTCCCTTGTAAAAGAAGCGAAGAGCTGCGCGATGTCCTCGGACCTTTCTCTCAGAGGGGGAAGCCGTATGTCCAAGACATTGAGCCTGTAAAAGAGGTCCCGGCGGATTTTGCCCTTTTCCATTTCTTCCTGAAGAGGTACGTTAGACGCAGCGATCAGGCGGAAACTCACGGGAATAACCCTCACTCCGCCCACCCGCATGACTTCCCGCTCCTGGATTACCCTCAGCAATTTGCCCTGAAGCTGTACATCCAGCTCGTTGATCTCGTCCAGAAAAATTGTGCCACCATGAGATAATTCGAAAAGGCCCATCTTGCCGCCTCTGCCCGCTCCCGTGAAGGCTCCCTCGACGTAACCAAAGAGTTCGCTTTCCAAAAGGCTGGGAGGAAGGGCTCCGCAGTTGATTGCCACAAAAGGGCCGTCCCTCACAGGACTCTCGTTGTGAATGCTCTGGGCGAGTCTTTCCTTGCCCGTGCCCGTTTCCCCGTAGATTAGAATGGCACTGGCGCTCCGGGCATACTGCCTGGCCACGCTCAGGCAGGCGCACATGGCCGGGGACTCGGAAGCCATGTCCTCAAAATGATACTTGGCCACCAGTTCTCCGGCACTCAACTGCCGGCGCACCTTTTTTTCGATGTCCTGGATCTGGGCTACTTTCTGCAGGACAATAACCGCGCCTTCCACAGAATCCCGGACAACGATAGGCGTCACGTTCAGGGCGGTGCGCTGGCCTTCGATCTCCAGAAGCCCGCCGAAAACTTCCTTGCGATCCGTCATGGCTCTTGCGATGTACTTGCCCGGCAGGACGGTTTCAGCGGGTACGCCCACCACAGCGTGCTTACCTAACAGATCCCTCGCTGTGCTGTTTATATGGGTAATTAGTCCCGAACGATCAACCGCGACGATGCCCTCCCGTACGGTATTGAGTACGGCTCCCAACCTCAACTCCCCGGCGCGGCGGGTCATGAGGCTTCTGGCTACCATGGCAGCCTTGTCCAGAGCTTCGGCCACTGCATCGGGCCCAGACTCGATCAAAGCTAGGGAAATCCCCAGATCCTTGGCGCTACGTACCGCCACCATATCGCCCACCAAGCAAGCCACATTCATGGCCTTAACCTTCTCGATACAAGCGGGCATCTGGGTCTCATCATCCACTGGCAGATACTCGGCCTTAATTCCCAAGGCTTCGCAGACGCTCTCGGCATAATTGATAAGGGCGCGGAAGCCCGCTACCGCGATAGGCTTCTGGCTTCCCATATAAGGCTTCAAAATGCGCATCAAGTCCAGGTAAGAAACCCCTATCTCGATCACATCGACGCCCAGGCTTCCCCGAATGAGCTTGGCCGTACCGCCCCGGCTCACCAGAATAGCATCTTCGTCTAAAGCCCCTCTGGCCAGGGCAAGGCCTGCACCAAGATCGCCCACGACGCTGCGGAGAGGTTCAGAATAGTGACCCGCCAGAGAATCGGCAATCTCCTTGAGTTTTAGATAGGGTGCGATGAAAACTATCATGGGTATCCGAGAGTCAGTATACCTTGATTTATCAATTTTGGGATATGAGAATATAGGATTTCGCCCAAGTAGCCCTCCATGGTTCGAAAATTATCGGGAAGCCCGGTCGTCCTCCAGGAAGGGCTACTTAATGCCTATTCTGGCCGGGTCGAAGCTCAAATACTTGATCCTCTGCCTGAAATAGGTGTAGATCTCGTGAATCCGGCCGTCTATGCCCTGGATTATGCTCGGATAAGAATACTCCCTGTTCATCGAGTTCTTGGAGTTGTTGGTGAAACAAAAGCCGTCGCTTTCCCCCAGATCCAGGTGTTCGAGCCAGATCAAGCCCCCGTCCGACGAGAATGCTAGGCATAGGAGAGTCCACAGCACTCCCCAGAAAGCCTTGCATCCATTCGGGGGCTGATTATCGTCGCGTTTCAGCGCAACCATCGTCAACCGCCTTTCCATCCTCATCGAATCCCTATAAGTTCTCTACACCACGGAGAAGATGCCCCCTCCGCGCCATTTGCCTTATACCCTTCTTCAGTTCAGGCTTTCCTCAATCGCCCAATAAGACGGTGGCTACGGATCAAGGTCCACATAATACCGACGGACCCTTGAGGTCAAGGACAGCAGGACCTCGCTGTTGGTTCCTCCGAGTTGAGTGAAAACCGTCGTAGGGATGAAAGAACCATTCCCCTTCCCTAATAGAAGCGCCCAGTCATTCACATGGACGTCCGGAATATCCGTTACGTCCACAGCCATGGAATCCATGGAAATCTTGCCGACAGAAGGGGCTTTCCTCCCAGCTATAACTACATACGTTTTGTTGCTGTAGATCTGTTTGTATCCGTCACCATATCCGACAGCCAGGATCGCTATTCTCATATCCTTCTCTGCCCGAAATTCTCTGTCATAGCCGACGTATCCCCCGGCGTGGATCACCTTGATATCAACGACACGAGAAAACCATGACAAGGCAGGATGAAGATCATATCGCTTCAGAAGGTCCTCTTCCATTCCGATTCCGTAGATCATGCGTCCGGCCCTAACCATGTCGTGCTTCCATGCGGAATGGTACTTTTCAATGCCCACACTGTTCAGACAGTGACATATCCCAGGATTGTGACCGTTTTGTCTCAACACGCCGCAAATGTACTCAAAAAGGTCATGCTGTTGTTTCGTATACGTCACATCAGCTATTTTGTCAGAATCGCAAGAACTGAAATGTGTATATATACCCTGGACTTTAAGTCGATCTAGCCTCATAATGGTTTTGTAGGATTGAAGGACTGAGTCCGCTTCTTCGTTGGTTAAACATCGCAGCCCTGTTCTCCCCAGTCCCGTGTCTATTTCGATATGGACTGCCAATTTGATTCTGGCCTCCCGTGAGGCTCTATCGATTTCCCGCGCATACGCGAGGGAATAGACATTCAATACAATCTCGCTTTCCGCAACTCTCCAGACATCGTAGGGAGGTATCCATCCAAAGACCAGAATCGGTTTCTTTGTCCCCGCTTCCCGCAACTCTAAGGCTTCGCCCAGAGTAGCTACGCCGTACCAGTTGCTCTCCGATTCACAGGCCGGAAGAAGGCACGATGCACCGTGGCCGTAACCGTTGCCCTTGAGGACGGACATCAGCTTACAGTCTGTCCCTATAAGCCTGCGTACGGAACGGAGATTCCTGCGAATCGAAGAGAGATCAATCTCCACATAGTTCCTATCGTTACTTGGATTACGCATTTCCTCTACGACCTCACTCAGTTCCCACTGGTATCTGGGCACTCGGCTGTCATACGTTGATAATATTGTTCAGGAAGATTTTTGTTCGCTCGGAGCCATTTCCTCTGAAGAATTCGTCCGGACTCTTCGTCTCTACGATCTGTCCATCTTCAAAAAAAGTGATGTGGCTGGCGACTTCTTTTGCGAAACCCAACTCATGAGTCACCACGATCATTGTCATGCCGCTCGTTGATAAATCCTTCATAACATATAGAACGTCCTTGACCATTTCTGGATCTAGGGCCGAAGTCGGCTCGTCAAACAGGACAATGTCGGGATCCATGGCAAGCGCTCTCAAAATGGCAATCCGCTGCTTCTGGCCCCCAGATAATTGATACGGAAAATGGTCCATTCGGTTCTCAAGGCCAACCTTCTTAAATAGACTCCTAGCATTATCTTCCGCCTCTTCCCGATCCCGCTTCTGGATCTTGATAGGGGCGATTGTCACATTCTGGAGAGCTGTCAAATGCGGGAACAGCTCAAAATGCTGGAACACCATTCCAATCTTGGTCCTCATGTGTCGGATGTTTTTGGGCGTCATCAGATCACCGTTAAAGTAGACATGCCCGGACTGGTACTTCTCAATGCCGTTGATGCAAAAGAGCATAGTGCTCTTTCCGGATCCACTCGGTCCGCATATCACATGCGTTTCGCCCTTATGCACATCCAGGCTAACATCTTTTATCGCGTGGAAAGAACCATAATACTTAGACAAGTTTTCGATCCGTATCACAGAATTATCGCTGTTGTTCATTTCATTACTCCACATTTCATCGTTTTCCCAACATCTTAAGCTTCCCCTTAGCCTCGAAGTGCTTTCCTATCGTAGTTAAGATGTGGCACATCACGAAGTAAACCAACATGATCTCTAGATAGATGATGTGAGGGCTCCCATACGCCTCCATGGCGATAGTGCCTGACCGCGTAATCTCTGTATAACCTATGGCAGAACAGGTCGCAGTCCCTTTGACCAGGATGACCATCTGCCCGAGAAGTGCGGGCATGGTGTAGTTCAACACTTGGGGAAGCACGACGTACCAAATAACCTCTAAGCTGTTCATTCCCAAAGATTTCCCAGCTTTGAATTGGTTCTCTCCTAAGCCGATGATTCCCCCCCGGATTATCTCCGCAATGTACGCGGAGTTGTAGATTGTCAACGTCACGACGCTTACTTTGAACACCCCTTTTACGGGGGTATTGAAGTAGACGAGCAGCAAAAGCAGTAAGAATGGAATTCCCCGGACGATCCCAAGGTATACAGACAGGACCTGCTGAACAACGGGCCATTTCTTCGAGCGGACCACACCTAAAAGAATGCCAAGGCTAAAAGCGGAGCCGATGGAGATAAGGGCTAGTCGGAATGTTTGCGGCAATCCGTCGAGAAGGAGAAGTCTCCATATAATGATTTGTTTACTCAATTCCATTTTTGCCTCTTCTGCAAAATCGATACTACTCCTTGAATAGCCCAAAACGTCACCACGTAGAAGATGGCGGAGCCAATGAACGCTGTTCCCGGTATTAAGTATCTACTGTTGAGATAACGGGAAACAGACGTCAATTCCGTTATGGTCACCAACGTCAGCAACGAAGTGTCCTTTAGAATGAAAGATCCCTGCCCGGCGAGGCTTGGATAGATGCTTTTCATAGCTTGAGGGAAAAGGATGGTTAAAAGAATCTGGATTCGTGAGAACCCAAGAGACCGGGCGGCTTTCTTCTGACCAAGCCCGATCGACTCGATGCCCCCCCGAACGATCTCCGCCGTGAAGGCGCTTTCGTTGAAGATGATTGCCAGCATGCCCGCAACTGCGGGAGGCAAGAGAACGCCGACGTAAGGCAGACCGTAGTAGAGCAGATACATTTGCACGATGAGCGGCGTCTCTCGGAAAATATCGATGTACCAACGCAAAATAGTATTCACGACGGGAATCTTCAAGCACATGACCATTCCGATCAGTATCCCGAGAAGTATGGAAAAGACGATGCCTATAAAGGCGTACTGCAGAGTAAAAAAATATCCTTCCAGCAATTGGGGGAAAAAGCGGAAGAATAACTTAGGGTTAAAGTCCATATTGCAATCCTCAAGAGGATTTACGTCCAGCCGGGAGCTTCCCCTGCCAGACGTAAAGGCACTTACCTACAGCGCGTTGGCGATGGTTGAAGGCTTCCAATCCATGCCCATCCACTTCTTGTAGATCTCCCCATATTTGCCGTTCTGCTTGATTTCCTGGAGGAATAGGTCCAGACTATTCTTGAATCCCCAATCGCCGTACCGGAAGGAAAATCCGTACGTTTCGGTGTCCAAAAAATCGTCTGGTAGTAACTTGAAGACGCCAGGATACAATTTCATCATATCTCGACCGGCGAGTTCAGAATCGAGAACACAGCTAATACGGCCCGCCTTAAGCGCCTCTGTCCATTCAATTTTGCCTGCGAACGTAACCATTTTTGCATTCGGAAAATTCTTCTCGATAACATTGATATAGACATTCCCTTCCGTGATTCCGATGGACACGTCCTTGCTGTTGAGATCACTCCACGTCGTGAGTTTTGACGCTGCAGGAATAATCGCGGTCGTACCAGTCAGAAAGAACGGATCGCTCAAAGCTATGCTTGCGGTCCTCGCGACTGTTCGCGTCATGTGGCAGGCTAGCATGTCAAAGTCCTTGTTGGTTAACCCTGGGATTAGCGCAGCCCATTCCACGTTCCTGAGTTCGACTTTTACGCCAAGCTGCTGAGCATAGAAATTGATCAGATCAATCACAAGCCCTTCGATCTCGTTCGTGGCCGGATTGATCTGCCCGATCGGCGGGAAACGAGCCCGCACTCCCACCACGATTTTCCCGTTCTCTATTATTTTTTGCAGAGTGTCTTTGGTTTCCACAACCGACGCATTTTGTTTTCCGCATCCCGCCAAGCAGGCGACCATAACGCCAAGGCAAACGAGTAAAAAACCTTTTCTCATAGATGCCCCTCCCTTTCGACCGATTCTTCTAACCAGGCAACGCCTAGGTATATTTGGACTGTCCGAAGCCCCTATATGCTACCATCGATTAATTTATAGAAATTGTAACTACTCATAGATTGAACAGTCATTCTTCGTTCTCCTTTCCACTTCTCTTCCTGTGGGACGCTACGAGGTCAAACCGGAGATCCCCTTGGAAATACGCCTGCATGCCTCGACGATGTTCGCGTAATCCGTGGCATAGGAAAACCGTATATATCCTTCCCCACAGTCTCCGAAGGTCGTTCCCGGAACGGCGGCCACCCCGCATTTGTTCAGTAGAAACATAGCCGCCTCTTCCGAAGACATCCCCAATCCCGATATGTCTGCGAACAGATAGAAAGCTCCCTGGGGATTAACAACCCCGATTTTTCCTGTTGCGCCGAGGGCCTTAACTATATAGTCACGTCTCCTTCTGTATTCCAAAACCATGTGGTCAACTGCCTCTTTGGTTTTCGACAATGCTTCGATCCCAGCGTACTGCGAAATAGACGAAGCGCTAGTCGCGTTGTACTGGTGAGTTTTGATCAGTTCCCTGATCATCTGCTCGCTCGCGGCCATGTAACCGAGGCGCCATCCAGTCATCGAGTACGCTTTGGAGAATCCGTTGAGAACAATAGTACGTTCTTTCATCCCCGGATATTCGGCTATGCTTATGTGTTGGTAACCGTCAAAGATAATTTTCTCATAGATTTCGTCAGATATAACGATCAAATCGTGCTCGCACGCTATTTCTGCCAACCGTTCGAGCACAGAGCCTTCCAGCACTCCGCCTGTCGGATTATTCGGAGACATTACGACCAAGGCTTTTGTCCGATTGGTGATCCTCGATTCGATCTCCTCAATGTCGATTTGAAAACGATTCCCACGCAGAATATGGTAGCTCACCGGAACCGCGCCGACCATTCTGGTTACCAATAGGTAATTCAGCCAGGTGGGGTTTGGTATGAGAATCTCGTCGCCGTCGTCAAGGAACGTGAACAGAGAATCGAAGACGCCTTCCGATACCCCGGCCGTAACGATGATCTCTTTCTCAGGATCGTATTGTAGGTGGTTGTCTCTGATCAGTTTCTCGGAGATGGCCCGCCGTAGATCTATTGTCCCATAGTTCGAGGTATAGAAGACCCTCGATTCGTCCAGCGCCCTTTTGGCCATTTCCTTAACATTGTTTGGCGTATCGAAGTCCGGTCGGCCCATCTCCATATGAATGATATGTTTGCCGTTCGCCTCAAGCCGGGTAGCCATCTCCATGATCCGACGGATCCCGGAAAAAGGAATACCGTTCATTCTCTTCGCCTGCTGTATCATAATCGCTCCCTCCTCTGTTTTTTGGGGTAATCTAGTTCCCCAGCAGAGTCATGGTAATTTTCCTAGAAATATACGCAAGGTAATAAAAGAATCGTTCGCTTCATCTGAACCTCTTAAAAACATTTACAAACACATAGCCGCACGCCTAAGACCAAAATCACCCAGAAGAGCATAAAGCCCTTCATCGATCGTTTTGTCGGG
>CAYVRT010000058.1:0-9323 GCA_964453115.1 uncultured Anaerolinea sp. | reverse complement strand
GTCTGAAGTCTGAAGGTCTGAGGTCTGAAGTCTGAAGGTCTGAGGTCTGAAGGTCTGAGGTCTGAAGTCTGAAGGTCTGAAGGTCTGAGGTCTGAAGGTCTGAGGTCTGAAGGTCACAGGAATTTATTAACTTTAAAGTGCTGTATTTCTAAAACGTGTAAAGATGGGAACAATAAAGGATTTTGAGGATCTGGAGATATGGAGGTTATCCAGAGAGTTGGTTAATCTGATTTATTCAGATTTCAGGTTATGCCGGGATTTTACTTTCAGGAACCAGGTTACCGGGGCAGGGATCTCAATTATGAATAACATCTCTGAAGGATTCTTCAGAAACAGTGATACTGAATTCAGACACTTTCTTAATATAGCCAAAGGTTCTTCCGGAGAAGTTAAAAGCATGTACTACATTGCAGAGGATCAAAATTATGTATCTGCTGAACTTGCACTTGACAGAAGGAACAGATGTCAGAGAATAATGGCTGGGGTCACCACTCTCATGAAATATCTCAGAACAACCCAAAAGCCCTGACCTTCAGACGAAATATCCAGTGATGCTCGTTAAATAAAGCAATAAATTGCTATATTTGCTTTATATAAAAAGCAGTTATGGAACAACTATTTGAAAGATACTATCGGTTACTTGACAGTGTTTCAGTGGATTTTACCAGGGGTTATGCCGAAAAAATAAACTGGAATGCCCGTATGATAGGGGTCAGGGGTGCTCGTGGCATCGGCAAAACAACCATTTTGCTCCAGCACATGAAAAGAAATTTTAAGCGTGACGGTTCTGCCCTCTATGTGAGTCTTGACAATATATGGTTTTCGGAGAACAGGCTGATTGAGCTGGCAGATGTGTTTATCAAGCAGGGTGGGCGTTACCTCTTTCTGGACGAAGTGCATAAATATAATGGCTGGTCGCAGGAACTTAAAAATATCTATGACGGTTATCCGGATTTAAAGATAGTCTTCACTGGTTCATCGCTGCTTGAGATACGCAAATCCAGAGCCGACCTGAGCCGCAGGGCAGTTGTCTATAATTTGAGGGGGCTTTCATTCAGAGAGTACCTGAATCTGATGGTTGGACTGGAAATGCCTGTTTTCAGCCTTGATGATATCCTTTCAGGACATGTGGATCATGCACAGGAAGTGTTGAAGCAGGTCAAGCCGCTGAAATATTTTGCCTCCTACCTTAAATCAGGCTACTATCCTTTCTTTCTTGAAGTTCCGGAATTGTATTTTCACAGGCTTGACGAGATTATAAATCTGATTCTGGAAAATGAACTGCCGCTTCTGCGGAATGTTGAATTAGCGAATGTGCCCAAACTGAAGCTTCTTTTAAAGATTCTTGCCGAATCAGCTCCCTTTGTTCCAAATATCGTCAAGCTTAGTGAAAGATCGGGGTTGACCCGCAATACTGTCATTTCTTATCTCGGGTACTTTGAAGAGGCTCATCTGGGCAAAAACTTGTACAAGAACGCGAAAGGAATTACAAGGTTGCAGAAACCAGATAAAATCTATCTTGAAAACACCAACCTCATGCATGCCCTTTCTCCCCAGGGAGTGAACAGCGTAAACCTTCGTGAAACATTTTTTGTCAATCAGCTAAGCGAGAACCATATTGTTGAGTATGCAAGCGAGGGTGATTTCATAATTGACGATAAATTTATTATTGAAACAGGAGGGAAATCAAAGGGATTTTATCAGATTAAGGGGATCCTTAACAGCTATATAGCTTCAGACGGGATTGAATACGGAACCGGAAACAGGATTCCCTTATGGCTGTTTGGATTTTTATATTGATTTACCGGCTTTCTGCCCGAATGTACTGAGTGTTCAGCTCGAATGAGATATTTTCTGAAGTCGGAAAGACACTAAAATAATTGCTTTATTTGGAAAGCAATTATTAACAATAAATGCTTTATATAAAAAGCAAACATATTGAAATATCATTCCCCTGCCGTTATATCTGGCCGGCAGACTCGACAAAATCGTCACCTGATGTCCAGATGATTTTCTTCCCGAACCCCAGCCTGTTATCCGTGAGTTTTATCTGGTTGAGTTTTATGACCCACAGGTGGATTTCAGTCAGGGCGGCGTAGGGGAAGCGCTTCAGGTATACGGTTCTGGCGCGGCTGAGGTCATCACCGGTGGGCTCGCTGATGGTGCCGGTGAACTGGGCGCCGCGGATGCGACCGATGCGTTTCGTTTCCAGGGCGATGGTGCCTGCAACCTGCGGGTTGGCCCGGAATTCAGCACCGTGCCTTGTGGCAGGGTCGGTGGTGATAACAAGGGTGTTGTTCTCCTCATCCCGGGCATAGAAGCATGATGCGCACCACGGTCCCTTTTCGCTGACGGTGGCGATGCTCAGCAAATGATGGCTCCTGAAAAGCGATCTGATTCGTTTATGAAGTGCTGGTTGTTCCACCGGGATCTGTTGGTTTTCTTCGCAGCATCTTACTGCTGCTCCTCGTTTAACTGTGGTTTATAGGTTTTCTGTATCGAACAAGACAACTACTCCTCGTTCCACCTGTAAGCATCAATTGTGAAACCCGCCAGCGTCAGCACCCTCTCAATCACCGTCATTACCAGGTCATCAATTGTCTGCGGCCGGCTGTAAAATGACGGGGTGGCCGGGCAGATAATTGCGCCGGCCTCTGTGAGCAGCTTCATGTTGTTGATGTGTATGAGGCTGTAGGGTGTCTCGCGGGGAACCAGTATCAGTCGGCGCCTTTCCTTCAGCATCACATCAGCTGCACGGGTGATCAGGTCATCGGATACGCCGTGTGCAATGCGTCCGACCATTCCCATCGAGGCGGGACAGATAATCATAGTGTCATATGAAGAAGATCCGGAGGCGAACGGTGCGTTGAAATCTTTGTTGCTCCAGAGCTTCTCGTTGCCTGAGGGAGTGTAACCGGCGCCGGTCTCGTAGAGCATGATGTCCTCGGCATTTCCGGTGAGGATGACAGCAACCTCCTGCAGCGTCTCCGGTAGCAGGTTCGACTGCTCTGCCTTCACCTTTGGTTGTGCAACCCGCAAAGTATCTGCTGCCCGCAGGGAGCGAAGCCGCTCCAGCAGCTTCACGGCATATACCGCCCCGCTGGCGCCCGTGATGGCAACGATTATCTTTCGGTTTTTCATAACCCTCTGGAAATGCAAAGATATAAATTGTTACAACCCGCAATTATTAAAGGTTTAAGGCCTAGGGTTGTCAGTATGATATCTGTTTTATTTCTGTAATGCATCATTAATAGTGCAAAACAGAAACAAAATCAATTTTTACGGAGATTTTACACTCTTACAATAAGGTCTGAAGTCTGACGATAGTGCAGACAATTATGAATTTCAGGCTTTCCCCAGCACCTGCCTGACAATCTTCGCAATGTATTTGCCGAGGATGTCAAACTCGATGTTGACTACCGTGCCGGCCTTTATCTGGTGGAAGTTTGTCACCTGCCAGGTGAAGGGGATGATTGCCACATCAAACGACCGGTCCTTCGAGTTGACAACCGTGAGGCTCACTCCGTTCACGCTGACCGAGCCCTTCTCTACGGTGATGTGCTCGGGCGACTTCGGCTCGTATTCAAATGTGTAGTACCATGAACCCTCAGCCTCGCGCACGGATGTGCATGTTGCGGTGAGATCCACATGGCCCTGGACCATATGTCCGTCAAGCCTGCCGTCAAGACGGGTGCTCCGTTCCAGGTTAACCTTGTCGCCCGGCTTCAGGAGCCCGAGATTGGTCTTGTCGAGTGTCTCGCGGATGGCGGTGACTGTGTAGGTGTCACCCTCCTTCTTTACCACTGTAAGGCAGACACCATTGTGCGACACGCTCTGGTCTATCTTCAGCTCATGGGCAAATGAGCATCGCATGGTTATGTGAATATTATCCTTATCCTGTTCTATCCGCACCACCGGTGCAGCTTCCTCTACTATTCCCGAAAACATATTGTCTGCTGTTTGTTCCGGGCAAAGATAGGAAATGTTGGGAGAAGAGGCAGAGACTGTAGTGTCGTACTGACGGGGTAAGCCATCTTCTGAAACCTGCGATATCGCGCCGACAAAATAAATATGACATCTTTATTATAAATTCTTTTTTACAATATTGGAATTCAATTCCAGAATTGTAAATTTGTGTTATGATAACCCGTGAAGCAGAAACAGAGCTAAGGATACTTGCAGAGCAATTCAAGGCTGTTGCAGTTCTGGGGCCTCGCCAGTCCGGAAAGACGACGCTTGTAAGAAAAGTATTTGAATCCAAACCGTACGTCAGTCTTGAGAATCCTGATATGCGATTATTCGCCATGGATGATCCTAAAGGGTTCATCTCAAATTATCCTGATGGTGCTGTTCTGGATGAAATACAACGTGTTCCGGAGCTTTTCTCCTACCTGCAGCAAATCCTTGATGATCAGACGGCAAATGGATTTTTTATACTTGCCGGATCCAATAATTTCCTGTTGCAGGAGAGCATTTCACAAAGTCTTGCAGGCAGGGTTGCCTACCTTTTCCTGCTTCCATTAACAATAAGCGAAATAGGTGACAGGGAGAGTAATATAAATTCTGTTCTCTTCAGTGGTTGTTATCCGGCTTTATACAATAACACCACTGACCCTGCCCGGTTTTATGCGAATTATATCAGAACTTATGTGGAGCGCGATGTCCGGCTTATCAGGAATATCACAGATCTTTATGCTTTTGAAAAGTTTCTCCGATTGTGTTCCGGTCGGATTGGTCAGCTGCTGAATATGAGCAGCCTGGCATCAGAAGTAGGGGTTGATTTAAAGACAATCGGTTCGTGGATTGGCGTTCTGGAAGCAAGCTTTATCTTATTCCGGCTTCAACCGCATCACATGAATTTCAACAAGCGAATTGTGAAGATGCCTAAATTATATTTTTATGATACAGGACTGGCGGCTGCACTTCTTGGGATTGAAAAGGCTGATTATCTGACGATGCATCCTTCAAGGGGAAGCCTGTTTGAAAATATGGTGATAGTAGATTTCCTGAAAAACAGATATAACCGGGGACGATTATCCAATCTGTATTTTTGGCGTGATAATACAGGCAATGAGATAGATTTGCTGATTGATAACGGAATATCACAGATACCGGTCGAGATTAAATCTGGTCAGACTCTGTCGGAAGAGTCGTTAAGAGGCTTAAGATTCTGGAGCAAGCTAACCGGGATTGAAGAAGGTTATCTTATTTATGGCGGAGGAGAAATTCAAAAAAGGAGCAACGGTATAACTGCGGTTCCAATTAATTCTCTGAATATCATATATAATTTGTAGTGACCAGTTATATTCTCCCTGGCTGACTGAACCTTTCTCCACGGTGATTTGCTATAGCGACTTCGGCTCATTGGCGAATGAGCGTCGCATTGTAATTTGAATGTTATCCCTTTCCTGTTCTATCCGAACCACCGGTGCAGCTTCCTCTACTATTCCCGAAAACATATTGTCTGCTGTTTGTTCCGGGCAAAGATAGGAAATGTTATTTCAACCGGCAGGAGGACCTCCATACTCAGAAGATTGATGGATTTGAATCGACGATGTGTCCGGTGGAAACAGTAAGGGGAATCAACGGATCTTATCACAACTACAGTTACAGAAATGTGCCCCCGGCAATCCTGATAGTTTTACCATGGTTCTGAAACAGTAACTCTTACAGGTGTAAGGTTAACCTGATATTCCGATATCTTTCTTCTATTAAGCTTTTCGCAGGATCAATGAGAGAGTCCCAGTTGTTTTCAATTCTGTCAGAATACCATTTCAGGCCCTCGTCATAGCCTGAATTCCGGATTTTGAAAGCAAAGTACAACCAGTAGGAAGGAACAATGATCTGAGAAATGGCATCAGCATTTGAAAGCACCACATCCTCAAGTGGTCCCTCGTTTATTTTCAGAGGTGACATGTGGTTTGAAATACACCTTTTTACTCTGGCTATCCTGTCTTCAGGGTACTTAAATGAACGAAGCACCCTTTCTGCGATACCTGCACTTTCCGAATTATGATTTGGCAAACTTTTAAAATCAAACACCACCGAAATGTCATGCAACAGAGCTGAAATGCAGGCAATATCTTCATCACACTTCAATACAGAGGCGAGTATACCACAATACTTGTGAACGACGAGGACATGCTCCCTGTAAAAGGATTTTGTGAGTTGGTTGGCAGGTTGAATGCATGCGTCCTCTACATAATTCATTACCTTTTCTGAGATCAGGGTTTCAGGCATTTTTGTTTTTTTTAATCATGATAAAATCCGGACTGCAATTTGCGACTTTTATGCTTCCTGCAATTGGGCTATTAACTCATCACATGTTTTGACCTCTGCCTTATATTTTGTTGGGATCAGGTATCCCCAGACCAGGTTGTGGTGCCTTATAATTATTTCGGCAGATAAAAATGAGCGGCTGAATGTTGTATGACAATCGCCCGCAATCAATACTTTATAGTTTTTATTTATGGCTGACCTTACTGTTGTATCAACACAGAAATCAGTTGCAAAGCCGGCTATGACCAATGTATCAATATGTTCCGATTCCAGTACATTTTTCAGTTCAGTCCCGTAAAATGAATCATTGACTGTTTTACTGACCAAAAGATCCTTCGGTTCTTTTATCAGTGAAGGGATCAACTGCCATCCATGTGTGCCGGGCAAACATGAATTTTGCAAGGTGCCATCGTGTTGAATGTGTATTACCGGATAGTTTTTCTTTCGAAAAGACTCTGCCAGTTTGTTGATTCTTAAGACCACCCCTTCCAGATCATGCACTGGCATTTTCTCTGGGAAACTGTCATTTTGCATGTCAATTATTAACAAACCTTTCATATGATAATAGTATAATCGTCAAAAATGTATTCCGGCCATCAGCCTGACTTACTGTGCTGGTCGTACTTACCGGAGGCCGCCAGGCGGTTTCTTGCTGATTTTATTTTCCCTGGCGGCCTCCTCTGATTATTTCCCCGGCACTACCAGGTTTTAATTTTTTGATAGAAACTCACGCTCATGCTTCCGGGCTCGATAAGAGGGATAATTTCATCAAATAACTTCATCGCCCGCAACTTTTCTCCCAATGCTTTCAGCTTTTCAAAATTTTCAATGTGATAGATAAGGAACCAAACGTTCCCTTCAATAGCTTTTACGAGTTCAGCATCAATAAAACCATCCTGTTTCCGGAGAAATTGGTTAATGATTTCAGTCTTAGCCAGGAGCTGCTCTTCAGTTGTAGTTTGCAATACTTCCATTTTCACAAACTCAGTAATAACTTTTGTCTTCATAATGCTTTGTTTTAGAATTATGTGGCAAAAGTAAAGGCTGATGACATCACAAAATAGTACAGGAACGACACTCAGCCCATTTTCCCGATTTGTAAGATAGAATTATTTTGCTGAGAGAATTTTTTGGGCGTATTTCCTGCGAAACGCTTGAAATCACTGATGAAATGCATCTGGTCAAAATAGCCATTGTCATATGCCAGGTCTGACAGTTTGGAATAATCACTGTAAAGTATTTGATTGACACTGCTATGGAAACGATTAAGCAACATGTAAGTATTTGCCGGAATCCCGACATATTTGTTAAACAGGCGTTCAGACTTACGTATACTGACATTGTTCTGTTTACAAAATTCGGTAAGATGATCAAAATTGCCGCCATTTTTCAGTGACAGGAATAACTGCCTGAAGTCCCGGGGAATATAGAAATCGTCGTCAAGTATCTTAACCAGCCCGGTTTCAAGGATGTTTAACCGTAATCCAATATCAGTTGTTAACTTTAACTGCTCGTTGATACTGACGGCTGCTTTAAATCCCACTTCTTCTGCTCCCAGTAATTGATTTTTAAATTCAGAAACAGGTATTTTAAGGAATGGATAAAATCCATCGGGATAAAAGCAGATTCCCAGCACATCAACTTTGCCGTTTATTTTCAAGTTCACATTCCCGAAATGGTCATGCAAACCTAAAAAGTAAACATCCTCAAGCGAATACTCGCTATTGTTGATATTTACAAAATGAGAAGTTTCGCTCAGGTTAAACCTCAGATTAATATTTCTTTGAGGAATTATCTTATGATTGAGCTGTGCATGGTCAATGCGCAACGCCCAAAAGAATCTGATATATTTCTTCAGTAAAGGATGTTGAACCGGATATTTAATTATATCATCCACCAATGAGACCAGGCAAATCCAATATTCCTGCTAAAATTATCAATAACATTAATTACCCGGTTCTCAACAAGACATGTTTTTAAATAGTTGGTACAATCGATTATTTTCCCGCCGGCAGCAGGTTGTCGGATCAGGGGTAAAATCCGTAATACCGGCCTTCAGACTATTGTCCGCCTTCTGGCGGATCAGACCTTCAGACTTTTTCCACGAGCACCTTCACCATCTGCTCCTCGATGTCTGTCTCGCGGGCAGCGGGGCCGGAGATGGAGGAAGCCGGGGCCAGCGTGACCTCCAGTGCCAGCGTCTGCGAGGCAATATAATCCGAGTGCTTGCGCACGGCGGCCGCCACTGACGGCAGATCCTCAATCACCACCCTGATCTTGTCGGTCACCTCGAAACCGCTCTCCTTGCGTATGTTCTGGATACGGTTGACAAACTCGCGGGCTATGCCCTCATGCAGCAACTCCTCGGTGACGGTTATGTCAAGCGCCACTGTCAGCTTGCCCTCGTTGGCTACGAGCCATCCGGGTATGTCCTCGGAGATGATCTCCACCTCTTCGGTGGTGATGCGGTGCACATTACCGTTCGGGTCTGCAGCACCAGCAGCACCGACCGCACCGGCCGCACCGGTTGCTCCGTCAAGTGAAAGGTCCAGGAAACCGTCGCGCTCGAACTGCACTATTTGGTCCTGCGTGAGTGCCATTATTGCAGCGCCGGCCTCCTTCATCTGCCTGCCGAACTTCGGACCCAGCAGCTTGAAGTTGGGCTTGATGCGACGCACAAGGATTCCCGAGGTGTCATCCACGTACTCAACGTCCTTGACATTGACCTCAGCAAGGACCAGCGGCCTGACAGCCTCGAATTTTTCGCGGAAGCCGGCATCGGTCACCGGCACCATGATCTTTGCAAGCGGCTGGCGCACCCTGATGTTCACCTTGCGGCGCAGCGCCAGTATCATCGACGACATCTTCTGGGCAATCTCCATCCGCTCCTCGAGATCCCTGTCAATCAGCTTCTCATCATATGACGGGAACGGCGCCAGGTGCACTGAACCTTCAGAGAACAGGCCACGGACGGAATTGAGATCAGTGAAAATGAGGTCAGTATAGAACGGTATTATCGGCGAGGCCAGAAGCGCCACAGTCTC
>CAYVRT010000057.1:0-10394 GCA_964453115.1 uncultured Anaerolinea sp. | reverse complement strand
TTAAAGAACGATGGATATTTCTGACTTGAATTTACAGAAAAAAGGTTGCGTAATCCACCTCTTTTTCACCACAAACGCCGTTCAAGCCTTCATTAATAAATGGGCGTTATTGTAATCGCTGTATACGAAATCTCTCCCCACAGTGTATAATTTAATCGGCTATTGGATCCTTCTTTTGGCCCAACAATTTGACAAAAAACAGTTTACACGAACCTTCCCTGATTCGATTCGTAATAATATTTTGCGCCATGTTTCAACTTTTCCTTACCCCTGCCTCAATCAGTTACCTGACCCAATTCATCCTGTCGCTTGCGATTGCGGTGTTCTTCATCAACCGCCTGCGGAGTTGGCGCACCCGCCCATTGCTCTTGCTGACCGCCTTCTTCGTTCCAATGACAATATTAACCGGCTTAATGATTCTGGATGCTGCTTTGCTACCGTTTCCCCGCGTGCTGCCCGCCTATGCCGAAAACACCGTTCTGGCATTGGCACTGATCGCAATGATCTGTTTCGCCGGCCAATTCCCTGAGCGTTACCCGCAACACAAATGGACAATGCGCACCCTCCTGACGTTCAGCACAATTTTTCTTTTGTGGCAAGCGGGTTTCATGGTTTATCGTTACGTTTCCCTTTTTCGCGATGGAAATGTTTTCAACCGCTTCCCTCTCGATGCATACAGCCTGCCAGTTATCGTGCTTTTTGTGCCAGTCATCTTTCTGCGTCAAACGCTGGCAGCCGACCCGCGCCCGGTCGCCTGGTGGCGCAAGCTGTGGAATCCCCAATGCAAAGGTGCCCGCGGGGCACGCAACTTCGCACTGGTATTTGCTGTTCCGGTTGTGGTGGGAATCATCAGTGTTTTACTCAATTTCGGACTTCCATTTGAGTATTTTAACGCCGCCATGTCCATCGGCATTCTAATGATGTTGTGGCTATTTGCCAACAACTACGTCAACTTCATTCCCGGCGGTGTGAAGATCGCCACCCGACTATCCATCCTCATGCTAACCCTCTTCCTGGCACTAATCGGCACAATGGGCTGGCTGGTTGCCCCATCCCATATTGCAGCCTTTCAGCTCAACTTGCCTGACCACCAAACCCTGCGCTTCACGCCCAATGGCAGAGGAGGCTACGATGTGCGCGAAACCAATTTTCACTTCGAAAGCCCGCTGGGCGAGAAGGTTAGCGACCAAACCCTGGACGATAACGGCAATCAACAAGTGGCGTTTCTGTTCCCCTTCTACGAAAAAATCTACACCGACGCCTATATCACCCATTCAGGCGCCATCAGCCTCGACGAGCCTTTCCGTCCGCTCAATTTGCAAGCCGCCACTGCCCAAGTTCCAACCATCTTTCCATTGGGGATTAGCCTGACCCCTAATCCCGATGATGGAGAAAGCGGGCTTTATATCCGCAACGAACCGGAACGCTTGATCGTTACCTGGAATCGGATGATGGCTGATCAGCCGACCAACATTTACACCTTCCAATCCACCCTATACGCGGATGGAAGTTTTGAGTTCACCAACAACGGTTTGCCTCAGCCTATTCTGTTTGGGGTCAATTCCTCTCCCTGGCTGCGCGGTGCGGTGGCTGGGCGCGGCGAGCCGCTGCATGAATCGATCGCCGGCGTGGAGGAAAACGCCAATTTGATCGCCATCTCGCAGGCAGGTGCGCCCACCTTACTCGAAAATCACCTGTTAACCTTTCGGCGCCATCTGCATGGTTTTATGCTGCCGGTCGCCTGGGTCACCGTTGGCGGCAGCCTTCTGCTCTTGTTGATCGTCCCACTCGTACTTCGCACCTCAATTGCCCAACCGCTCGAATCGCTCACTGCTGGCGTGCGGCGCATGGAAACGGGGGAGATGGACATTTCTATCCCCGTTCAAACGGAAGATGAAATTGGTTTCCTGACGAAAGCATTTAACACAATGAGCAGTACGCTGGACGACATGGTTCGCAACCTGGAAAGGCGCGTTGCCGACCGCACCCGGAAACTGGATGATGCCAACACCAGCCTGCGAATCGAAATGCTCCAGCGCCAGGCTCTTCAGGAGCAGATCCTCCAACAGCAGCGCGCCGTCGCCACACTTGAGGAGCGCGAACGGCTGGGGCGCGAACTACATGATGGCATCGGCCAGACGTTGGGCTATATCAGCATGCAGGCAGAAGCAATGCGAGAATTGTCGCGCCAAAACGCGTTGGAAAACCTACCTCAAACACTTGCACGCCTCGCCGAAACCGCACGCGAAGCACACAATGACCTGCGCGGGTATATACAAAACCTAAAAAGCGAGACACCCGCCACAACCGAATTCTTTTTCTCCTCGCTGGAGCGCTACTGCCAGCATCTGCGCCAGGCGTATCTTTTCGATGTAACGCTCACCTTCCCAAATCCGCTGCCCGACCTCCTGGCAAGCGCACAGGTAGAAAACCATTTAACCTACATCATCCGTGAGGCATTGAGCAATGCACGCCGCTATTCCGGGCAGCATCAGGCCACCGTCTTAATTGAGACAGATGATCAAACTGTTCAGGTAATGATCGAAGATCAAGGCGTGGGAATGCCAGTTTTATATCCGGGCACCGATCGCCGAATGCGCGAACGTTTTGGCTTACGCATCATGCGTGAACGCGTGGACGAAGTAGGCGGCACGCTCTCCATCGAAACGGAGGCAGGCAAAGGCACGCGCGTGATCGTCCGCCTGCCGCGCAACCTTTCGGTGAGCGCATTATCCCAACTGCGCGTGGTGATCGTGGACGACCATCCCCTGTTTATAGATGGGCTGCGCAACATGCTGACAGCGCGTGGCGCGCAGGTGATCGGCCTGGCCAGGGATGGTATCGAGGCACAAGAGGTCGTGCGCACCTTGAAGCCCAATTTGATCCTGATGGATGTCAATATGCCGCGCATGAACGGGCTGGAGGCAACGCTCTGCATCGCTGCTGAGATGCCCGAGGCCAGGATCATCATGTTAACCACCTCTGCCAGCGAGGCTGATCTCTTCGAGGCATTACGCAGCGGCGCGGCGGGGTACCTACTTAAGGGAATGAGCGCAGATAAATTCTTTTCCCTTTTAGGGGGAATCGTGCATGGCGAAGTCGAGTTTTCAGCAGAGATGGCGCAGAGAATCCTGTCCGAGTTCTCTTTCAAGGATGAAACTCTCAAGCCCAATCCGGCGCCAGAGCAGCCCATTGAACACGATCTTTTGACCGAACGGCAATTGGAAATTCTGCGGCTGGTAGCAAACGGCTTGATGTACAAGGAAATTGGCGAACGCCTCTTCCTGACTGAGCGCACAGTCAAATATCACATGGGCGAAATCCTGGCGCGCCTGCAACTGAAAGGGCGGCGTGAAGCCGAGCAATACGCCAAACGTAAGGGGATCCAGTAACGGTTGTTGCACCACACCTCAACAGAAAAATTTCAAAACCCGTATCATCAGTAGTGTCATTGCGAGGGAGTTCTCCCCATCAACAAAGAAACTGCCACGCCGCCCCATCATCCTGACGTTCGGCGTCAGGGAAAAGCGATGCTTCGCAGTAACATTTTGTACGATTTTTATTTACTTTCTTCGTAAGAAGAAAGTTGATTTTGGGGGATATGAAAAGACTGTACCTGGACTGTACTTTTCAATTCAATCATTTGTGTATGATGTATATATGCCTGTTACATATCGCACCGCTTTGATCTATGGCGACACACTCTTCCTGACAGGGATTGCGGATGTTTTGCATTCCCTGCCAGGATTGGAGGTGATCGAGAGAAAGGCCGGTGACGGCGAAACCCTTTTTACGGGAACCCGGCCTGATATCATCTTGATCGACGCGGCGCAAATATCTTTGCCTCAAATGGAGCAACTGATCGAATCCTTCCCCATCCAACCATGCCCCCCCTTCGCACGCTTGAGTGCCAGCCAGCAAGGCTTGACCATTCATTCGATGCAAAACCTGCCGGCTGCCACCTTTGCAGATCTGAGGCTGGTGATCGAAAAAATCTTTGATCCCGCATCTTGAGACAAAAAGCGCGTTCTGCCCCAGGCACAGAAAGCGTTTTTTATCCACCATTGGCAGACCATTGCCAACCCAACAATTCACAACAATGCTTATGAAACGCGTTTTCAACTTTTTTATCCTTTTTACCCTTCTGGCAATGAGCTTTGGCAGCCTGGGGGTCGCGCCCGCGCAGGCGGCCACCACCACTACCACCATCGTGGACAGCGCCGGGAATATCGGGCAGTGGACTTCGGTGGTATTGAACGCCAGCGGCTTTCCCGTCATCAGTTACTATGACGTTGCCAACACCAGCCTGAAAGTGGCGGTGTGCAATGATGCCGCCTGCACTGCACCGACCATCACCACTGTGGACAATTCCGCAGATGTGGGCGGTGACACTTCGCTGGTATTGAACGCCAGCGGCTTTCCCGTCATCAGTTACTATGACGTTGCCAACACCAGCCTGAAAGTGGCGGTATGCAATGATGCCGCCTGCACTGCGCCGACCATCACCACTGTGGACACCACAAACGGGCGATACTCTTCGATCAAATTGAACGCCCTCGGTTACCCTGTCATCAGCTACAGAGGCAGCAACGTTCTGAGATTGGCTGTGTGCGGAAATTCCACCTGCACCGCCGGGAACACCCTTACCACGGTGGACAGCACCGCGAATGTGGGTGATACCACTTCATTGGCACTAAACGCCAGCGGTTTTCCTGTCATCAGTTACCGGGATGTCACCAACAGCGACCTGAAAGTGGCGGTGTGCGGGAATGCGACCTGCTCTACCGGGAACACCCTCACCACCGTGGACAGCACAGGAGATGTGGGTTCGTGGACTTCGGTGGCATTAAACGCCAGCGGCTTCCCCATCGTTAGCTACACGGATAATACCAACACAAGCCTGAAACTTGCAGTGTGCGGGAATGCAACCTGCTCCGCTGGGAACACCTTCACCACCGTAGACAACGCTGCGGATGTGGGCTCGTATATTTCGCTCAAATTGAACGCTAGTGGTCTCCCCATCATCAGTTACTATGACACGACCAACACCAGCTTGAAACTTGCAATGTGCGGGGATGCAGCTTGCTCCGCCGGGAACACCATCACCACCGTGGACAACGCTGCGGATGTAGGGCAGTATACCTCGCTGACGTTGAATGCCAATGGCTTCCCCGTCATCAGTTATTATGACGCCACCAATGGCGACCTGAAACTAGCCACCTTCACCCCTACCAGCGCCGAAATAAGTGGGGGTGTCCCGACCCTGACCTGGAACACCTTCCTCGGCGGGACTGGCTTCGATGCCGCTGGCAGGAGTATTGCTGTGGATGGGGACGGCAATACCTATCTGGTAGGCTACAGCAATGTCACTTGGGGCTCGCCAATTCGCGCCTTCACAGTCAGCGGCACCAATACAGACAGCTATGTAGCCAAACTGGATTCAAGCGGCAACCTGCTCTGGAACACCTTCCTCGGTGGAACAGGCACTGACTATGGAAACGGGCTTCTGCTCGATCCGAGTGGCAATATCTATATTGCGGGACAAAGCAATGTATCCTGGGGCTCACCAATCCGCGCCTTCACAGTCAACGGCACCAATTCGGATGGCTTTGTCGCCAAGCTGGATTCAAGCGGCAACCTGCTCTGGAACACCTTCCTTGGCGGAACCGGTGTTGATTCCGGAAGTGGTCTGGCGTTGGATGGTAGCGGCAACATCTATGTATCCGCGCGTGGCGGCACAACCTCCTGGGGGACTCCCGTGCGCCCGCATGACCCGGGCGCAAACGTGGATGCCTATGTAGCCAAATTGGGTTCCAACGGCAACCTGCTTTGGAACACCTTCCTTGGCGGGTCGGGCAATGATGATGCGAACAGGCTGGTCGTGGACGGGAATGGGGACGTCTTGGTGGCGGGGAGCAGCAGCGCCACTTGGGCATCGCCAATTCGCACCTACACCAGTAATACAGACGGCTTTGCAGCCAAACTGGATACAAACGGCAACCTGCTCTGGAACACCTTCCTTGGCGGAACTGCATCAGATGTTGGTTTCGGACTTGCAGTGGATACAAGCGGCAATGTCTATGTGAGTGGATGGGGCGGCAATTGGGGTTCGCCGGTGCGCGCCTTCACGGGCGGCAATGATGCCTTTGTGGTGAAACTGAATTCCAGCGGCACCTTGCAATGGAATACCTTCCTGGGCACCACAGGCGATGACGCTTCTATTACTCTCTGGCTGGATGGAAATGGCAATCTCTATGCGGCAGGACGCAGCGCTTCAGCCTGGAGTTGCTCGCCTGTGGATTGCACGGTACGCCCATTCACAGTCAACGGTACCAATACCGAAGGCTTTGTGACCAAACTGGATCCCACCAATGGTAACCTGTCCTGGAACACCTTTCTCGGCGGAACTGGCCAAGACGGCAACGAAACTCTGACCATAGACAACAGTGGCAATATCTATGCGGCGGGATTCAGCCGAGCCACCTGGCAGGGCACATCTGCTCCGGTGCGCGCATACACCGCCAGTGACGATGCTACTGTGGCAAAGCTATCTATCCATTACCACGTCACCTACCACGCCAACAGCGCAACAAACGGCACAGCCCCAGCCAACCAAGCCAAAATCTCAGGTCAGGACTTGACCCTGGCAACCAACACCGGCTCGCTGGCCAGGACCGGCTATACCCTGACGGGATGGAACACGCAGGACAACGGACTCGGCACGCACTATGACCTGGGTGGAACTTACGCCACGGAAGCGGATGTCACCCTCTATGCCGAGTGGACGCTCCTCACCTACACCGTCTCCTACAACGCCAACAACCCCACCAGCGGCACGGCCCCTGCCACCCAGACCAAGTACCACGGCGTGGACCTGACTCTGGCAGCCAATAACGGCAGCCTGGCCAAAACCGGCTATACCCTGACGGGTTGGAACACGCAGGACGACGGACTCGGCACGCACTATAACCTCGAAGGTACGTACACCGCCAACGCAGCCACCACCCTCTACGCTGAATGGACAATCAACACCTACACCGTCACCTATGACGGCAATGGCAGCACTGGCGGGAGCGTTCCAACGGATCCCAATAACCCTTATAACTACAACACCACCGTCACTGTGCTTGGCAATACCGGCTCGTTGGTCAAGACCAGTTCCACCTTCAACGGCTGGAACAGCGCCGCAGATGGCTCTGGCACAAGCTACTCATCCGGCAACACCTTTGCCATGCCTGCCAATAATGTCACCCTCTACGCCCAGTGGCTGGTTATCCCCAGCGCCAATGGCGGCGACGGCCCTGGCGGCGTGGGAGTCACCGATGGCAGCAGTGCGCTGGAACTGTGGCTGCGGGCCGATAAGGGCGTCTATTCCAATGCTGGCTGCACCACCGCGGCCACCAACGGACAGGATGTGACCTGCTGGCAGGATCAGAGCGGCAACAGCCAGGATGTCAAGCAGTATAGCACCCTGCCCCTCCCCTCCTTCGCCACCAACCAGTATAATTCGCAGCCAGCGCTCAGCTATGCAGGCAACGACGAGAATGGCGAGGTTTTGACCACCAACATCGCGGCTTTTGCAAATAATCCGCAATACACGCTGTTCTTCGTGTTCAACCCGAATAATATCACCGGGGAGAACCTTTTTGCCATCGGAAACCCGGCGATTGGCGATAGCATAGGCTACCACCCTCAACACAAAGGCTCGTCTTACATCTACCATTTCGCTAGTGACTGCGGCAGTGGTCCGTTTAATTGCCTGAGCAGCACCATTGACAATGGTCTACAACTTAAGACCTTTCGCTATGCTGCTTTGACGAGCAGCACTGATGCCTATTATTTCCTGAACGGGACGCAGCTAACATCTGCCGATATGTCCGCCTTGTCTATTCCCGCAAACCCTCTGATCTCTGTTGGCGGCTTTGCCAACCGCACCGGGTCGACTGGATATGAGTTTGGCGGAACCCTCACCGAGGCGGTTTTCTTCAGCAGCCCTCTGCCCGATGTGAGCCGCATCCTGGTGGAAAACTACCTAGCCGCCAAGTACGACATTACCATGACCGCCAACGATGTCTATGACGGCGACGCCACCGGCTTCGACTACGATGTAGCCGGTATCGGCATGTACAACGGCAACACCCACACCCAAGCGCACGGCGCGGGGATGATCGTGGTGAACCGCACCTTCTTGCAAGGCAACGGCGACTGGCTGCTCTTTGGACACACCGCAGATGTGAACGGCAATACCACAACCGACCTCCCCACCGGCGGTGATTGGGCCAGCGCACCCAACCCCATGCGCTGGGTGCGCTCCTTCTACATTGATGTGACGGATAGTGGCGGTGGCAGCGGAGGCACCGTAGATGTCATCTTTGACTTCAGCGAAGGCGGCATGGGCGACATTAGCAATCCAGTACCCGTGGGCCCCGCCAGCAACTACCGCTTGCTCGGGCGCAGCGGCGCCACTGGCACGTTCAGTGATGTCACTGCATCCTCCGGCGCCACCGTGGTCATCGTCGGCGACCAGGTGCAGTTCCTGAACGTGGACGTGAGCGTACTGGGCAGTAATTTCACCGTCGGCACGCTGGACCACGACAACAGCCCCACCTCAGTGGAGGTGCTTGATCTGAGCGCTCGCCAGGCGGCCTCTCCGCTGCCGGTCGCCCTGCTAGCCATGCTGGCCAGTGCGGGGCTGCTGCTGCTGCGGCGGCGGCGCAAGGCAGCTTAAAAACCTTCACTGGGTGGGCTGCCTTGAAGGCCCGCCCGCCGGTAACCAAAGCACAGATGGAAAAAACCAGCCAACCAAACCCAAAAGACAATGTTGTCTTGTCACCAGACCGTATGCAGGGTGTGGGCTGGTTTACAAAAATTTTTATCAACCAATAGAGGACAAAATGGCTACAAAAAAATTGCTTCGGATAATTTCAGTCATCACCGCTATCGCAATCTTGCTGCTCTCAGTCCCCCTTACGGGCAAAGCCGCACCTAATTCTGGCATCACCTCACCCAATAGCACAATCGGCTACTGGTACCCGGTAACAAGCCCAACCAATGTTGCTTTGAGCGACGTTTCGATAACACCCGGCTCGAATGGCCTGGACGGCTGGGCCGTCGGAAGCGAGGGAACTTTCGTCCATTGGGATGGCAGTGATTGGAGTGTTGTGGCAGGACCAACCGGCGATTTCTATGCCGTTGCAATGGTTTCAGAAAACGATGGCTGGGCAACCAATCACATAGAATACAATCAAGGCAGAATCTATCATTGGGATGGAACTACCTGGGATGAAGCCTCTGGCGATGTTGCATTTCAAGATTCCCTGGCCGTTGTACCAGGATCCAACGGGACAGATATTTGGTCTGTTGGTTGGTGGGGGCAAATCTATCGTTGGGACGGTAGCAACTGGAGCTTTAGCGACAGCACCAATCTTCTGATGTTGTCTGGCGTGGATGCACTTACAGCTTCAGATGCATGGGCCGTGGGCGGTATCTCAGGTGAAACAGAAGGAACCCTGCTGCATTGGGATGGAACAGAGTGGGTCAATGTTCCCCCTCCGGCAACCGGATACAAGTATTACGCCGTAGATATGGTGTCTGCCAACAACGTTTGGGCCGTTGGCGGGAATGGAACCATCATCCATTGGAATGGCACTACCTGGTCGCAGGTTGCCAGCCCCACAACCGATACCCTCGTCAGCATATCCATGGTTCCGGGCTCCAATGGCACCGCAGGTTGGGCAGTGGGTGGAAATGGCACAATGTTGTATTGGAATGGAAGTGTGTGGACGATCACCAATAGCCCAACAACCAATTATCTCACCTCGATCGAAATGGTTTCAGAAACAGATGGTTGGGCTGTAGGCATGGATGGAACCATTCTACGTTACACCAATCCTCAATTGACGATCAACTATCCAACCGGCGCGCCCGGCAGTTTCTTCAACATCACCGGCATGGGCTACCCGGCCAACGGAGAGACCACCATCTCAATCAATGGTACCAGCGTTGGCACCATAGATATCGAAGCAGATGGCAGCTTCAGTCTTACTTTGGAAACTGCACCAACCAGCGCCAACGGCACCTATCAGGTAACGGTAAGCCTAAACCTGTTGGCTGCCTTGCAAGCCATCACAGCAAATCCATCGGCCACCCTGCGGTACCAACTAGACACGAGTGAACCGCTGCGCGCACAGGAAGGGGACCTACCCATTCAATCTGTACCAGCAAGTATCCAACCACTCAAATTTATCTATTTGCCGCTTGTAAACCGGTAATCTCATATTACCAGGCAGGGTAGATCAGGTAACACACACTCTGCCCTGCCTGGCACTTTTATCGCTCTACCACCCTCTCTGAGGGCCTACGAACCTCCTAAAACAAAAGACAGGCTCGCACAA
>CAYVRT010000056.1:0-10508 GCA_964453115.1 uncultured Anaerolinea sp. | reverse complement strand
AAACGGATGACCAAGCCGCCATGCTGTTGCAAATGCTCGGCATGCCTTTCAGGAAGGATTAGTATGGCAAAGAAATGCATGATGTATCGTGAACAACGGCGCAAGTATGCGATTCAGGTGCGCAATCGTTGTCGGCGATGTGGGCGGCCGCGCGGCTATATGCGGCGGTTTGGCCTGTGCCGTATCTGTTTCCGGGAACTGGCCTTGGATGGTCAGATCCCCGGCGTTACCAAGGCGTCCTGGTAAGCCAGGCCGGAGGAAAACATGAGCGTCAATGATCCAATTGCCGATATGTTAACTCGCATCCGGAATGGCATCCTCATCGGCCAGGCGGTTGTGGCGATGCCAAATTCCAAGATCAAAGTTGAAATTGCCCGGATTCTGAAAGAAGAAGGGTATATTGAAGGCTACGAAGTGGTCTCAGCAGAGAACCAAATTCAGCCTATGTTGCGCCTGCGGTTGAAGTATGTTGGCGAGCGCCGTCAGCGCCGCCCGGTCATCACCGGGTTGGAGCGGGTGAGCCGTCCGGGCCGTCGGGTGTATAGCCACAAGCAGGATATTCCCTGGGTGCTTTCTGGGCTGGGGGTTGCAATCCTCTCGACCCCGAAGGGCGTTATGACCGGGCAGCGGGCGCGCCAACTGGGCGTCGGCGGCGAAATCCTGTGCAAGGTTTGGTAGGAGGTATGCAGCGTGTCTAGAATTGGTCGCTTACCAATTGCCGTCCCTGCCGGTGTGAAGGTTGAGATCAAAGGCAGCGAGGTTGCGGTGCAAGGCCCCAAGGGCAGCATGAACCGTGCCTTCTCGCCCACCATCTCAATTGCACTGGATGGACAGACCCTGATGGTGACCCGCAGCTCGGAAGAGCCGCAGGTGCGTGCGCTGCATGGCACCACGCGTGCCGTCTTGTTCAACATGGTGACCGGTGTGAGCACTGGCTTTACCAAGGTGTTGGAATGGGATGGTGTGGGTTACCGCGCCGAGATGGATGGCAAGAATCTGATGTTGTATGTGGGTTACTCGCACCCGGTTGTGATGGAACCGCCGCAAGGTATCGCCTTTGAGGTGGATGCCAAGACGCGCCAGATCCGGGTGATGGGACATGACCGTGAACTGGTGGGCCAGACGGCCGCCAATATCCGCGAAGTTCGCCCGCCCGAACCTTACAAGGGCAAGGGGCTGCATTATCTGGGTGAAAAGATCCGCCGCAAGGCCGGTAAAGCCGGTAAAGGCAAGGGCGGAAAGAAATAAGGTGAGTGCGAATGTCTAAGCTGACTCGTTCTGAAGCAAGAATTCGACGGCACCGCCGTGTGCGTAAATACGTGTTTGGCACGCCCGAACGCCCGCGCCTGTGCGTGTTCCGCAGCCTGGCTGAAATTTATGCCCAGGTAATTGATGACGAAGCCGGTGTGACACTGGCAGCGGCCTCGAGTGTGGATCATGAACTGCGCGCCAAGCTGCAGGGTTTGCCCAAGCTCGAGCAGGCCAAATATGTCGGTCAACTGGTGGCCGAACGGGCCAAGAGCAAGGGAATCGAACAGGTCGTATTTGACCGTGGCGGTTTCCGCTACATGGGCCGTGTCAAGGCGCTGGCCGATGCGGCGCGCGAAGCCGGGTTGGATTTCTAAGGCGGAGGGCCTGAGAATATGGATGCAATGGAGTTTCAGACTGCTGAACAGCAGTACGAAGAACATGTAATTGAGATTGCCCGCGTGGCCAAAGTGGTCAAAGGTGGTCGGCGCTTCCAATTCCGCGTGACTGTGGTGTCTGGTGATGGTCATGGTCAGGTTGGAATTGGGATTGGCAAGGCAAATGCCGTGCCGGATGCAATGCGCAAGGCGACCGAACGCGCCCACAAAAATATGCGTCGCGTGGCGGTGTATGGTACGACCATCCCGCACGAGGTGTGTGCCAAGGTGGGTGGGGCAGTTGTGCTGCTCAAGCCGGCTTCGGCTGGTACGGGCGTGATTGCGGCGGGTGGTGTGCGCGCCGTTTTGGAAGCGGTTGGCATCCGCGATATCCTCACCAAGTGTTTGGGCGGTTCCAACACGCTGAATGTGGTCAAGGCGACCTTTGATGCGTTGGATCAGCTCAAATCACCCGAGGAAGAAGCGGCGCGGCGCGGCAAACCCGTACAGGAGATGCTGCCTTTCTGGGAGCGGAGGAAACATGTCTGAATCCACAGAAGCCAAAAAACTGTTGCGGATTACGTTGGTAAAAAGTGCCATTGGCTATTCGGTGAAGCATAAGGCGACCCTGCGGGCGCTCGGGCTGACCCGATTGCACAAGACCGTGGTACAAGAAGATTCACCTTCTTTGCAGGGTATGCTGCGCAAGGTGAACCATCTCGTGCTGATTGAAGAACAGGTAGAACAATGAAACTGAACGATTTGATGCCAAATGAAGGCTCCCGCAAGAACCGCAAGCGCAAGGGGCAGGGTATCTCCGCTGGTCAGGGTAAGACGGGCGGGCGGGGTACCAAAGGCCAGGCTTCGCGCACCGGCGAAGGCGGTCACCTGTATCGTCAGGGCGGTAACCTGCCTTTTTACCGCCGTCTGCCGTTCATGCGTGGCGAAGGTTTTACTCCTCCCCATCAGGTGACTTATAATGAGGTTAACCTGGCGCAGTTGGCCGACTTTCCGGCTGGCAGCGAAGTGACCCCCGAAGCGCTGGCAGAAAAGAATCTGTTGCACAAGCGCTCCAATCCGGTGGTGTTGCTGGGCGAAGGTGAAATTGTCGTTGCGTTGAAGGTGCGCGTGCATCGTGTGAGCAAGAGCGCCAAAGCCAAAATTGAGGCTGCTGGTGGCACTGTTGAACTGATTGCTTAATTTGAGCAAAAGGAGACATGCATGAAGCGGTCATCATGGCGTTACTTGTTCACTGCGGAAGATATTCGTAAGAAGCTGTTGATCACTTTTTTGCTGCTGGTGTTGTATCGTCTGGCGGCGAATGTTCCCGTTCCAGGTGTGGATCGGGCGGTGATTTCCGGCATGTTTGCTAATCAATCGGGCGCAACGGGAACGCTGCTTGCCTTGTTTGACCTGCTTTCTGGCGGCACGCTTTCCAACTTCTCCATTCTTGCCATGGGTGTATATCCCTACATCACAGCGCAGATCATCATTCAGCTGCTGGTGCCGATCATTCCGGCACTGGAACGACGGTTGAAGGAAAACCCGCGCGAAGGCCAGAAATGGATGGAACGCTGGACGATCATTGGTACGGTGCCGATGGCGCTGCTCTCGGCCATTGGTCAGGTCAATCTGTTCAACCAGATGGCAGGTACCAACATCTTCGCCTTCGACTTTGGGCTGACGGCTGGTAACTGGCTGCCTACGGTAACCTTGGTCACAACCATGATGGCCGGCACAATGCTGGGTGTGTGGTTGGGTCAGCTCATTTCCGAGTTCGGCATCCCGAATCAGGGCCTGTCGTTGATCATCTTTGCTGGGATTGTGGCGCGCATTCCTGCGAATGTGTCGGACTTGCTCAATGATGAACAATACTGGTGGTTGATCGTGGTGATTTTGGCGATCTTGGCGCTGACGATCTTTGCGATTGTGTTTGTGACGCAAGGGCGACGGAATGTGCCGGTGTTGTTCCCTGGGCGGCGGGTTGGCTCGCGCATGTCTATGCCAGTCAAAAGCAGCTTGCCCTTGATGATCAACATGGCCGGCATGATCCCACTCATCTTTGCGCAGTCCATCCTTACCTTCCCGGCCATTTTGGCGAGCTTCTTGATGGGGCCAAATGTTGCTGAGGCAGTGCGGGATGTGGCGACGGGCATCTACAATTTCTTCAACAATACCAATTTGTGGTATTCGCTGCTGTACTTCATCATGGTGGTGCTGTTCACATTCTTCTATACGGATGTGCTGTTTGCCAACCAGAATTATGGCGACACGTTGAAGAAGCAAGGTGCGCAAATTCCGGGCGTGCTGCGCGGGGATGCAACGCAAAAGTATCTGACGCGCGTGCAACGGCGCATTACCATGCCGGGGGCTTTGTTCCTGGGGTTTGTGGCCGTTTTGCCCTATGTTTTGTCGTCACTGTTGCCGGCAGGTGCCGCGCAATCGGCGGGGCTGTTCCTCGTTTCGTCGAGTGGCTTGCTGATTGTGGTGGGTGTGGTGAAGGATACCTTCAACATCATCCAGGCTGAGCTGCGGCTGCATGGATATGATGATCATTTGATCAAAGGCTAAATTATGGCGACCTACATCGTTTTGCTGGGGCCTCCTGGGGCCGGAAAGGGAACGCAAGCCAAGCTAATTGCTGAAAGGCTGGGGCTGGCGCACATCTCCTCGGGCGATTTGTTCCGTGAGAACCTGAAAGCGCAGACCGAGCTTGGCGTTCTGGCACAAAGCTACATGAACAAGGGGGAGCTGGTGCCGGATGATGTGACGATTGCAATGATTCGGGATCGGCTGAGCCGCCCGGATTGTGAGCAAGGCGCGCTGCTGGATGGCTTTCCGCGCACACCGGCACAGGCAGATGCCCTGGCAACGATGTTGGGTGGCATGGGTGGAGCGGTGAAGTGTGTGCCGTTGATTGCCGTGCCAGCGGCGGTGCTGATTGAGCGTTTGAGCGGGCGTTGGTCGTGCCGTGCGGCAGGCCATGTCTATCATGAGAAGTTCAATCCGCCGCAGCGGCCAGGCATTTGTGATGAGGATGGCTCGGAGCTGTATCAGCGCGAAGACGACACGCTCGAAACGGTGCAGAATCGCATTGCAGTCTATGAACGGCAAACCGCGCCGCTGATTGACTACTATCGGCAGCGTGGGCTGTTGGTGGAAGTAGATGGGGCACGTCCCATTGAACAAGTCAGTGCGGATTTGTTGGCGGTCGTTACGCGTCCAGCATTGTAAGGGAGATGGGCAGCATGTCTTGGGATCGGCAGATTACGATCAAAACAGCGCAGGAAATCGCTATTATGCGGCAGGCGGGCTGGATCAACGCGCAGGCACTGGCTGCGGCGCGTGCAGCAGCACATGCTGGCGCTTCAACAGCGGATTTGAATGCGGCTGCTGAAGAGGTGCTGCGCAAGCATGGTGTCTATTCCCCGTTCAAAAACTATCCGGGGCCCTATCCCTACCCGGCGAGCACAACCATCAGCGTTAATGATGAATTGGTGCATGGCATTCCAAACCCGCGCCGCAAACTGCGCGAGGGCGATATCGTCTCAGTGGATTGCGGGACGGTTTTTGAAGGCTTTGTGGCCGATTCGGCGATCTCGTTTGGGGTGGGAACGGTTTCGGGCGCGGCGCAGCGCTTGCTGGAAGTGACTGAAAAGGCGCTTTGGGCAGGCATTGCGCAAATGAAGGCTGGCAATCACGTTGGGGATGTTTCGGTGGCTATTCAGCAGGTGGCGGAAGCGGGCGGCTATCACGTGACGCGGGAATATACCGGTCATGGGGTTGGCCGTGCAATGCACGAGGGGCCACAGGTGCCGAATTATGGGGTTGCCGGACGGGGCATGTTGCTGCGAGTTGGCATGACCATTGCCCTGGAGCCGATGTTGTTGGTTGGGACGCCGCGCACGCGCGTGACGCCTGACCAGTGGACAGTTTGTTCAGCAGATGGGTCGCTGACAGCACATTTCGAACACTCGGTGGCGGTGACAGAAACCGGTCCACAGGTGTTGACTTTGCTGGAAGACCCGTTGCAACCTGGACGAAAAGAGTAAAGGCAAGTATAATTGCTGCTTTGGCTGTAGAGTTGCAATTCTTCAAGGAGTAGTAGAATGAAGGTTACGTCATCTATTGGCAAGCGCTGTGCAAAGTGCAAAATCGTTCGTCGCAAAGGCATCTTGTATGTGATTTGCGAAAATCCCAAGCACAAACAGCGACAAGGATAAGGGTACCATGGCGAGAATCGAAGGTGTTGACCTGCCGCGCAATAAGCGGATTGACGTTGCGTTGACCTATATCTACGGGATTGGCCCGACTCGTGCGGCAACCATCCTTGCTGCAACGCGTGTGAACCCCGCTGTGCGGGTGAAGGATTTACCGGAAACCGAAGTGAATGCCTTGCGCGAATACATCGCCAAGAATTTCAAGGTGGAAGGCGACCTGCGCCGCGAGGTGCAGATGAACATTAAGCGGCTGATTGAAATTGGCTGCTACCGTGGGCTGCGTCACCGCCGCAATTTGCCGGCGCGCGGGCAGCGCACGCGCACCAATTCGCGCACCCGCAAGGGGCCGAAGAAGACCGTGGCCGGGCGTGGTCGCCGCCGCGGTGCAACAAAGAAATAATCGTTGCCAGGTGGGGTGCTGGTCGGGATGGGGTCCTCTCCCCAGCGGCTACCCGACCAGCCTCCCAGCGCAACGTTATTGCATTTGGTTTCAGGAAGGATTTTGCGAGGAAATATGGCTCAAAATGTACGCTCGGCGCGGCGCACGACAACTGCCCGCAAAGTAAAGCGAACGCTCTCCTCTGGACAGGTGCACATCTACGCCTCGTTCAACAACACAATTGTGACTGTGACCGATGGTCAGGGCAACACGGTGTGTTGGGCAAGCTCGGGTTCGGCTGGTTTTAAGGGTTCGCGCAAAAGCACGCCCTTTGCCGCTCGCCTGGCTGCTGAACAGGCAATGAAGGCCGCAACTGCGATGGGAATTCAGGAAGTTGATATGATCGTCAAGGGTCCTGGCCCGGGTCGCGAATCGGCCATTCGTGCTGTGCAAGCGATGGGGCTGCGTGTGCGCTCAATTGCCGATGTGACGCCAGTGGCGCACAACGGCTGCCGGCCTCCCAAGAAACGCCGCGTCTAATTCAACAAAGAGAGGAAAGGTATGGCGAAGTACACTGGACCGGCCTGTAAATTGTGCCGGCGAGAAGGTGAGAAATTGTTTTTGAAGGGTGCGCGCTGCTATTCGCCCAAGTGTGCGTTTGAGCGGCGTGGTTTTGCACCTGGTCAACACGGGCGCATGGCAAATGCCGGGCGCAGCGACCGCGAGTCCGATTATGCTCGTCAGTTGCGCGCCAAGCAAAAAGCCCGCCGTTCGTATGGCATTCTGGAACGTCAATTCCGTCGCTATTTTGGCATTGCTCGCCGGTTGCGCGGTATGACGGGTTTGAACCTGTTGCAAACGTTGGAACTGCGCCTTGATAATGTGGTGTATCGCATGGGAATGGCCGAAAATCGCGCTCAGGCGCGGCAGCTGGTCAACCATGGACACTTCACCGTCAATGGTCACAAAGCAGATATCCCCTCGATGATCTTGCAGCAGGGTGATGTAGTTGCGGTATCCGAAACTGCGCGCCGTACGACCTTCTTCAAGGAACTGGCTGACCTGGCTGAAAAGCGCAATTGCGCCTCGTGGCTGGATCGCGACTTGAAGGGGTTGAATGGCCGTGTGTTGCGCCTGCCGGAACGTGCCGAAATTGACGGCAACCTCAACGAGCAGTTGATCGTTGAATACTATTCGCGCTAACGCCTGTATGTCCGGTGTGGCCTTTGGGTTTGCATCGGGGAGGGGTGAAACGTGTGTGCCTTAACGAACATGGTAACGCCGAAAATTGAGCGGGAAGCAGAAGCTCGAAACTACGGCAAATTTGTGATCAGTCCTCTGGAACGGGGTTACGGGGTCACCCTGGGCAACGCGATGCGTCGGGTTTTGCTGTCTTCTTTGGAAGGAGCAGCAATTACTTCGGTGCGCATCCTGGATGTGCTGCATGAATACAGCGATATTCCGGGTGTGCGGGAAGATGTTATTCAGGTCATGCTGCAAATCAAGCAAATTCGGTTGATTTTGAATGACGTGGATACGGCGCATTTACAGTTGAACGTGCAGGGTGAAGGCCAGATTGTGGCCGCCGATATTGAACTGCCGGCGGAAGTAGAACTGGTGAACCCGGAACTGCCCCTGTTTGAGGTCAATGATGGTCGGGCGCAGGTGCAGATTGAGATGACAGTGGAACGTGGCCGCGGGTACTCTCCGGCAACGGACCGCAGTGGCCGTTTGCCGATTGGCGAATTGCCGGTGGATGCCATCTTCAATCCTGTGCGGCGTGTCAATTATACGGTTAGCTCGGCGCGCGTTGGGCAAAGCACCAATTATGACCGCCTGGTGTTGGAAATTTGGACGGATGGAACCATTACGCCAGAAAAGGCGCTTGGTAAGGCTTCCAAGCTGTTGATGGATCATCTGCGCTATATTTCAGGCGCCAGTGAAGAAGTGGTTGTGGCAGGTGGCGACAAAGAAATTGGCGGCAGCCGCCTGACAAGCGAAGCAGCTGAAACGCCGATTGAAAACCTGGATCTATCTGTGCGGGTCTTCAATTCCTTGAAGCGCACGGGCGTGACGACGGTTGGCGACGTGCTGGAACTGCTGGAAAAAGGCGACGAGGCGGTGATGTCTATCCGTAATTTTGGTGAAAAGAGCCTGGATGAGCTGCGTCAGAAGATGCGCGAGAAGGGTTTCTTGCAAGAGGATAAGGATTCGGAGTAAGCACTATGCGGCATCATGTAGCTGGATATAAACTGGGTCGAAGTAAGGATCAGCGCAATGCTTTGCGGCGGACGTTGATCAACCAATTGTTTACCCACGAACGCATCAAGACGACCCGTGCCAAGGCGATGGCAATTCGCGCTGATGCAGAACAATTGATTACGCTGGCGCGCAACAGCGCCAAGGGCAGTGAGATTGATAAAGTCAATGCCCGGCGCTTGGCAGCAGCGCGCATGGCAAATGCAGAAACAGTGCGCAAATTGTTCGACGACATTGCGCCGCGTTTCGCCACCCGCAATGGTGGTTACACCCGTGTGCTGAAGCTCGGGCCGCGCCTGGGCGATGCAGCGGAGATGGTGTTGTTGGAACTGGTCGAAGAGTAAGAGCCAGTTGGCGGTTCGATCGCCAGGATACCCTGCGGGGTATGGAACGTTACCAGATTATTCTTGCCTATGATGGCACGCATTTCCGAGGCTTTCAACGCCAGGGAAATGCCCGCACTGTGCAGGCGGAAGTGGAAAATGCGCTGCGTCACCTGGGGTGGCAGGGGCATTCCATTCTGTTCGCCGGGCGCACCGACAGCGGCGTTCACGCCAGCGGTCAGGTGATTGCCTTTGACCTGGAGTGGGGGCATCCGCCTGCGGTGTTGGGGCGAGCCTTGAATGCTCATCTGCCGGGCGATGTGGCCGTAAAAGCGGTGATGCTGGCAGCGCCGGGGTTTCACCCCCGCTTCGATGCCAGGGCGCGCTGCTACCATTACCGCCTTTATTGCCAGCCGGAGCGAGACCCGCTGCGAGAGCGATATGCCTGGCGGGTTTGGCCGGCGCCGCAGCTCGACCGTTTGACGGCGAGCGCCGCGCTGCTGATGGGCAGGCACGATTTTGCCGCCTTTGGCTCGCCAATGCGAGTGGGTGGCAGCACCGTGCGGCAGGTGTTACGGACGCACTGGCAGGCTGAAGCCGATGAATTCCGGTTTGAAGTGTGGGCAAATGCCTTCCTTTACCGGATGGTGCGGCGGATGGTTTGGGTGCAGGTGGCAATGGCGCATGGCCTGATACAGGCCGTGCAGCTTCAGGCCGCTTTGCAGCACCAAACCGCCCTCCCAGCTGGCCTGGCTGCGGCTCAGGGTTTGACCCTGGTGCGTGTGCAATATGATGGGCAGGATGGCACTGGACAAGTTTTGTTGGATACCTTGCCTGTGTCCGAGTGATTGGATGCAGCCTGTGGAGAAGGAACGTGGAAAAGACCTACGTAATCAAAGGAAAGCCTGAATCAGATTGGATTTTGATTGACGCGACCGATCAAAATCTGGGCCGCCTGGCCACGCAGATTGCCCACTATTTGTTGGGCAAGCATAAACCCACCTACAGCCCCGGTGTGATGATGGGGGATTATGTGGTGGTGATCAATGCTGGCAAGCTCTCGATTGCTGCCAAGCGCCTTGACACCAAGTTCTATCACAAACACTCCGGGTATCCGGGTGGTTTGCGGACGGTGGGCATGCGCGAGCAGATGCAGACGCACCCAGACCGTGTCATCCGTGCTGCGGTGTGGGGCATGCTGCCCCATAACAAAGTGGGTCGGCAGTTGATCAATCGGCTGCGCATTTTCGAGGGTGCTGAGCATGTCCATGAGGCCCAGCAGCCCAAACCAGTTGCTTAGAAGGAGCGAGCGAATGACGAAGTATATCGAAGGCATTGGACGGCGCAAGGAAAGCACAGCGCGCGTGCGCATTATGCCCGGCTCGGGTAAGTTCATCGTCAATGACCGCGACGCGCAGGAATATTTCCCGCGCGTGGGCGATATGGAAGCACTGCTGAAGCCTTTTATGGCGGCCAACCAGGATCGCGCCACCTTCGACGTGACGGTGGTGGTGAAGGGTGGCGGTGTTTCGGGTCAGACCGGCGCAGTGTCGCTTGGCCTGGCGCGCGCCCTGGCGTTGATGAACCGGGAATTTGTGCCGATGCTGCGCAAACATGACTTGTTGACCCGCGATGCGCGCGTGAAAGAGCGCAAGAAGCCCGGTCTCAAGCGCGCCCGCAAGGCCCCGACCTACACCAAGCG
>CAYVRT010000055.1:0-11215 GCA_964453115.1 uncultured Anaerolinea sp. | reverse complement strand
TCCCTGTGCTGTTGGGCCAGCAGGCCCCAGGGGTTCGGCAATCCAGCCGGTGGGACTTGCACCCGCCGGAGGGGAATCAGGGGGGATGGTGAAGCTGATCCCCTCCCTCTCTTGGCAGTTGGATTGTAAGGTGCTGGAACTAGAATATCATACTTATCTATCTTTGTCAATACAAAAGATAGATAAGTACTTCTTAAAATAAAAAGCGGCTAAGCCGCTATGCCCTTCGAGACTCTCGCTTTAATTTATACGGCGTGCCATCAGAATTAAATAATTTCCTCCCCTTTGCCCCCTTCTTATGGTAAATTTCAGCACAATAAGCCACATCCGCTCTGTCAAGTAAAACTTTTTGACCTTGTCGTCCGAGTTTCCTAATGATTCCACTATTCATCCATTGGTAAATAGTCACATAAGGAATCCGATATTCCTTTGCGGCTTCATTAATGCCGATCCCTACCCCTATCCAGCGTGTATGCATCCGATACTCTGGCAAATCCTCTTTGCGTAAACCTGAAGTCTCTGCTCTTTGCGCCTTTTCAGCTTCTCTTTGCAATTTTTCTATCACTTCTTCTTCGCTCACAATTGTCTCTCCTGCAATGACTCCTGCCCTGATTTTACCCCTTTCAATCAGGTCATGCAACCAAGACAAATCCAGCCCATATTTGCGAGCGGCTTCATCAACGGTGAGAAAATGGAGAAAATTTGGAAGTGCAGCCATTATCTTTTTCTTCTCTCAAAACACAACCAAAACGCACCCAGGGCCACAGGATGCGTTAAGGATTACAGGGATGGACCTGTTTTGCAAGTAGCGGGGAGTGGATTCGAACCACTGACCTCCGGGTTATGAGCCCGACGAGCTACCTCTGCTCTACCCCGCATCAATTGTTTTTGTATTATATGCCCTTTCACTAACCCCGTCAAGGGTTGCTTAAGATTCGCTGCGCGACTTCAGCACGATTCGAATCGGGGTGCCGGTGAATGCATACTCCTCACGAAGTTGATTCTCCAAAAACCGCAAATAGGAAAAATGCGCAAGACGCGGATCATTTACATAAATTAAAAAAGTTGGAGGGTCACTACGCACCTGTGTGCCATAATACATCCGCAAACTGCGCCCCGTCTTGCCCGTTGGAACATGCAAATCCTGTGCCCGCTGCAAAACCCGATTCAGTGCACCAGTCGAAATGCGCGCCAATCGCTCCTCTTGCACTTGCAGCGCCAATGGCATCACCTGTTCCACTCGCTGCCCTGTCTTAGCCGAAATAAACAGCACGGGAACATAATCCATAAAATTGAGCGTCTGTCGCACAACCCGTGTAAACTCTTCCATAGTATGCGAATCCTTCTCAATCGCATCCCATTTATTGACAATCACCACTGCACTTTTCCATGCATCCAATATAAACCCCGCAATGTGTGCATCCTGCGCTGTCAATCCACTCGTTGCATCCACCACCAGCAAAGCCACATCGCAACGCTCAATTGCGCGCATAGAACGTAAAACACTATATTTCTCAACTCCACGTTCCACCTTGCCGCGCCTTCGAATTCCCGCCGTATCAATCAGCGTCACTGACAGTTCATTATATTCAAAACGAGTATCAATCGCATCACGCGTTGTACCGGGAATATTGCTAACAATTACCCGCTCTTCCCCCACCAGCCGGTTCAACAAGCTCGATTTGCCAACATTCGGCTTACCAACAATCGAGATCTTGACCGAATCATCCTCAACACTATCCAGATGGGGAAAAGCTGCAACCAGAGCATCCAACAAATCTCCAGTTCCTGTTCCGTGCACCGCCGAAACTGGGTAGGGGTCTCCCATACCCAATTCAAAGAACTCACCCACTGTTGAACGCAATCCGGCACTGTCTGCCTTATTGACCACCAACAGCACCGGCGGATAGGCCACCCCATCCACAACCTTTTGGCTGCGGCGCAAAATTTGGGCCACCTCACGATCCGATGGCGTCACGCCATCCGCTGCATCCACCAGTAATAAAACCACATCCGCTTCCTGAATAGCAATTTGTGCCTGCATGCGGATCTGCTCAATAAATTCCGCTGACCCAATCGAAAGTGGCTCGCGACCACTGCCGCTACTTGAAGGGTCAATTCCTCCCGTATCCACAATATCAAAAATTACCCCATTCCACTCAGCCTCTGCCAAGAGCCGATCTCGCGTTGTTCCAGGGGTATCATCCACAATAGCCAACGGCTCCCCCGCCAGGCGATTAAACAACGTACTTTTGCCCACATTGGGCCGCCCCACAAGGGCCACCACCGGTTTATTCATACAGGAACTCCTTCCACCGCAGACGCGCTGCGAAATGTTCATTATACTCGAAAAACCAGCTTTATGGTGTTGGTCTCGGTGTGCGTGTTGGAGTTGCCACTCGGCTCAACACCACCTCAACCAATTCCGGCAAAAACGACTCTACACGCAAATCCTGCACAGCCAATTCAATCTGTGGTGTCAAAGAATATGTTCCTGCTTCCAATCCACTCACATCCACTACTGCCCGCACGCCATCTGGCGTCAGGCCATCCAATTTCGGAAGCGGCCCCGTGACAATCACCGTTACCGTCTCTGGCGAAATGCGCGTCACCCAACCAGGCATTAACCCAACCACCTCAATCGGCACGGATATTGGTAAGCTGCTTTCAATGCTGGCAATGCTTACCCGCACCAAAACCGTTGTTTGGTCCCCGACCACCGAGACACCTGGCGGCAAATTTAGCAACTGAAACACGTCCACATCATCCGTTGCCCCATTCAAATCCAGAGCCATTGTTTCAACATACCCAGGCAAACTGTTCACAACCTGTGGATCAGCAGAATACACCGTAATTGCCGCCGGAACCACCGAAATATTTGTCAGACGATATCCATCAGCCACCTGACCAACCACCACAACTTTGACTACCACATTGCGATACCCATAACGTTGTGTCACATCCAGGTGCGCTACCACCTCATCCGGCGTCATTGTCAGCCCACTCACCACCTGCTCTCCACTATCCATAGCGACCAGAGAAATGCTGCGCTGAATCGTTTGTTGCGCCTGTCCCACATCCAAAACCGCCCGAACCTCATTTACCCGATTAACCAGCGTCGCAGGGCCAGTCACCGTCACCTGTTTTTGATCAAGCGTCAATGTTCCTGTCTGGTACCCGGTTGCCACCTGCCCCCGTTGCACTACACGCACATCAAATACCCGACTCATCAAACGGTCCAGCACCAGTTCTGCTGTTCCTGGAGTATAGGAAACGATCTGCACCGGACCTTCCGAAACCTGCACCTGGACAGGTAACACATGAGCGCCTTCTTGCAAAGCCGAAAGATCAATAAATGCTCGCACACTCCCCGGCGTATTGTTCAAAACTTCCCAGGTTGAAAGAGGAGCTTTCAGTGTCACGTTGATTGTGCGCGGCGGAGAACTGGTAATCACCAATCCGGGATCCTGACCAACAATTTCTAATGTCACTGGCTGGGGATACAGTCGCTCCTCCGTCGGATCCTTTTCAATGACAGCCGAAACCCAAACCGCTATTGCCAGCAAAACTGCCGTCAAAAAAGTTGGAACAATTTTCCCCATCCATTTCAAAAACTGCTTCATCGCTGTTCCTCAGAGGAAGTGCGCCCCCTGGAAAATGGTCTCACCAACCATCCCCACAAGCGCGGGCCAGGCCGGGGCGGCTGATAAAAAGCCAGCAAAATATTTTCCAATCGTTCCGCATCCAAACGCCGAATCATTCTCCCACCATGTGCAATCGAAATTAACCCAGTTTCTTCGGAAACAACAATTGCTATTGCATCACTTGCCTCCGAAATTCCCAACGCAGCCCGATGTCGCAGCCCCATCCGACGTTCCGCAGCACGATTCAGAACACCACTGGCCGAAAGCGGCATTACACACGAAGCAGACACCACTCGATGATCCGCAATAATGACTGCCCCATCATGCAAAGGGGTATTGGGATAAAAAATTTGCAACAGCAATTCAGGAGTAATTCGCGCATTTAACGAAATCCCTGTATGCATATACTCTCGCAAACTATCGTTACATTGCAAAACAATTAATGCTCCATGTTGTCGTGCCGAAAGGCGAACTGCCGAAGTAACCAGTGTGCCAATCGTCTCGCGCAACGCCTTAATGGAAGCCGCATCTTGGCGGCTAAGGAGCGAAGTAGAACCAGCACGCCCCAAACGTTCCAATCCACGCCGAATTTCCGGCGCAAAAATGACCGGTATCGCCAACAAAAGCGATGGCAACGTCGTCCGAATCAACCACGAAAAGGCTGGCAGATTAACCAAACGTGTCAAAATGATTAAAAACAAAACCAGTAGCAACACCCCGCGCAACAAAACCATTGCCTGCGTATCGCGCAGCAGCATCAACACGCCAAACAACACCAGCGTTACCAACAGCAGGTCAAGCAGACTTACCCAATTAAGGCGCTGCAACAAAAATGAAACTTCAGTCAGCAAATCAGGCACAAAAACGCTTCTCTCTCATCATTGCTTGAGGCTGCAACAGGCTGCCGTTCTGCTGCCCGGCATTCTCAGCCATGAGAAGAGGCCTCGCGGCGTCCTGCTCCACAGACAAACTAAATCGGGCGCAGAATTCGATCCTGGCGCAGCTTTTTAAAGTATAACGTTGAATCGGGCAGCATTGACTCTTGTGCTGCCTCTTGCCAGGCTAAAATACCCAGCATCTGCGGCGAACGTCGCTCATAGCCCAGGCTGCGCCAAAGCGAATCATGTTGTGCAAGCTCAGGCGGCGCAAAAATAAGTGATGCCTCACACTGTAAATCTTTTGAGGCTCGTTCCATTTCGTTAATCAACACAGGCAATGCCTGTGTTGGCGAAACAGATGGATCAATCACAATATCCAAGGTGCGTGAAACCAGGTTTTCCACCTGCCAACCAATCACCCCAACCATTGCTGGCCCGGCTTGCAGCAACAAAAACGCTTTCTCACCAAACGCCGCCATAATGTCCTCGCGCAACAAGGGTTCCTGTCGTCTGGTCAAACGGTTCAGCAGGGAAGCAATTTCAGTTGAATTACGCGGCCCAGCACGCACCACGCTCAATTCCACAACCGGCACCGTTGGAGAATCAGTGCCTGCCTTAACCGGCATCATCGGTTTTGCCGGCGCGGATGTAGTTGCAACAGCAACCGTTGGCGCAGGCTCTGGCGCTGCCTGTGGCAATGCTTTCTGCCAGGCTGCACTCACTTGCCGCCAGGTATCTTCAAATGACCCGACATTCTTAATCACCACATGCGCCACATTCATCTTTTGCTCTTGCGCCGGCTGCGCCTGAATGCGCATGCGTGCATCCACCTCGTTCATCTTGCGCTGCTGAATCAGACGCGCAAGCTGTTGCTCAGGGCTCGCATACGTGACCCAGATATGATCACATTGCTTCCCCAAATTCGATTCAAGCAGTTTGATCGCCTCAATTGCAATTACAGGTTGTGTCGCTCGTTGCACAATATAATCAATTGCCTGCTCCACCAATGGATGCGTAATTGCCTCCAATTGATGCATTGCTTCTGGATCATTAAAAACCAGCCGCCCGAGCTTTACCCGATCAATCTGCTCGTCTGGACCCAAAAGCCACTGCCCAAAAGCACGCAGCACCGCCTGATACCCCGGAGCCCCCTTCGCGATTGCCCGATGCCCCAAAGCATCTGCATCAATACCGTAGGCCCCCAAATGCTCAAGCATTTTGCGCACCACACTCTTGCCTGTGCCAATATTTCCGGTCAAGCCAATTACAAATTTTCCGGCCCATTTACTCACAATGCACCTCGAAGCGCTCGTAGTGAAGGACAAAAATAATCCATCTAGATTATTTTAGCCTTGCCTGCCCAGATTGTCAAAGGATTTGAGCTTACGAATTGTTTGCAAGTGACATTTTCAGGAAACTTTTACCCTTTTCAATCTCCCAAACACAGCTATAATAACGCCCATTCATTCACTTGTAAGGACAAATCCATGGAAAAAAAACGCCTTGCCCTGCTGCGCTGGCGCAGCATCAAAGATTATAGCCTGGTTGCGCTAGGCGCCCTGATTCAAGCACTTGCTATGCGCCTATTTCTCATTCCAGCAAACCTGGTCAGCGGCGGCATCAGCGGCGGAGCGCAGGTAATCAACTTCTACACCGGCTGGCAAATTGGCTTGATGGTTTTCATCGGCAATGTTCCCATGTTCATCCTCGGCTGGCGCTATCTGGGCGGCATTAAATTCGCCCTGCGTACCGCCATCTCAATCATCACCTTCTCATTCCTCACCGATTTTCTGGCCCTCTACCTACCATCGCAAGGCGTCACCGAAGATATAGTTCTCAACACTCTGTATGGCGGCCTGTTGTTGGGGGTTGGATTGGGCATTGTTTATCGAGGCCAAGGCACAAGCGGCGGCAGCGACATCCTTGGCCGTATCCTTAACCATCGCCTAGGTATTTCCATCTCGCAGGCCTATCTGGTAACAGACACGCTGGTCGTGCTGCTCGGTGGCATCGCATTTGGATGGCCTAAAGCACTCTACGGCCTGGTTGTCATCTACGTCAGCGGCATTGCCGCCGAAATGATCGCCGAAGGCTCCAACATCTTCCGCACCGCCATCATCGTCACCGAAGCTCCCGATGCAATCTCTCAACGCATTATGGAAGAGATGGAACGCGGTGTCACCATTTTGAGCGGGCGCGGCGGCTACACCGGCTCTGATCGGCCAGTTATCTATTGTGTCATCACGCGCGCTGAAATTGCTCAGCTCAAAGAACTGGTCAAAGACTGCGATCCTAAAGCCTTCATGGTTATCGGCACCGCCCACGAAGCATTAGGTGAAGGCTTCAGGCCGCTTGCAAAACCCTGAAACAGCGTGCTATTTCAACCAACTGTATTTGCAATCGCGCCCCAACCAAAATAAATTCTCTCCCTATTCTGCCATCTTGTAGCCCAATTGCCGCAACAAATTTGCGTCATTGCGCCAATTCTTATACAGCTTAACACGCAGCTCTAAAAACACCTTACGCCCGCTCATTTCCTCAATTGCCTGCCGGGCTGTTGTGCCAATCTTCTTCAGCATTGCCCCATTGCGGCCAATCACAATCGCCTTATGCGACTCGCGTTCCACCAGCAAGGTAGCAGCAATATATGATTGCGTTTCGGTGCGATCTTTGTATTCGTCAATTCGCACAGCAATCGCGTGCGGAATTTCTTCATCCAGGTTCAGCAAACACGCCTCGCGAATCAAATCAGATGCAATCTCACGCTCATACAAATCCGTAATCTGATCCTCGTCATAAAAAGGCATTCCCTCTGGAATCCGCGCCAGCAATGCCTCTAACAACAGTTCAAATGTTTTCGGGCGCAGGGCCGAAATGCCAAGCAACATAGCCGCAGGCAACAGGGCCCCAAACTCAGCCTTGCGGATAACCAATTGCGCATCCGAGAGCAAATCTACCTTGTTTAGCACCAACACAACCACCGCCTCAGGCACTGTTTTAATCCGCTCAGCCACCAGGCAATCTTCCTCGGTTGGCGCCTCACTTGCATCCACCAACCAGGCGATACAATCCACATCTGCCAGGGTAGCCAAAGCAGCCTCATTCATCGCCTTGCCCAATTGATTCTGCGGAACATGAATCCCAGGAGTATCCACCAATACAATTTGTGCCCCGGACAAACACAACACACCCAACTGCCGCCGGCGCGTTGTTTGTGGACGGGGCGAAACTGCTGCAATCTTCTGCTTCAGCAAAGCATTGATTAACGTAGATTTACCAACATTGGGTCGCCCAACCACCGCCACAAAGCCAGCCCGATAGGGTATCACACGCTCTTCAGTCATTAAGAAGCTCTCCACAAAAATGATGTCCTTCCAACTTCAGAAGCCCAATCTTCCTCTCAATTCCCCCGGGCCCGCCATAGCCATGCATTCGCCGGTCACTGCCCACCACTCGGTGACAAGGCACCAACAAGGGCATTGGGTTACGCGCCTCGGCATTACCAACTGCCCGTGCAGCGCCCCCCGCACCAATTGCCCTGGCAATCTGTGCATAGGTTCGTACCTCACCAAACGGTATTTCTACCGTTGCCAGCAGCACCCGACGCTGAAAATCCGGCAGCACATTCCAGTCTATCGGTACGTTAAACCCGCTTCGATCTCCAGAAAAATATGCCAACAACTGTTGCACAGCTTGCTCAGCATACACCAGCCCCATCCCACCCTCTAAAACGCCACTCTGTTCTATGCCAAACAGTACCACCGCCACCCCGCGTTGACTGGCCCCAACCGAAAGCGGGCCCAGAGGAGAATCCATCAATTGCGCATACGCAAGCATCACAACCTCCTAATAATTGGTTGTCATATCAATCAGGCCCCGTTCTCGCGCCCGACGGTCAAAATAGCGAAAGCCCCCCAGCCCCAAAAGACCAAACACCAACGTCAAAACCACCAAAATAGCCAACAATTGCGCTTCACTCCAGCCCGCCAGGGTTGGAAAAGCATCTGCCACTGAACCAACCAGCGAGCGCCGCAACAACTCTAGCCAATAGGTAATGGGAAATACATAGCCAAGCGGACGCAAAAATGCCGGTAAAACCTCCAATGGGAAAATAGCCCCACTGAACAGAAACAAAGCCCCGGCCACCGACTCGCCAATTGCACCACTATGCCGGGCTGTAATCAGCGTAAAACCAGCCAATAACAATCCAATCATTGCCAGCATCAACACCCCCACCAGCAAACCAGCCAAAAACATCGGCCAGTTTACCGCCGCCCAATCAATTTTCAGGTGCAGGAACAAGACACCAAACAAAATTGTCACAGCCACCGAAAGCGTCGTCATTAAAAAGCGGGCCACCCCACGCCCCAACAAATACCAGGGAATGCTAACCGGCGCCGTATAAATATATTTCAATGTTCGGTAATGCTCGCGGTCGTCAATAATCGCCCAAGAAACCCCCGTCATCACCGTTCCCACATACTGGTAAAAAGCATTTCCAAGATATAGATAAGCAAACACCGGCGAGTCAAAATTCGCATTGCTTACAATGCTATACATCACAACCAAAATTCCCGCTGCAGCCAGTGGCTTAACAATCGAATACACCGCAAACAAAAACGGATCAGCCCAGTTAGACTCAATTTGCCAGCCCAACCAAACAGCCGTGCGAAACGAACGCAACAACGTTTGTGCGCGCATTTGATTCTCCTTAACGACGGTTCTCTGTCAAACGACCTTCGCGGACAGCCAGTTGCTCCATCTTATCCAACAACAATTTAGCTGCGCCAACAAAGACCACCGAAAGCACCAGCAAAACCCCAATCTCTACCTGTACGCTCAAGAACCCCAGGCTTGCCCCGCTGACAAACACCAACTGCCGCATTGCATCCAAACCCAAGGTCAAAGGAATTATTGAAGCTGCCGCAGCCACCCAAAAATTAAAAGATTTGATTGGGAAATAAAACCCGGAAACCAGATAAATTGGCTCCTGAGCCAGATTGGAAATATGCCAGGCCTCACGGCTCAGCAACAAAAACAAGGATGCAGCCATCATCCCCATCCCATACAACGCCACCATACTCAAGGTAAATACAGCCAGCAACTGTGGAAAACTGACCACCACATATTGCACCTGGAACAACAAACTACCCAACAACATTACGGCCAGCGCCCGCAAAAAAGTAGCAAATAACCCGCCCAAAGCCATCCCAAGCAACACAGCCATCATTTGCCCCGGCGCAATAATATACAGCGCCAGGTTACCTTGTTCCTTTTCCCAATACAATTGACTCGCCATGCTCCATAGAATGTTCATCCAAAAAGCAGTCATTGCGCCGCCAACCACCACAAAACCAACATAGTCTTCAGGAGCGCCAATTGCGCGATAAACGAATACATAAGCCGCCACCGAAAGCATGGGGAAAAAGACATCAAAGAACAACCAGGAGCGTTCACGCTGCATGCCAACTACCCGCGGATAAGACCGCCCCACTACAGTCATCAAAAACAAGCGCCAGCCCGAAGCCTTTTTTTCAATGGGTGGGAGCATCGGCATGTTCTACCTCTTCCATCCGCAGCCCAACAAGTTGAACAAATACATCTTCGAGAGTGGGTTGCCGCTTCTGCAAATGCAAAATACGCGCCGGGTGAGCCGTCAATGCAGCAATCACCCCTGCCAACGCCGCCTCCTCCGTAAGAACCACCTCCAGACGGGTTGTTTCACCATTTGAATGGACATGAAACGACTTGACGCCCGCCAATCCACGATATAGCTCGGCATCCATTCCGCAACACACATCCACCTCAATGTGGAACAGCGCATCTTGCTGAAAATTTTGTTTCAGGTTCTGCGGTGTATCACACGCCAGAACTCGCCCCTTGTTAATAATCGCCACTCTGTCACACAACTCATCAGCTTCCGCCATATAATGCGTCGTCAACAGTAATGTGCGAGAAGGATCTTCTCCCATCCAGCGCCGCACAAACGCCCGCACATCGCGCGCAGCCCCCACATCCAGGCCCAATGTCGGCTCATCGAGAAAAAGCACTCGCGGATCGGTCAAAAAGCCGCGCACAATGTTCATCTTTTGGCGCAGCCCAGTAGAAAGATCGGAAGATTTGGTGCGCGCCCGATCCGTCATTCCGACAATTTCCAGCAGCTTATCAATCCGAGCATAGGCCACTTTGCCCGGAATGCCGTAAAACTGAGCGAACATCCACAAATTTTCTCGAACCGTCAGCAAACCATACCCAGAAGTCTCGCCCCCTGAAACCATATTGATGCATTCCCGCACCCGTTCTCGGTCTTCAACCACATCCAGCCCTGCCACGCGTGCGCTGCCCTGCGTTGGAGCCAGAAGAGTCGTCAGAATTTTGATTAATGTTGTCTTACCCGCCCCATTCGGGCCAAGCAATCCAAATAATTCTCCGTGGCGAACCTCCAAGTTCACACCCGAAAGCGCTGTAAGCGTGCGCGGCTCACTGCCCTTGGCCCCGCGCAGCTTATAGATTCGACCAAGGTTGTTTGTTGCAATTGAAGTTTCCATGGTTGCCTTGTTGGTTATTTGTAAGTCGAACGTAGGTTAAGCGTAGGTTTGGCGTCAAGTAGAAGAAGCAAGGCCCTGGTAAGATAGAGGTCGAAAGGGCGACTTCTCTTCTTCTCCTCCTTGATTGAATGCCGGGGTCGGCGTC
>CAYVRT010000054.1:0-11237 GCA_964453115.1 uncultured Anaerolinea sp. | reverse complement strand
CACCCCCCGCCCCATTTCACTCCGTTTTCACTCAAAAAGGCAGGGGGGTACGCAAGACCAAAATCGCCTTTTACCCACACCCATACTATGCAATTGTTAAGGTGCACTCCTCCAGTATACAATAAAACTCCTCTAATCTCAACCTTTTTGGCAAAGACGCTGATTCTAAGCATGATTTAAGAGAAATTTTACACCAATAATTTTTGGCTAACACTGACAATATAGAGTAGAATCAAAGTCGGAGAAAACGAAACGATATGAATAGCGATATTGCACACACTGAAAGCGTCTTACCTCGTTCAATTCGAGAAACCGAAACAAATTATCGGACCAGGCTAGCTATTGGAACGCAACGCACATGCACTTGCCCGCCCAATCACTTAAATTGTTTAACCGCCAAAGAATGGCTCAAAAGCCAAATTGGTGTTTGGCAATTTTTCTATGAAGGCAGAGATATTCGAGACAAAAATTTGCATCCTGCTACTTTCCCTGTATCTTTGGCAAAAAAGGTAATCAGCCTTTTCACGCACGAAGGCGAATTTGTTTTGGATCCGTTTGTAGGAAGTGGCACTACCCTTGTAGCTGCTCAGGACCTTAATCGGAATGCTGCTGGTTTTGACCTGCAAGAAAAATACATCGAATTATGCACAAATAGATTAGCAAGCAATAATCTATTTAACCATGCGCAACAAGTAGCAATTCAAGATGATGCTTTGCATATTCCTGAGTACGTAGCACGCAATTCGGTCAGCCTGATATGGACTTCTCCACCCTATGCCAACTTGTTGAATAGAAAACGACAAAATAAGTCGCGCCGAGAACGAAACAACGAGCAATTAAACAAAGTGGAACAATATTCACAAGATCCCAGAGACCTTGGAACCATGCCCTTGGAAGAGTACACAAAAGCAATCGGAGATATTTTTGAAAAATTGCTGCCCTTACTCCATCCAAAAGGACATTGTGTAATTAATGTCCCCGACATGTGGTGGGAAAATGAGCGCATTACCATTCACGTGGCATTGATTAATGAACTACGTCAGCGCGGTTATGAGCTTCGGAATACGATTATCTGGGATAGAACAAATATTGTGAACAAAATTGGCATTTTCGGCTACCCGAGCAATTACATAACAATGGGAACCACCTTTGAATATCTTCTTGATTTTTGGAAACCACCGGAATCATGAAAACATACACCAAAGAATCGCTGATCAATGCATTAATAGAAATCAGGAATCGCGGCTGGATACCCAACGCTCGACCGGGGAACGATGGTGGTATAGGAAATACCCTCGAAGATCTTTTAGGAATTCAAGAAAACAATTTGCCGATTCCAAATGCCTCAGAGTGGGAATTAAAATGCCAAAAAGCAGAAACGTCCTCCCTAACCACACTCTTTCACATGGAGCCATCTCCAAGAGCGTTAAAATTTGTACCCAATATTTTCCTTCCCCTATATGGCTGGAGACATGAACTTGCTGGAACAAAATATCCGTCCGATGAAATGAGTTTTCGCCAAACGATTCATGGAGTACAGAGAAGCGATAGGGGATTTATGGTCCAAATTGACAAGGCGAATCGAAAAATTTTAATTTCCTTTGATGCCAGCAAAGTGCACCCTCGTCATTCAGATTGGTTGGATGCTGTCAACAAACGTGTTGGATTAGGCGAATTAATTCCACAGCCCTATTGGGGATTTAATGATCTCGAGCACAAGGCAGGAACAAAGCTTCTAAACACCTTTTATGTCCAAGCAGAAGTAAAAAGGGAAGGAGATAAAGAATTTTTCCATTACACCCGTTTATTAATTCTGCGCGACTTTCGTATGGATAACTTCTTAACGGCAATCGTTAATGGAGATGTGCTAATAGATTTTGATGCACGGACGGGTCACAATCACGGCACAAAATTCAGATTACGTCAAAATGCACGTCAAAGATTATATTCGACTATTCAGGAAGTTATTTAAGACAAAAGCGTATCTCAATGCGGCGAGAGAATTCATCCAAGAATTGCCAACATCCATTCCAGGCATAGAATAGCAGTGTTCCAACTAGAAAAAACTGCCGCTTTTGCTTTTTTGGTGTATACTTTAACATCATCATCCTTATTTCTGGGAGACAGAGGCCGCACATGAAGGTAACCGTTTCACAACAAAATCTGGCACATGGCTTGGGGCTGGTTGCGCGGGCCGTTTCGCCACGCAACACCTTGCCCGTGTTAGCAAACGTGTTGATTGCCACCGACGAAGGGCGGCTGCGCCTCTCGGCAACCAACCTCGACCTGGGCATCACCTGCTGGATTCCGGCACAAATTGCCGAAGAAGGCGCCATCACCTTGCCCTCCCGCACCTTTGCCGACCTGGTTGGCACCCTGCCCAACGATGCAATGACCCTCAGCCTGAGCCTGCGCACCCAAACCGTCAACGTGCGCTGCGGCAGCAACTCAACCGACATCAAAGGCATTGACGCTCAGGAATTCCCACCCATCCCCGTCCCCGACCTGCAAACCGGCATCGAACTGAACATGGCCGAATTCAAAGAGATGATCCAACAGGTGGCATTTGCCGCCTCTTCCGATGATGCCCGGCCCGTCCTGCAAGGCGTGTTGATGAGCGTCAACGGCAGCGAACTGACCCTGGCCGCAACCGATGGCTTCCGCATTTCGGTGCGCAAGGCCAACCTGGCCGCCCCAACCGAGCGGCCCATCTCCATCATCGTGCCGGCGCGCGCCCTGACCGAACTGGCGCGCATTGCCACCGATGGCGACCAGACCCTGGTGATGAGCATCCCCGCCGAGCGCGGTCAGGTCATCTTCCACCTCAAAAACACCGAGCTGGTCTCCCTGCTGATCGAAGGCAACTTCCCCGATTATCGCGCCATCATCCCCCGCTCCTTCAAGACCCACACCGTCCTCTCCAAAGGTGAATTCTTCAACGCCTGCAAACAGGCCGAAATCATCGCCCGGGAAAGCAACAACGTCATCCGCCTCAACATCACCCCCAACCCCGACCGGCCCGGCAAAGTTGAAATCTCGGCCCAATCCGAAGAAACCGGCGCCAGCGAAGTGAGCGTAGATGCCAACATTGAAGGCCCCGGCCTGGTGATTGCCTTCAACGTGCGCTTCCTGCGCGAAGTGCTGGATGTCATCCGCACCCCGAGCGTCGTCCTGGAAACGAACGCCAACAACACCCCGGCCATCCTCAAACCAGTTGGCGACGACAACTTCACCCACGTCATCATGCCCATGCACCTGGGCTAATGCCCGCCTGACAATTGACCCTTGACTGGAGGCCCCCATGAGCCTGACTGCCTCGCTTGCCCTGATTTCAAACGAGGTCTTGGCGCGCGTCTACCTGGCGCTGGCACAATACCCGATCCTGAGCGAGCGCATCCGGCGGCGAATGCGGCGCGCCCTCTACGATGGCGGGTACATGACCCGCGAGGCCTTCGAATGTGAGGTCAAGACCATCTCGATCAAAACCCAGCAAAACGAAGGCCTGCACGACCCCTATTTCGAAGAGGCCGGTGAAATTTGGGAGGTGCGGCAGCAGCACGTCCGCGACCTGTTGACCGATGTCTACTTCATTGAACACTTCACCTTTGAGCGCCTGCAACAGATCATCAACGAAGTGCTGGCCGAAAAAGGCGTCAGCTTCCAGGAAGTGCTCTATGGTCACAACCCCGAGCAGCAATCCATTGAACAGGTGCTGAAACAGGCGCTCCAAATTCAAAACATGCCCCCCGGACAGCGCGAGCGCTACGAAGCGCGCCTGCACGAACTGCGCGTCGTCCTCATCCGCTCGCTCATCAGCGATCAATTGCCCTACATTCACATCGCCAAAGAATGGTTCACCCTGGATGACCTGGCCGACATTCGGCAACGCAAAATTGGACATGGACGGATTGGCGGCAAGGCGGCCGGCATGTTGCTTGCCTACCGCATCCTGATGACGCAGGCCGACGAAGAGCTGCGCGGCTGCCTGAAGAAGCCCGAATCGTACTACATTGGCTCGGATGAGATGTATGCCTTCATGGCAATGAACGAACTCTTCCACTGGAACGACCAGAAATACAAAACCGAGCCAGAAATGCGCGCCGAATATCCACAAATTTTGCAGGATTTTGAGCGCGGCCGGTTTGCGATTGATATCAGCGAACAGCTGCGCGACCTGCTTGGCAAGCTGGGCAACAAACCGCTCATTGTGCGCTCTTCCAGCCTGCTGGAAGATAGTTTCGGCACCGCCTTCCCCGGCAAATATGAAAGCGTCTTCTGCCCCAATCAGGGCAGCCTGGAAGAGAACCTGAGCGCCCTGCAGCGGGCAATTGCCCGGGTATATGCCTCCACCCTCAACCCGAATGCGCTCCTCTACCGGCGCAGCCGCGGCCTGCAAGATTACGACGAGCGGATGGGGCTGCTGCTGCAAATTGTGCAGGGCGGGCAGTTCGGGCGCTACTTTTTGCCCCATGCCGCCGGGGTGGCCTTCAGCCGCAACCTGTACCGCTGGGCGCCACAAATCCGCCGCGAGGATGGCTTTGTGCGCCTGGTGTGGGGGCTGGGAACCCGGGCCGTAGACCGGGTCGGCAACGATTACCCGCGCCTGGTTGCGCTCAGTCACCCCACCCTGCGCCCCTCCAACGCCCCGAAACAAATTCAGCGCTATTCACAACAATTTGTGGATGTGCTGGACCTGGAAAAGAACAGCTTCGAAACCCTGCCAATCAGCGAAGTGCTGACGCCCGATTACCCACCCCTGCGCTACCTGGCGCAACGCTACGAAGAGGGCGATTTTTCCACCTTGCGCACGCGCGTTTCGGCCCAGGATATGAAGAACCTGGTGCTGACCTTTGACCAGTTTCTGACCCGCACGCCATTTGCCGGGCGGATGCGCAGCATCCTGCGCCTGCTGGAGCAGGCCTATCATGGCCCGCTGGACATGGAATTCACCGTGCAGCTGAGTGCACTGGATACGCCGCGCCCCAGGCTGTGCATTGCCGTGCTGCAATGCCGCCCGCAAAGCCAAATTCAGGCCGCCGAAGGGCGGCTGCCCAACGACCTGGGCAAGGATGACATTCTGTTCTCGACCCGGTTTGTGGTGCCGCGCGGCCATATCGAACGGGTGGACTATGCCCTGTTTGTGCCGCCAGAAGCGTATTTTGCGCTCAGCACACCGGCGCTGCGCTCAGACCTGGTGCGGGCCATTGGTCGGTTGAATGCGGCGCTGAAGGGGCAACACTTCGTCTGCTTTGGGCCGGGGCGCTGGGGGTCATCCAACCCGGATTTGGGCGTCTCGATTGATTATGGCGACATCTACAACGCCCATGCGCTGATTGAGCTGGCCGGGGAAGGGATTGGCCTGCCGCCCGAGCCATCACTCGGGACACACTTCTTCCAGGACTTGCTGGAAGCGCAAATTTACCCGCTCGCCATCTACCTGGATGACACGCAAAACCGTTTTGAGCGGCGCTTCTTCTACGAAATGCCGGATCGCAAAGAGCAGTTCATCAGCCTCGGGGCGGAGATTGCCGGGGCGCTGCGGCTGGTGCGGGTGAGCGATTATCGGGCGAATGCGCACATGCGGATCGTGATGGACGATGACGAAGGCCAGGCGATCGGTTTTCTGGAGCGAGATTAGAAAATTTGTTCTACGTTCAACTGATGCGGTAAGAACGAATGCCGGGAATGGCAGCCAGAGCAGCGGTGAAGAGCGGGAGGAATTTGGGGTCATCGCGCAGTTTGACGACCAGCTCGGTTTGCGATTTGCCCTTCAGCAAATTGTTCTCAACCACCAGCGAATGCACCCGCCCGCCAAACTGCTGCACCAGCCCTTGCAATTCCTGCTCAACGCCGGGGCGGTGTTCGGTGACCACCGAAATGGTCAGCACAATGTAGGTATGGATGAAATTCTTTTCCAGCATGTTCAGCACCGTCAGCACCGCCAGGAGCAAGATGGTGGTTGCAATGGCGGGCAAATAATGCCCGGCCCCCACCGCCAGGCCAACAACCGCCATCGTCCACAGAGAGGCAGCGGTCGTCAGGCCCTTGACGCTGACGCCATAGTGTAAAATGGCGCCCGCTCCCAGGAAGCCAATCCCAGAGATGACCTGCGCCGCCAGCCGGGCCGGGTCGCCATTCGGCACAAAGGGGCGGAATTGCATCGCCAGGTTAATCGAGATGGTCATAGCCAGGGTAGACCCAATCACCAGAACCACATGGGTGCGCAGACCGGCGGGCTGCCCCTGCCGTTCGCGCTCCAGACCGATGACAACGCCCAGGGCCGCTGCCACCAGCAAACGAATGACAATTTCAAGTTCGGGTATCATAGTCACCCGATTATAGCGCAAATTTGTTTCACGTGAAACAGTTCCTTTTAACCCCCCTGTCCCTTGTTTCACGTGAAACAAGGGACAGGATAAATTGTTGCTTCCTTCCGCCTGCTCAGACGGTTGGCGGCGGGGTTTCTTGCACCGGCCTGACCCACAAGCGCGGCAGCAAGAGCAGCCCAATGCTCAGCAGCGCAAAGCCCAGCGAACCAATGCCGCCCGCCACCGTTGGCCCCAGCAACGGGTTGGGCTGCCCCTGCGTGGTGAACAGGACGATCCCGGCAAAGCCATTCACCAGCCCATGCCCAATCACCGCCGGCCACACACTGCCCGCCCGCCAGGTCGCCCAGCCCAGGAAGGTGCCCAGCACAAAGGTGAACCAGATCATCATCAAAATGCCCAACCAGGGTGCGCCAGCATATTCCAGGCCGTAATTATGCCCCATCGCTATCACCGGCGCATGCCACAGCCCCCAAATCAGGCCCATCAGCAACATCGCCTTGCGTTCGCCCAACCCCATCAGGCGCGGCTGCAAATAGGCCCGCCAGCCAAATTCTTCGCCCAAAATCGGCAGCAGGTTGACGATCGGGGAGATGACAATTGCCACCAGCCCCTGCACAATCACCAACGGCCAAAGTGCCATCTGCGGCATGGCCTGCCCGGCCTGTGCCGCCTGCGTTTCCAGCATGGTGCGCAAAGTCGTCAATTGCGCATCAAAATACTGCGGAAAGAGCAGGTAAAACAGCGCCGCACCAGCCAGCAGCAACACCGGCGTCACCAGCCAGACGACCAGCCAGTAGCGCCACCCCTGCTTGAAGTTCAGGCGCAGGTACAGGCCCTGCCAGCCCTCGCGCGTCACCAGCCGGGTGAGCAGGTGCGCCAGCGCCGGCGCTGCCATGTAACCGCCCGCCAGCAACACAAACGCCAGCGTCAACCCACCGCCCAAATCCGGGCTGTTCGCCAGCCCGCCCGTCAGGGCAATCACCAACGCCACTGCCCAGGCAATCCCAAACGCAAAGCCCAGAAAAATCCCAATTCGCTTCCAATCTACTGTTTGCATCTCACTTCTCCTTTGGCTCAGGCTGTGTCAGCTGATGCTGTGCCAGCGAAACCATGCCGCTCAGCCCGCCCAAATTCATCGTATCCACCGCACTGCTGGGAACAATCACCAGAGCGCCTTTTTCCTTCAGCCCCTCGAAGAGCATGTTCATTGCCCGCAGGTGCAGCGCCGTCGGGTTGTCGCGATAGGCCTGCGAAGCATCGGCGAACGATTGTGCAATTTGCTTTTCGCTTTCGCCCAAAATGACGCGCGCCTGTCGTTCGCGCTCCGCCTGTGCCTGCCGCGACATGGCATCTTCCAAATCTTGCGGAATGACAACATCGCGGATTTCAACCGATTGCACCGTAACGCCCCATGGGGTTGTGCGCTCATCAATCACCTTTTGCAAATCGGCATCCATGCGCGCCCGGCCAACCAGAATATCGGCCAGCGACATTTGCCCAATCACCTCGCGCAGCGCGGTTTGAGCGGCCCAGGTAATCGCCGTGCGGTAATCTTCCACCTCCAGCGCCGCCTTTTCGGCATCCCACACCACCCAGAACAGCACCGCATCCACATTGACCGGCACCGTGTCGCGGGTGAGGGTCTTTTCGGCGCTGAAAGGGGTCACCATCACACGTTGATCAATCCATGCGCCAATGCTATCCAACACCGGCAAAAGCCAAAAGACACCCGGCCCGCGCAGGCCATGAAAGCGCCCCAACCGCAACAGGACCACCTTTTCCCACTGCCGCGCCACGCGCAGGCTGTAGAAGAAAAAAGCACCCAACAAGATCAACCCAAAGAAAACCGTCAGCTGCGCAACGAACGAAGCCCGGCCCTCCAAAAAGGCCGCCGCCAGAATGCCTGCGGTGGTAAACACCAGCCCCAGCATCACCCCCGGACCGCTCAAGCGCTGCTGTTGTTTTGCCTCTTGCACGGAAGAAAACGTCTTTGCCATTGAAAATCTCACTTTCTGTAAAAAAAAACGGATACGATAGACCCAAATGGATCACAATTTCAGGCGGAAGCGGGGGGGGGGTCTTCGTCTTCCCAAACCTGGATTTGCCGTTCAAACAGGGCGCGCAGTTCCCGCGGCGCAAAGCCCAAACCGCGCGCCTCCCGGACACATTGCTGCAACAGCCCGGCAACCCGCTCGCGGCGCAACTGCACGGCAGCCTGCGCATCCGGCGTGCTGACGATGTAGGTGCCGCGCCCTTGCTGCGTGGAGATGAGACCGGCCTGATCCAAAATTCGGTAGGCGCGCGCAACCGTGTTGAAATTAATCCGCAGTTCGGCAGCCAGCTGCCGCACCGTTGGCAGCTGATCGCCCGGGCGCAGCATTCCGCTGCGCAATTGCTGCTCAATTTGCTCCACCAGCTGTGTGTAGACCGGGGGGGCGCTTGTGCCAAAATCAATCGTCAAAAGCAGGGCCATGGTTCTCTTCTCGAAAATTGTATTATTGTATCTTTGTATGATTGTATACACGCTTCTCCAGTCTGTCAAGGGGTCTTCATCCTTTCTTCACAACTTGCGCAAAAGTTTTTCACATCCTTCGGATATGATAGGGACAGTTCGATCCAACGAACGTCCATTCAAAAAAATTTTGGAGGTACCCAATGTTGAAACGCTTCACTTTTGTTCTTGTAACCGTGCTTGTGCTGAGCACACTGCTGACGAGCACAGTTTCGGCGGCGGCCCTTGCAGGGCGCGGCGGGCCGGGTGACGGCGAAAAGCCGGGCCAGCGCCGCGGCGGCAACCCGCCAGGCCTCACCCCGCTCAGCCCGGCAGAGGCCGAGGGGCTGCAACGTGCCATCCTGGAAGAATATGGCGCCTACAATCTGTATCAGGCGGTCAATGCGCAACTCGGCCCACAGCTGCCCTTCAGCACCATCGCCCGCTCCGAGCAGCAACATGCCCAGGCGCTCATTCGACAGGCCGAAAAATACGGCGTGCCGGTGCCAGCCAACCCGGGCCTGACCAACCCGCCCGCCTTCAGCAGCCTGCCCGAGGCCTGCGCCCTGGGCGTCAACGCCGAGATTGCCGACGCAGCCCTGTATGATGAATTGAAGGCCATCACCACCCACAACGATTTACTTTTCGTCTATAATCGTTTGCAGAGCGCCTCGCTCCATCAGCACCTGCCGGCCTTCCAGGCTTGCATGCCATAAACCATTCCTTGCGGTGGGCAGGTACCCTGAATACCTGCCCACCGCTTATTTTTGAAAGAGGCTTCAATGGCTCTGGCAAATTTTTGGAAACGCTTCACGCACCGCCGCATCTGGGTGCGCTCGCTGGTGCAAGGCTTCTTCTTCGCCTTCATCGCCCTGATTGCTGTCAATCACACCCTCGCTGAAAGCGGGCAGGGAATTGCCTGGCTCTCCAATGCTAGCCTGCACGCCCTTTGCCCGTTTGGTGGCGTCGTCACCCTTTACCAATATGCGACCACCGGCAGCTTTGTGCAAAAAATTCACGAATCTTCCTTCATTTTGATGCTACTCGGCCTGCTGCTGGCGGTGCTGTTTGGCCCGGTCTTTTGTGGCTGGGTTTGTCCCCTGGGCAGCATTCAGGAATGGGTTGGCAAATGGGGGCGCAAGCTGTTCAAACGCCGCTACAACCATTTTCTGCCCGCCCGACTGGATGCCGTCCTGCGCTATGCCCGGTACCTGGTGCTGGCCTGGGTGCTGTACCTGACGGCTGTGACCGGCAAGCTGATCTTTGCCGAATACGACCCCTACTTCACCCTGTTCAATTTTTGGAGCGGCGAGGTTGCCATTGGCGGTGCCGTGCTGCTGGGGGCCACCCTGATTGGCGCTTTGTTTGTCGAGCGCCCCTGGTGCAAATATGCCTGCCCCTACGGAGCGCTGCTCGGGCTGAGCAACCTGCTGCGCGTCTTTCGCATTCGACGCACGGCCAGCAGCTGCAAAGAGTGCGGCAGCTGCGACATTGCCTGCCCGATGAACATCCCGGTCAGCCAACGCACGATTGTGCGCGACGTGCAATGCATCTCGTGCCTGGAATGCACAACCGAAGGGCATTGCCCCCTGGCCGGAACGGTTGAATTTGTCGCCGGAGGAAAATAAGATGCGCCTGACCTCAAAACCACTCGCCCTTCTGATCCTTGTCATCCTGTTGGGTGGCATTGCACTCACCAGCAGCCTGGGCTGGTGGCAAACCAGCGGGCGCAGGCAGCCCAACCGATTCGAGACAGGCCAGGCAGCGGGGGAGTACAACCCGGCCGACCTGCGCGGCTCCTTTACCTTTGGCGAGGTCAGCGACCTGTTCGCCATTCCCTTGCCCGTGCTATCGGCAGCATTTGGCCTGCCGCCCGAGGTAGATTCGGCCAGCTACCCGCTTAAATCACTCGAAACCCTGTATGCCGATGCCCCCAATGAAATTGGGGTAGGATCGGTGCGCCTGTTTGTTGCCTGGTACCAGGGCCTGCCATACCTCGTCAGCGAAGAAACCTACCTGCCCGAATCGGCGGTGCAAATTTTGTTGCAGGGCAAGCTGAGCGAGGAACAGGTGAACTACCTGAAGACACACACCCTGAGCAACCCGGCCTCACAGCCCGCCGATCCACAACCCCTTCCAACACCAGAATCGCAGAGTCACGCCGAGCGCAAAGTCAATGCCCAAACCACCTTCCAGCAAGTGCTGGATTGGGGCGTCAGCCAGGCAGAAATTGAGCAAGTGCTGGGCAGCGCCATGCCAGACCCAACGACCGGGATCAAAGACCATGCCAGTCAGCAGGGGTTGGCGTTTTCGAGCATAAAAACCAGCCTGCAAGCCCTGGTAGATGCCAAACAACCTTAAATTTTTCTCACTTTGGCAACTGTCCTCTTGACATTTTACTAAAACAGCCTATACTA
>CAYVRT010000053.1:0-12501 GCA_964453115.1 uncultured Anaerolinea sp. | reverse complement strand
CTGCGCATCCGAATGTCAAGATTGACCTTTCCAAGCCCGAAGATGTGGCGAATGCTCTGAATGTTGCCATTCCGGCTGGCGAAGGCCCCGACATCATTGGTTGGGCAAATGATAAAATCGGCGAGCAGGCGCTCAAGGGCAATATCGTGAACCTGGATGATAAGGGAATCACGATGGATTTCTTGAAGGCGACGTATGAGCCGGCGGCGATTAATGGTGTGATGTGGCAGGGCAAGACCTGGGCATTGCCCGAAACGCAAGAAGGCATTGCCTTGATCTACAACAAGGATGTTGTCACCGACAAATATCTGCCTACTGACCCGCTAAACTTTGATGACCTGTATGCGAAGGCAGAAGCCTTTAAGGCTGATACGGGCAATGTGTTGGTTTGCAATCAGGCCTTTGGTGGCAGCGATGCCTATCACATGTCGCCAATCTTCTTTGGTTTTGGCATGCCAAACTACATTGACGAAACCGGCAAGCCGAACCTGAACACTGCCGAAGCCATTAAGGCTGCGGAGTGGTTCGCCAAATTTAAGGAAGTATCGTTGGCTGAAAACAGCTATGATATCTGCAAAGCGGCGTTGAAAGAAGGCAAAGTTGGTATGTGGTGGACTGGTCCATGGGCGGTTGCTGGCGTTGAGGAAGATGGCGTGAACTATGGCATCATCCCGATGGGACGCCCGTTTGTTGGCATTAAGACCGTCATGATGACCAAGAATGCGGTGGATCGCGGCAACACCGAGATCGCGCTGGATGTGATGAAGTATTTCACGAGCGCTGAAGTACAGAAGAAGCTGGCGCTGGTTAACAAGACCATCCCGGCTGCAACGGCTGCTTTGAATGATCCCGAAGTGCAGAAACTGCCCGCAGTGGTTGGTTTTGGTGCGGCGCTGAACCTGGGCATTCCGATGTCGCCCTCGCCCTTCTCCTCGGCGCAGTGGGACCCGGTTGGTAAGGCCAGTCAGGCTATCTGGCAGGGTGCCTCTTCTCCGGCTGAAGCAATGGAAGCGGCTCAGAAGGCTGCTGAAGATGCTGTTGCACAGATGAAATAGTTTTGTGCGCATGGTGGGGAGAGCGGTTGGTTGGCTCTCCCCACTTTTTTACTAGGGGATGCAAGTCAGTTAGAATGTTTTGCGAGAGGAGTGCAAGATGGCAAATTGGTCTGGGCGTCGCAGGTCATTGATTGCATTGCTATTTTTGTTTCCCACAATTGTGGCGGTGTTGGTTTTCAATATCTATCCGACGGTATTGAATATTTACATCTCGTTCACCAACCGAAATAAGTTTCGCCCCAATCCAGATTGTAATGCGGGTCTGACGGGGGTTTTGGACCCGTTGTGCTGGCCTTCATTCCGCGATAATATCCCGGTTGGAATTGCTGAACCGTATCGCCCCATTACACCGCTCTTCAAAAACTATACGGATTTGCTGGGAACTTTGTTTACAGGCGAGGCATTGATTGCGCTGGTGCAGGTGTTGGTCTGTTTCGTTCCATTGGTGGTAGCCAACAGCCTGAATAAGCGGTTTTCTCGGCAGCTAATCCGTCCAATACCATCCTCGTGGGTGTGGGTTGGTGGGGTGTTGGTGATGCTGTTGTTAATGTTAATGCTAAATTTTGGCCGGGCATTTGGGCAATTACTGGATACGGGGGATTTTATTGTTGTTGTGTTGCGCACGGTCATTTTTGTTGTTTTGCGCGTGCCGCTCACTTTTGTGCTGGGTTTGGTGTTGGCGTTGGTATTGAATGCCGCCGATTTGCCTGGGCGGACATTCTTCCGTGTGGCATTGTTTGTTCCTTGGGGGGCTTCAGCGGTTGCCATTTTGCTGGCTCTGGTATGGCAGTTCTTCTTCCGTCAGCAAGGCACAATTAACCAAATTCTTTCGGCGCTGTTTAATGTGAGCGGTCCTGTGTGGTTGAATAACCCGATTTCGGCAATGGCGGCGATTGTAGTGGCCGATATCTGGTTCTCGTATCCGTTCTTTATGGTCTCGATTTTAGGCGCGTTGCAATCCATTCCAGGTGAACTGTATGAGGCGGCGGATGTTGATGGGGCTGGCTGGTGGCAGAAATTGGTCAGCATTACTCTGCCGTTGATTCGTCCGGCGGTCATGCCTGCTTTGGTGCTGACATCGATTACTGCGTTCCAGATGTTTGGTACGGCATTTGCAATTACAGGCGGTGGTCCGCAACTGGCAGCAGATAAACCAGGTGCAACCGAACTTGTGATGGTATATGCCTATCGGCAGATTTATCAGGTGTCGAACTATGGTCGAGCGACGGCATTTGCGGTGATGATCTTCATCATGCTGTTCCTTGCGACGTTGTATAGTTTGCGCATCACCAAAGTTACGCAAGGGGCGCGTTAGCGTCAGGATATGGAGAAAACGAGATGAACTGGAATCTGGTGTTTACCGTCTGGGAGATCCTGTTTGTTGGGGTTGGGTTGACGATTTTGGTCACCGGCAAGTTGCGGCGCTTTACGAAGAAGCATGCACTTTTGGAAGGACGCTCGGCACGCTTGTCGGCGCTGGCCTTTCTCATTCCGCCCGCCTTGGAAGTGTTGGTGCAGGTGGTGTTTGCCAGTTTGCAAGGAAAGACGTTGGCATTTGTGCCGGTTCAGACGGCAGGGTTGTATATCTTTCGCTTGTTGATGCTGGTGATTGGGCTGGCGGCGGCGGCAAGTGTGCTTTGGCCGCGGCGCGGCTTCCAATACGCGGTGCTAATTTTGGCGACACTGTTTGCGTTATATCCGGTTTGGTTTGCTATTTTGGCTTCGGTGCGTGAGGGCGAGCGCCTCTACACCTTGAGTTTGCCGGGGATGTTTGTTCCCTTGGAGCCGAGCCTGAAGAATTATCAGGTGATGCTTTTTGAACGTCCGTTTTTGACCTGGATGAAGAATAGTTTGTCGGTGGCGGCAGCGGCAACGGTGTTTTCGCTGATTATTTCAACCTCTGCAGCATTTGCGCTATCACGTTTTCGCTTTCGCGGGCGCGAGGCTTTTCTGATCCTGTTGCTGGCGCTTTCAACCTTTCCGGGTGTTCTCTCATTGGTCGCGGTGGCGCAACTATTGACGGCTTTGGGTCTGTTTGGTAAGCATGTTGGCCTGGTGTTGGCATATACAACTGGGACACTGGTGTTCTGTACCTGGAACTTGAAAGGGTATTTTGATACGATCCCGATTGACCTGGAAGAGGCAGCGATGTTGGATGGCTGCGGACCGGTGCAAGCATTTTTCCTGATTGCCTTGCCGCTGGCGCGTCCGGCATTGGCGGTAACGGCTATTCTGGCTTTTATGGGGTCGTGGGGCGACTTCATCTTTGCCTCTGTGTTGGTTCCTGCACCAGATAAGTTGAAACTGGCCGTGCCAGCGCTATATTCCCTGGCAAACAGCATGAGCGTGCCATGGGGCTATTTTGCGGCGGGTGCGGTAATTGTAGTCATTCCAACTTTGTTGGTCTACCTAGCCTTGCAACGTTACTTTGAATCTGGACTGACACTGGGCGGCGTGAAGGGGTAATGGACGATTTTATTTTTGGCACACTGGCAACGGATGTTCTGCGGCGGGCGCGGGTGGATGGTCTGCGAGCAGGTGTGACGCACCAACATCGGCGTTCGCCGCGTCAGCCCGAGCCAGACAAACCGATAGCTGTGTATTTGACTGTTGGCCCGGCCTCTCCAGGAGACCGGGCCTGGCTGTATTGGACAACGGATGGCAGCGATCCGGTGGGGGAAAAGGGAGGGGCGGTCAATGGTTTTGTGCAGGACATGGAATGGCTGGATGAAAGCTGGGATACGGTGCTGTGGGGCTATGTGCGTCGTTTTCGGGGGGTCATTCCGGCACAGCCAAGAGGGACTTTGGTGCGCTATCGCCTGAGCGCCTTTTCGTCAGAGAAGGGAGAGGTGTTTGCGGATGGGGGGGCGTATGAATCTGTATGGGTGGATGATACGCCGCCGCCAGAATGGGCTCACAATGCGATAGTGTATCAGATTTTTCCGGACCGGTTCTGGCCTGGTGAGGGGCACTCCTGGTTGAAGCCAGAGAGCCCGGCAGGGTTTTATGGTGGGCGGTTGGCTGGCATTACCGAGCGATTGGGACATGTGGTGCATTTGGGCTTCAATACAATATGGCTAACCCCCATTTTTCCGAGTCCATCGCATCATGGGTATGATGCGACCGATTTGTTTGAGGTTGAGCCGCGCCTGGGGAGCAAGGATGACCTGTGCGCGCTGCTGGAGAAGGCGCATGGGCTTGGGATGCGTGTGTTGCTAGATTTTGTGCCGAATCATTGGTCGTGGCAGCATTGGACGTTTCAGGATGCGTTAAAAAATGCGCATAGCCAATACGCGGATTGGTATATATTTACCCATTGGCCAGATGAATATGAAACTTTTTTTGGGGTGCGCGAACTGCCACAACTGAATTTGCGTAACCCGGCAGCCAGGCAGCATGTGTTGGATGCGGCTGCATATTGGCTCGAAATGGGAGTGGATGGTTATCGGGTAGATTATGCAATTGGTCCGTCCGCTGATTTTTGGGCGGCCTTTCGCCAGGCAACGCACCGTGTCAAACCTGATTGTTGGATATTTGGAGAGGTGGTGGACCCGCCGGATGTGCAGTTGGATTTTGAAGGCGGTTTGGATGGATGTTTGGATTTTATGTTGTTGGAGGCTTTGCGGCAGTCCCTGGCGTTTGGCCGTTGGAATGCGGCGCGTTTGGGTGACTTTTTGCAGCGTCATGCGGCGTTCTTTCCTGCAACGTTTTCTCGCCCTTCGTTTCTCGATAATCATGATATGAATCGCTTTTTATGGGCGTCTGGTGGTGATAAACGGCGCTTGCGTCTGGCGGCATTGTGTCAATTTACATTGCCGGGGGCGCCAGTGGTGTATTATGGAACGGAGGTTGGTTTAAGTCAGGAGCGAGATGTGCGGCAGGGAGAGCGGGGATTGCCTGAAGAATCTCGCTTGCCAATGTGTTGGGAGGATGCTGATTCGGATTTGCTAAGTTTTTACCGTGGGTTGGTGATGCTGCGTAATGAATATGCAGCTTTACGATCTGGAATACAGGAGATTGTGTTTGCAAAGGGGGCTGTGTTGGTTTATCGGCGTGCATTGGATGGGCAAAATCTGGTGGTGGTGCTGAATTTGAGTACGGAGGAGCAGGTAGTGTGCTTGCCTTTCCGAGATGTTTGTGCTTTGCTGGTCAGCGAGCCGGGTTGTGTGGTTGGTAATCCATTGGGTGGTGCCTGGCTGCGGATGCCGCCCCTGGCGGGTGGTTGTTTCTCAATTGGGCGTTTGGTAGTATGAAAGGATATAGAATGAAACGTTGGCTGCGCATGGGGTTGGTCTTGCTGGCAGGACTGGTGTTGTGGAGTGGTTGCCGTCCGGCGACGGTTGAGAATGAATTTCAGGGTCCTTGGTGGAATGAGGCGGTATTTTACCAGATTTTTGTGCGCAGTTTTTATGATAGTGACGGCAATGGAATTGGGGATTTTAACGGCATTACGGCGAAACTGGATTACTTGAACGATGGTGACCCGAAGACGACCGATGACCTTGGGGTGACTGGCATCTGGTTGATGCCGATCATGCCTTCCCCTTCTTATCATGGTTATGATGTGACTGATTACCGTGCAGTAAATTTTGATTATGGTACGATGGATGATTTTCAGCGCTTGCTCGAAGAGGCGCATCGGCGCGGTATTCATGTGATTGTGGATCTGGTCGTTAATCATACTTCGGTGGATCATCCCTGGTTTGAGGAGGCAAAAAGCAATGCCGATTCGCCCTATCGAGATTGGTATATCTGGTCAACGGAGAATCCGGGTTATTTGGGCCCTTGGCAACAGGAGGTGTGGCATTTCTCACCGTCAGGTGAATATTACTATGGTGTATTTTGGTCTGGTATGCCTGACTTGAATTATCGTACTCCGGCGGTGGGGGCAGAGATGAAGGATGTGGCGCGCTTTTGGCTGGAGGAAGTGGGGGTGGATGGCTTCCGCGTGGATGGTGCCCGGCACCTGGTTGAAGAGGGGCAGGTGCAGGTTAATACAGATTCGAGTGTCGCCTGGTTTGGTGAGTTTACGACCTATTACAAAAGCCTTGACCCGGATGTGATGGCAGTGGGTGAGGTTTGGGATAGCTCGTATGTTGCGGCGCGCTATCCAAAGAATGGTGCATTGGATATGGTATTTGATTTTGATGGCTCAACTGGTCTACTGAAGGCTGTTAATTGGAAGAGCGCTCAGCCAGCCTATAATGTATTTACTTCCAATCAGCAGATTGGCAGCAAATATCTGGCAACTTTTTTGACCAATCATGATATGAATCGGGTTATGTCGCAAGTGCAGCAAAAGCCTGATCGGGCGCGCTGTGCAGCGACGCTGCTCTTGACAGGGCCAGGAACGCCTTTTATTTACTACGGGGAGGAGATTGGCATGACGGGCGTGAAACCGGATGAGCAATTGCGCACGCCAATGCAATGGAGCAACGAGGAAAATGCAGGGTTTAGTACAACGACGCCCTGGATTTCATTGAATGCAGATTACAAAACGAGCAATGTGGCGGATCAGGCAAAAGATCCCGATTCGTTGTATGTGCATTACCGGAGTTTGATTCAGTTGCGGATGCAGCATCCGGCATTGCGTACAGGTGAATATATCAAAGTGAACAGCAAGAGCGGTTCGGTGTATGCGGCACTGCGAGTAAGTGAAGAAGAGGTAATTTTAGTACTGGTTAATTTGGGTGAAGATGCGGTGAGCGACTATGCCCTTGCTTTGGATTCTGGGCTACAGCCTGGAAGTTATACGCCGAAAGCATTGTTAGGGGAAGGTCGGTTTACTCGTTTGAAGGTAACTGAGGCGGGCGGTTTTAGCGACTATCTGCCGGTTGCCGAATTGCCAGCGGGTGAGAGCCTGGTGTTATTATTGAAGAGGTGAAGAGCGTGGAAGGAAGCCACTGGAATGTATGGCGCTGGCTGAAAGGGTGGAAGCGCAGCTATGCAATTGTTTTGGTCGTGCTATTGGCTGCTTTGTTGCGCGCCTGGGCAGTTTGGCAACTGCCTTTGGACTATGATGAGCCAATCTATTTATCGGCAGCAAGTGATTATGCACAACAAATAGCGGCTGGTGATGTGGCAGGGGTGGTTGATTATGGTGGTAATCGTGAGCATCCGGCGCTGGTGAAACTGGTTTACAGCGCTCCGTTCTTGCTGTTTGAGGAAAATTTTGGTCAGAAGCCGCAATTGTATTTTGACAGGGCCGTTTCGGCGGTGTTTGGGGTTTTGACGGTGCTCTTGGTTGCTTTGATAGACCCGTTGGCGGGGTTGCTGCTCGCTTTTCATTCAATGAGTATTAAATATACCAGCCAGGCCTATTTGGAGGCGATTCCTCTCTTCCTGGCGCTGGCTGCTGTGTTGGCGTTGCGCAGGGCTGTGCAAACAACCGGGCGGCGTTGGGGCTGGTTGGTGCTTTCGGCGCTGTCTTTTGGGGCGGCGGCAGCTGGAAAATATACCTATGCGATGGTAATTGTGACGCTGGCGTTCGTTTGGTTTGGTGAAGGGCGCGGGCAATTGCGGATGCGGACTTTGGCAGGGTACCTTGGATTGATGCTATTTGGTTTTTGGCTGTTCAATCCCACTTTGTGGCGTGAGCCGTTGGCTCGATTATGGGAATCGTTGTTTTTCCATACACAGTATGCTCAGGGTGTGGATGTTTTGCAAGCGGCCTATCCCTGGTATCAGCCGTTTCTATGGTTGTTTGGAGAAGTTCCCTGGCATCCGCAAGTGTTTTTCTTTCTGACGACCGACACATTGGTTGCGGTTTTTTCTTTGCTGGGTTTGCGCATTGGGTGGAAGAAGTATGCCTGGGTTTTGGTTTGGTCGGGGGTGGCGCTCCTGGTACTGTTGCTTTGGCCGACGAAGTGGCCGCAGTATACCATTATTTTGACCCCGGCACTGGCTTTGATCGCGGCGGCATTTATTCGACGGGTGGTTCAATGGGCCAGTGTGCAGGAGAGTTATTGGAATTATTTGGAGGAGATGTTACCACGTCCACCGCGTTTGTTTTGGTTTTTGCTGGCCGGGTTGTTGGTTTTTATCACCATTGGCAAACTGGGGTATGAATTCAACCTGGCAGTGCTGCGTGAGGGGTGGGTACAGGCGGTGAATGGAATTTCTCCGCTGCCTTCTAATCAGGTGTATGATGTGGCAATGGATGATTCTGGACGGGTGTATTTGGGGACTTCCAATGGCCTCGCGGTTTGGAAACCTGAAGCTGGTTCGCCCTGGGGAGCAGACGCACAAATTCTTCTTGAAGATCGTGCAAGGCTGGATGGGGCAGAGGTATTGGCGTTGCTTGGTGCAAGCGATGGCACGTTTTGGCTTGGCACCCAACAGGGGCTGTTACGAGGAGATGGACAAACCTTTCATGCTGAGGAATTGGGGTTTGAGCCTGGGCGTGTATTGGCTTTGGCTGAGGGTGCTGATGGCGAAATTTGGATCGGTGCGACTCGTGGTGCGGCAAGACTGGCGCCGGGCCAGAGTTGGGTGAGTGTGCCGGTTGGTGTAGAAGGATTGCTGGACGAGACGGTCTTTTGCATTGAAGCTGAGGGCGATGTGGTTTGGTTTGGCAGTGTTAATGGTGTCAGTCGTTTGGATGGCGGTTCCTGGCAGCAGTTTGATTTCCGTTCGATGGGGCTTGGTTGGGGAGGTGTGGCAGATTTAATGACAGATGCACAGGGGCAGGTTTGGGCGGCAACCCTGGGGGGCGGGTTGGGGGTTTGGAATGGGACGGAATGGCAGTTTTATCGCACAAGCAATTCGGATCTGCCGTTTAATACGATCAATGCAATTTTGGAAGTGGAGCCAGGTGTTTATTGGTTGGCGGTGGGATATCCAACTGAGCCGGGTGGGCTGTTGGTGCGGCTGGATCGTCGTGGTGGGCAGGGAACTGAGCGGTGGCAGGTCTATCTCCCCGGCAATTCGGGTTTCTTGGGGCAGGAGCCGCTTGCGATGGCGTTGGATGGACAGACGCGTTTATGGGTTGGTACGGCAACGGGTGGCGTGTACATTTATGATCACCCATTGCCTTGAAATGATTGCATCTCAAAAGGAGAATGTGCTATGAAACGTTGGAATATTTTGCTCTCGGTGTTGGTTTTGCTTTCGATGGCGCTCAGCGCTTGTGGAAACAAAGGTACCCCAACACCCCCAAAAGCCGATGATGTTTTGTTTGTCAACATTGTCTGGCATCAACATCAGCCATTGTATTATAAGGATGACAATGGTATTTATACTCGTCCATGGGTGCGTGTACATGCAACCAAGGATTATTATGATATGGCTTCCATGGTTGCCAAATATCCGGATGTGCATGTAACATTCAATATCACACCGGTGTTGATTCGGCAGTTGGAGGACTATGCCAAGAATGGTGCAAAGGACTTGTATTGGGTAATGGCTGAGAAGCCGGCAGGTCAATTGACGATGGAAGAAAAGCGTTTTATCTTGCAACGTTTTTACGATGTGAATTGGGGCAAGATCATTTCTCGTTATCCGCGTTATCAGGAACTATTAGATTTGCGCGGCGGAACGGATGCGAAAGCAATTGATGCAGCTTTGGAAAAATTCACTGAGCAGGATTACCGTGATTTGCAGGTGTGGTTCAACCTTGCATGGTTTGACCCGGACTTTTTGGCTGAAAAGCCATTGAAGGATTTGGTGGATAAGGGACGCAATTTCACTGAAGAGGACAAAAAGATTGTCTTTGACAAGGCACTTCAGGTGATTCAAGAGGTTTTACCGCTGCACAAGAAATTGCAAGACGCAGGGCAAATTGAAGTTATCACAACGCCTTATGCCCACCCAATTTTGCCATTGGTGATTGATACCAATCTGGCAAAGATTGGCAATCCTGGGGCCGAGACACCACAGCGCTTTTCTTACCCGCAGGATGCAAATGCGCATCTGGAACGCAGTGTGCAAATCTATGAAGCGAATTTTGGACAGAAGCCGCGTGGTTTGTGGCCTGGTGAAGGGTCTGTTGCACAGATGATGGTGCCATTTGTTATCAAGAGTGGCTATCAGTGGATGGCAACGGGCGAGCCGGTGCTTGCCAAGTCGCTGGGGATTGATAGTTTCCTGCGCGACCCCAAGGATACCGTGCGGCAGGCAGATGATTTGTATCGCCCTTATTACGTTACGGATGCAAGCGGAAATCAAATGGCGGTTTTCTTCCGCGATGGTGTCATTTCGGATAAGGTGGGTTTCACCTATTCTGGTGTTTCGGGTGAGGCAGCAGCCAAGGACTTAATTCAGCGCCTTGAGAATATTCGCGCTCGATTAAAAGAGCAAAATGCAACCGGGCCGCATGTTGTTAGCATCATTTTGGATGGCGAAAATGCCTGGGAAAATTATGATAACGACGGCAAAGAATTCTTTGATAACCTCTATCGGTTGCTTTCTGAAAGCGAGACGCTGCAAACTGTGACTCCTTCGCAGTATTTGGAATGGTATCCCGAACAGCGTTCACTGGAAAATCTGTTTGCCGGTGCCTGGTTTAGCCCCAATTATGACACCTGGATTGGTGAAAGCGAAGAAACGACGGCCTGGGAATATTTGCGGCAGACGCGCGAAGTGCTGGCGAAGTATGATATCAGCAAAGTGCGGCAGGCTTCACCAGAGGCAATTGCTCAGGCACAGGATTATATGTACCTGGCTGAAGGGTCAGATTGGTTCTGGTGGTATGGGGCTGATCAGGATTCGGGCCAGGATGACTATTTTGACCGGGGCTATCGAGCGCTGCTGCGGAATGTGTTTGTTTCGCTGGGTGAGCCGGTGCCGAGTTTTGTGGATGTGCCCATCATTCAACCGCGCCCGGTGACAGCTGTTCAGCCATTGCAGGGGTTGGTTACGCCCCTATTGGATGGTAAGGCGGGGGATGAGTGGACTGGAGCTGCTCTGTATGCGGTGGAGGGGGTGACCTCGCCAGTGAGTGGGCTGGCTTATTTGATGGATGCGCAAAATCTATATATCAAGCTCGACCTGGCCGCGGAGGTGGATCGGGTTGGATTGTACTTTGTTGCGCCGCGTGCAACTGGCAATGTGCCCTATATCCGCTCTGTGGATGCAAACACTCAACCGGCCTTGCTGGGGTTGGCGGCAACGCATTTGCTGGAATGGGATGGAAAGGGGTCCGAGTTGCAAGCCTACGTGCCGCAGGATAGTGCATGGCAGGCTGCTGATAGGGTTGGTGAGGCTGTGGAAAGCAGCGGCGTGGTGGAGTTTGCCATTCCATTTGCCTATTTTGGCGAATTGGATACGGGTGATGAAATTCGCATGGTTGTTGTGTCCGATCCTGGTATACAAATGCTGCCGGTTGGCGGTCCAGCACAGGTGATTTTGCCCGATTTGGGAACTTCAACAGCGGTGTTGGAAGTGAATGATCCCGAGGGTGATGATAACGGGCCAGGGACATATACCTACGCAACCGATGGTGTCTTTCAGGGCAAGATGTTTGACATTAAGTCTTTCCGCGTGGCCTATGATGACAACAATATCATCTTTAAGTTCACGTTGTTTGGCCCGATTTCCAATCCTTGGGGTTCGCCGAATAATCTGGCGGTGCAAACGCTGGATGTATATGTGGATAAAGATCCGGGCGCTGGCACTGGTGCGCGACTTTTGCTGCCGGGGCGCAATGTGGCTTTGAAGGAGGGGTATGGCTGGGAGTATGCGGTGTGGGCTGAAGGCTGGACGCCGCAGATTCTTGTGCCAGATGAGGCAACTAAAGAGCCGGTGCAGTTTACCGAGGCCAGTTTCAAGATTGTGGTGGACCCGGCGGGCCGCAGCGTGACTCTGCGCGTACCAAAGGAAGTTTTCGGGGAAGGGGACCCCACCCAGTGGGCTTATGCCGCGGTTATCCTCGGTCAGGAGGGCTATCCTTCGGCTGGGGTTTGGCGGGTGCGCGATGTGAACGAAACGGTAGCTCAATGGCGCTTTGGTGGCGCTAAGGCAGATGCAAATCATACACGGGTGTTGGATATGGTTTGGCCGGATGGAGATGCGCCAACTCAGGCGGAGATGTTGGGCAACTACCCCTCGAGCAATAAGGCAATGGAAGAAATGACACCAGAGGACTTTGCGCAAATTGAGATGCTCACCGTTCCTTAACCGGTTGTAAACGAAGAAAAATTAACGCCCCATCCGTTTTGGATGGGGCGTTAATTTGTTTGTGGGCCGCGTTAGCGCAAAATGCCTGGCAGGAACAGCGTGTTGTTTGGGGCAAGGGCCGATGGGTTGACCCAGAATCCGCCCTGAAGGGTGTAGTTGCTGCTTGTGGATTGACCGGCATCTGGTTGACCAATGGCACCGCCAATCTGATAGGCGCTTCCGCTGCTTATATCGCCGCCGCCATCCAATGTCCACCAGGGCATGGCGTAGGAGCTTTTTTGGGCATGGGCTGAGGCGTTACCAAGCAGCAGTAGCAGTGCAAGGAGCAGAA
>CAYVRT010000052.1:0-12652 GCA_964453115.1 uncultured Anaerolinea sp. | reverse complement strand
GTGAGACAATCTGTATAACCTGATACAAAGATGTTGCAAGGCTTGGACGAATGGGGTAACATAGAGCCAGCAACATCTTGTTTTCTTTTGGAGAGGAGAACCCGCCATGAGCTACACCTTCACCTGGTATGGTCACGCAACCCTGGGGCTAGAAACCGCCGGTCAGCGGCTGTTGATTGACCCCTTCTTCAGCGGCAACCCGGTTGCCACACTTCAGGCCGAGCAGGCACAGGCCGACTACATCCTCATCACGCATGGGCATGGCGACCATATCGGCGATGCGCCGGCAATTGCCAAACGCACCGCCGCGACCATCATCAGCAATTTTGAAATTGCCAGTTGGCTGGGCAAACAGGGCCTCAAAACGCATGGGCAGCACATTGGCGGCGGCTTTCAACACCCCTTTGGCTACCTCAAACTGACGCAGGCAGTGCATGGCTCGGCCCTGCCAGATGGCAGCTATGGCGGCAACCCGGCTGGCTTTTTGCTGACCACCCTGCAAGGTGAAAAGCTCTACTTCGCCGGGGATACCGGCCTGTTTGGCGATATGCAGCTGATTGGCGAGGAAGGCCTCGACCTGGCTGTGCTGCCGATTGGCGATAATTACACCATGGGCCCAGCCGATGCGCTGCGCGCCGTGCGCTTGCTGCGCCCGCGCACCGTCATCCCGATTCACTTTAACACCTTTGGCCTGATTGCGCAGGACGCGCAGGCCTGGGCAGCACAGGTGCGCGATCAGGTTGGCTGTCAGGCCATCGTCCTCGAGCCGGGGCAAACCTTTGTCCGGGCCTGATAGATTTTGCAAGTTTTCTGCGGATAAGATTGGGAGCAATGATGGAAAACCCCCTCGCCTCTCGCAAGTTTTATGACCTGACGCCTGCCGAGCGCCTGCAAGTGGCCGGCGAGCGCGCCGGCCTGACGGCTGAAGAAGCCGCAGCACTGAGCGGTGCTGCCGGCCTGTCGCTTGAGCAGGCCAATCACATGATTGAAAACGTCACCGGGCTGTATAGCCTGCCATTGGGCATTGCCCAAAACTTCCTCGTCAATGGGCGCGAGGTGCTGGTGCCAATGGTGGTAGAAGAGCCATCCATCGTTGCCGGGGCCTCGTTCATGGCGCGCCTGGTGCGTGCTGGCGGCGGTTTCTTCACCAGCAGCGACGAGCCGCAAATGATTGGGCAAATGCAGGTGCTGGACCTGGCCGATGTCCAGGCAGCGCGCCTGGCTTTGCTTGAACAACGTGAGGCCTTGCTGAATGAGGCGCGCAGCATTGACCCGGTGCTGGAACGCCTGGGCGGTGGGCCGCGCGGCCTGGAGGTGCGCCCAATCCTCGAATCGCCAATTGGCCCATTTTTGGTCCTGCACCTGATCTACGACGTGCGCGATGCAATGGGCGCCAACGCCATCAACACCGCCATGGAACGCCTGGCGCCGCGCGTCCAAACCATCACCGGCGGAAGGGTGCATTTGCGCATCCTCTCCAACCTGGCCGATCACCGCCTGGCGCGGGCGCGCTGCACTGTGCCGCTCCGCGAACTGGCATTTGGCGAATACCGCGCCGAGCAGGTGCGGGATGGCATCCTGGCGGCCTGGGCATTTGCGGCGGCTGACCCGTACCGGGCGGCAACGCACAACAAAGGCATTATGAACGGCGTGGATGCAGTCGTGCTGGCAACAGCCAACGACTGGCGAGCCATTGAGGCCGGGGCGCATGCCTTTGCAGCGCGCAGCGGACGCTACACCAGCCTTTCCACCTGGGGGCGCGATGCCGAGGGCAACCTGGTTGGCAGCCTGGAACTCCCCATGGCCGTCGGCATTGTGGGCGGCGCTACCCGCGTCCATCCAGGGGCGCGCGCCGCACTCAAGCTGCTGGGCGTGCAAACCGCCCGCGAGCTAGCAGAAATCATCGCCGCCGTCGGGCTGGCCCAAAACCTGGCCGCCCTGCGCGCCCTGGCAACCGAAGGCATTCAGCGCGGTCACATGGGCCTGCACGCCCGCCAGGTGGCAATTGCTGCCGGCGCACAGGGCGAGGAAGTGCAACAAGTGGCAGACCGCATGGCAGCCGAAAAATTGGTGCGCCTCGACCGCGCCGAAGCCATTTTAGCGGAGCTGCGCCGCTCATAACGGCGGATTTTGAAAGAAAAGGAACAAGAACAGAGAATGAACCCAACAATCCCTGAGAACCTGCTGCTCAAACCCAACCGTCCGGTTGGCATCATTGGCTATGGCGCCTATGTGCCGCGTTACCGCCTGCCGGCACTGGAAGTGGCGCGCGTTTGGCATGGCGGAGCGCGCGGCGGCCTGCCGGTGAAGGAAAAAGCCGTTGCCGGCTATGATGAAGATGTAATCACCATGTCCATTGAGGCCGCCCGCAACGCCCTGGCGCGCGCCGGCATCCATGCCCATGCATTGCGCGCCGTGTGGGTTGGCTCAGAATCGCATCCCTATGCCGTCAAACCGAGTGGCACGCTGGTGGCCGAGGCAATTGGCGCCGGGCCCGACATTCAGGCCGGCGACTGGGAATTTGCCTGCAAGGCCGGCACCGAAGCGCTCGTGGCTGCGATGGGGTTGGTTGGCTCTGGCATGGGGCGCTATGCCCTGGCCATCGGCATGGATACCGCACAGGGCCGCCCCGGCGACGCGCTGGAGTATACCGCCGCATCGGGCGGAGCGGCTTACATCCTCGGCCCGGCAGAAGAAGGCCTGGCACAAATTGAGTTTTCTTATTCCTACGTCTCCGACACGCCCGATTTTTGGCGCCGCGCCCATGCCAAATATCCCGAACATGGCCAGCGCTTCACCGGTGAACCGGCCTACTTCAAACACATCACCGAGGCCGGCAGCCGCCTGATGCAGGCCGCTGGCACAACCGCAGCCGATTATGCCTACGCCGTCTTCCATCAGCCCAACACCAAGTTTCCGCAACGCGTGGCCGGGCTGCTTGGCTTCAGCGAAGAGCAAATTGCCCCCGGCCTGCTAACGCCAGTCATCGGCAACACCTATGCCGGGGCAGCCATGATTGGCCTGAGCGCAACCCTCGATCTTGCCCAACCCGGCGACCGCATTCTGGTCGTCTCGTTTGGCTCGGGCGCCGGCTCAGATGCCTTCCAAATTCTGGTTGGCGATGCCATTGAGGAGCGGCGCACCAAGGCCATGCGCACGCAAGAATACATTGCCCGGCGCACCGAAATTGATTATGCCACCTATGCGCGCATGCGTGGCAAGCTGACGTTGAAGTAAAGGAGCAGCCATGCGCGAGGTCTTTATCACAGGCGTTGGGCAGGTCCCGGTTGGCGAACACTGGGAAATTTCACTTCGTTCGCTGGCGGCGCGCGTCATGCTGTCCGCCCTGCATCAGGCCGAGGGACTGCGTCCACAGGCGCTGTTCGTTGGCAATTTGCTCGGCCCGGTACTTTCGCACCAGGCCAACCTGGCCGCCTTGCTGATTGATAATGCCGGGCTGGGCGGAATTGAGGGTCACCTGGTAGAAGCGGGCGAGGCCTCCGGCGCAGCAGCACTGCGCAGCGCCTTTTTGGCGGTTGCCTCCGGCTGGGTGGAAAGCGCGCTGGTGGTGGGGGTGGAAAAAATTACCGATTTTATCGGCAACGGAATTGAACTGGCACTGGCCGAAACCGCCGACGCCGATTATGAAACCGCCCAGGGCCTGACGTTGAGCGGGCAGGCCGGGCTGCTCATGCGCCGATACCTGCATGAGCATGGCCTGGAAAGCGGCGCGCTGGGCGTCTTCCCAACCCTGATGCACAGCCATGCCGTCCACAACCCCCATGCCATGTTCCGCAAAGCCATCCGCCGCGAGGCCTATGCCCGAGCAGAAATGATCAGCGACCCGGTCAACCTGCTCGACATGGCACCCTATGCAGATGGCGCAGCCGCGCTCCTCCTCAGCAGCCAGGCAGCCATTCCGGCGCAGTTTGCGCAGCCCCTGGTGCGCATCAGCGGCTCCAGCCTCGTGACGGACCGCCTGGCGCTCCACGACCGTCCCAACCCGCTCGGCTTCGACGCAGCGCGCCTCTCGGTAGAACGGGCCTGCCGCATGGCGGGCATCCTGCCGGGCGAGGTGCATTTCTTCGAACTGAGCGACACCTTCTCGGTCTATGCTGCCCTCTCGCTAGAAGCAGCTGGTTTTGCCGCACCTGGCCAGGCAGCCCGTCTGGCCGAACAAGGCGAATTCGCCCTGAACGGGCGCATGCCGATCAACACCCTGGGTGGAATGAAGGCGCGCGGCAACCCGGTTGGCGCGGCGGGCATCTATCAGGTGCTGGAAGCCGTTGCGCAACTGCGCGGCCAGGCCGGGGTTAACCAAGTGCAATCTGCTCGCCGGGCGCTGGTGCAATCGCTCGCCGGGCCAGCCAGCACCGCCGTCACGCACATACTCGAACGCGTAAGTTGATAGCAATTGATAGCCTGAAGCCAGTATAGTCAGGCTTGAACGAACCTTTATCAAACAGGAGAAAGAGAAAATGGAAGTTCCACGCCATTGGCGATTAAAACAACAACGCTACGCCCTGGTGGGCGAAATTTGCCCGCACTGCGAAGGCAAAATCTTCCCCCCGCGCGATGTCTGCCCGCATTGCGGCGGCGAAGCCAAAACCCCCTACACCTTTAGCGGCAAAGGCACCGTCTATTCCTACACAGTGATGCACGATGCACCGATTGGCTACGACGAAAACGTACCCTATACAGTTGCCCTGGTGCAGCTGGAAGAAGGCCCCATGGTCACCGCGCAGCTAACCGACCTGGACGAACAAGGCGTGCAGATTGGCATGCCAGTCGAAATGGTCACACGCCGCATCCGTCAGGATGGCGACGAGCGCGGCCTGCTGGTCTATGGCTACAAGTTCCGCCCGGCACTGGCCGGTGTGCGCTAGAAACGTTTGACAGCCCATTGAAAAGCGCTTCTCCACGTCGGGGAAAGCGCTTTTTTGATGGCGTAGAACCGCCCTGCCCCCTTCCAGGCAACTTTACACAGGGTTTTGGGGGTAACCGTCGCTTGACATTCCACCTGCGATTGTGTATCATTTTTTGTGGGGTGTGGTTGTACTCTTTCGGTTTGGTTACCCCCCTCTCTTTTTACGCAATTTTCAGTTTGCTGCTCGATCGCGTCATATCCGAATTCACTCTACTCATTGAAGTCTATTTTTGTTATGGAGGCAATCTGATGGATACAAACGAAATTCAAATGCAAATGGCGAAATTAAATGATTCACAGAAATTACATTTCACAGCTCAATATAACCGAATCATTAAAGAGCTCAATAAAAATATATCCATAGAGCAAATCGTCAATGGACTTCGCGTCCCCGACAAAAATAGTGGCGCCCTTTTTGTCAAAGTTGTCAAGGCAATAAGAGATGATGCTGAACTTTGGGATAATTGGATTCTATGGGCTGGTGATTATTCAAAGTATCTCTCAAAATTTACAGCTCTTGATAACTTGAAAACGTCACTGTGGATGTTGGGAATTGGTGGTAGCGTTGCTACAGCAGTAGCATTGCTTTACACATTCAAAATACTTCCTGGTGGGCAAATTACAGCATTATTGTTTATGATCCCAGGGTTGTTTGTGGCTTATGGGATATATAGTGGAATTGGTAGTTTATTTACTTGGCTTGAAAATCTCAAAGCGAACATTCCCGAGTTTCCAGAGCAATCCTTGCAATAGGGTTCGATGAAAGTTTTGATAGAGAATTCTCCACCGCACATTTTGAATAACCATTAGAAGGAGAAACAGATGAACAAGAACTCAAGTGCGTCCCCCAAATGGAAAGATGAAACCATCCCCGTCCAAGTGAAACTTTCCGTTTTATGGATTGGGGTGATGTTTTTCTATGTCTATGCAGACATCAAGGCTTTTCTCCAGACGGGATACATAGAGCAGGTAATATCTGGCGAGATAGATGGTTTCGTCCTCAATCAGGCTTCTCTCTTGTACGCGGCCATCCTTATGTCCATTCCACCTGTGATGGCTTTTCTATCGCTGATCCTAAAACCAGCGGTAAACCGCGTTGTGAATATCGTGCTGGGGAGTCTGCATATTCTGCTAGCCGTTGCCCTTTTGTTCGGGTCAGGTATCTGGTCCTATTACTACTGGTATTCGGCCTTCGAGATCGGGTTCCATGTTTTGATCGTGCTACATGCAATAAAGTGGCCGAAGGCATAACACCGCTTTCGGGATGTCAGTACGATGGCTATGTAATGACCGATTTTCTCGATTTTATCGGATTCATTGACCAACAACTACACACAAAAGGGTTAGCACGATTTGAAAAAATGCTTATGCCTGCCAACTTTAGTAGTATTGTAGGTGAATTCATGTCAGGCACAATTCCAAAATATTGCCCAACGATTGTTAAAAACAGTTACCACAACGGACATCCCGATTTAATTCCAGCAGGGTTTTTTGTAGGGAACTCAGTTCAACATACTGATAAAGGAATCGAGATTAAAGCATCAAGATATTTGAATGGATGGCAAGGGCATAACCCAGAGGATATTTGGTTAATGGTATTCGTTTTTGATAGTAACCGCCCTCAAGATACATCCCCAAAACCGTTCAAATTCGTAAAAGTTGTTGGCGCACAACTCACAAAAGATGATTGGCGATTCTCTGGTAGGTCTGCAACCAGCCGCCGAACCATAACCGCAAATGTCACAGAATCAGGTTATGAAAAGATGATGGCAAATTGGATTTATCAGGATACGCCTTAATCGAAATCCATAGTAAGCGAAACAGGAACCCGTATTAATTGCGGTATTGCTGTTTTACTTAGTTCATAATAATCAGCAAATCTTTCAACGCCAATACAGGTTATATTACTTGCCTCAGCCGCCGCTACCGTCGAGCCAGACCCCATAAAAGTATCGGCTATTATCCCTTCTTCTAATGGTAATGCGGCACGAACAATTTGCCGCAAAAAAGATTGTGGCTTAAGGCTTGGGTAATTGGCAATATCACGCTCTTTCTGTGATGTTCTTTCACTTTCTATAACATCATTAAAAGGTTGTTCTGTGTTCGTTCGCCTCAGTCCACCTGTTCCAAATTCCCTTAGGCAATCGCCCACTGTCATTCCTTGCGGAATCGGTTTTCTAAAAATGCCCCAAGGTTCATAGCAACTCCTTGGTAATGAACATACATCAGGGAATTCTTCTTCGGCATTTTTGGGGCGGTCGCCACCTCTGAAAGTTCTAACCAATCTTATTAATTCACCACGAAATTCTAATCCACCAGAAACTAAAGCAGAAAAAACTAATTGAGAAAGAAAGGCATTACTCGCAATAAATACATGACCGCCAGGACGCAAGGCGTGAACTACCAACTTGCTCCATTCTAAAAAGAATCTGTGCAATACTTCGCGGTCTTTTTTTGTAAGTGCAGTAAATCTAGGCAAAGGTGAACGATTGCTTCCATCAAAAGACGGTGGTATACGCCAAACCCCGCCATTGCCATTAGCGCGTTTCTCGATTTGGTCAAAGTTGTACTCTTTCACGCCGTAAGGCGGGTCAGTTACAACCCCATGCAAACTATTGTCGGGTATACGTCCTAGCCATTCAAAGCAATCAGCATGAATTATGGTAGATTTGCCAATAATTTCATGCGAATAATCAAGAACAAAGTTAGTTTCGGTTGTCGCTAATTGGATTTGCATGGGATACCTGTTCTTTTTCTTCCTGATTATTGTTTTGTATGCGCTTTGGACGATTCCAATAAGGGCTTTTACATTTAGGACAAACTCTTGGTTCTTGCTCTTTATCTCTTGGAATCCAAGTATGTCCGCATCTTTCGCACAAAAAACCGATTAGCTAAACTTTTGCCATATCCAAATCCTCTTGTTCTTACCTTGTAGTAATATACTATAAGCAAAAAGTTTTATCAAGGCACAATTCTGAAGGCAAAAAGCAAGCCAACACCGCGTGCACCGGACGCGGGCGGGCTGCGCCGCCCTTCAGGGGATTCTGGCCCCAACGGGCGGACGCTTCGCGGGCGACTGGTGGTTTCATCCGCCAATTCCCGCACTTGCCAGTAACGCAAACCGTTAGATTGACACCATCACCTCTCCCACGCGGACCGAATCGGATGTACAAGCACCCTCTTCAGGTCAGCAGCCCGAGTCTAAATTTCAAGATATTTGGAATAAATTGCGCCCTATTTGCAATGTAGATGAGATGCAATCTTTAGTAATGGTATCGTGCCTGCAAGAAATCGATTTGATCCTCCCGAACCAGGTAAACCATTCGATGTTCCTGCGTCAGTCTTCTTGACCAGGCTCCCGGCGTCAAATATTTGAGGGGTTCAGGTTTGCCTATTCCTTCAAAAGGGTCTCGCAAAATAGCCTCGATGAGATCGAATGCCCGAACCGCAAGCTTACGGTCAGTCTCTACCCAATAACGCAGATCTTCGATGAACTCTTGTTGAAACACAGCCGTGTACACTTTTTTACTCAAGATCAACCTCATGTCGTAAGGCATCTATGGTTAGAGGTTGGACTTCATTTTTCAACGCCCGCCCAAGGGCAGAAAGCAGGCGTTCGGCATTTGCCGGTGAGCGCAGCAGATAGGCAGTTTCCATCAGGCTTTCCAATTCTGATGCAGCGATCATGGCTACTTCTTCTTCTCCCCGACGTTGAATGACAACAATCTCACGGTTGTGCGTCACCTGATCCAGTAATTTCGCCAGTCCATCGCGGGCTTGTGTATATGTAGTTTGAATAGTCATCTCTTTCTCCTTTACGTACAGGATTACTGTACATTATTCTCGCGAGCTTGTCAAGAGTTTACAAGAATGATCTAAGATTGACAGAAATAGTAGCTGCGCGGACCGAGTCGCATGTGCCGGTATACGTTCTGCCCGGCGCGAACCGATGCGCCCACTCCCTTCCAGGCAACTTTACACAGGGTTTTGGGGGTAACCATCGCTTGACATTCCACCTGCGATTGTGTATCATTTTCTGTGGGGTGTGGTTGTTCTCTTTCGGTTTGGTTACCTCCTCTTTTCCACAATTTTCAGTTTGCTGGCCGGAGATAACGTCAATGCAAAATCTAGAAAAAGATTTTGAACGAGCACAATATCTACAAGATTTGCTGATTAATCGTGCCACGGGGGGGGAAAGCTGAAAATTCAGAGTATCAGGAATTGCGCCAATATTTCCTTGATAACCCTGCAACCCGGTCTATACTACCAGCATGGGTAGGATCAAATCGAGATTTATCACAGTTTTGGCAGTTCATAAAATATAAGTTCTCAACTTATGCAGAAAGGCGGACATTTATTTGGAATGAATTTGCTCCTTTGCTGGAATTTTTGGAGACTGGCACAAAAACGCCAAGTGACCAACTAGTCTCCGAAGTCTTGAAACGTTTTAATGCTGAAAGTGTGCAAGAAGTTTGGGAAAAAGCTTTAGACAGGCGACAATCAGACCCTGATGGGGCAATTACTATCGCCAGAACTCTGCTTGAAACGGTATGTAAGCACATTTTGGAAGAAAAGAGCATAGAATACACCCATAAAACTGATTTGCCACAACTTTACCGCCTGGTTTCAGATGAGCTAAATCTTTCACCAAGTCAGCATACGGAAGAGGTTATCAAACAAATATTGGGTAGCTGTATTACAATAGTGAATGGATTAGGCACATTGCGAAACAGAGTGGGTGACGCACATGGCCAAGGTAAGAGGCCTATTCGCCCAACTGATCGCCACGCTGCATTGGCAGTAAATCTTGCCGGTTCAATAGCGCTTTTTCTTGTTGAAACCTGGGAAGCTCGTGATCAAAAAAAGAATTAACACCACGTATACCTTCAAGTGCGGATTCGATATAGGGTGTTTTTTGCCAAAACTTGTTTTTAGGGAGATAAAATCTAAACATGTCAACTGCTAATGAGAATCAAGGTTGTTTGAGCGTTTTCTTTCCGTTTTTGAAACGCTCGCAAGAAGAAGCAACATCACCAAAAGAACTTCCATATCGTTTGCGTGATGATTTTCTTTCTCCAGCAGAGTTTTCGTTTTATAAAGTCCTTTCATCTCTTGTTGGCACACGGTTAACAATTCAATCAAAGGTAAGGTTGGCGGATGTTTTCTTTGTTTCCCGTCCCAATGAAAACGTGGCGTATTTTAGCAAAATTGCTCAAAAACATTTGGATTTTCTCATCTGCGATTCTTCTACGATGAAACCATTGCTCGGGATTGAGCTGGATGATTCGAGTCATCGGCGAGAGAGTAGAAAAGAACGCGACGATTTTGTGGATCGAGTCTTTGAGGCGGCCAACTTACCATTAGTGCGTTTCTCTGTCGAGCGACAGTACAACACAAGAGAAGTTGCGGATAAAATCGGACCATTTTTGAAAGAGAAGATTCGTCCTTCTGCTATACCGCCAGAGCCAGAGATAGACAAGCAAGGAAATGCAACGCCCTATTGCCCCAAATGTGGCATTCCCCTGGTTTTACGAACGGTGTCACAAGGCGAGCATAAAGGAAAACAATTTTATGGTTGTCAAAATTATCCTCGTTGCCGCGAAATCAAACCTGTGATCTCCTGAGCCAAAGATGGATCGGTTTGTGCAAGATCCGCAAAGACAGCCTGCCGTCGAGTGAATTTTATGAGGGAGCAAGTGCAAGAGAGGGATTGCTTGCTCTATCTGTTTTATTGAAGGAGTTTGCCTTTTTGGGGGGCGTGAGTTCCGGTCGGTGATGTATTCGGATTGAATTTGAGAGGATGAAGCGCTCTTCAGATGAGTTGCCATAAGTATGTCAAGAGCGTGTATACTGGTATTGTAAAGTGTAGAAAGGCTTCATCATGCCCAAAAGAGAAGCGAATGGATTCCCCCATTATTATGAGGAAGTTGGTAGAGTGGGGCGGATAGGATCGCATCCGTCAAGCATTTGCATGAGAGATCAAAGGATCATATAATAAGTATCAGCATACTTTGATCATGCAGAATAATTTATATTGTTAGCTCGCTCAATAAGACAAGGAGGCCACATGTTCAAGAACTTTCTCCGAAAGTGGGGGGTCCTCACCGCAGGAATCCTATTTCTCATCGCGGCGCTGATACCCCTCGCGGAAGGACAGGCCATTACGGTATCATTCTTTGTCATAGGCATCGCATTTCTGGTAATCGGTTCCGCCATTGCGCGAAAGAAACCCACGGATGGTCCGCCCAAGAGATAACGGAGAGGGCCGCAGGCTAATGAATAGTTGACTGTTAATTGCAAAACATTTTTCCGGTCAGAATTTCTATGGATGAACAAGTAAAAACTCTTTACTATGATGCATCTGGGTTTAGCATCTATTGACAGAGTTTTTTTTGGGGGATAACCGTCGCTTGACATTCCACCTGCGATTGTGTCATTTTTCCTGAGAATAATTTTTCATGTATTCTCTGAAATTCTCTTTAAACCCTTCCAACCAGGCTTCGATGAAAGACCGCTGTTCGAATAAAGGTAACAAATCCTCTGCCAGGTCAGAGAGCTTCATTTCAGCTATCTTTTCGCCCAGCAATTCCATTGCGGAATGAATAGTGTAGGACTGGCGACCGTCATTTGCAAGCTTTTCCTCCAGCGGTCGGATCTTTTGCCGCATGAACCACAACAGATCATAAAAATCACGGCCTTTGATCGCAGCCCCTTCGTCCTTCTGAAAATTGCGCTCCAGGCAGGCCAGCATCTTCCCGGCCATCATCGTTTCCAGCGAAAAATGGGCGGCCACAAAACTTCTGCCAAAAAGCAACACCGGTGTCTGGCGAACAACAGCGGTTTGCCTATGCTGGCTGATCTCCACTTTTAGATGCAGTGGTTCGTTGACATGCGAGGTCAATCCCAGAGTATAGAGAATCGGGAACTTCAAGGTAGTGCGCCGGACACCCCACTCCCCAATCTGGGTTTTGGCGGTCACATCGGCATACCCAATGGTGGAACGGTAGAAAGTCAACAGGTCGTTTTCGAGATTGCTCAAATCAATCCCCTTGCTGTTATCCAGATCAATATCTTCCGAAAGCCGGTTAAGTTCGAAGATCACATGCAAACAGGTACCGCCATAAAAATTGAGCTTGCGGTAGACTGGGTGATTGTAGAGAAAATCGAGGGTATACGCCTGTAAAAATTCCTTGAGGATCACCCGTCTGGTTTCATTGGGCAGCAAAGGGTCTTTTTGTGACAGGACGTTTTGCATCAACTGGATTAATGTCGCCATACGGTTTTCCTCAGGTTTTTCAGTATATGATCCATCTTTTTTCTGTTGCTGATCTCCACAAAGGTTGAAAATTCAACCTGATCATTTTCCGAGAAGTCTTCAAGGTTAAGCCGCAGATCTTCTGCCAGGTTATAACCAGCCAACCGTTGGTTGCTCTTCCAGGGGCGTAAATAGAGAAAATCAAAAAGGGCCTTTGCCACCGTTGCCTGGGCAATTGGAATGCCCATGTGTTCGGTGAATGTAACCCCCTGATAGAGTTCCGCTTTGATATTGCGGTAAGTATAAGTACCCAGTTTGTTTTCGAAAACACGGGTCTGTTTGAGCGTGACCGCAGTAACCGGATACGTCATTTCGGTCAGAATGGTGTTGCGCTGTAAAATATATTCCAGTGACAGATAGGACTGTGGGATCAAAATTGCGCTGACCATGGGTGCAAAATCAGCGTCCGC
>CAYVRT010000051.1:4431-13071 GCA_964453115.1 uncultured Anaerolinea sp. | reverse complement strand
GCGGCACGCCACCGTAGCTCAGCCGGTAGAGCAGACGTTTCGTAAACGCCAGGTCATGGGTTCGAATCCCTTCGGTGGCTCAAGTTGGTTGATGGAAAGGATAGCCATATTTCAGGCTATTCTTTTTTGTTTTCTGGCCGGTGCGTTTGTTGAGCGTGGAGCGCTGCAATGGGCTGACAAACGCTGGCATGGCGATCTTTGTTCAGAGAAGGGCATGTTTTGCGGCTGAATTCGATTATGATTAACTATACCACGATTTGCTGCTGTGCCTGCCTGCTGGCTGGTAGGTGCGGTCGCCAAACATTGTTTTGCAAGAAAGATGAACCATGACAGAGTTGCAAATGATTGAAAAATTGTATCGAGTGAATGAGGCGTTGCAACGGCGCTTTCCTGGCCCGCGTGACCCGTTTCGGATTCTGGCCCGTTTGATGGAGGAATCCGGTGAGTTGGCCGATCAGGTGCATTTGTTCGAGAATGTTGGCCGCAAACGTTCCAGTGGTCGTCAGCCAGTTGCTGAGGAAATGGCAAAAGAAATTAAACAAGTTTTGCTGGCAGCGCTGGATATTGCACGTTATTATGGCATTGAAGAGCAATTGGCGGCGAGTGTGCAGGAAAGTTATCAGCGTGCAATTGCCGATGGTTTGATTGCGCCATTAGACGAGCAGGCCGGTACCTGAGACTGTTTGTTGGAAATGACAAGAAAAATAAGATAAATATCATGCAAAATGTCTAAAAACGCGCTATAATAGATCCATACAAACTTTGTTTTCTAAAAGGATGGCGCGATGAGTGAAGTTATTAATAACCGACAACAGCGAATTGAGATGATGAAAAGTCTCATTCGGCAGTTGGATGCGGGCGTGGCTGAGGATCGGGTGCGGATGCAACTGGAGACCATGTTGGATGAGGCCGATTACAGCGATGTATTCATGATGGAAGTGCAATTGGTTCAGGAGGGCATTGCGGCAGAGCGCATTCAGCAGCTGTGTGATACGCATACGCGTGTGTTGAAGAAGCACCTCGATTTGCAGGAGACGCCTGAGACGGTCGCCGGACATCCGGTGCATACCTTTGTGCAGGAAAACCATCAGCTGGTGAAGACGACCGGGCTAATCCGTTTGTTGGTGCAAAAGCTGGAGGCACTCGCCGAGGATGCAGATGCAACTGAAGCGATGCGCACCGTTCAACTGCATCTGAACAGTTTGATGGATGTGGATAAGCATTACCGGCGCAAGGAGTATTTACTCTTCCCATATTTTGAGAAGAACAATTTACCCGGACCGCCAATGGTGATGTGGGGCAAGCATGACGAAGTGCGGGCGTTGTTGGCTGAGACGATTGCTGCTTTGCAGCAAACCGAGCAGATGAGCGCAGCCGAGGCGCGCGCCTTTTGTTTGTTTACTGTGTTGCCTGCTCTTGAGGCGGTGGATGATATGGTCTACAAGGAGGAGAAGATCCTCTTCCCGACAGCGCTGGATTTGTTGACTGAGCAGGATTGGTATGAGGTATATCTGCAAAGTGATGAGTATGGCTACTGTTTGTATGCGCCGCAGTTCGATTGGCAGCCGGAGGGCGGTGTGCATCAGGAGGTGCACAAATCGGCTGCGGCAGTCGGACGGGTGCAGATGCCAACCGGAAGCTTTACCCTGGAGGAGCTGATTGGTACGTTTCGCAGCTTGCCCTTTGACCTGACGTTTGTGGATAAGGAAGATACGGTGCGCTATTTTACGCCCGGGCGCGAGCGCATTTTTGACCGTTCGAGAGCCATTTTGGGGCGCAAGGTGCAATATTGCCATCCGCCGAAGAGTGTTCATATTGTCAATCAAATTGTGCGTGACTTCAAGTCTGGCAAGCAGGAACGCGCCCGTTTCTGGATTCAAATGGGGGGGCGGCTGATTTATATTTGCTACTATGCCGTGCGCGATGAGCAGGGCAGCTACCTGGGAACGCTCGAAGTGACGCAGGATTTGAGCGAGTTGCGCAATCTGGAAGGCGAACGGCGTTTGTTGATGTACGATGAGTCGGAGGGCTAAGATGGAAATTAGCAGTCAGAGCAAGTTGTTGGATGTTCTGTCGGCCTATCCTTTTCTGGAAGCGCAGATTATGAATATTGCACCACCATTTAAGAATTTGACCAATCCAGTTTTGCGCCGAACGGTGGGCAAACTGGCGACGATTGAGATGGTGGCGAAGGTGGGTGGGCTGGATGTGGACCGGCTGGTGGACACTTTGCGCCAGGCGGCCGGGCAGCCGACCCTGGAAGCAAACCCTGTGCCTGTGCTGCTGACCTCCATCCCGCGTTCAGCAGACGATGCGCAGTGGATTGCTGGTCAGCCACAGTTTACGCTGGATGGGACGGCCTTGCTGGCGCGTGGGGAAGTGCCGCTGGCAAAGGTGAATGAATTGCTCAGACAGCTTGAACCAGGGCGGTTTTTGTTGCTTGTGACGCATTTTGAGCCGACGCCGATTTTGGATGCGCTGCAAAAGCAGGGGCGGTGCGTCTTGCACAAGCCGCCGCTGGAGGGCGAAACGCAGCACTGGACCTTTATTGGCTAGCCCCGGTTGTTGGCGTTGGACTAGCCGTTGGGATGTAGGCATGTTATAATCTTTTCATCCACTTGTGAACTGGATTTGAAAGATTGCAATGTCTTACGCCGACTGGTACTTCACACCGACATCACTCGGTTACCTGACACAGGGTATTTTGGGGGGATTAATTACCGCTTATTTGTTAGCGCAGGCAAAACGCCTGGGGGTTGTGTTACATGTGCGGTTGTTGACGGTTTTCTTTGGCCTGACGACTTTGTTTGCCCTGACGATGTTTTGGGATTCCGTCAGTTTGCCAACCATGCGTCTCTATGCACTCTATCTGGAAAATGGGATTTTAGCAGCGGCCCTGGTGCCGCTGCTTCAATTTACCTACCATTACCCGCATTTGCTGCCCGCTCGCCGGGTGGAGGCACGGGTGGTGCTGGTTATCAGTCTGCTGTATGTTTTGACCGAGTTGGGGGTGGCTGTCTATCGCTTTTACCTGTTGCTGAACAATGTCCAGGTGACCTATCGCTGGGAGATACAGGATTACTGGCTGGTGGGGTTGTTGATCTGGTTGATGGTCAGCCTGGTGCGGCAATTTGAGCAACTGACTGGCAGCAGAACGGCACGCGCTTGCTGGCGGGCTTTTTTTGCTCCCTCCACCCGAGAGACAGAGGCGCTGCGTTCTTTCTTTTGGGCGTTTGTTTTTATTGTGCTGTTCAATGCGACGGGAATCTTGTTCTCCATTTCCGGCAGGAATTCTGATTTATCTACGCTGCTCTCCTCGCTCGGGTTGCTGATTGCAATGACATTGATTATCGTCACGTATTTGAATGCACAAAGTGAATTGACTTCCTTCAACACCAAGGTCACAGCGATTACATTGACGGTGATTATGGCCGTATTCGGGGTGCTGGGGTGGGTAGTGACGCCAGGATATCAGGGACTGTATCGGCCAAATTTGCCGGCCAATCAGGCGCTGCGCTGGGTGCCGAATGCAGCTGGTGGTTATGATGTGATGCCGACAACAACTCCGTTTGATACCAATTTGGGTCAGAATTTAAACCTGGTGCGCAAAGTGCCGGGCTATTGTCACACAGTGACGGGGTTCGACCTGGTATATTATGGGCAGGTGTACGATCGTTTCAGAATTTGTCTGTTTGGTTTCATTCAAATTCAGGAGGTCGGCAATTCATTATCCTATTTGTATCGCTATGCCAATGGCGCGGGGACAATTGCTCCATTGTTAGGGGATTATTCTGCCGATGAGTTGGGGAATGTTTATCTTCGGCAGACAGACGATAAATTGATTATCACCTGGCATGAACTGCCTTTGTATCACGATGTCCAAAAGCGGCTGACATTTCAGGCACATCTGTACCGCAATGGCATGATTGAATTTGTCTACCTGCAATTGCCAGAGGTGCGTTTTGCTGAAGGGGATCATCCATATAAGAATGTTTGGTTTTTGGGGTTGTTGCCTCCCCAAGTGCAACTTGCGCCGCAGGTTTTTGATTGGCGTGGCCTGCCGCAGCCGGGTGGGCCAGTGGGGCTGATTCAAGACTACAACCTTGAATTCCGGCAGCATTTGCACAATCTATTTTTGCCGCTGTCGGAGATGCTGATGGTGGTGAGCGTGTTTGTGGTGCTGTTTATGCCATTGTTTTTTGAGATGGGGATTAACCGTCCGCTGCGCCGTTTGTTGGATGCCATTAAGCAAATGGAGCGCGGCAATTATCAGGTCAATGTGGCTGTTCAGGCGCCGGATGAAATTGGAATTGTGACATATGCCTTCAATACACTGGCGAAAAAACTGCACCGTATGGTGTATCAGTTTGAGCATGAGGTTGAACTGCGTACGCATGAACTATCGAACCGCTCAGAGCAGTTGAATATTTTGAATCTGCAATTGCAGGATCAAATCTGGGAGCGCGAGCGCGCTCAGGCAACGGTCATTCGGCAGCAGCGTGAATTGGCGGCGTTGGAGGAGCGCGAGACGATGGCGCGCGAACTACACGATGGACAGGGGCAGATTTTGGGCTATATTCATATTCAGGTGCAGGCAGTGCAAAATCTGCTGGCGGGTGGGCAATATGCGGCAGCACAGGCCAACTTGCACAAGATGGCGGAAGCAGCGGTGCAGGCGCAAAGCGATTTGCGGCAGCACATTTTGGGGCTGCGCAATCATGCCGAACTGGAAACGGAGACAGGTGAACAGGATTTCTTCAGCGCCCTGATAACCTATTCGCAAACTTTGAGTGAGCGTTATGGAACGCCAATTGAGGTTTGTCCGGCTGGCGATTTGCCAAAACCGCTTTTTAACCTGGTGACTGAAAAGCAGGTTCTGCATATTGTCAAGGAGGCGCTTTCGAATGCGGCAAAACATGCCAATGCAAGCCGCATTGAGGTGGAATTGCGTAACCTGGGTGAGGAGATTGAAATTGTAGTTTCGGATGATGGGGTGGGGTTTGATGTGCAGCAAGTTGCTGAGCCGCCGGCAGGCCCGATGCATTTTGGGCTGAAGATTATGCAGGAGCGCGCTCAGCAAGTGGGCGGTCGGGTGGAGATTCGTTCTTTGCTGCAGCAGGGGACGCGTGTGCGGATTTCGCTGCCGAATGTTGTTATGCAGGGGGCGGAGGGGCAGTTGGGGGCGGGGGTGCGCGTGCTTCTGGCAGATGACCATCCGCTCTTTCTGGATGGACTGGCAAATTTGCTGCGTCTGCGCGGCATCACAGTTTTGGCAACGGCCCAAAACGGGTTGGAAGCAATTGAAAAGACCCGTCAACTTCAGCCGGAGATTGCCATTCTTGACCTGGGGATGCCAATTTGTGATGGGGTTGAGGCGACGCGGATTATCAAAACAGAAATGCCGCAAGTCAAAGTGGTGATTTTGACCATGTCGGAAGATACTGGGCAACTGGTCAAGGCAATGCAGTATGGCGCCTCGGGGTATTTGTTGAAGAGTCTGGATGCCAATCGTTTGATCGAATTGCTCATTCGTTTGCAGCGCGGTGAGCTGGCAATGACCCCTGAGACTTCTGGGCGGTTGATGCAGGCCTTGTTGACCCCTCCTCGTTCTCCACAGGCGGTGCCAGAAGAATTGACTGCCCGACAGTGGGAAGTTTTGCGGCGTGTGGCGGATGGCAAGACGTACAAAGAAATTGGGGCCGAGCTGTTCATCTCTGAAAAGGCGGTTAAATATCACATGGCACAGGTGATGGAGCGCCTCAGGGCGGAGACGCGCAACGACGCCGTGCTATTTGCACGGCGCTTCAGGCAGTCCTAAGTCCAGCGAAACGGCTGGACTTTTTTTAGCCCTGAGGTCTAGTGCAATGCAAGGGGGAACAGGATAGACTGTGAGCAAAGGTTTTGCTCCGGCGCATTATGATGTTGATTCTAATCTACGGCAGTTCAATCATTTTGGATAGTTTGGCACAGTGCTTGCAGCGGACAGGGCAGGTGCGGGTACAGCGCTGTTGGACGCTGGGCAAGGTGCATCACCTGGCCCAGGTCAACCGGGTGTTGGTGGATTTAAACGACCCTGCCACGCGGGATGTACTGAGCCTGGCGCGAATCTATCCGCGGCTGCAGGTAATTGGGATTGATGACCGGTTGGGCAAATTGATGGTGCTGAGCAGCCAGGAAGTGCGGGTGCGCTCTGTCGAAGAAATTGTGGCTCTTTTATTAGCGCAATCAATATAAAAGGAGAACCCGCAAGGAAAACAGTAACGAGAATGAACAAAAGATGGCAAACAATTGGCAGTTAAAGACTATTCGATTTTTTTGTTTTAGAGGAGATTGAAATGAACAGAAGCAAGGTTGGGCTGGTTGGGTTACGGGTGATCATTTTGGTGGTGATGATGGTTGTTGCTTTGGGTGCGGGATTACCGAATGTGCAGGCGGCGGATGGGCCGCGCGCCAATGGTAGTGTGCCTTTGAGTGGCACTTTACAGCCAGCAACGATCAGCGCTAATTTTCGACAAAGTTGTGCCATTCGCACAGATGGCAGTTTGCAGTGCTGGGGTTCAAGCTCTTATGGGCAGTCTACGCCACCGGCGGGCAGCTTTGTGCAGGTGGATTCTGGCTATGACTTTAGTTGTGCGATTCGGGCGGATGGCACGCTGGCTTGTTGGGGAGACAGTTCGTATGGACAGGCAACACCGCCAAGCGGTACGTTTCGGCAGGTTAGCGCCGGGGATTATCACGCCTGTGCTGTGAAGGATGATGGCAGCCTGGCTTGTTGGGGGGCTGGTGGACCGGGGATGAGCGGATTTCCGCATTATGGACAGGCTACCCCGCCAGCGGGCAGTTTCCTCCAGGTAACGACATTGGCTTACGATACTTGTGGTTTGCGCGCGGATGGGACGGTGACTTGTTGGGGGGCTGGTGGACCGATTGTGCCGCCAACGGGTCTCTTCCGGCAAATTAGTGGGGATTCCTATCAGCTTTGTGGGGTGAAGACGGATGGTAGCCTGACTTGTTGGGGAACAGATGACGATGGCGAGACGTTGCCGCCAAGCGGCACTTTTACCCAGGTATCAATGGGAATGATCCATGCCTGTGGTTTGCGGGTGGATGGGACGGCAGTTTGTTGGGGAGACAATGCCTATGGGCAATCAACCCCGCCGACCGGTACATTTACGCAAATTGTGGCGGGAAGCTATCATACTTGTGGGCTGCGCAACGATGGCAGTCTGACCTGTTGGGGGATGAATGATTATAATCAGGCTACGGCGCCTGCCGGGTCTTTGTTTGGGCAGCGACGCTTCGATTGGGCATATGCACATGGCTGTGGTGTGACAGATGATGGCAGCCTGGCCTGTTGGGGGAGCAATACCTATGGTGAGGCTGTGCCGCCGAGCGGCATTTTTACCCAGGTTGTGACTGGGGTGAACCATAACTGTGGTCTAAAGAGTGATGGCAGTGTGGTCTGTTGGGGCGACAGTACTTTTGGGCAGTTGTCTGTGCCGAGCGGAAGTTTTCAGCAGCTTGCGGCTGGTTACTACCATACCTGTGGGGTGCGCAACGACGGCAGTTTGGCTTGTTGGGGACGAACGAATGATGGGCAGACCCTTGCTCCGACGGGAACATTTACCCAGGTCAGCAGTGGGGGCTATCACAGTTGTGCCCTGAATGCCAGCGGCAGCCTGGTTTGTTGGGGCAACAATACAAAGGGTCAGTCCACCCCGCCGTCGGGCACCTTCACAAAATTGGCCTTAGGCGAGATGGTTTCCTGTGCCATTGCCCCGGATGGCGCCCTCAATTGCTGGGGCAACAATTCTGCTGGGCAGGCTTCGCCTCCGACTGGTAACTTTGTAGATTTATCTGTGTCTTGGGCGCATGGCTGTGGCCTGAAGAGTGATGGCACAGTGGCTTGCTGGGGGTCGAATAGCAATGGACAGGCAACCCCGCCAGCGGGTACATTCGCGCAGATAAAAGTTGCTTCTTCGAGCAGTTGTGGGTTACGGCCCAACAATACATTGACTTGTTGGGGAACTGCCAGTATTGGGGCTCCGTTTCTGACCATTTCACCATCCAGCTTGTCAACAGGTGTGGTGGGGGCTGCCTATTCGCAGACCCTGACAACCGTTGGCACTGCTCCATATAACTTTACCTTGTTCAGCGGCAGCCTGCCGCCGGGCCTCAACCTGAGCAGCGCTGGGGTGCTGCAGGGGACGCCTACGACGCAGGGTAGCTACACCTTTATGGTGATGGCATCTGACTCGCGTGACTTTCCAGTTTCTGGAACGCGGCAATATACACTGGTGATTAATCCTAATACTGCTCCGGTTGCCAACAGCCAATCTGTCAGCACGAATGAAGATGTGGCGCGTGCAATTACACTGACCGCCAGCGATGCGGAGAGTAACCCGTTGACCTGGACGGTTGGGACGCCCGGGCATGGCACATTGAGCGGTACGGCACCGAACCTGACCTACACACCAGCTGCGAACTGGTACGGGACGGACACGTTTACGTTCTACGTCAACGATGGCATGGGCAATTCAAACACGGCGACGGTGACGATCACGGTTACGTCGGTTAACGATTTGCCGGTTGCCAACAGCCAATCTGTCAGCACGAATGAAGATGTGGCGCGTGCAATTA
>CAYVRT010000051.1:4043-4331 GCA_964453115.1 uncultured Anaerolinea sp. | reverse complement strand
GGACGGACACGTTTACGTTCTACGTCAACGATGGCATGGGCAATTCAAACACGGCAACGGTGACGATTGAGGTTGAAGCGATCAATGATGAACCCGATGTGGAACCGCAATGGCTTGAAACCAATGAGGATGAGGCCCTGGTGGTGACACTGATTGCCAGCGATTTGGAGAACGATCCGTTGACCTGGACGGTTGGAACGCCTTGGCATGGCACGTTGAGCGGCACGGCACCGAACCTGACCTACACGCCGGATGCGGATTGGAACGGGACGGATGCCTTTAACTTCA
>CAYVRT010000051.1:0-3943 GCA_964453115.1 uncultured Anaerolinea sp. | reverse complement strand
GGACGCCCGGGCATGGTACGTTGAGCGGCACGGCGCCAAACCTGACCTACACGCCCGATGCGGACTGGAACGGGACAGATACCTTCACGTTCTTCGTCAACGATGGCACGGGAGATTCAAACACGGCGACGGTGACGATTGATGTTGCGCCGATCAATGATGCGCCGGTTGCCAACAATTTGCTGCTGGAAACGGAGGAAGACGAGGATGTTCTCGTCACCTTGACTGCCAGCGACGCGGATGGTAACCCGGTGACCTGGACGGTTGGGACGCCCGGGCATGGCACGTTGAGCGGCATGGCGCCGAACCTGACCTACACGCCGGATGCGGATTGGAATGGGACGGATACCTTTACGTTCTTCGTCAACGATGGTACGGGAGATTCAAACACGGCAACGGTGACGGTCGAGGTTGCACCGGTCAATGATGCGCCGGTTGCGCAAGGTCAGGCGGTTGAAACCGATTGGAATGTGGCTGTTGCGATTGTGCTGGTCGGCGTTGATCTAGATGGTGACCAGCTGAATTGGAATCTCAGCGAACCTTCACATGGCACGTTGAGCGGCATAGCGCCAAACCTGGTCTATACGCCGGCTGCCCATTGGTCAGGGATCGCTTCATTCACCTTCTACGTGGATGATGGCGAGCTGAATTCCGATCCGGTCGTGGTAACGGTTGAGGTGAACCCCGCGGCAAATCTGCTGGTGGCGAAGACGGTTGAAGACCTGAATGGTGGTGGCTTGTATCGTGGCGATACACTGCGCTATACGATTGAGGTAACCAACCCAAATGCAAGCGATGTGGTGGATCTGGTGGTGAGCGATGATTTGCCAGATGAAGTAACCTTTGTCAGCGCGCAGCCGGAAGGCTACAGCGCACCAAACCCGGTGGTTTGGTCCATTGGGACGTTAGAAGGTGGTGAAACCTGGGTGGCGACAATTGATGTGACCATTAACAGCGATGCCGATCTCGTCTCGGACAATGTGGCAATAGCGATCGGCGACTCGTGTAGCGGAACTTCGCAGCCTGTTTCGCCCGGGATTGTGACGCGGATGGCAGATCTTTGGGTGACACAGCAAGTGCAGCGGCAGTTGAACACGGTCACCTACATCATTCAGGTTGGAAACCATGGGCCAGATGAAGCGGACAACGCCTCGCTATTGACCGAAATCCCGCTCTCGGTGCATGATTTGACCTGGACCTGTGTGGCTGCAAATGGTGCTGAGTGTGCCAACGCGAGCGGGGTGGGGAATGTGTTGGACGAGACGATTTTGCTGCTGCCGAGTGGTGGAACAGCGACATACACACTGGTTGGGACGCTGCCTGTGCTGGCCCGCGATAGCAACACGGTATGGCTGACGATCCCATCCTTTACAGAGGACCCGGATTTGAGCAACAACCAGATAACTTATCTTGTCAAACGGCTTTGGTTATCTGTTTTGAGTAAATAGGCTGTTCAGCCAGTAGGGGAAGAACAGACCCTCCCCGGTCGTAAGACTGGGGAGGGTGTTCGTTTGTGTTGGGAGCAGCAAAATGGTGGACGGTGGTTGCTACTTGTTGGCAGTTAAGCGGGTGATGATGTCTTGCAGCCTGGCTTGTATAGAATGCGGGTCATGTTCAATGGTGGTGTAAATGATGAATTCCAACCCATCGCCTGTGTAGAAGACCTCAGCATAAAAGATGGTAACCGCAGTGTCGCGCTGTTGATGATGGAAGGCGGCCTCGCGCAGGATAGCCTGTTCGGGATGTGTTTGGTCAATGCGTCCGAGATAATTGAACATTATCATTTGGTTGACCGGCTCGAGTGTTTCGGGGGCAATCAATTGCCCAACGCGCAGCCATTTTTGCTGGAAGAACATGTCAAAGTTGATTTTGTGGAAATTAATCCAGTACTGGGCAGTCAGGCCGATTTTTTCATAGGCGTATTGAGCCATTTGCTGTGGTGAATTGATTTGCACGGGTACAACCATTGGAATCATGTCCACCAGCAACCCAAGGGTGGAAAAATAATTGTTCTCTTGGTAGCGACGACCATAGCTGAGAAAGCGCAGCGGTACGCGGTCAAAGCCGAAGTATTCTCCCAAAAAGGTGATATAGATTGCAAATGCCAGTTCCCAGGCGTCGCTTTCTTCCATTGGCTGGTTGAATGTGAGCCGATGACGCAGGGTGGTAACTTTGAGATCGGGGGTGCGCTGGGCTACAGCAATTGCTTCAACTTTTTGTTTGTATTCTCGGTAGGCTTCCAGGTCGAATAGACGGATGATTTCATCCTCATCTATGTTGCGGGGAGAGTTTTGCATTTGACTGACATATTCTGAGAAGGGCAATATCGAAGATGCGGGTGGCTCCTGGTTGTTTGAAAAGACCTGATACCATTCATGCAACCCGCGTCGCATGATTTCTTCGGAGACGCCATCATACAGAATGTGATCGGCAGAGAACAAGACCAGGTACTGGCTAAAATTTTTCTTTATCAGGGCAATTCGGTATAGGGGAGACTGTTCGCCAAATCCCCGTTCATAAAGTGGCACAGCAAGGCGGTTGATCAATGCTTGCTGGGTGGTTGGTTCAGCATGTGAGAGATCAAAGACGGGTACCGAGACTTGTTCAGGCAGGTCGTGTTCGTTCCAGTAGAATTGTCCATTGCTGCCTTCGAGAATGCTGCGCAAAACACCTTGTTCTTTCAGCAATGCGGCAAATGCGCGGTTGAAGGTGGTGATATCCACTGGTTGATTAAAGTAGAAAATGTTGCCAATTGGCATGCGTGGAATCATGATCATCAGGTATTGCAAGGGTCCCAGAGGATAGGTGCTGATGGAGGGGGCATTGCGGATTGCATCATTGTGGCAGGTTTCGGCATTTTGCCATTCTTGCTCCATTTGCTGAGCGGTTTCTTCCACTGTTATGGCGTTCAAGTTTAGCAGCTGTGCGAATTGGTGTGGGGTGAGGACTGGATTGGTTTCATCGGCATCTGGTAAGGTGGGGCAGAAGTAGTGGGGTAACAGATCTGCTGGCACCTGTTGACAGAAGAATTGCTCAATTTCAGGCTGACGCTGTTGCAGGCTGGTGGAGTAATGGAAAACTCGATAGGTGTTTTCGGAGACATGGTAGGTGATGTAGCGTCCAGTAGCTGAGAATTGGGTTTCAAATAGTTGCTCGACTTGTTGTTGGGCTTTGGGTTGTTGGGCAGGTTGGGCAGTGTTGCACAAGGCAGCCGCGATGCGTTGAATTGTTTGGTAGTGCAAAATATCTTCAATGCGGATGGAAAAACCTGCTTTTTCCATTTGAACAGCCAATTGAATTACTTGAATGGAGTGCCCACCAAGCTCGAAGAATGGGTCGCTAATGCCGATCGGTGAGAGTTGCAAAACGTTTTCCCAAATGCTCGTCAGACGACGTTCGAGATCGGATTGAGGGGCCTGATATTCGCCGCGGAGGGTGCTGGGCGGTGGCAATTCAGGGTAGGCGATTTTTCCATTGGATGTGCGGGGGAGTTTTTCCAGCAAGATGAACTGGGCCGGAACCATGTAATCGGGAAGTTGTTGCGCCAGATGGGCGCGCAGTTCCATTGATGTGAGGGGGTGTGATGCGGCAAGATAGGCGCATAGGTAGTCTGCTCCGTTGGGGTTTTGGCGGACGACAAGGGCAGCTTCATGGATTTGGGGGTGTTGGAGAAGCCGATGTTCAATTTCTTCTAATTCAATGCGGTAACCGCGCAATTTCACCTGGCGATCAATGCGCCCCAGAAATTCCAGGTTGCCATCTGGCAACCACCGCACCCGATCGCCGGTGCGGTAAAGGCGTTTGCCATTTACGAAGGCATGGGCAGCAAAACGTTCGTCCGTCCAATCGGGGTGTTGCAGGTAGCCATTTGCCAGGCCTTCTCCGCCAATGTACAGCTCACCAATTTGACCGTAGGGCAGCAATTGGGCTGTTTCATTCAGAA
>CAYVRT010000050.1:0-13121 GCA_964453115.1 uncultured Anaerolinea sp. | reverse complement strand
TCAACCTGGGCGATTGCGCCGCCTATGCGCTGGCATCGACGTTGAACGATTCGCTGCTCTATAAGGGTGGAGACTTTTCAAAAACGGATGTGGCCTCGGCGCTTGTGTCGAGTAGATAGGACATAAAAAGGGAGCTGTCCAAGCCGATCATGATTATGACAAGGTTTTCCGACCGGCCCGCGCGATACTTTTTTTTCGATCTAACGCTTGACCCTGCCCGACGCGTCACCCTTCATAAGAGAGAGAATCTCGTCCTTGGTGGAATAATTGAAGTCGCCACGGATGGAATGGTTAAGGCAGCTGGCGGCCGCGGCGAAGCGCACCGCTACCGGGTCCTCCGCCAGATCGGGACTGCTCAAGGCGAAAACCAAGGCCGCCGAGAAAGAATCTCCTCCTCCCACCCTGTCGACAATATCGGTGATCTCGTAGGGTTTGTAGACGCCCGCAGTTTCCGGTCCGAAACAAGCCTTGCCGGAGGCAACATCGTAGAGCATGGCGCCCCAGCGATTATGGCTGGCGGAAATGCTTTCACGCAGGGTGAAGGCCACCTTTTTGATGTTGGGGAACTGGGCTCCAATCTGTCGCGCAACGTCGGGATAACTCTGGATCTGCAGCACGCCGGAGGTGACATCGGTGTTGCCGGCCTTGATTCCCAACACGTCGGAGGCGTCCTCCTCGTTGCCGATGAGGACATCCACATAGGGCAGGGCCTGGGTCATGATCCGCTTCGCCAGGGCCGCGGGGGCAGTGCCCGGCTCCCATCGCCAGAGGTTTTTGCGGAAATTGAGGTCGCAGGACAGGGTGAGTCCGTGTTTTTTGGCTTCCCTGGCCGCGCACAGCATCACCTCGGCCGCGTTGGCCGAAAGCGCGGCGGTGATACCCGTGAAATGGAACCATTTCGCGTCTTTGAAGATTTCGTCCCAGGCATAGGCAGAAGGGGGAGCGAGGCTGACGGAGGAATAACTGCGATCGTAGATTACCTTGCTTGGGCGCTGGTTCGCCCCCTCCTCGACATAAAAACAACCAAGGCGCCCTTCGGCGGTTCTCAGGATTTTACTCGTATCTATGCCCACATTGCGCAAGTTGCCCAGACAGGCGTCGGCTATTTCGTGGATGGGCAGCGCGGTTACATAGGATACCGATCTTCCGCTGAAAGCGAGAAAGGCGGCCACATTGGCTTCGGCTCCGGCGAAGCTGAAATCGACGCTGCCGGGAAACGCCTGTCGAAAGCGTTTTTTCAAGGGCATATCGATCCTGCTCATTATTTCCCCGAAGGTAATGAATTCGCTCATCGCGGCTTACCCCCTCACTTCACGGAAAATTTTCATTGCCTGGGCGGCATTAGTCTTGATGGAATCCCAGTCTTTTTTCGCTATCAAGTTTTTGGGAGCTATCCAGGATCCGCCGACCGCCAGAATGTAGTCTTTTTCCAGCCAGGAAGCGAGATTCTGAATATTCAAGCCGCCCAAGGGTATATAGCTCAGACCGAGAAAACCGTAGGGATTGTTTACCGATTCCAGATATTTGAGCCCGCCCATGGGTTCGGCGGGAAAGAACTTGAGCACCTTGCAACCCAGTTCGATAGCGGCTTCGATCTCGGAAGCTATCGAGATGCCGGGCGCGAAGGGCAGACCTGTTTCGATGGCTTTTTCCACCACCCTTTTGTTAAAGCCCGGCGAAACACCAAAATCGGCATTGGCCGCTTTTACTTCCAGCACCTGGGCGGGCGTCAGAATAGTCCCCACGCCGGCCTGCATCTGGGGCACCCCGGAGACTATCCGCTTAAGGGCATCCATGGCCACAGGAGTGCGCAAGGTCAACTCCATCGCCGTGATTCCTTCGTTCACCAGGGCTCGCGCGATCGGGACCGCGTCGGCGGCATCGTCAATCACCATGACCGCGACGATTCCCTTGGCCCTCAATGCTTTAGCCCTGGAGTCACCGAATACAGTATCCATAGTTCGCTCCCTTCCGGCCTTCGGCCGTTGGTATATCCAGCCAGTTATTCCACTTCGAAGATGAACTCGATTTCCACGGGGATGTCGTCCGGCAGCTCGTTGGTGCCGATGGCCGAGCGGGCGTGCCGCCCCGCATCGCCGAAGACGTCGATGAGAAGTTGCGAGCAGCCGTTGATCACCGCAGGCTGACGATTGAACCCCGGCGCGCTGGCGACGAAGCCCAGGACTTTCACCACGTTTTTCACCCTATCCAGGGAGCCCAGGCTTTCGTGCAGCACCGCCAATGCGTTGAGTACGCATATCCTGGCGGCTTCCTGCCCCTGCTCCAAGCTTACGCCGGCGCCCACCTTGCCGATGAATACAGGTACGCCCTTGGCGGTGCAGCCCTGGCCCGAAACGAAGGCAAGATTGCCTACCCGTTTCATCCGCTGGTAAAGACCACCTAAGGGCGGTATTTCGGGAAGCGAATAGCCGGCTTTGGCTAGATTTTCATAGGCATTCATGCAAGTTCCTCCTTAAGCGCTCATGCAATCGGTCATACACACAAAATACGAAGCGCAACGTAATTAAATATCATTTTCTCGCAACTCGGACGCGTTGGCCGCCGTCGATTATCTCAGAGCCACCTTAGATCCCTATAGATCTGTCACGGCAAGCGATTCTCCATTCGGTGAAACACACCCCATCCTTATCGACGATGTGCGCCCGTTCATAGAGCGCCACGGTGGGACAGATGTGCGTGGGTATCACATAGATTTCTTCGCCGATCGAGGGCAAGCCTTTCTTGGGCGCGGTAAAGACCCAATGTTCCTCGTTCTGGAGCACCGGTACGCTGTCCTCGTATCCGGGCAGGAATCCCCTCGCGCCTTTGGGATCGGCCGATATGCCCTTATATCCCAGATCGATGGTGAAGGTCCCCATAACCGAGTTCCTGCTCACCACCCGGGCCAGGATAGCCGCGGCGTATTCGAACCTGAGGTCGGGAAAACTGGAGGCATAGCTGTAATCGTGGAGAAAACAAGTTCCCGGCGAGAGCGTAAGTTCCTGCCGCGACGCATAGCAGGGAAAGGTAGGCGTGCCGCCCATCACCACTTCGGGCACCGGCAAACCTGAACTTAAAAGAGTGGTACGGAAATCCGCGGCGATCACATAGCAGGCGGCGGCGGCCGCCTGGCGTTCCCTTAGGTCTCTCTGATGATTGTGTCCGTCGTAACAGTGCAAGCCCCCGGCAGATAGCCCCGGAGCGGCGGAGAGATATGCGTACAGGGCCTCGGCGTCGGGTCCTGGCGCTATGCCGGTACGGTGCTGCCCCACGTCTAGATCGAGAAAAACGCCCAACTTCACCTTGGCCTTTTCGGCCAAGGTGTTAAGAACATGGGCGACTTCCAGGTTATCCGTGAGGGTCGAAAACTTGGCGTGGGGATATTTGAGAACCAATTCTATCAGGCGTTCGGCATTCCTGCCCACCAGGGTATAGGAAAGCAGGATATCGGGCGCCTGCGCCCTGGCCAGCATTTCGGCTTCGGCGATCGTGGCACACTTGAACTTCAGGATGCCCCGGGCCATGGCCATGGCCGCCAGCTCGGCGGTTTTGTGGGTTTTGACATGGGGGCGCAGGCGCCCGGGGGAGCCTGCGATCTTGATCGCCATGTCGATATTCGCTCGTATGGCGTCCTCGAAAAAAAGCAAGGCAGGGGAAGGCAATCGTACCGAATTCCGGACCTTTTTCATGTGGCTTCGTACCCCATCAGTTTGGATATTTCTCCGGCAGCCGCCATGACGATGGCGGCGTTCTTTGTCTCGTCCTCGGGCTTGTGGCGATACACGGGCCAGGCCACGCTCAGCGCCGCGATGACCGATCCCGAATAATCGAAGACCGGCGCGCCTATACAGCGAATGTCCGGCTCGTGCTCCTCGTTGTCCGTGGAATAGCCGCGTTCCTTTATGGCGTCCAGCTCCGCGATCAAGGCCTTGCGGGTAACTATGGTGTTGCGCGTATAAGGCACGAGATCCAATTTTTTGACGATTTGATCCCTGTCGGACTGCCAAGCCAAAAGCGCCTTGCCCAGGGACGTACAGTACAGGGGCGCCTGTTTGCCGATGGTTGAGTACATCCTGATCGTATGGACCGATTCCACCTTCTGTATGTAGACAACCCTGGCGTCCATGAGGATGGCCAGATGGACAGTCTCCTGGAAATACCGGGCCAGGCGTTTTATCACAGGCCGGGAAGCATCGTGGAGATCCATGGCTCCCAAAGCCTTCGAACCCACGGTAAGCATCTTGAGACTCAAAGAATACCTGGAATCCTCGTGCTGAATGATATATCCCAAGGCTTTCAGCGTCTTGAGAAAACGGAACAGGGTGGGCTTAGCCAAGCCGACCTTTTCGACTAGGGCGTCGAAGGTGTAAAAACCGCCCTCGGATAAGGCTTCGAGCACCGCCATGGTTCGAACCGCCGCCGAAATTTGCTTTTCGTCGGAAATTTTCCTAAGCTTTGGATTTGCGGCCATTGTTCTGCACGCCCTGGCTTTAAGTCCAGCGCGCTCCTCCGTAGTGCTGATCTTTGCTCTATAGTGTCACCGCAATGACCGGATATGTCAAGTTCGATATGATAAAAATGAAATCTTGTTCCAATTTTATTATCCACCGATAGCGCGCCGCCCTCCGATGTGCCATACTTATCCAAGAGGTGGAGCATGAAGGGACAAGAGATTAGGGCGGCCCTAGGGTTGCCCAGGGTAGTAAACGCATCGGGAACGCTGACAGCCTATGGAGGCTGTCGTTTACGGCCAGAGGCCGCCTCGGCCATGGCCGAGGCTTCCGGGCATTTCGTGGAAATGGAAGCATTGCTGCGTAAGACCGGAGAGTACGTCGCCGGCAAGCTCGGCGTGGACGGGGCGCTGATCACCGCCGGAGCCTCGCCGGGCATCATCCAGTCCATAGCCGCCTGCATCGCGGGCATGGATCCTTACCTGCGCAGCTGCCTCCCGTCCCGGCCCCCCGCCCGATCGGAGGTGATCATCCAGCGCAGCCACCGCAATCCTTACGACAATGCGGTGCCCACCGCCGGAGCGCGATTCGTGGAAATAGGCGACTGCATAAAGACCCATCCCTGGGAGCTGGAAGCGGCGATTACCGAGAATACGGCGGCGGTATTCTTCGCCCTCCAGGCCGAGATGCTCAACGCATCCCTATCCCTGGACGAGACCCTGAAGATAGCCCATGCCAAGGGCGTGCCGGTGGTCGTGGACGCCGCAGCCGAGCTGCCTCCCAAGTCCAACCTCTGGAACCTGTGCAAGCGCGGTGCTGATCTGGTGATATTCTCCGGCGGCAAGGAGATCTCCGGTCCCCAGAGCTCCGGCCTCGTGGTCGGCACAAAAACCCTCATCGACGCCGCTCGCTACAACGGAGCCCCCAACTACGGCGTGGGCAGGCCCACTAAGGCGGGCAAAGAAAACGTGATGGGTCTCCTGGCGGCTCTCGAAGCCTACCTGGACGAGGATGAGGAAGCACGAATGGCCGACATGGCCGGGATCTGCGAGCTGTGGCTGAACGGGCTCAAGGGCCTTCCGGGCCTGCTCGTTTCGCCCTTTACAGCCACCGAACCGGGTATCCATCCGGTGTGCGTTCCCAAGGTCATCGTGCGGAAGGCCGGCTTGGACATCCAGGCCGCACAAAAAAGTCTCAGGGAAGCGAAAAATGGAAAACCGGCAGTTCTCGTGGATACCTGGAAGGGAGGCTTGGTACTCAATCCCCAGACGATTTCCGAGGCCGAAGCCGAAGAAGTGCTTGTCGCGCTCAAGAATCTTTTTTAGTCATCGAGCTATAGGCAGGTACGCCGAGCGAGAGTTTATGGCCCCACGGATGAGCAGGCGCGCCACGCATCCGCTCCGGCGCGCCCGAGCCCTTCGATGCCGCAAGACTGTCCTCAATACAGGTGGCAGGCCACCTGATGGCCGGGAGCGACTTCCCGAAGCGCCGGTACCTCCACCCTGCAGCGATCCATGACCCTGGAACAGCGGGTGTGGAAAAGGCAACCCGGAGGCGGAGCCAGGGGGCTGGGGACATCGCCCCCCAAAGGGGCGCGCAGCCGCCGCTTGGCGGGGTTCGGAATCGGAATCGAGGAAAAGAGCGCCTGGGTGTAAGGATGCAGCGGTCGGGCGAAAATCTCTCGTTTATCGGCGATCTCGGCGATTTTCCCCAGGTACATCACGGCGATGCGGTCCGAGATATGCTTTACCACGCCCAAGTCGTGGGCGATGAAGATATAGGTCAGATTTTTTTTCGCCTTCAAATCCTGGAGCAGGTTGATGATCTGAGCCTGGAGCGACACGTCCAGGGCAGATACCGGCTCGTCGGCGATCACTAATTCGGGAGAAAGGGAGAGGGCCCGGGCTATACCGATGCGCTGGCGTTGCCCGCCGGAAAACTCGAAGGGGAAGCGGACATAGTAATCCGGATTCAATCCCACGGTGGCCAACAGTTCTTTTACCTTTTCGTCCCGTTCAGCCTTGCTCGATACCAGCCTGTGGATCTCCAAGGGCTCGCCCACGTTACCCGCGACGTTCATGCGGGGATTGAGGGAGGCGTAGGGATCCTGGAATACCATCTGGATCTTGCGCCGCATGCCCCGCAAGGCTTCGCCCGAAAGATGGGTCATATCGGTGCCTCTGAACTCGATACGTCCCGACGTGGGATCGATGAGCCTCAAAATAAGGCGGCCGGTGGTGGATTTGCCGCAACCCGATTCGCCCACGATGCCGAAGGTTTCCCCCTCGGCCACCGAAAAGCTTACGTCGTTCACCGCCCGCACCAGGGCATGGGAGCCGCCGGCGGAGCCAGAAACGCCGCCGGACTTATGGACTTTGAACTCCTTGGTCAGATGCTCGACCTTCAGGATCATGTCGCTCACGGCAGCCCTCCTTCGTCTTTTGCCGGCTTACGGGGACGCGACCTGCCCGTCACCCCAGGAACAGCTCCATCCTCCCCGCCCAGCCGGTTCCAACAGGCAACCAAATGCCCCGGGGACGCCTCGAAAAGCTCGGGAGTATCGATACTGCAGCGCGGGAGGGCCCGGGAGCAGCGATTGGCGAAGCGGCAGCCCTTGATCTCCCCTATCAGGCTCGGCACGGTGCCTGGAATCGAATAGAGCTGGGCGCTTTCCTTTTCGATATCCGGAATGGAGTCCATGAGGCCCCGCGTATAGGGATGCATGGGCCTGGCGAAAAGCGAAGTGGTTTCGGCGTATTCGGCGATCCGCCCGCCGTACATCACCGCCACCTTGTCCGCCACCTCGGCGATCACGCCCAGGTCGTGGGTGATCATGAGCACCGACATGCCCATGGTATCCTTAAGTTCCCGTATAAGCTGAAGGATCTGGGCTTGGATGGTCACATCCAAGGCCGTGGTGGGCTCGTCGGCGATGAGAAGGGTAGGTTTGCAGGAAATGGCCATGGCGATCATGGCCCGCTGACGCATTCCCCCCGAGAGTTCGTGGGGATAGGACTTAAGCCTCCGCTCGGGATCGGGAATACCAACCTGCTTAAGGGATTCCAGGGCGATCGCCCAGGCTTCTTTCTTATCGATGGGACGATGGGCGCGGATGGCTTCCACGATTTGTTTTCCGATGGTGTACACAGGATTGAGAGAGGTCATGGGCTCCTGGAAAATCATGGAAATGGAGTTGCCCCTGATGCGGTACATATCCCGTTCGCCCATGGCGGCGATGTCCTGACCCTCGAAAAGAATTTGGCCCGCAACGATCCTGCCCTGGGGCTTGGCGTACAGCTGCATCACCGAAAGGGCGGTGACCGTCTTGCCCGAACCCGACTCCCCCACCAGGCCCAGGGTCTCTCCCTTGGCCACATCGAAACTCACGCCGTCCACGGCGCTCACGATGCCCGCGGGAGTGGAAAAGTGCGTCTTGAGACCGCGAATCGACAATAAAATGTCGGACGGCATGGCTCACACTCCTTTGATGTCGTGCCTGAAACGCGGGTCCACCTGGTCGCGCAGGACATCGCCGACAAGATTGAACGACAGCACCGTCAGAACTATGAACAATCCCGGTATGAGGAGCATCCAGGGAGCCCTGGCCAGATAAATGGAACCCTCGGAGAGCATATTGCCCCAGCTGGGAATTTCGGGGGGAAGACCCAAGCCCAAAAAGTCCAGGGAAGCCATGTCCAGGAGGGAAAAGGCGAAGGTAAAAGTAGCCTGGACGATGACCGGGGAAGTGAGATTGGGAAAGATATGCTTGAGCAGAAGCCGCAGGTCCGAAGCGCCGGCGGAGCGGAAGGCTTCTACATAGACCTCTTCCTTCAGCTTCAAGGTCATGCCGTAGACGATGCGGGTGGTTCTGGTAAGGTAGGTTATGCCCACCGCCAGGATAACATTCACCATACCCCTGCCGAAAATAGTCATGAGCACCAGGGCCAGCAGGAGGGAGGGAAAAGCCATCATCACGTCGATAAGCCGCATGAAGGGGGTATTGAGGGCCTTGAAATATCCGGCCACCAGACCGATGAAAATTCCGAGCGTGACCGAAAAAAGGACCACCCCTATGGAGCTGATCAAACTCGTCCTGGAGCCATAGACGACCCGGCTCCAGATATCGCGGCCGAAGTTGTCGGTACCGAAAATATGGCCCTTGCCGGGCGCCAATAGCCGATTGGCCGGATCCATCTCCAAAGGATCGATGGGCGCTACGATGGGGGCGAAAACAGCCATGATGACAATACAGCCCAGGAAAGCCAGCCCGGCGATCGCGATCTTCCGGGACCGCAGCATTTTCGAAAACCCTGACATACGGCCCTCCCTTAGCTGTATCGAATGCGCGGATCGAGAGCGCCATAGGCTATATCGACCAGCAGGTTAATCGCCATGTAGAGCAGGGCGATGCAAAGTATAATTCCCTGAATCACCGGATAATCGCGGCGCAGCACCGAATCCACCACCAGCTTGCCGATCCCCGGGAGGGAAAAGACCGTTTCCGTGACCACGGTGCCCGATACCAGACCTGCGAAGGTAAAGCCCAGGGCCGATACCAGGGAGTTCATGGAATTGCGGAATACGTGGAGCACGTTCACCGCCGCTTCTTTCAAGCCCTTGGCCCGGGCCGTGCGCACGTAATCCTCCTTGAACACATCCAGCATCGAAGCCCGGGTGAGCCTGATGATCAGGGCCGAATTGGGCGCCGACAGGGTAATGGCAGGCAGGATCAGATAGCGTAGATTGCCCCAGTCGCCGGATTGGAAAATCGAAGGAAAGCCCGAACTGGGCAGCCACTTGAGCCGAACCGCGAAAAAGGTCATCAGCGTAAGCCCCAGCCAGAAGGTGGGAATCGAGGCGAAGGCCATGCTAATACCCGAGATGCTCTGGTCCAGCCTCGTGCCATAGCGCGTGGCCGAAAGATAGCCCACAGGTATTCCTATGACCAAGATGAGCAATAGGGTGAGCAAGGCAAGGAGGATACTGGTCTCCGCCCTGTTGCCTATGACGGACAACACGGATTGGCCGAAAAAGATCGAATCACCCATATCGCCGGTGGCGACACCTGCGACCCACTTTCCGTATTGGACCCAGACAGGCTTATCCAGCCCCATTTCCTCCCGCACGGCGGCCACCTGTTCCGGCGTCGCCAGGTCGCCCAAGAGAATCTGGATTGGGTCTCCGGGAATAAGGTGCACGAAACCGAAGACGAGGACGGATACCAGAAAAAGCGAGGGAATCATCCCCGCTATCCGTCTCAGCACGAATTTGAGCATGCGTCTGGCCCCACTGATAAGGGAAAAGACCCGGGCTCCCGCCCGCGGAAACACCGCGGGCGGGAGCCCGAATCCAGGTTATGAAATGCCGAAGAACCTGGCCTAAAAAGGCTTAGGGCCTTCCGACACAGCCAACGTTACTTGAAGCTCACGTTCCAGAACTTCGGCCAGATGAGTTGGGTCTCGCCAAGGTTCTGCAGCCTGGGGGAATAAATATCGTAGGTAAAGACATCGCCGATCTTGAGAACCGGTACCTGCTCGTACATCAGCTTTTGAATCTGGGCCCAGGTTTCAAGCCGTTTTTTCTGGTCCAGGGTGGATGTGAAGGTCTGGGCCAGGGCTCGTTTTTCCGGAGTGGCCCACCAGCCGGGATAGGCTTCGCTCATGAAGCTGAAAAGAATGGGATCGGGCACGAAGCCATGGTGGGTGAAGAACATATCCCATTGTTTACCGTCGCCGCGCTTGGATACCAGGGTTGCCCAGTCATAGATCTGCAGGTCGATATTGAAGCCCGCGTCCTTGAGTTGCTTGGTGAAAACCAGGCCGATGTCGTTGTGGATCTTGTAGGCCGAGGAAACCATGAAGACAATCTTCTCGCCCTTGTAGCCGGCTTCGGCGGCCAGGGCCTTGGCTCGGGCTGCGTTGTTGGGGCTGTAGTTCTCCAAACCGGCGCTGTTGAACCAGGAAGTGCCCTTGGGCATGATCGAGCCATTAGCCGACCAGAGATTCTTGGGACCGACGGCTGCTTGAAGGGCCGCGGTGGTGTTGAGGGCTGTAAGGACGGCGACGCGGAGCTTATAGTTGCCCACGAAGGGGCCCTCGGAGGAATCGAAGAACATCAAGGGCATGATGACGCCCTCGTTCAAGAGGGTATTCACCGAAGGATCGCTGGAAAGCATGTCGTAAAGGTCGCCGGAAATCTGTTCGGCATAGTCGTAATCGCCGGCTTTGACGCCGTTGACCCTGGTGCCCACATCGCTCACCGGAATGAACTGGATCTGGTCGAACTGGGCGACGCGCTTCCCGCCATAGCCGTCCGGGGCATCGGCTCTGGCCACATAGTCCTTGAATTTCTCGAGGAGAATGAAACGGCCAGGGTTGCGCTGGACAAAACGATAGGGCCCTGTGCCGATATACTGGGTCTCGGGAATGGGCTGCTTTGTCGCAGGCTTGGCGATTTCTTCGGGATAGATGACTGGGCCGCCGTTGATGAAGGCCAAGAGGGTCTTCCAGGGCGCAAATACGTTCTTGAACACCAGGGTTACCACGTATTTGGACGTGGCTTCCACTTTCTGGATATGTTCGAAAAGTACGGGGCCGCGCACGCCGTAAGCACCCCAGCGATTGAGGGAAGCGACCACGTCGGCGGAGGTCATTTCCTTGCCATTGTGGAACTTGACTCCTTGCCTGAGGGTAAGGGCGATTGTCTTGCCGTCGGCGGATATGTTCTCTTTTTCCACCAGCATGGGAATGGGATCATAGCTCTTGTTGAAGGTATAGAGCCCTTCGAACACATGCTGGGCGATAGTCGTCGCCTGGTCCGACGTAAGCACGTGTTGGTCGAGGCTTGGCGGCTCGGCGATGGTCGCGTACCTAAAGGTAGCGGCCCCTGCGGTCATCGCCGCCAGGATGAGGGCGATGGCGAGAATTGTCCGTTTAAGCTTCATTTCTGCCTCCTGAAATAGTGATACCTTTTCTATTGTGATACGGCTTCAAGTATACTCGATAGTATCCCGCTGTCAAACTAAAAATGAAACTAAGTTTCATAATTGACGAATCGCGGGACTGACCCTACACTTCATGCAGGAGTAAATCATGGCTGAAACCAGGCGTTATTCGTTGCTGATACAAGGCGGCAGGGTTCTGGATCCGGTAAACGGAATTGACAAGATCGCCGATATAGGAATTCAGGATGGACATATCACGGACATGGGAGCGGGCCTCAAGGCAGGCTCCGAAACCACGGTGATCGACGCCAAAGGTTGTGTGGTGACAGCCGGCCTGGTGGATATCCATACCCATCTCTTCGCTTCGGCCCTGGTGCCCGACGCCTGGGCGGGGGATAACAGCATCTACCCCGATGGTTTCAGCTTCAGGACCGGGGTGACGACCATGGTGGACGCTGGCTCCGCCGGGGCTAAAAACTTCGCCCAGTTCAGGAGCACCGTTATGGACAGGGCGAAGACAAGGGTATTTTCTTTCGTGAATATCGCCAGCCATGGGATGATCAGCGATGCCCTGGAACAGGAGGCCAATGTTTTCGACGCGGAGCGGACCGCGGCGATTGCGAAAGAGCATTCCGACATTGTCGTAGGCATAAAAAGCGCCCATTACTGGAAACCGGATTGGCTTTCGGTGGATTCGGCGCTTCAGGCGGGTGAAAAATCGAGCCTGCCCATCATGGTGGATTTCGGATACTTCAGAAAGGAGCGACCTTACTGGGAGCTGGTGGGCGAAAAACTGAGGCCCGGCGATTTCTCGACCCACTGCTTCCGAGGCCCGGTGCCCGTCATCGACGAGGCGGGTTACGTATACGACTACCTGTTCAAGGCGCGCGAGCGTGGCGTGCTCTTCGACCTGGGGCACGGCGCGGGCAGCTTTCTCTTCCGCAACGCCGTCACCGCCCTGGAACAGGGTTTCCCGCCCGACACGATTTCCACCGACCTCCATGTGCTGAGCATGAATCGCCATCTCATGGATATGCCGACCACCATTTCCAAGCTCATGGCGGCGGGCATGGGGCTGGCCGAAGCCATAGAGCGTTCCACCTCTATTCCCGCAAGACTGATCGGTCACCCTGAACTCGGAACCCTGGCCAGAGGTGCTTTCGCGGACATAGCCGTCTGGAACCTCCAGGAAGGGAACTTCGGCTTCACGGATTCCTGCAATGGTCTTCTACGGGGAAGACAGCGGCTTACCTGCGAACTCACCACCCTCGCGGGCGAGATCGTATGGGACTGGAACGGCCGGGCCGGGGTGGAGTACAAGAATCTGCCCCCCGATGCGGGGATCAGGGAAAACCTGGAATTCCTGGTACGGCCGGGTTGCTGCTGAGCAAGGATCTTCCCCGGCATTAAGAAGATTTCGGCCGCGGGCGAGGCTTGGAAGATCGCCCAGAAAATCTTCTGGCGATATTTATTATCCGCGGTCGTGATTTTTGCTTTAATCCGAGCAATAGGCTAAAAGTGTTTTAGGTTTTGTCGCCCCCTTGAGGATTCAAGAACATAAAGGCCGCTTCCAAAGAAGCGGCCTTTAAATAGTAGCAAAATCATCGATTACAATTAAAACAGAATCCTGTAAATCATGGGATTCCTGTTATTTCCTCTTCTCTCAGCCCCTGACATTGTAGAAGACTTTCTTTCCCCAATACTCCGCGATGCCTTCCATCTCGTCC
>CAYVRT010000049.1:0-13995 GCA_964453115.1 uncultured Anaerolinea sp. | reverse complement strand
GTGAAAGCAATGTAAAAGGCGCTTGCATCTTCACCGATGTAGAGATTGCGCAAATCCATATTGGCATTGCCATTGCCATCCCCGCCACCATCCTGAGCCAGCGGGGTGCCGTAGAATGGATCAATCAACCCATCCACCGCAAAGACAGGCGTCGAAACCTTGAGCGTTGCCTGGCTGCTCCAATCGGTTGCGGTCCAATCTTCGGCGGGATAATTGATGGTATCCTGAGCATTGTCGCCGCCACCGTTGCCCGTGCTCCACACTTCCGCCCACATCTGAGCCGGGTTGCCAAGTTTGGATTTGGCGACCTTCCACTCAACAATGGAAGTGGTACCGGTGCCGATGGCACCCTCATCAATCGTCGTTGCATTCGCCCAATCCCAGCTGCTGCCCGTCCATTGCACCAGGTTGGTATGCGCCGGATTGTAAGGCGGGTTATCCACCCAGGTGGCAATGACATATTCTGGCTTATGCGGATCGCTGACGACCACATTGCGTCCCCAGGCATCTGAGGTTGCGCCACTGGCATCACCGGTTGTATCAATGTACAAAAGGTATTTCCCCCAATTGTTCACTGAAAAGTCGGTATTGACTTCAAAGGCGAAGTAAAAATAGGTTGCATCCTGTGTCACCCACAGATTGCTCAAATCCAATGGTGCGCCGCCCTGGCTATCTCCTGCGGCATCGGTCGCAATCACCGTGCCATAAACGGCATCCACCACACCATCCACCACCGGCGTCCCGAGCGGAGCGTTGACGCCGCTAGAGGAATCGGCAATGGTTTCAGCCGCCTGGACGGGGCGCACAGCGCCGCCCAAGAGCGATAAGACGAGGGTCGCAATGACCCACAAGCTCAACCAACCAGATTTGTCTCGCATCTCTAACATCCTTTCGTTGGGTTGTATAGACGGTTTTCCCACGGGATTCCTATTGTAACAATTTTCCCCCTTCAATTTCAAGCATTAACACCTGTTAGTAGAGGGTTAACAGGTGTCAATTTGCCCAATCGTGCGTTTACGCGCATAGTATCGCCGGCAAAGCAGCGGCAGCAGCCAATCGGAAAGCGCGTAGAGGAAGGGTGAGGCTGTTGGGCGCGGCTGTGCGCCCTGCGGCACAGGTCGTTGATCCGCGATCCTAATTTCCGCCAGCGCCATCCCCTCCTCCGAATCGGCGCGTTGTGCCAACACCTGCCCGCCCTCGCCCAACACCCGGCAGCCCAGGGTCATCGGACAGGTAACCGTCATCGTCTCGGCCTGCGCCAGATAGCGCAACAAATGCGGTGCCTGCAATGCCACCCCCAACAGCGAGGCGCGCGCCGCCGGTAACCGCGATTGAAATGTGCCGCAAGCAGTTGCATAGACTGTTGGCACCCCCAACCAGGCGGATTGCTGTTCAATGCCGCGCCCAAACACCTGCATGCCGCTCTCGCGCAGCAGGCGCATCATTGGCCCCATTTCATCCAACGTGACGACCGTTCCATCTTTCATCTGATAACGCGGCGCGCCCAGGTCCGGCGGACAACTACAAATCACCATCGCGTCTACCTGTCCAGCATATTGACGCCACAAATCCGGGTGCGCCACATCCCAACAAATCATCAACCCCAACCGCCCAAGCGCCGTTTCTGCCACCATGACACTGCGCCCGGCACGAAAGTAGGCCCGCTCCCAGCCCCAGGGATAGCGCTTATCATAGCGCCACAACCGCCCATCCGGGGCAACCAGCAGCAACGTGTTATAAATCTCTTTGCCATCGCGCAGCAACAGGCTGCCCGCCAGGTGAACAGCATGGCGCGCGGCGCAAGTTCGCATCCAGCGCACCGTTACACCATCCAACGGTTCACTGCACTGATAATTCTCATCCCGATAGGCATAGCCGGTGTTGAAAACCTCCGGCAAGGCCACCAATTGCGCACCGGCCTGAGCAGCCTGTTCCACCAACGCTTGCGCCCGAGCCAAACGGGCCTGCAAAACAGCAGGGGTTACCTGCATCTGCACCGAAGCCACCCGCACATACCGACTCATCTTCTGCCTCCTACCATGCGAACAACAAGGTCAAATCATTGACATTTGTGCCACTCGGCCCCGGACGGAGCAGGTCATCCAATGCTGCAAAAAAGGAATAGGAATCATTTCGCGTTAAAAAGTCGGGGGGATACAGCCCGGTCTGCAATGCCTGCGCCCAGGTCTGCCCACTAACCACCGCCCCGGCTGCATCGGTTGGGCCATCCTCGCCATCTGTAGCCAGCGTCACCAACAACACATCCGGCAAGCCGGCCAGTTCGGCCACAGCTGCCAACGCCAATTCCTGATTCCGCCCACCGCGCCCGCTGCCGCGTAGTGTGACGGTCGTCTCGCCGCCCGCCACCAGGCAGGCTGGCCGGCCAATCGGGTCACCGCGCAGCGCCGCCCAGCGCAAAACCTGCGCCAGTTCCACACCGGCCTGTCGCGCCTCACCCTGCACATCCACGCGCAGCAAATAGGGCTGAAAACCCAGCTCAGCCGCCTGCCGCAGGGTCGCCTGCGCCGCAAGCAAATTGCTGCCCACGACAACGTTTTGCACCCGGTCAAACAGCATATCGCCCGGTTTGGGGGTCTCAGCGCCTTCCAACAGGGCGCGGCGCATTGCCGGGGCAAGCTGTTCTTCCAACCCATAGCGCGTTAGCACATCCCGCACCTGTTCAACGGTTGTCGGGTCAGGAGCCGTTGGCCCCGAAGCAATCGCATGCAATGCATCCCCCACCACATCCGAAAGAATCAACCCAACCACCGTCGCGGGCGCCGCCCAACGCGCCAACCCACCCGCTTTCAACCCATCCAGGCGTCGCCGCAAGAGATTCATCTCAGCAATATTTGCCCCGCAGGCCAGTAAATTGGCCGTCAATGCCTGCACATCCTCCAGGGCAATATCTGCTTGCGGCAATGTCATCAGGGCCGAACCACCGCCCGAAATGCAGCACAGCACCAGGTCGCGCGCCCCCAATGGCGCAAGCAGGGCCGCCACCCGCTGCCCGGCCTCCAGGCTATGCGCATTCGGCAGCGGATGCCCACCGCACAACACCGGCAGCCCGGCAAGTTGCGAAACTTGCGCATGTTTGGTGATGATCAACCCGCCATGCAAGCATTCACCAACCACCTCCGCAGCGGCGCCAGCCATCGCCAGCGCCGCCTTACCAACCGACACCAGCCAAACACGGTCAAAATCCCGGCTGGCATAGGGACGCTGCCCCACCCACAGCGCCCCCTCTGCCCAGCGCAGCGAACCCCGCACCGCCGCACCAGGTTCAACCGCTGCCAGTGCAGCAGCCAAAATTTGCTGCACAGCCTCGCCCTGCGGCAGGTTTCGCAAAGTGCGCCCAGCAAAGGCCTGTGCAGCTTTCATCTCAGGGCGAATAGGTTGCAATTGTAATCATCGTCATCCCACCGCTCTCCGCAATGCTGATTGCCAGGTGAAGATCCTCTTTTGCCCACAGCAGGGTCGTCATCGCTCCATGTTCAAATCTATCGCTCAACCACCAGCCGCGCCCTTCCATCTCCGCCATGTAAAAACTCGCTGCATCCGCCGCTGAGCTATTGACCTGCAACACACGCGTCGATTCCGTTTCATACAACACCGTCTCACCCGTCAAAACTGGCAAATCCTGCGGCAGCGGCGGCTGATTTGTTGGTTCTTCCGTCATCAATGGAACATCCGGCACCCCGCCCGCCCCCTCGGCCTGATCCATCCGCACCGTTTGCGCCACAACATGCAAGGCCCCATCACGATCAAAGAGCGAAACAATCAGCACAACCGTCTCACGGCGATAAGCAAGCGCTGTGCTTTCACCATCCAGGTAGACCTGCTCAGGCGCAGCCCCAGGCAAGGCCTGCCAGCCCAAGGCCGACAACTGTTCAGCATAGAAAGTCACCGCCGTTCGGCGCTGCTCACCAACCACTCGATAATACAAAAAGCCCGGCTGCTGTTCCACCGCCTCACCACCCGGCAAAATCGGCACATCGCTCAGCACGGGCGGGCAAGCAGCCGGCATCGGCAACGGGTCGCCTTCGTCCAACGGCAGCAGCTCATAAGACCAGCTGCGCGTGCCAGAAAACTCCGTCGTTTGCACCTCTGCCGTCAATTCATAGGACAACACAAATCCACCCTGCTCGGCAAGCCACACTTCCCCAACCGCCGATTTCAGCGCACCATCCGCCGCAACCAGTGATTGCTGATCGAAGGTATACTGCAATGCCGAAATGCCATTGTACTGCTGCGCTTGCCCCGCCAGTTGCATTCCAAAGACTGCCGGCAGGCGCTGTGCCAACCCGCCATCTGCTGCTCCATCCGGTGCGGCCTCAGCCCGGCAAGCCCCACCCTCCGACTGCTGCACATAGCGATACCCAGAGCGATAGGCATCAAACAACCAGAGCGGATGATCATCATTCACAACCTGCTCAACCTGCAAAGCCACATCTGCACCCTGCACCGTGCGCAGCAACACCTGCTGCTCGTGATAGGGCTGTCCGTTTAACTGCCCTTGCAGCGTCATTTCCAGGCGTTGCTGATAAGCGGTCAGTTCTTTCAACCCATTCGCCGGAGCTGCCAAATCTATTCCCCCCGCTGGAAGTGACTCCCTCCCCTGCGTCGGCTCCGTCATCGGTGCGGGTATGCCGCTCAAGGAACAGGCCATACCTAACAACAGGCAGCCAGCGATCAATCCAATTCCAAACCAGCGTCTTATTTTCATGGTTCACCGTGAAATGAGCGTCAATGTTGCCAGATATTCCAACCTGACACCCGATTGCATCATCATCTCCAGCCCCTCCCCTTCCAACTGCACCTGCTGCGTTCCGCCACCCACCGGGAACAAGGCCTGAATATGCGATGCCAGGGATGGATCACCGCCCTGCGCCCCGCCACTGCCCGTGCCAACATGCCCATCCGCATCCACACACACCACCTCACCGTAATAAACTGGCCCCTCCAGCGGCAGGAAGGTCAAAATTACATCCATACCCGACAATTCCTCCTCAAATTTGCCATCCAATTGAAACCAGCCACTAAGAATCAGCGGCGGCGCATAGAATTCCACACATTCGAACGGCTTACTCAAAACAACCTCCTCCAAATGCCATTTTCCTTCGCCCTGATAGTACGTCCCCTCATCCAGCGGATGCATTATGCTTCCCATTCCGGTCAAATGGGTCAGGCTCTCAAAACGCTCTCCATCCAAATCCATTGTAATGTGCATGACCGTTGTCAGGAAGGCATCATAATTACAATTCTCCTCCACCTGGAAAGTCTCCTGCGTGACTGCGAGGCCATTGTTGAGCGTCAGGGTCAGCGTCTCGGTACCGGGTTGCCTGGCGCGGTACGTAAAATCAAAATAGAAGCCATCATTGTACTGAGTGATTTCTGTTGGTGTCACCTGCCCCAACGCAGCCTGAATTTTGACCCGCGTCACCGGAAGCCAGGCGAGCGGCGGCGCAACATCTTTGTGATTGGTGATGGAAGCCCCACCGCTGATCGTCAGCACATCTCCCACACAAATTTTGCGCGGCAGCACAGAGTGAATCAATACCCCGCCGGTCACATCCGCTTGCGCAGCAACCGATTGTCGCGGAAAACATCCCCCAAACAGTGAAATTAGCAGCATGACTGCCACAAACCCAATTCTTCCTTTCATCGTTCCTCCTCGGTTTCAATCTTCGCCGCAGAGCGACGCCCCGCTGCTGATTATAGCACCACAAACGACTTGCGCTATAATAAGCTTATCCGATGCGCACACTTTCACGCCCGTCACTCATCCCCCTGCTGGGTTTCCTCATCTCTGCCTTGTTTGCAGTGCTTGAGCGCTGGAGCGTGCCAGAATTTGGCTGGAGCACCTGGCTATCTGGGCTGATTTTTTGCTATGCCTGCATCGTCTCGTGGGCCATTCACCTCCTGCTCACCGCCCCACTTGAAAAAGCAGCCCTTGAAGAGCGGCTTCCCTTCCTTGCCAAACTGAACAAGCCAACCTTCACCTTTCTGCTTGTTGCCTTTGTTCTGTTCGCCGGATTTCTGGCTTTTCGTATCTACAGCTTTGTATTCAGCTTCTATGGGTTATTCCTCTCCGTCTTTGCCGAAATGCAGCCAGAAACGCTGTTCGGCAGGAATGGCTTCATCAATTCCGATTTCTACACCCCCGTCTTCTACTTGCTGCGCAAATTTTGGCCCATGGCGCTCGGCACCCTGATTGCCAATCTGCCCATCTTCCTCAATCCCAACAAATGGCACCACGTCCTGCTACCCTTCCGCTTTGAAATTCTACGCATGCACCTGCTCACCCTGGCGCTGCCGTTTTTCTCGTTGCTATCCTGGATAATTTTCAAGCAAAACTATCAAACCATCACCATTCTCCTATTGCTGGCCGTGTTCTACCTCTTGCCACAACGCCAATCGGCTTAGCAGATCAAAAAAACTCCATCCCACCAAGATTGACTTTTCGGCCCATTGCCTCTACACTTAACCCATGCTTGCCCGTGTCCATTCCTGTGCCATCATCGGCCTGGAGGGTGTCATCGTTGAAGTTGAGGTAGACACCACCCAGGGCCTACCCGCGATCGTGATTGTTGGCCTGCCCGATGCCGCCGTCCAGGAATCGCGCGAGCGCGTTCAGGCCGCCATTAAGAACTCCAACCTCTTCTACCCCCGCAAACGTCTGACCGTCAACCTTGCCCCAGCCTCAGTGCGCAAAGAAGGCCCTGCCTACGACCTGCCGATTGCCCTGGGCGTGCTGATTGCTTCTGAGCAACTTGACCCCGACACAATTCAAGGTGCGCTCGTCATTGGCGAACTCTCGCTCGATGGCAGCGTGCGGCACACGCGCGGCGTCCTGCCCATGGCCGCCATTGCCCGCCAACAGGGTTTTCTGCGCATTTTTGTCCCCCAATCCGATGCCGCCGAAGCCGCCCTCATCCCCGACCTGGAAGTCCTGCCCGTCTCATCGCTTGCCGAATTGTACGATCACCTTGCTGCTCATCGCCACATCACCCCACAACCAACCATCACTCCCGAACAGCTACCTGCTCCAGCTCTGACCGACTTCAGCGAAATCAAAGGCCAGGAACACGTCAAGCGCGCCCTCGAAGTTGCGGCGGCTGGCGGTCACAACGTTTTGATGATCGGCCCACCCGGCGCCGGGAAAACCCTGCTTGCCCGTGCCCTACCCGGCATTCTACCCAAAATGAGCATCGAGGAGGCCCTCGATGCCACCCGCATCTACTCCATCGCCGATCAACTCCCCTCCGACACCCCCCTCCTCCAAACCCGCCCCTTCCGCTCCCCCCATCACACCATCAGCCATGCCGGACTTGTCGGCGGCGGCAACCTCCCCCACCCCGGCGAAATCTCACTCGCTCATCGCGGCGTCCTCTTCCTGGACGAACTGCCCGAATTTGGAATGCGCGTCCTGGAAGTCCTGCGTCAGCCCATGGAAGATAAAGTTGTCACCATCAGCCGCGCCCAGGGTTCTCTCACCTTCCCTGCCAATTTTCAGCTGATCGGGAGCATGAATCCTTGCCCGTGCGGCTATTACGGAGACCCGATCAAACCCTGCACCTGTTCCTCCGCAGTCGTTACCAAATATCAAAAACGAATCTCCGGGCCGCTGCTGGACCGAATTGACATCCATATTGAAGTGCCGCGCCTGGAATATGACAAACTCAGCGAGCGGCGGATGGGGGAAAGCTCCAGCATCATTCAGGCCCGCGTGGAGGCTGCCCGACAGATTCAGCGGCAGCGCTTTGGCGCTCCTGACACCGAGGAAGGCTTCCGGCCAGCTTGCAACGCCGATATGCGTCCGGCAGAGGTACGCCAACACTGCGACCTGGATGAAACCGGTCGAACGCTGATGCGCACCGCCATGGCACAACTTCAACTTTCCGCCCGTGCTTACCATCGCATCCTCAAGCTTGCCCGCACAATTGCCGACCTGAATGGCAGCGCAACCATCCAGCCCCAACACCTGGCCGAGGCACTGCAATATCGTCCAAAAGGTGCGCTCTACTGAGCGCTTGAACGCTTTGCAACCTTTTTGAAACACGCACCAACGCCATCCTCCTGTAAAATACATTCATGCAAACCTTGCTTGCCACCAAGCTCTTCCCGCCCACGCCCAGCCATCACCAGATAGCCCGGGCGAATCTTGTTGCCGCACTGCAAACCGGCCTGCAACAGGGGCGCATCTTGACGCTTGTCTCGGCGCCAGCAGGATACGGCAAAAGCGTGGCAGTGGTCGAATGGCTGCACACCCTCACCCCATCCCATCCGCCGTTGAACGAGAGCCAGGCAATCAGTACCGCCTGGCTCTCGCTGGATGAGGCAGATAACGACCTGGGACGTTTTTTTACCTATTTTTTGGCCGCCCTGCGCCAGCGAGATGAATCCTTCTGCCCCGAATTGTTTGCCGCTTTGCATGCCGGCCAACCCCCATCCATCGAGATCCTGATTACCACCCTGGTCAACGCCATGCTGAATTGGAAATCGCACCACATTTTGGCGCTGGACGATTTTCATCACATCCAGGACAAAACCATCCTGGATGGATTGACCGGCCTGCTGATGCAAGCACCACGCCATTTCCATCTCGTGCTGCTCACGCGCGAAGACCCGCCCTTGCCGCTCGCACGATTGCGGGCCCGCAATCAGCTAACCGAGATTCGCGCCGCCGATTTGCGTTTCTCGCACACTGAGGCCAGCCAGCTGTTCCGTGAGGGCCTGGGAGTAACACTTTCGGACGCCGACATATCGCACCTGACAGAGCGCACCGAGGGCTGGGCAACAGGTCTGCAACTGGCTGGGGTATCCCTCCAGGGGCGCGAAAATCCCGGAGCATTTGTTCAATCCTTGAGCGGCAGCCATCGCTTTATCCTGGATTACCTGACCGATGAAGCGCTCAAGACCCAGCCGCCCGAAATCCAGGACTTCCTGTTAAAGACTTCCATTTTGCAGCGCCTGAGCGGAGATTTGTGCGCAGCGGTGACAGAACGTTCCGACAGCGCCCGTCTGCTAGAAAAATTACTAGCTGCCAATCTGTTCATTATCCCGCTTGATGATGAAGGACACTGGTACCGTTACCATCACCTGTTTGCCGAGCTGCTCCAACATCGCCTGAAACGTGAATGCGCCAACAGCCTGCCCGACCTGCACCAACGTGCCAGCCGCTGGTATGAAAAACAGGATCTGCCGGTAGCAAGCATTGAACATGCGTGGGCAGCGGGCGACCCGCAGCGCGTGGCGGTGTTGCTGGAAAAATATGGTTGGCGGCTGCTAACCCGTGAACACGCTCCAATGCTGACGAAATGGTTACAGGCCTTGCCAGAAGCGTTGCGCAACAGCAAACCAGGGTTGAACACCATTCTGGTATGGGGCAAAATCTTGCACAGCAAATACCAGGAGGCCATCCCCTATCTTTTGGCTGCTCAGACCGCACAGGAACGCTTGCCATCGGATCACTCCGAGGCCCGCACCCTCCAGGCCGACCTGCTGGCGTTGCAATCTTTCATTGTCAAAGCGCAGGGCAAGAATCGCGAAGCGCTGGCGCTGGCGGAACAGGCCCGGGCGCTTGCACCGCGTGATGATATGCGTCTGATGGCTTCAACTGCGCTGGCATTGGGAACCGCCTACCGCACCGCGGGGCAGTTTGCCCAAGCCATCGAAACGCTGGAAGAAGCGATGCGCACCGCCCACGCAATGGACGACCATGTGACCGCCATGGTGGCGATGGCACACCTGTCCCTGATTTGGTATCCGCTGGGACGTTTGCGCCTGCTAGCTGAACGGGCGAAGATGGTCATCGAACGCGCCGAAACCATTTCGCAGGTTGCCCCGGTGATGATCGGTTCCGTCCATGCTGTGCTGGGGCAAGTCTATTACGAGTGGAACCAGGTAGAACAGGCGCGCGAATCGCTCCTGCATGGCATCCGGCTGGCAACCTTATCCGCACAACCGGCCTCGGTGGTATATGGCAATGTTCACCTGGCACGCTTGCACCAGGGACAGGGCGACCTGCAGGCTGCAACGGAATGCCTGCGCATGGCGGGTGAAGCCCTGGAAAAGGGCGCACCGGGTTGGGCGCGCCCGGATTGGATAGCCCAAAACGCCAACCTGCTGATGGCACAAGGCAAGTTGAACGAGGCCGAAACCATGTTATGCACTTCTGGCGTGTCGGCAGATGAGCCAGTCCATTATGGAACGGATGTCCTTCACCTGGCCTGGCTGCGCTGGATGATTGCCAGTCGCCACCCCAATGCATTTTCGCTGGCAGAGCGAATTGTAACCAACGCCGAAGCGGAGGGGCGCAATGGCACTTTGATTGTGGCGCTGGTGTTGGGGGCCCAAGTGAGCAGCGGAACGGGCTGGCTGGCACGTGCCCAAAAGCTCGGCGAGCCGGAAGGTTATCAACGCGTTTTTATGGAAGCGGGAGGCACACTCAGGCCAATTTTTGCACCCGGCCTGTTCGAACCGCTCACCGCCCGCGAACTCCAGGTCTTACGCCTCCTGGCCGAGGGCCTGTCCTATGCCGAAATCGCCGAGCGGATGGTGGTGAGCATCAATACAGTGCGCTATCACGTTAAAGGGGTGTATGGCAAATTAGGGGTAGAGAAGCAGACACAGGCAGTGGAAAGAGGCCGAGAACTGGGGCTGGTGTAGAAAAAAAACCACATTCAGAAACTTCAGCGGACTACATCAATATGTAGTCCGTTTTTATTGGAATGGATGTACACTATCCGCAGACAGGAAAAGACCATGACAACTGTTACCGATACGCACAAATACACCCTGCATGTCTCCGGCACCCTCGGAGAAAATTTCCTCGCCCATTACTGCCCCGCCGGAACGGTACTGACGATTGGCAAGGATACATTTATCCTCTCCAATCTGCGCACGGACCAGGCCGGCATGTTAGGGATTGTTCGCAGCCTGCACAATTTTGGCTGTACTCTGCTCAAGCTGAAAATTGACAAGGAATTGCCATGAGCCCATCACACCTCTCTTGCAAACTGAACCGTCGCGACTTTTTGAAACTGACCATTGCAGCCGGCGCCGTGGCTGTTGCCGGTCACCTGCTCGACACCTATGCCCCCTGGTTAAGTGATGAAGAGCAAGCCGAACGCAACAGACGTTCTTTCACAAAGGAAGAGACCATGTTCCAACAAATGCTAGAAATCATCCGATACGCCACCCTGGCCGCCAATGGACACAACACCCAACCCTGGAAGTTTGCCATGCGGCAGGATGGCATTGAAATTTACCCCGACTACAGTCGTCAGCTACCGGTTGTAGATGCGAACAACCGTGAGTTATGGATCAGTCTCGGCTGTGCGCTGGAGAACCTGTTGCTTGCGGCGCGGGCAGCCGGCTATGCACCTGAAGTCGTTTATCCGGACGGGCAGGAACGCATCCAGGTGCGATTGACGCCCGACACCCCGCAGCCCAGCGCCCTGTTCGATGCCATCCCCCTCCGGCAAACAACACGCTCAGCCTATGATGGCCAACCTGTGCCCTCTGCAAATCTGGATGCCTTGCAATCCTTGCCGCTGGAAGCGGGCGTTTCGCTGCACTTTCTTCGCACACCCGCAGAAATGGAAACAGTGCAAGCCTATATCCATGAAGGCAATCTGCGGCAATATGCCGACCGGACCTTTGTGGATGAACTCATTTCCTGGTTGCGCTTTAACAAGAAGGAAGCCCTGGCAACCCTGGATGGTCTGTACTCACGCTGCTCAGGCAACCCCGAAGTTCCCCGATGGATAGGACAATTCTTCGTCAGCGGAACAAAACCGCAGCAGCAAGCGGAAGCAGATGATACCAGGCTGCGCAGTTCCGCAGGAGCCGCCATCGTCCTAACAGAAACAGATGACAAAACCACCTGGGTACGCGCCGGTCAGGTGTATGAACGGCTAACGCTGCAAATGACCGCCCTCAACATCCAATCGGCATTGCTTAATCAACCCATTGAAGTAGCAGACTTGCGCAGTGAATTCCAATCTGCCCTCGGCCTGGCTGCCACACAGCCGCAATTGCTCGTTCGCTTCGGATATGCAGATGCCATGCCGCGTTCTCTGCGCCGTCCGGTTGAACAGATTTTGATGTAAGAAATAGCCAAATGAAGATGCAAAAACTCTCCCGGCGCGATTTTCTCAAAATCTCCGGTCTGGCGCTGGCCTGCTGCGGGTTCGGCTATGCTGCCACCCGTTCACCTGCAATTACCACCCCGAAACTTTCATTTTCAAAGGATGCCACCATGACTGAAAAAACCCTCATCATCTACGCCACCCGCGCTGGCTCGACCGCCGAAATTGCCACCGCAGTTGGGCAAACCCTGGCAGCAAGCGGTTTGAACATCGAAGTCAAACCGGTCAAACAAGTCGCATCACTAACAGGATACCAGGCTGTCCTCCTGGGCAGCGCCATCCGCATGGGCAGCTGGCTGCCAGAGATGGTCAAATTCATCCAGACCCATCAAGCGGCGCTCAACGCACTGCCCACCGCACTCTTCACCGTCCACATGCTCAATACGGGGGAAGATGAGAGCAGCCGCACCGCCCGCGCCGCCTACGTCGAGCCCGTCCGCACCCTGCTTCCAAATGCCCAACAAGCCTTCTTCACCGGGCTGATGGACTTCTCGAGACTATCCTTCCTCGACCGACTGATTGCCAGGATGGTCAAGGCCGTCGAATCGGATGCGCGGGATTGGGATGCCATCCGGCAGTGGGCGAATGCCCTTTCGATTGAATTTATTGCAAAAAACGAACGATAGGAAAAGAAAATGAACACAACCCTGAAATGGCTCATTCCTCTAATTTTTGTCCTGACGCTGTTTGCAACACTGGCAGGCCTCTGGCCTGCCGAAGGGACACCATACCCACTGACAACCTTTCGCGGCGAGCAAGTAACCATCAATGCACGTGGGCTGTACTACTGGGATACGGTCAGTTCCGCCGCCCAGATGCAGGCCAACGACCTGGTCGCACTCACACTCGGCCTGCCCCTCCTGGCAGTTTCCTTCTGGTTCATGCAACGCGGCTCGCTGCGCGGGCGGCTGCTGCTGACTGGCACACTCGGCTTTATTCTTTACACTTACATTACGATGGCCTTTGGCGCACACTATAATGCCCTGTTCCTGGTCTATGTTGCCCTGTTCAGCCTGAGCCTGTTCGCCTTTGTGCTTATGATGATGTCCTTTGACCTGCAAACCTTGCCAACCCACTTTTCCGAAAAATTGCCGCGCGGCTGGATCGCCGGCCTGCTCTTCTTCGCTGCCGCTTTTCTCTCGCTTGCCTGGCTGGGGCGCATTCTGCCCACACTGCCATCCACCTTCCTCTCCCTGTGGGAGAAAGGTGGAGTACAGAGCGTTCCCGCGCTGGACAATGTCACCAGTATGTTCATCCAGGCAATGGATCTAGGGATCGTCGTTCCAACCTGCCTGCTGTCCGGCATCCTGCTTCTGCGCCGCCATGCCTGGGGCTACCTGTTGGCTTCGGTCGGACTGACCAAGTTTCTATGCCTGGGCATCGCCGTCAGCCTGATGGGGCTGAACATGGCACGGGTCGGTGTGCCGGTAAGCATCGTAGAGCTGGTCATCTTCCCGAGTATGGCATTGGCCGGCATCATCATGACCATCCTCTTGCTCAAACACGTCAAGGCATAACAGCAACATCAAACAAACCCTCCATTTCCTCTGCTCGCCCAATTCTGCGCTCTTTTCGGCCAACCAATGCTGAAGATTTACACACCTACCTCTTTAATGAGCGCGTCTATCCGTTTGAGTCAGGTGAGCCAATCCACCTTGAAACGGCACCACCCATTCCCGCTCGGCTAGTGTTTTTGCAGTTAGCCCACCGTCCTACCGTAGCAGTCAATGCAAGTCCTGTGCGTACCTGTCTCGCCCTCACATTCAACGGCTCTTCGGCATGAATCTGCATCATTGCAATTGAAATTTGTGAATAAAGAAGCCTATCATTTGAAATGTCA
>CAYVRT010000048.1:0-14089 GCA_964453115.1 uncultured Anaerolinea sp. | reverse complement strand
GCGGCTTGTGTGAACAGGTCGCCCTCCTGCATCGTGAAAATAGTCTAAACTCTAATAAGTACCTTTGTATACGCAAAACAACCAAACAGGTTGCACAGCCCCTTGACAAATGGTTTGGCACGGCTATAATGATGAATTATGATGAAAACAATGATAAAAATCGTTGTCAACCAGTGCATCTGTACCCCGCAGGGCTAAGTTCGTTCACAGCCCTGCTTTTCCCATTCAACAAAAAACAAACCGAAACCAAAATTTTTCATCCAGGCAGAAGCCCTGCCTGTTCTGGAGGCTTGCTATGCGTATCGCAAACAATATTACCGAATTGATTGGCAACACCCCGCTCGTGCGCTTGCAGCGCATCAACCCGGGCGCTGCTCAGGTGCTCGCCAAACTGGAATACTTCAACCCGGCACACAGCGTCAAAGACCGGATTGGCGTTGCAATGATTGAAGCTGCCGAAGCCGCCGGGCAAATTGGCCCCAACACCATCATCCTTGAGCCAACAAGCGGCAACACCGGCATTGCCCTGGCAATGGTCTGCGCGGCGCGCGGCTATCGCTGCACGCTGGTGATGCCCGAAACGATGAGCCGCGAGCGGCGCATGTTGCTGCGCGCCTATGGCGCCGAATTAATTCTCACGCCGGGCAGTGAAGGCATGGGCGGTGCCATCCGGCGCGCCGAGGCCCTGGCCGCCGAAGACCAGCGCTACTTCATCCCGCAACAATTCCAAAACCCGGCCAACCCCGAAATTCACCGCCGCACAACCGCCGAGGAAATCTGGCGCGATACGGAGGGGGCAGTAGATTGGTTTGTGGCAGGTGTTGGCACAGGCGGCACGATTACGGGCGTTGGTGAGGTATTGAAGGCCCGCAAGCCCGGGCTGCGCGTGGCTGCCGTCGAGCCTGAGGCCTCGCCGGTCCTTTCCGGCGGCAGCAAAGGCCCGCACCCCATCCAGGGGATTGGCGCCGGCTTTGTGCCACAAATTCTCAACACCGCCATTTATGACCAAATCATCCGTGTAAGCGGCGAAGACGCCTTCCAAACAGCCCGGCGCATGGCGCGCGAGGAAGGGTTGCTGGTTGGCATCTCATCCGGTGCCGCAACCTGGGCCGCCTTGCAGCTCGCGGCCCGTCCCGAAAACACCGGGCAAACGATTGTCGTCCTCATCCCTTCCTTTGGTGAGCGCTACCTCAGCACCGCACTCTATGCCGACCTGGCCGAAAGCTGAGCAAGGAGGCCACATGTTCAAAACCCTTCGTCAAGACCTGCTGGCTGTGCTGGAGCGCGACCCGGCTGCCCGCAACGCCCTGGAAGTTCTCACCAGTTACCCCGGCCTGCACGCAGTGTGGGGCCATCGCCTGTCACACTGGCTCTGGCAACAGCGCCTGCGCCTGTTGGCTCGCTGGGTTTCACAGTTGATGCGCTTCCTGACCGGGATTGAAATTCACCCCGGCGCAACCATTGGCCCGGGCTTTTTCATTGACCATGGCATGGGCGTTGTCATTGGCGAGACGGCTGAAATTGGCCGCAATGTCACGCTCTATCACGGTGTCACCCTGGGCGGCGTCAGCCTGGAAAAAGGCAAACGTCACCCCACCCTGGGCGACCATGTTGTCGTTGGAGCAGGCGCCAAAGTGCTTGGCAACATCCTGATTGGCAACAACAGCCGCATTGGTGCCAATGCGGTGGTCGTCAAACCCGTGCCGCCGAATTCAGTCGTTGTTGGCGTACCGGGCGAGGTGGTCGTGCGCAGCAAACCGCGCCCACAAACCCCAGACCTGGAACATGGCCGCCTGCCGGATGTAATTGGCGAATCGCTCGCTTCGGTTATGCGCCGCCTGGATGCATTGGAGCATGGCCTGCAACTCCAGGCCGCCCTGCACGCCCCTCAACCCAGCGTTGGCGGCAGCAGCCATGGCAACGGCAACGGTCATCATCAGCCGCAGACCGAGCATGTGCGCGCCCCCAGCCGCGAAGGGCTGTGGCATGGTGAAGACTTTATGATTTAGCCCGGCGAAAGCCGAAAATGACCACCAAAACCAGGCCCACAAAACACACCCCCATCAGCGTCAGGCCAACGGTCTGACGCGTTTGGGGGGCCATATCCAATGTTGGCACGAGAGGGCGCGCGGTTAGCGTCGGCATCAGCGTGGGGGTGCGGGTGAGCGTGGGCGGAACGGGCGTGCGCGTGGGGGTCGGCGTGCGCGTGGCTGGCACAGGGGTCAGTGTAATGGTTGGTGAAAGAGTGGCTGTGAAAGCTGGTTGAATGATCAGATTCTGCCCAACATAGACAGAAGCATTGGTCGGCAGCTGATTGATCGAAAGAATGTCTGCAATTTTCAGGTTATAGGCCACAGCAATGCCCCACAGCGTTTGCCCAAAGCGCACCGTATGAACCACCGAACCATCCGGGTTGGGTGTTGAAGTGACCACATCCTGAATCACCTGCGGTGTCACCTGAGTAACATTGGGGTTGGGTGCCGGCAGCGAAACACCACCGCCGCTTGGGCGCACATCCATTGCATAGTAGATGAAGCTGCCCGAAGTTGCCACCCCAACGCCCACCGTCCCGCCTGGAATGCTGACCATATTATCCCAATGCGCCTGATCCGTCCACAAATTGAAGATGACATCCGATGGCGAATAATTGGCCCCCATGCCAATATTCTCGCGCAGCCCCAAATCGCGCGGGCGTGAACCATCGGCGCGGACGTGCGTAATCAGCCCGGTTGCAGCCATGTAATCGGCATGAGCCTGAGCATAGCCCATCAATGCATCCTCCACCTGATAGGGCGGCAGGTTATATTGGGAACGCAAATCGTTGACCGCAGCAATCATATCATATGGGCCATAGGCGGCCTGCGCCGGAAAAGCAGAAACTGGCTTGGCCCAGGCCGCACTTAAAGCCAGCAACACCAAAACAAGAGAGAAAATGCGCAATTGTTTCATCGCGCCCCATTATACCCGATTCATCGCATTGTCAAGAGGCATCCTTCCGGCAATTGGTGGTACAATGATTTCATCTATCTCATCATGCCGGAGGAACTATGATTCGTAATCAGTGGTATGCAGTGCTGGAGTCCAACGAAGTGCCACGCAACAGGCCCATTGGCGTTACCCGCCTGGGCGAAAAGCTGGTCTTTTGGCGCGATGGACAAGGCAAAGCGCACTGCATGGCAGACCTTTGCCCGCACATTGGCGCACGGCTCAGTCAGGGCCGTGTCACAGCACAGACCCTGGTTTGCCCATTCCACGGCTTTGAATATGATTCAAGCGGCCAATGCACCTATCTGCCCGCCTATGGCCGCAACGGCGCCATCCCGCGCGCCCTCAAAGTCAATTTTTACCCAACTTACGAACTGGCAAACTACATCTGGATTTACTGGGGCAACCCCGTCGAAGAACTAAACCCGCCAACCTTCTTTGAAAGCATTGGCCCCGAATTCAGCTACGGCATCTTCCGGCAACACTGGCCGGTGCATTACTCACGCGTCGTCGAGAATCAGCTGGATGTTACCCACCTGCCCTTCATCCATTACAACACCATCGGGCGCGGTGGGCGAACGGTGGTGGATGGGCCCTTGGTGCGCGTGAGCGACAACAACCGCCTGGATTTATGGGTCTATAACCGCAAAGATGATGGCACGCCGCCGCGCAAAGCTGAAGAACTGCCCGAACCCACCCGGCATCCTTTCCTGCAATTCCAATACCCCAACACCTGGCATAACTGGATCAGCGACGATGTGCGCATCACGGTTGCCTTTGTGCCAGTAGACGAAGAAAACACAATCATGTATGGGCGGTTTTATCAACGCTTCCTGCGCGTCCCCGGGCTAAAACAACTGGTCAATTGGGGGGGCGTGCTGAGCAGTGAATACATTGCCAATCAAGATCGTGTAATTGTCTCGAATCAATGGCCCAAACGCACCGATTTGAAGATGGGTGAAAAGATGATGCAAAGCGATCGCGCCATCCTCACCTATCGGCAGCGGCGGCGCAAACTGCAAGAAGCCGCCGGGCAGGAAATTTTGCCGCCCGGATAATCTCTGTTGGATTGCAAGAAAGAAGGCTGCCATGAAATCCTTGCTTCGTCAACCTTGCTGCAAACCCTCGCCCTGGTGGGGGCTGGCGCTCTATGCCCTGCCAATGGGCATCCTTGTGGGCTGGATTTTGACCATCCGCCGCCGCCCCCTGCCCCCTGCTGCGGCCATCATCCTTCCCCCCAAAGAGGGGGAACAGCCAAACCTCCCCGCAGCCCAACCGCCCGCTGCGCCCGCCGATGCCCTGACGCTCATTGAAGGAATTGGGCCCAAAACCGCCGCCATTCTTGCCGCACACGGCATCACCACCTTCCAGGCCCTGGCTCAAAGCGACCCGGCTGAGCTGCGCGGCATGTTGCGCAGCATGGGCCTGCGCCTTGCTGACCCAAGCACCTGGCCGCATCAGGCACACCTGGCTGCCACCGGACAGATGGAAGCGCTCAAAGCCCTGCAAGCCACGCTCAAAGGCGGACGGGCAGCCTGAGCCATGTCGCCCGCAAAAAAGCCCCACCCCGCCCAAAGCGGAGATGGCGCCCAGATTGCCGGCAGCGTCTCCAGTGAGGGCGACTTTATCGGGCGCGATCAGGTCAATTATGGCCTCAACATCCAGGATCTGATCGAAGCCTTGCAGCGCGCCTTCCCCGCCAATGACCCGCGCCCTCACCGCCTGGGGCAGGTGTTACAACGCTTTGAGCAGTATCACGACACCCTCTACGAATGGAAAGAACTGCACAACGCCCTGGATGAGGTACTGAATGCTTTTGGGCAGTTCAGCGCCCTGGTGGAGCGCTTGAATGTCGAACCGGGCGAAATTACCCCCGAAGCGCTCCGGCAGGCCTGGCGACCGGTTGCCGCACGGGTGGAACTGCTGCTCGAATTTTCGGCAACCATTCAACACATTGGCACACCCTACGCCATCCAGGGCGAAAGCGTGTGCGGCGAACGCTGGGCTGTTGAGCTTGCCGCCCTGCGCAGCCAGATCCAACAGCGCCTGGGTCTCGAATCGGGCGGTGCACTGGCACAAATGCGCCGGCGGCTGGGCCTGCGCCCCGACTGGTGGCAAGAGCTATATGAACTGACGCACAGCTTTAGCGATGCAGCCTACCGGCACATGCACCTGGCCGATAAACACCTGCGCCAAACCGCTACCGAACTGTACCTGCTTTCACGGCAGGCCTTTGGGAGAGAAACCTGATGAGCAATCCCCCGTCTTCTTTCAAAACCCTCCAACAGGAACACGCCCGGCTGCTCAAGGCCCAACAAACCGGGCAGGATGTAACACAGGCAGCCCAGGACTATCTGGCACAGGTACAATTTTCCGGCGCACAAATTGAAGACCCGCGCCAGCGCGAACAATTGCGTGCCAACTTGCGCTACTGGGCCTCCTACATCTACGAAAAAACACGCACCTACCCACAGGCCGAACTATCTCCCTATACCGGCCCGGCCCGGCGTCGCTGGTGGCTGTTGATACCTGGTGCGCTGCTGCTGTGCGCTCTGGTAGCCATTGGCCTGGTTGTGGCTTTCGACTACATTCGCCCGTTAGAGACGCCCGACCCTACTGCTGAAGTCGTTGAAACCGAAGTGCAGTGGACCGACACCCCCATCCCAACCCACACCCTGACCCCCAGCGTCGCCATCTGGACGCCAACCCCGGCCCCCGACCTGGTGCAAACCGTTGTCATTCTCAACCGCACCTTGCAACCAATCGTCGTCACACCCGCCCCGGCCCCCCTCAACATTCTTGCCCTCGATTCTCCCCCCAATGGCGCACAGCTGTGGCTAAACGATCAGACCGTCACGCTCAGCGGACGGTATAGCGACCTGGATCCCGGCTGGACAATTTACCTGGTTGTGCAACCGCTTTCAACCAGCGGGCGCTATTTTGGCCTGCCGCTCTACACACTGCCCAAGAATGCCCCGCGCAGCGGCAGCTGGCAGGTGGAGGTGGAAATGCAAGCCCTGCTACCCGGTCGCGTCGCCAGCGATACGCTGGTTTTAACCCTCGCCGTTGGCAACGATGCCGGCCTGAATACCTCCCTGGCCGAAATGAACAAACAAGGCGGCGCACAGGCCCTGCCAGGCGAAATGCTTGTGCTGCGCAGCGCACCGATTGTCTGGTACATTTCAAGGCGCTAGCTGCATCCGCCCCCACACCTCGTAACAGGCACCCCGGGCCACCGATTGCCGCCCACCGGTTGCAAAATCAAGCGGATCAACCCGCACCTCAAAACGATAGTGCGCCAAAAAAGCGGTTGCCTTGCGTTGCTGCCAGCGCAGCACATCATCACAATGCACCACAATATAATCCGGGTTGAGAATAGAAATGTAGGCCAGCACATCCATTTGCCCGGCCAGTTTGCTTTCCACCACCGCCGGGGTCACCAGCCCCACCTCATCGCGCAGCACCCGCCGCGAATAATAGCCGACATAGCCCAGCGGCTCGAGCATGATTTCGGCATCGGCTGATGTGTTGGCTGCCAGCCATAGCCCAATGGCCTTGAGCGAACGCTCATGCCGAAAGACCTGCACCTGCTGCGCCGCTTCGGCCCGAATGCGCCCAAAAACCGCACACCCAACCAGCAGCAGCAGCGTCAACAGCCCGGCCAGCGCACGGCCCCACAGCTGCCAACGCCAATAACGCTCCAACAGCAGCCACAGCGCGCAAAAAACCGCCCAGAGCAGCAGCATGACCGGCACACTGCTAAGCAGGTTGCTCTGCGGACGGTAAGCCAACAGCCCGGCAAGCACCGCAAGCAACCAGCCGCCCAACAGAATCCGAAACAGCCTGTTAACGCGCCCCTGCCACAGCGCAGCCAGCCCCAAACCAGCCAGTGCCAGCAAAGCCCACAGCGCCGGCACAAAATAACGTTCAAAGAACGTTGCCCGCTGCAAAACCAGGCGCAGCACTTCCAGAGCGGCAAAAGGCAAAAACCCCCACACAGCCAGGCTGCGCCGCCAGGCCCAGCAACCCAGCCCAGCCAGCCCCAACGTCAGTGCCAGCAGCAAGGCCTGCGCCCCTTCCCAGCCCGGCAGGAGGTTAAACAACAGCAAATAGGAAAGCGCAATCCTGCCATGCTCCCACAGGCTGCGTCCATCGGCCTGGACATAGGCAGCCCATTTTGCCAGCACCGTGTAGGGCAGGGGAGAGCCAAAATAGGCCCAGGCAAACAAGAGCCAGGGCAAATAAACCGCCACCATTCCCCCTGCCAGGCGCGCCAGCCATTGCCAGCGCTGCCGGCCCTGCGCCTGCCCAAAGAGCATCACCCCCGGCAGCAAGCCCCACAGCAGCGTATCCAGGCGCGCCCACAACATCAGGCCCAGCCACAGCCCGGCCCAGCCGGGGCGGTGCTGCAAAGCGGCCAACCAGGCCGCCAACATCAAAACCAGCACCAGCGGCGTCTCCATCCCCCCGCCATCCATCTGCCACAACAAAGGGGAGCAGGCCAGCAGCAGCCCACCCAGCGCCTGCGTCCAGGGCGCGGCGCCCAGGCAGCGCAACCCTTCCAGCCACAGCCCCAACGCCGCCAGGCCAGCCAGCACCCCCAGCAAAGTTGCTGCATTGGCAACATCCAGCCCCAGCCAGAGCGTCCCAGCCAGCAACAGGGTCAGCAGCGGGGTAGTTGTGCCATAAATTGGCTCCCCGGCATTAAACACAAACCCCAGCCCCTCCGCCAGGTTACGGGCAAAGCGAAAGGTGATGAAGGCATCCTCAAAGGTATAGCCGGTAAACAGCACCCAGGCCAGGCGGGCGGCCAATCCCAGCAGCAGCACCAGCCCCGGCAACCAGGCGCGCCTTAGCGGCGCCGCACCAGCAGCCAAATGCCACCAGCCACCAGCATCAACGGCCCAAGAATGCGCAGCAGCAAATCGCCAAAAATGGAAGCAAAAATGCCAAACACAGCCAGGCTAATCATCAACATCCACAACCCGGTGTTGCGCGCCCCCCGCCCCCAATCGCCAACCCAGGCCGCCAGCGCCAGCCCGGCCCCCACCGCAGCATTGATCAAAATCCAGGCATAGGCCCACACCCCCCAATCCTGCGTCAGCACATTATAGGTAAAGATAAAACCGAGCGAAAGCAAAATGCTGCCGGGGATGAAGAGCGCCGCCAGCCCGCGCCGTGCCAAGGGAGCCAGAAACGGCGGCAGATAGAAGGCCGCCGCCAGAACGAAAAAGATCATCGGCCAAACGGGCAGCTTTCCCAGCCCGGGGAAAAGGTTGATCGCCAACAGAAAAGCACCCATCAAGATCAGCCCACCGCCCACAAGCAACACCGCACGATTCTTGGGTTCCATTGTCTATCTCCTTTCTTTGAATGAAGCGGATGGAGAGCTTTCAACATAGTATTGAATGGTCTTCGGCCACCCAACCTGCCAGCATTCCACCACCAGTTGGCACACCCGCCGCGAGCGCACATCCTCGCGCAGCACCTGTTGCATCTCAATCTCCACCGGACGGTACAGCCCGCGTTCTGGCGGGTAAAGGCCCAAAATTTCTGGCCCATCCCCTGAGCCAAAACTGCCGCCCAGCACCTGCCCCAGAAAATAATGCTGCAAACTGCCAATGTTGCGCAGGTACACTTCGGCCACCTTGCGCTCCAGGGCCACATGCAGCCCCACCTCCTCACGCACCTCGCGAATGGCGGTCTGCTCCGGGGTTTCATCTGGCTCCATCCGCCCACCGGGAAAGACGTAATAGGTCTGCTCCTGACGCACGCGCTCAATCAAAATCAGCCGCCCCTCTCGAATCAAGATGACACGTGCGCTATCCGTCATTCCAGCCACTCCGGGAATTTTTGCATCACCCGCCACAGGTCATTTTCCTTCTGGAGGGTAAGAAAATAGGCCGCCTCGTTTGCCATGCCCGAACGGAGCGTAACATACACCACAGCCTGCTCTTGCCGGCGGTCAAACACTGCCCGCGAGACAGTTACCACCCCCGGCGAAGTGGGATAGAGTGCGTAAAACTCGTTCCAGGCCTGCTCATTCTTCTGCAACAAGGCATCCAGTTCGTCAGATGGACGTATCAGCGCCTTCACGCCCAGCGGAATGCGTCCATCCAGCCGATAGGATTGCTGATTGGCCTGCTCCAATTCATCCAACAAGGCATCGTCAATCTCCGGCGCATAAGTTGCAATCTTCTCGCGCATCGCCGGCGAAACTTGCAGCGCCTGCGGAGCGGTTTCGTAACGCACAACGACCATTTCCGATTGCGCCGTGAGGAAGAGCTGCTCAATGGCCGCCGCGTAAACGGCATATTCCTCCTCGGTAATAGCTTCGCTAACCGATGTGCCGCAACCAGCCACCATCAGGAACACCAGGCTCAGCCCCAACAACCAAAGTTTGCGCATCACAGCGCCTCCTGCGGTAAGGGCTGATTCCCCCACGACAGCCCCAGCAATTGCCCGGCGCGCAGCTCTGCCGTGACAACTTCTACATTGGCAAAATGCACCTGCCGAATCCATTCAAACGAGACATTGCTCAAGACCAATGGCAGCATACAGCGAAACGTCCCGCCATGCCCCACCAGGAGCAGCCCGCCTTCTTGATGCGCAAATTCATCCTTCAAGCCCTCGATGAACGGCACAAAGCGGTCGCGCAGGTCGAAAAAACTTTCACCCCCGCCCACCGCCAGCTGACGATTGCGCCCCTCCATCCACTCATGCATTCGATCGAAAAAGATGCGCCAGTTCTCTTCGCAATCCGTATCTTCAAAGCTGCCAACGCTATATTCACGCAGCGCATCGCTGATGTGAAGCGGCACGCCAACAGCCTGCTGCACAGTTTGCGCCGTTTGCAGGGCGCGCAGCACCGGGCTGCTATAAATGCGCAGCAGCCCCAGGCCGCTCATGCGCTGCGCCAGGTCGTTGGCCTGCTGCTGCCCCTGTTCCGTCAGCGGGTGCTTGCCCGGCTGATTGGAAAAGACATGCAGCAAATTGGCAACACTTTCACCATGCCGGGCAAAATAAATGCGCAGCCCCACTTCAGCCTCCAAACGCTGGCTGTTCGCGGTCTTGTTTGGTGCGTTCCTTCACCGTCAAATAAATGGAAGCAGCAACGTAATAGATCGGCACCAGCAGCGAGCCAACCACCAAAAGCGGGTTTGGCGCTTCGAGCTGCGCCACCAAAAAACCGAGCATCACGCCATAGACGGCGCACAAGGCCAGCGTCAGCCCGCGCAGCGGCACCGTGCTAAAGCTAATATACTTGACCGGCACCCAAATTAGCGCCGCAAGAATCAGGAAAATGAGGCCAGCGACTGCCTCCGGCGGCTTGAGCAAGTACAGGTAAAAGACAACCAGGTTCCAAAAATTGGGAAAACCAGTGAAGAAGCCATCATTGGTCTTAGCCCCGCCCTGACAAAAGCCATAGGCTGCGGCAAGCAAACACACCATCAACATTCCCACCCAAAGGCCACCCGTCACCAGACCAGCACGGTAGGTAAAAAAGATGGGCAAAAAGGCATAATTGATGTAATCTGTAATATCATCCAGCTTCCGGCCATCAAAATTGGCTGCCCATTTTTTCACCTGCCAACGGCGTGCCAACGTGCCATCGGTTGCATCAATGAACAGGGCAATTCCCAGGTAGATAAAGAAACGCTGCGGATGCCCGGCAACCAGTGCCGCCAATGCCATAAAGCTAGCAATCAGCCCCAGGCTGGTATACAAATGCACGCTCCAGGCGCGCGCCCGATAAAATCGCTCTCTCACTTCCATCCTCTAATCCTCTCCAAGGGGGTCTCAAACTATAGTATACCACAGCCACCCGATTAACAAAAACGCTGCGCAGGCCGGCTGCGCAGCGTTCCAACGCCCAAGAACCGCTACAGCTGCGATGTGCAGTGCGGGCAGCGGGTGGCCTTAATCGGGATCTCAGTCTGACAATAGGGGCAGGCTTTGGTTGTGGGCGCCGCCGCTGCCGCTGGGGCAGGCTTGCGCATCCGGTTCACCTGACGCACCACCAGGAAAAGCACAAACGCCACAATCACAAAGTCTATCACCGTGCTGATGAACAGACCATAATTGAGGGTTGCCGCGCCAGCATCTTTGGCGGCCTGCAAACTGGGGTAGCTTTCTCCATTCAGGCTGATGAACAGGTCACTGAATGCCACCTTGCCCAACAACAAACCAAGCGGCGGCATGATGATGTCGTTGACAAACGACGACACAATCTTGCCGAATGCCCCACCCAGAATGAAACCAATTGCCAGGTCGAGCAAATTGCCCTTCATGGCAAATTCTTTGAACTCTTTGAACATTATGCCGCCTCCTAATACTCAACCAGGCGCGGCAAAGCACCCGCCTGCTCCACCCAGCCCTGCACCTGTTTCAGGGTTGGCAGCTTGCGCACCAACTTCCTGGCCTGGTTCACTTCGCCCAGTTTGGCAAACAGGTTCTCGGGTTTGCGCTGTGCCAGTTCAGCCACCGTATCCACGCCCGCCTCTTCCAGCAGGTCAGCATATTCGGGGCCAATGCCTTTCACGCGCATCAAATCGGCATGGTTGATCCATTCCAAAATCAGCTTGCCGCTGATGCCAGTTGCCTCGGCCAGTTCCTGACGGCCTTTGCCCTTTGCACCGCGCACCAACAAAGCAGCCATTGAGCGCACACCGGCCGCAAACAGTTTGGCCTGGTATGACTCGCCAATGCCTTCAATTACTGATAGTTTCATCACGTCCTCCTCGAAAAAAAATTTGATGAGCTAGATAAATTATAGATGATTTAAAAAAAACAAAGTGCCAAATAGACCGGCTTTTTCGCCATTTCTGATAGTTTCTGCAATCTTTCTGGTATACAATAAGAATAACTTCAACCGAACGCAACAAAAGGAGGCCGTATGGATACCGTACGTCACATTTTGGAAGTCAAAGGGCAAGATGTATGGAGCATTGCCCCGACAATCAGCGTATATGATGCACTGCGCACAATGGCCGATAAGGACGTGGGCAGCCTGCTCGTGATGGAGGGCGATCAACTGGTGGGGATGATTTCAGAACGCGACTATGCGCGCAAAATTGTGCTGCAAGGCAAAACCTCGCGCGAGACGCTGGTGAGCGAAATTATGAGCACCCGTTTCCCCATTGTTCACCCCGACCAAACTGTGCAAGAATGCATGTCGCTGATGACGGAACATCACGTCCGCTATCTGCCAGTCATCGAAGACCATGTCATTTTAGGCGTCATCTCAATCGGCGATGTCGTTGGCAATATCATGCACCGTCAGCGACAGACCATTCAACAATTAGAAGGGCGCATGAAAAGTGAAACGCCCACTGAGCCCGTACGCACCGGCTTTAGCGATCATCTAGCACCGCTCGGAGATAAGAAGTAACGCTTGTCCCAACCATTCCGCACCCGCTACCGTCGCATTCTCTGGTTCTTTGGACGGGTGCTGCTCAGCCTGACATGGTGGGATATCCTCTTGCCGCGGCTTGGCCTCGGCAAGCTGGCTGGACGCACCCGTTCACAGCGCCTGCGCCGCATTGCACAACAGTTCCGCACCCTGGCCCTGCAAATGGGCGGGGTAATGATCAAAATGGGGCAGTTTTTATCGGCCCGTCTGGATGTTCTGCCGCGCCAGATTACGGATGAACTGGCCGGACTGCAAGACGAGGTGCAGCCTGCCCCCTTTGAACAGATTCTGCCAATCCTGGAACAGGCCCTGGGCAGCCCATTGCAGGCGCATTTTGCCTTCTTCGAGACCACCCCGCTGGCAGCGGCCTCCATCGGGCAGGTCTATCGCGCCTGGCTGCCCGGCGATGACCCAATCAACAGCAGTCACCCGCCCGTAGTTGTCAAAGTGCAGCGCCCACAAATTGCAGAAATTGTCGCCATAGACCTGGAAGCCATGCGCGTGGTTGCACGCTGGGCAAACCTCTACCCTCCGGTACGGCAACGTGTCAATGTGCCGCTGCTGGTAGAAGAATTCAGCCGCGCCCTGATGGAAGAAATTGACTATTTGCACGAAGGCCAAAACGCCGAAACCTTTGCCCACAACTTTGCCGAACGGCCCGAAATTTACGTCCCGCGCGTGCTGTGGAGCCACACCACCCGGCAGGTGCTGACACTCGAAAACATTCCGGGGATTAAAATCAGCGATTATGCCGCAATTGAGGCGGCTGGAATTTCTCGCCCCGTCGTTGCCCGATTGCTCTTCGATACCTACCTGAAGCAAATCTTTGAAGACCGCTTCTTCCATGCCGACCCGCACCCCGGCAATCTCTTCCTCCTGCCACGCGCAGAAGGGGGCTGGCAACTGGTCTTCATTGATTTTGGCATGGCGAGCGATGTTCCGCCCCACCTGTTGCTGGGGTTGCGCGAGATTCTGATCTCCTTTGGCACGCGCGACGCCGCACGCCTGATCCGGGCCTATCAAACCCTGGGGGTGCTGCTGCCAGATGCCAATTTGGAGATGTTGGAGCGGCTGAGTGGGCGCGCCTTTGACCGGTTTTGGGGCAAAAGCACCACCGAGATGATGAATCTCAGCCATCAGGATGCGGTGACCTTTGTGCAAGATTTTGGCGAACTGCTCCAGGAAATGCCCTTCCAGGCACCAGAAAACATCATCCTGCTGGCACGCTGCCTGGGGATCCTCTCCGGCATTTGCAGCGGCCTCGACCCCGACTTCAACGTTTGGACGGCCATCACCCCCTATGTGGACAAGCTGGTGCGCGCCGAAAGCGGCGGCGGTTGGCGCTTTTGGCTCAAGGAGGCGACCAACACGCTCACCTCGCTGGCCGGGCTGCCGCGCCGTGCCGATGTGCTGCTGCGCAGGCTGGAAGATGGCAAGCTAGAAACGCGCAGCCCTGAGCTACGCCGCGAACTGCAAGGCATTCAGCGCGGCCTGCGCCGCCTGACGGCGGCACTGCTCTTCGGTGTGTTGCTGCTCAGTGCAACCCTGCTGCACCTCAGCGCACCTGGCCTGGCACTGGCTGCTGCCATTGCTGCGGGCGTGATGTTTTTGGGGGTTGTGTGGCCGTGAGCAGGGAGGATTAAAACGAAAAAGTCTCTTGGCAATGACCTACTCTCCCAGGAGGTCGCCCTC
>CAYVRT010000047.1:0-14520 GCA_964453115.1 uncultured Anaerolinea sp. | reverse complement strand
TTCGAATCCGGTCGCCCGCTCTTTTTATTTCCCAAAGACATTCGCCCGCCCCTTCGAGGGGTGCTATTCGAATCCGGTCGCCCGCTCTTTTTCTGAAGTTCAGAGAGAAGTTTTTATTGCGCGCTATACAAATCACGATTATAATAATTGTGATTTGTATTCTCGCACTATGGAGAAATCAACCATGTTCATTGGCCGAAAGACAGAACTCAATATCTTGGATCAACGCTATCGCTCCAATCAAGCGGAGCTTTTCGTTCTCTATGGCCGCCGTAGAGTCGGAAAAACGGAACTGTTACATGCTTTTTGCGCCGATAAACCTCACATCTTTTTTATTGCCACATTGAGCAGCGATTCAGAGCAACTGGCAACATTCTCTCAACAAATCTACGGCTTCCAGCACGGCGATGTTCCCACCGGCTTCACCTTCCCCTCCTGGGAAGCTGCCTTCCAGGCCCTCGCCACCCTGCCCATGCAACCCAAGCCCATCATCATCCTGGATGAATTCACCTATCTAATCAGCGGCAACAAAGCCATCCCTTCCATTCTTCAAAAAGTATGGGATGAGAAGCTCAAAAACACGCAAATCATGTTGGCGTTGTGCGGATCGTATATTGGCATGATGGAAACGGAAGTGCTTGGATATCAGGCACCACTCTATGGGCGGCGCACAGCCAGCATGCTCCTGCGCCCCATGGACCTGCCTTCTGCCGCATTGTTCTTCCCTGCCCGTTCCGCAGAAGAGAAGTTCATCACCTGGGCTGTTGTGGGAGGAATGCCCTATTATTTGCAAACCTTCCAAAACGACCGGGGGGTTTTTGCCAATATCCGACAACACATTTTGGATGCGCAAAGCGGAACCTTATTCAACGAGCCGCGTCTGCTGCTAATGGAAGAATTGAGAGAGCCGCGCAATTATTTTTCCATTTTGCGGGCCATTGCCCAGGGCCGCACACGTCTGAACGAAATTGCGCAAGGCTCAGGCATTGGCGATGTGAACACAGTTGCCCGATATCTGGATCTTCTACAACAAATGCATTTGGTCACACGCACCGTGCCAATCACCGAGCCGCAACCACAAAAGAGCAAAAAGGGCATTTATCAGATTGATGATCACTTCCTACGTTTCTGGTTCCGTTACGTCCATCCCAATCAGAGCAGCCTCGACCTTGGCCTGGCAGATGCCATCCTTCAACAACGGATTAAGCCCGACCTGGATCATTTTGTTGCCACCGCATTGGAAGAAGCCGCTGTTGCATTCACCGGGCAGTTGGCTCAAGCAGGCGCATTGGGCTTTTTTCCTGAGCGAATTGGGCGATGGTGGAATCGAGAAGCAGAAATTGATCTCCTGGCCGTGAACCTCAGTGAACAAATTGCGCTGATTGGCGAATGCAAATGGGCCATTCACCCAATTGGCAGTAACGTAGTAGATGAAATGAAACAAAAAGCAAAGATCTTCACCAAAGACCATCCAATCGAAACACTTCACCTAGCAATCTTCGCGCGTAACGGTTTCACACCTGACCTGGAAAACAGGGCCAGGAGCGAGGGAATTCACCTGTTCACCGTTGGCACACTTGTCAACTGCGATTAACCCATCACCATCAAAAGCACAAAACTACTGTCCGCCATTCTGCAAGATGGGCAAGACGATGATATACGATGCCTGATAGGTCAGGTATTCGGTCGTTCCAGCCCCGCCTTGCAGCCCGCCAAACACGTGCAGTTGTGTGCCAAGCGGAAGCACAGCCGGTTGCACACCAACGACCCTGGGCGGCAGTTCCAGCGCCTTCCAGGTCTCTCCACCCACATCATAGGCCACAGGTGGCAAATCCTGCTTCCCATCCGTGCCACCCAAAACATACACCACATCGTTCAAAAAGGCGGCTGAAATTCCATACCGTCCTTCGGGCAGTGGCGGCTGTTCCTCCCACGCGTTTTCGCCATTCAGGTCACGCTGTGGAAAATAGACACTGTTGAATGCCAGTGCTTGCTCACCATTCCACCCACCCAAAACCCAAATCTTTCCCCCCGCGCTGACGGCTGCGGCAAACCCCCGCCCACCTGCCATGGACTGCCCGGCACTCCAAGAATCGGTTTGCGGATCATAGATGAATACATCCGCTGTATAACGGCTGCCATCCCAACCGCCAAACAAATACAAGCGGCCTTCCAGGGCAACCAGGGCATACGCACAGCGCGGCTGTGGCAAAGGGGCTAATACCTGCCAACGGTCCAGGCGCGGGTCATAGGCCTCGAGACGCTCTGACAGTTGCCCATCAGCCAGCCGTCCCCCAGGCACATAAATCAACTCGCCAATCAGCACAGCACCTGCATCGCGCACCGGTGTTGGTTTGTCGGACAGCACCTGCCATTCGGCCCGCCGGGCAGCGTAACGCCAGGCCGTTCCGTCCGCACTGCCAGCCACAAAGTAAAACATTTGCTCATATACAACCGCCGCTGGAGCCGCCAACGGCATTGGCAAATCGGCCTGGCTCTGCCAGCGTGGAACCGCCAACGGTGCTTCAGTGGCTGTAGGGGTTGGAGAAAACACAGCCGTCAAGGTGCCATTGCTCCACACCCAGACAGCCAGCACCAACACCAAAACGCCCGCCAGAACAGCCCACAGCACGCCCAAGCGCCGCTGCACAGCAGCCTCTGGCTGCACAGCAGCCTCTGGCTGCACGGTAGCCTCTGTCTGCACAGTAGCCTCTGGCTGCACAGCGGCCTCTGGCTGCACAGCGGCCTCTGGCTGCACAGCGGCCTCTGGCTGCACAGCGGCCTCTGGCTGCACAGCAAGCTCAGCTGGCGTTTCCTCACCCAGCGCGCTCACCTGCTCCACCAGCCCAACGCGCAAGGCATAGAGTGCCGCCTCGGTGCGCGAAATCACCCCAATTTTGGCAAAAATATTGCGCAGATGCACCTTCACCGTATTTGGGCTGATGAACAGGCGCTGGGCTATTTCCTTATTACTTACACCAGTTGCCAGCAGCCTGAGAATTTCCTGCTCGCGCTCGCTCAATTCTTCGTTCAAAGACATGAGGCCAATTATAGATGATTTTTGCCAAAAGCGCATAAACTGCCAAAAAGAAAACCAGGCCCAGCAATCCTGGGCCTGGACGAAACTCAGCCGCTCCGGTTCAGCGCCAAAGACGCGCTGCCTGAGCAATCAAATCGGCCAATTGTTGGCTCTCCTCATCCCGGGGCATCTGCCGCGCCAGGTCATCCGCCATCTCCGAAAGGTCATCGAATGAGAAGCGTCCAGCATAGGGGCTTTGGCGCAGCAACTCGGCAAACTGCGCCGCAATCACCACCCGCTGATAATACGGGTCACTACGATAGAAATCTTCCGTCAGGTTCCAGGTATTGATGTTGCCATTGATTTCAATCGTCTGATACGTATCCGGATCCTGCCAGCGCAATTGCACGGTTGCAATGCGGCCCTCCGCGTTCGGCACCAGGCGCAGCGCGTAGAGCGCCGTTGCTGTGTGCCCCGCACCCAGTTCGCCACCATCCACCGCGTTATCGCGAAAATCCTCATCCGCCACGGCCCGGTTTTCATAGCCCACCAGGCGATATTCTTCCACAACCTCAGGGTTAAAATCCACCTGCACTTTGGCATCTAAGGCAATCACCTGCAAGGTGGAGGTCAAATTTTCCACAAACACGCGACGTGCTTCATCATAGCTATCCACATAGAAATACACCCCATCGCCGCGATCGGCCAGCTTCTCCAACAATTCATCATTATAGTTGCCCATCCCCACCCCAACGGTCGTCATCGTTACCCCCTCATCCACATAGCCCTGCACCTGCCCCAAAATCTGCTCAGCCTGGGTCTGCCCCGTATTCGCCACGCCATCCGAACACAACACCACTCGGTTAATCCCCCCGGGCAAATAACCGCGCATTGCCAGTTCATAGCCCAGGCTCAAACCGGCTTCCAGATTGGTCGAGCCGCCGGGCTGCAAATCATCAATCGCGTCCATGATAACCCCATAGCGCGTGGCACGCGTTGGCTCAAGAATGATATAGGCATAGGTATCATAGGCCACAATCGCAATCGTATCCTCCGGCCCCATGCTCTCAACCAATGCCGAGAGGGCATCCTTGACCATTTGCATTCGGTCACCCTGCGACATGGAACCCGATTTGTCAATTACAAAGGTCAACGCAGCCGATTTTCGTTCCGCATCTGACACCGCATAGCCCTGAATGCCGACCCGCAACAGAACCTCGCCGCGCGTGAAAGGCGAAGAGGAACCATCGGCATAAATCGCAAATGTCTCGCTCGGCAATGGATACCCTGGCGCAAAGTAATTGATATACTCCTCAACCCGCACCGAATCGAGCGGCGGTAGACTGCCCTGCTGAATGTAGCTGCGCATTACGGTGTAGGATGCCGTATCTACATCCAGGGCAAAGGTTGAGAGATGATCGCGGTACGTATCCACGTAGGGATTAATGCCCGGGTCGCGGAACTGCGCGTCCATCTGCTGTTCGGGTGCCGCCGCCGCGGTTGGCAATGGCAAGGGCGCGCTGCCACCAATGGGATTGGTGACTGGGCGTTCCTGACTGATGGGAGCTACCTGCGGCTTGTCCGCCTCAACCACATAGGTTGCCACAGTTGTCGGCTGCTTCGGCGCGCAGCCAACAACCAGCAAGGCAATCCACAACACAACAAAAAACTTTTTGACATTCATCTCGGCTCTCTCCTTTCGCTTGATGAGCTACCCCCATCATCGCGCCAGAGCCGCCACAAGGCTTGATAAGCCGATGACAAACCGCTGATACTTTATGGCTGCGGGGAAATGCTGAAGGGAAAAATTAGCCCCTCATTCAAATCCGCAATCACTGCTTGCAAACGTTCCAACCGCCCCGGTGAGAGCAGTTGCTCATTAACATGGCTCACTTGCAAATCTACCAACACCTCCTGCCCGGGTTGCCCGGACATCACATCCGGCCAAATGCGCTGCAATGTTCCAGGAGCATCAGCAAAGACCGAAGCGGCCCAAATGTCGCTGCCATCAGCCGGTGGCGGAGCGCCCCCCACCACCACGACCCCACGCGCCGCCAAACCCTGCAACAATTCATCACTGACCGCCTGGGGTGAGACGTACACCACCTCGATCCGCTTTTCGTGCAGCACATCAAAGGCCGTCAGCCAGGCCGAAGGCGCACTACCCGAAGGCAAGCTAGCAGTCAGCGGAAACAGCACAACCGGGCCATAGGTTGGCGCACAACGTCCACACCAGTAGCGCGCCCCATTGGTGAAGACCTCGCTACCCTGTGCGCCCAGCCCCGCATCCTGCGGCAGCAAGGCCGCCGAACGCCAATCAGGCGCCAGAATGGAGGTCAGATAGCCCGCAGCGAACAACGCATCCTCAGGACGCGAGCGCACCCGCCAAACATTCCCGGCCTGCGGCAAGCCCTCACCGCCATCAAACAAAACAAATGGCACCTGCGGCGCAGCAATCACCGCTGCTTCCAACCCGGCTGGCTGCCCCCACACCAAGACCACCTGCACCCCGGCCTCCAGGCCAGTTTGCAAATCGGGGCGCGCCTCCAGGGCCAGGCCACTCTGCCCAGCCAGGGCCTCCGCCATCTGCTGCAACGCCGCATTTGGCACACTGCCCACCAGCCAAACCCGCCCCGGCACGGGCGTTTCGGTTGGGGCAGCCTCAGGAGACGGGGTGAAAACAACCGCAGTCGCAGCGGGTGTTTCAATCACAGGCGAAACGACCGGCGGGGTTTCCGTTTGGCAGCCAGCCAGGAACAACGCAAAGCATAGAAAAAACATCCACAATTGTTTCATGAGCGTAATTTTACCTGCTTTTGAATAGCTTGTAGAGTCCCATTTGTATTATAATTACCCCAGGACAGAGCCATGACTTTACCAACTTCCCGGCCCATTCCATCCGAGCCACCCGAATCGGTTCCACCAGCTCGCCGCCGTCAACAACAGCGGCTGGTGTTGCCCAATGAACAGGATGGGCGAAACACTTTGTTGAAGGAAGTATCGCATCGTGTCACGCCCTCGGCAGATTTTTTCCTCTTCGCCCTGCTTTCCAGCCTGGTGATGATGGCTGCCTTGTTACTTGATTCTCCGGCGCTGTATATCCTGGTCATCCTGCTTGCCCCCTTCATGTCGCCCATCATTGGCATGTCACTGGGCGCCGCTTTGGGGTCGGGGCGCTTTTTCCTGCGCGCCCTGCTTTCAGCGCTCATTGGCGGGGTCATCTTCTTCCTTGCCGGGCTGTTGGCCGGGCTGCTCACCGAAGCGCTGCCCGGGGTCACGTTTCAGCAAATCACCGATCACAGCGTCTTCTCCTGGCCCGATTTGCTCTTGCTCAGCCTGGGCGCCGGTCTCACCGCACTGCTGCTGATGCGTTCCAAACAGCGCCCGCTTGTCACCAGCATTGCCCTGGCATACGAACTCTATCTGCCGCTTGGCATGGCTGGTTTTGGCCTCACCAGCGGCATTCAAGGCCTCTTCCCCGATGGGCTGATTGTATTCATTGTGCAAATGGCCTGGGCAGTTCTCATCGGTTCCTTTGTGCTAACGTTGATGGGCTTCCGCCCGCAAAAGTTGGCCGGGTTTCTGGCAGCCGGCAGCATGATTTTAATTGGCCTATTGGCTGTTATGCTGTTGACCGGTTTTGGCAGCGGCTTCTTCCTCCCTGCCCCGGTTGCCCCACAACAACCCACCGCAACCATCACACAGACACCTTCCCCCACTGCCACACCGACCGAAACCCCCACACCAGAACCAAGCGCCACCCCCAGCCTGACCCCCAGCCTGACGCCCACCCTGGAACCCAGCCCTACCCCAACCGACACAATGACCCCTGAACCAACCCCCATTTGGGCGCGCATCTCTGCTGCAACCTCAGACGGGGCAAACGTGCGCGAGGAACCAGGATATAATTCCTTCATTCTCACCACCATCCTCAATGGCGATATGGTACAGGTCATCTCAGCGCCCACCCCCACTGCCGGGGTATACTGGGTGCGCGTGCGCACCAGCGATGGAATCGAAGGCTGGGTTGTGCAAACTTTGCTTGTCACAGCCACCCCGGCCCCCACGCCCTAGTCATTCTGCCGCCCTCAGCGGCATATCTTTTCAGGAGGATACACTCATGCCCATTCACTTCGGCACCGATGGCTGGCGAGCCGTCATCTCAGACACTTTCACTTTTGATAATTTACGCATGGTTACACAGGCAATCGCCGATGCACTGGCTGGCGAAACCTGGACAAATGGCGCACCGATTGAACAAGCGCCTGACCCGCGTCGTGTGGTTGTCGGTTTCGACACTCGCTTCCTCTCGGACCGCTACGCCAGCGAAGTTGCGCGCGTTTTGGCGGCCAATGGTTTCACAGTCTATCTCAGCCAGGCCGATGCCCCCACGCCAGTCATCTCCTACGCTGTGCGCAACCTGAATGCGGCCGCCGGGGTGATGATTACTGCATCACACAATGCCCCGCGCTACAACGGCGTCAAGCTAAAGGCCGCCTTTGGCAGCTCTGCCTCGCCCGAACAATGCCGCCGGGTGGAAATTTACCTCAATGACAATGAAAGTCAGGCACGCGGCCCCAACCTGATGGATTTTGAGCTAGCGCGTCAAAATGGCCTCATCCGCCGCTTCAACCCCCTGCCTGCTTACCAGGAACACCTGCGCACCCTGATTGACTTTGACCTGATTGCCGAAAACCCACAGCGAATTGTTGTTGATTCGATGTATGGTTCCGGGCGCGGTGTCATTCGCGGCATCCTGCAAGGGACGGGCTGCGAAGTGAGCGAAATTCGCGGCGAAATGAACCCGGGCTTTGGCGGCATTCACCCCGAGCCAATTGCTCGCTATCTGGGCGCACTGACCGGCGCCATTGGCACTGGCGCAGGCAACTGGGGCATTGCCACCGATGGCGATGCCGACCGGATTGGTGCGATGGATGAGCGCGGCAATTTTGTTGACCCACACAAAATCATGGCCCTCACCCTGCGCTACCTGGTGGAAAAGCGCAATTGGAATGGCGCTGCCGTTCGCACTGTCTCAACCACACGCATGATTGACCGCCTGGCACAACGCTATGGCTTGCCCGTCTACGAAACGCCGGTTGGCTTCAACCATATTGCCGATTACATGATCAAGGACAACGTCCTGATTGGCGGTGAAGAATCGGGCGGCATCTCGTTCAAGGGACATATCCCTGAAGGCGATGGTGTGTTGATGGGCCTGATGTTGATCGAAATCGTCGCAGCAGCGCGCACCTCGCTCTACGAATTGGTGCAGGGCCTGCTGCAAGAAGTGGGGCCAGCCTTTTACGAACGCACCGACCTGCGTCTGCGCCATCCAGTCGCCAAGAACAAGATGACCCAACAGCTCATTGAAAAAGCCCCGCCCCACATTGGCGGCGAATCGGTCGTCAAAGTCAGCTCACTGGATGGAGTCAAATACGTTCTGGCGGACGATTCCTGGTTGCTCATCCGCCCCTCTGGCACCGAGCCCGTCTTGCGCGTTTATGCCGAAGGGCGCACCCCCGAAATGGTGAAAGCCTTGTTGGCATACGGCAATGATATTGCCACCAACATCACCTGACCTCCCAAAACCATCAGGGCCGGCTCACCACCGGCCCTGATGCTTTTCTGATGAACACACCAACCACAATCCTGGAGATTAGCGCCCCGCCATCCGCAAACGGCGTGAGACAATAATCACAACCACCAGCAAAACTGCCAGGCCAATCACCCATGGAAAGCCAATTTCATCCATAATGCCCGTATCGGCCAGGCCGGTTGCAGTCGGCTGCGGCGTCAGCCCAAGTGTCGCCTGAGCCGTCAATGTCCCGGCAGCCATCGTCGAAAAAGCAACCACCGTCTCGGTCTGTCCATTGGCAGCAGTTGCCGCCGGCGGCTGTGTGGGTGCGGGCGTGTTGGTATGGGTCGGCGCAACAACCGGCGTATTGGTAGGCGGCTTGGTCGCGGTCGGCATTGCATCCAGCGTCGCTTTTTGTGCCCGCATAGCCTCGTTGTACATTTCGGTCGCCGTGCCTTGCATGGCAATGGCTGTATTCTGCGCATTCACCTGCGCCACCTGCTGTGACTGACTGGCACGCGCATTCGGCGCAATCACAAAAGCATACACCACGCCCAAAATGACCATCAATACCACAACAGCCGCAATAATTCCAACCGCCAGCATAAAGCCGCGATTACCACCTGGCTTTTCTTCCTCTTCCTCTTCTTCTTCGAGGTATTCTTGCCCCTCTACGGCTTCTTCTTCCAGTTGCGGTTCCTGGTCAAACGAATTGTCTTTTTCATCAAATTGAAAACTGCTCATGGCTCCTCCAAATGGGATTGTGTTGGCGTTCCTTTATTCTAGCACATCCAGGTTACCTATGGCAACCAAAACGAGCTGATTATTTTCCAGCAATACATCGGCTGCGTTGGTACGCAAACCGTTCGGCAGTGTCGTCAGCCCTGGACGAACGCGCTGCACCCGGCCAATCAAACCAGCATAGGGCGGGCCTTGCAAACGCACCACTCGCCCCTCGCCCAGGGTCGCCACTTCTTGTGGCATTTGCCCATTGGCTGGCAACGGAATCATTGCTTCCGGTCGGTCACCATGATAGGCATCATTTGCAGCATTGATACAAACATCGCGTTTTTCGCTGCTGCTCAGCAATTTATAGGCCATGTTGTTCATCGGTTGCCGGCCAAAACCCTCGGTCAACAAAATGGGGTAAACCATCATCTCCGCTGTTGGGATCAAATCGGCCGTCATGCTTGCCAAAATCAGGCCGCGCAGCGGAATGTCATTCGCGGCCACCAGCGCATCTGCCTGACGGCAATGGCCAGCCACCAACACCGCCCCGCGCATGCTGATATCCACATTGGCACGGGTAAATTCATCTTCAGGGCTTTTGGCAATGCAGTTCAACAACCCCAAATTAATTTGCCCATTCCCCCAAATCCCTTGCACCAATGCTCCATTGGCCTCAATCACCACGCCTTGCTCTGTCATCACATCCGTCACAGTGCCGTTAAAACCAGCCTTCAATTCAAAGCGTTGGCTTTGCAGTTCAAACAAAACCTGTCCACCGACAATCGCAATTACCTGACCATTGGAAGGAGCGCGGACCGAGCGCGGCAGCAAACCGGGCGCCTCCGCAATCACATCCCCTTTTTGTAGTTTGTCACCCACCTTGCACTCAATCAGTTTCTCAGCCTGCTCAATACGCGCAACATTCAATGCCCGGCGAATGTTGAACACCAAATGTTTGCCCGGCAAAAAGCATTCCGCCACCACATCTGTCGCACTGACCTTCTGCCCAACACGCACCTTAACCTGTCCGCGCGTTGGCAAGGTGCGCGCCCGGCGAATGGCAGTGAGAGCAAGGAAATGGGTTAAGGGAGCAACCATATATTTCTCCTCGTTGCAAGTTCCGTGCCAGGTTACGAAGCCAGCGCCATGGCCCACTTCTTCAGCAGGTCACGTCGCCGGGCTGCATCGGGCGGCAGATTCAAGGGATGGCCGCGCGCATCTACCACAATCCCAGTGGCACCACCAATCATGCTCAGGCCACGCCGCGTTTCAATGCCTGGAATGTAGAGTGAGCGCAGCGGTGTTAGATACACTTTGACCTGTTGATTCGGCTGTACCGGCAGGACGGTAATTGTCCCTTGCCGAATTTCGACCGTCGTCTCATCATTGTTATCATACACCAACCGCACCTTCAAAACCGGGTTGCCATAGCGCGCCGAACAAACCGGGCGAATGACCGTCCCCAAATTCAGCAAGGCGCTGCTTTCCAACACATGCACCGGCAAAAGCGGGTTATGACCAGCCACTGCGCCCAGAACTGGTAAAAGGCCATAGGTATCGAGCAAAATGGTGCTTACACCGACCGGTTCCAGACCATCCAGCACTTGCAACAAGGCCTGTCCGGGCGTTGAACCCTGCGCCAGAATGGCCCCCCCCACCACAATCGGGTCAAAGTGATGGCCCATCTCAGGCCATTCGCTTTCCATTGCCTGCATCACCGCTCGCAGCGCCTGGCGCGCCATCGCCTGCTCAACCGCCAACGTCTCATTCGTCATCGGCTGCATCATTGGGTAGAGCTTGCGCTGCCACAAATAATCGCGCACTTCGTCATCCGGAACATGCATGGGTAGCCAGCGCACCACCTCTGACAGGTGGGTTGCCCGCATCACTTCACCAATCGAATAGCCCATCCCCAACCGAAAAGTGCGCATGTGCAGACCGCGATCAGTCGTTGCCGCCACCGTCGTTGCCGAGGCGCCCAAATCTACCCCCAGCACCCGCCGCGCATCGCGCCGCGATTCAACGTCCAGTTCACTCATAAACCGAATCATCCGCCCATAACCATGCGAGGCCGGCAAAATTGGCAATGTGCATAGTGAACGAACGGTCTTCAGCCCGCCCACCTGTTCGGCGCGAATATCATATACCACTTTTGCCATCATCTCCTGCGCCGGGCCAAGGTCTTCGCTATCAATCGTTGGGCGAATATTGGGTGAGATATACACCGTTGTCTGCTTTGAGAGCAAATCCTTAATCCGCTTTGCCAGCGCCTGATTACCTGCATACAGCACTTCGGGGCGCTTTTCGCGCGGCAAAACTTCCAAAACCAGCGCAATCATCTCGACCAATTTGCTAATCGAACGGGTTGCCCCGCGCTCTGTGCCGCCTGCCAAGATAATCAAATTGGGTTGTGCCTTAAGGATTGCATCCACCTGCGCCTCGGTGCGACGACGGTCATTTAGCCCAATCGCTTCCACCAACTGCCCATAGACCAACCCGGCCAAATGATTGGCACTTTCCAGCGAAACCGTTTCCAACAGGCCAATCGTCACCAGGCGCAGCTCCGGCCCGGCAGTAAACACGGCCGTCATTTGATCCACACCATTCCCATCCGGTTGGCTGGGCAAAATCAATTGCCCCTGCTCATTAAACAGGGAACGCCCGGTCATATCCTGTAATTTTTCCAGGGCGCGGTGCATGCCCTCCGAGACATCGTAAAACGGAGCGCCTACTGTCGTCGGCGCAGCACTGGCGCCCAGAAAACGATATTGTCCATCCACCACGTCGAACAACATCGCCCGGGTATAGACCGAGCCAATATCCAGCGTGAGAACTGATTCTGCATCAACGAGTGAAATGGTCATGGCAACCTGTTATAAAAGGTTTTGAATCGAAATCCATAAGAAAATCAGCCGTTCAATCAACGCCGTCAATGCGGCAGCAAAAACACTGGCAAACAAAGCACCCAGTGTAATGCCAATAAACACCTGTCCAACACGCGCCATTCCCTCAATTAAGATATGACGCTGTGCTGACTTTCCGGGTTGCAAACGTGCCCCAAAATGAAAATAGGCCAGCGAGGTGATGGTGCCAACCAGGATCAGCAATCCTTCCAATAAACTACCTATCCCACCACCAGCCTGCAAGTCAAAAGGCGCCAGTGTTGCTTTAAACTGGGTAAACAACGTCCCCATCAACGCCCCGCTGATTGCCACTGCTGCGCCCATGCCAACCACCACTGCCATCACCCAGTTGCCGAGCGAGGAAAGGCGCGGCGAAAGTTTTGCCAGCAAAAAGCCAGCCATCACCAGCGGAATGACACTGAAGGTATCTGTTGGTGGGCGTCCCTGGGCAATCGGTTGAATCAAGCCCAACCACACGGGTTGCACCAGCCTGGCCCAAACCACCTGGTAACAAATCAGCGCTGCCACATAGCCCGAAACAACCCCAATAAACAAATACATCACCGCCCGAAAAAGCGGGTTATCACCCAGTAAGTAGCTAAAAACCGCCAGCGTGAGCAGAAATGCAACGATCGTCCAGATAAGATCGGGAATGTTCATCGTCTAAGCCCTCTTCCGTTTCGGGGTTTTGATCAGCCCGCTGACAGCTTGATAAATTCCGCCGATCAAAATCATCAACACCAGCAGCAGCATCCCCGCCTGATATGCATTCCAGGCCATTCGGGCATTCCCCAGTGTGCGCTGTGTCAAAATTTCGTATTGGATGCCGCCCGGCAGCCCGGCAATCATCCCCTTCACCTGTCCCGACTGCACATAAGGCTGCACCAGCGGCGCGGCCTGGGCGCTGACGACCATCAACAATGGCCGATCCCCTAATCGCACCCCCACCTGTTCAATCCATGTACGGGCATGATCTGCATCATCTGTCAAAACAATCACCGCCCGAAAATCAGCCAGTTGCGAGGCGCCCTGCAAAATCGGCTGACTCCAGGCTGGTTTGCCATCCAGCGTAAGCGGCAATGCCGACTGTGGTGCAAGCGAGAACTGCTGTAAACCGCTTGCGCCGCCCACCAGGTACCCCAAATTCAACGTCTGATATTCCAGGACATAGGAGGGACGCATTGTCTGGGCATCGGAGAGCAGCTTCTGAGCCAGGGCCGGGCCGCCTGGCTGTGTGGAAAAGACAATGATACGTGCATTTTTAGCCATCAGGTCTTCAACCACACTTTGACCAATCAGGCTCATTTCACCTGCCATCGCCGGCTGATAATCTACCGCCAGTAACACGAGCGGCGAGGTCTGCTCTGGCGTGACCAACCCTGAAAGAGTGGTAGCAAAAGCCTGTGCCTCGGGGACAATGGCCGTTGGCAAGGCTAGCGCAGGTAAGCCACTGCCCAACACGCCCAACAAAACCAGGAGCATGATCGCTGCCAAAACCAGGCGCAAGATGCGGCGCGGCGCGGCACTGGCCTCCGCACGCACCGGTTTGGAGCGCGCATCCTCGGTAATCATATTTTCGAGCAGGGTTGCATTCAAGCGCTGCCGTTCTGTCACACGCAGGCGAGAAGAATAGACGGGCGGGCGGTAATACAAAGAGGACAAGTCCTCACCGGGCAAAACACCTTGCAGGCCAGCCAATGGCCCGGCTTGCTCAACGCGCCCCTCTACCTCCGCGGCCGACTTGCTAGGAGCAACAGCTTCAACCGGGCGCATGGCCTGCAACCAACCAGGCATTTGCGCCGGTTCCAGCCCGGCTGCCCCAGCCTCATCCACTGCTTCGGTAGCAAACGATGCCGGGGTCTCATCCATCGAGAACTCGGTAAACACAGATGATGGGCCGGCTGGAAGCACGCTGGCCTCTTCGGGCAATGCCGCGGGCTTTTGTTCGCCATCCAACAACCAATCAGGAATATCCAGTGCAAATGGTGAGGCTGCGGGGGGTGTTTCCTCAACCCTTGGTTCGCTCGCCGAAGGCGGTGCAGAGGAGAGGTCACTCATCCAATCGGGTAATGCGCTCAACGGAACTTCGCCGGTTGGCAACACTTCCTGGGTTGGTGCGCTCGCCAACCAATCTTCACCGGCAGCAGCTGGCTGCTGAAAATTCTGCATCCAATCGGGTGTTGACAATTCCTCAGCCGCAGCAATTGGCTCGGCACTGACCGGCTGCTCCGTTCCGCCCAGGCTGCCCAACCAGTCCGGCACACCGGCGGCGGGTTCTTCCACCGGGGCGG
>CAYVRT010000046.1:0-14921 GCA_964453115.1 uncultured Anaerolinea sp. | reverse complement strand
GGATCGGTATGCGTATGTGAGGAACAATCCGCTGCGGTATACGGATCCGAGTGGGTGTGTCAATATATAAGGGAGTAGCCAGCTTGTGGCACAATGCCTTTCTCAGGCTACCAGCACAACCGTATAAGTATAATCGTTCTCAAATGCCTGCAACATGCTTTGCCCGTTCACCTGGCAAGGGGCCGGGTCGAAGGCCTGCCCGCCAAATTCCGCATGGGCAATTCGCAGCCCGGTGCCTTCCAGCAGCAGCAGAAAATCGGCCGGGGTGTAGCAGCGGATGGACTGTTGCCGGGCGTTGGCCGGGTTCTCGCAGGGTTCCCATTCATCAATCCAGCGCCCCAGCACGGCGTCATAGGCGCTTCGTTCCGTCATTGCAACCGAACCTGGCACATTCTCCAGGCGATCGAGTGAGAAGGCCGTGCCAGCCCGGCGGATGGGGCCAAAGGGGTGATACACATCCAGCAGCACGACCCCGCCCGGATTCAACCAGTTGCCCATGCGGCGCAGCAGGGCGCGCTGTTCGGCGTCGCTGCCCATGCCAAAGGTTTCGAACATACACACCGCATCGAATCGCTCTGCAATTTCAATCTTCAAGAAATCGCCCTGAATCCCGGTCAGGTTGGGGTAATGCTCCATCAGGCGGCCAATCATCTCGCAGTTGCGATCGGATAGGTCAATGGCCGTCAGGGTATAACCGGCCTGCGCCAGAAAAGCAGCTGTTTCACCAGTGCCAGCGCCTAGCTCCAGCAGGGTTTTGGGCGGGCTTCCAACAAGGCGTTCCACGCGGCTCAGCCGACCGGGCAGGTTTTCGCCCTCATACCAGCTTTCTCCCCACCATTCGGCGGCGGCATCATAAAAGGCCTGGATCCATGCGCGATCTTGTGGGTTATGCATCTTGCTTCCTTTCCAGTGGTTTTCTTTGTGGGAAGATACTTTGATTCTAGCCCGCTTGTGCAATCTGTCAAGCGGGTTTGCCTGGATGTGATATGATTGGGAAAATTTTGCAATTGGAGGTTGCAATGCAGGTTGAAAAACACGTTCTACAGGGCGTGCCGTTCTTGTTGTGGCTGCCAGAAGATGCCTGGCATGCGCCATTGGTGATCTACATTCATGGTTTTACTGGTGATAAGGGCGGTGGGATGGAACTGAGCCTGCGCCTGGCGGAGCGCGGCCTGGCCTGCTTGAGCCTGGATGCGGCAATGCATGGCGAGCGCCTGGATGCAAGCATCCGCGATACTTTCCTTCACCCCATGCCGGAGGATATCTATCCGTTTGAGAGCGGGTTGGATCGTTTCTATCGCATGTTGAAGATTGTAGAGCAGACGGCTGCCGATATTTCCGGCCTGCTGGATGCGCTGGCTGGGGATGAGCGCCTGGATGTGCAACGCGCCGGGGTGTGTGGCGCTTCGATGGGCGGGTTGATTGGTTATTTGGCTGCCTCACGGGAACCGCGCCTGCGTGTGGCTGTGCCGCAAATCAGCCTGGGCAACATTGCCGAACGCTGGCAGGATGCCCTGCTGGAGGCGGAGATGGATCCGCAGTGGGTTGAAGCGCTGCACGCGCAGCGCGCTGAAACCGAGCGTCGCACTGCCTGGGTGTGTGAACAACTTGACCCGGTGCATGCTCTGTGTACCCGGTTCGCGCCGCGTCCGCTGTTGATGCAATGCGGTGACCTGGATACCGATTTGCCAAAAGGGTATTCGGTGCGTTTATACCGCCAACTGTGCGGCAGCTATGCTGCCAACCCGCAGGCCTTGCAACTGCGCGTTTATGATGGCGTGGCGCATCGCGTCACCTCGCGCATGACGCGCGAAGCTGCCGATTGGCTGGCGCTGCATTTGCTGGTGGGCGCATGATACTGGGCGCATTGGCAGCACTCAGCGCCGCGCTGGCCTGGGCCGTGGCGGCGGTGTGGTTTGAACGCGTTGGGCGGCATGTGCGCCCGATGGAATTGAATTTGCTCAAGGGGCTGGGGGCGATCTTGTTGATGGCACTGACGCTGCTGGTTCTGGGCGATTCTCTGGCTGCTCTGCCAGGCTGGGCGTTGGGGTTGTTGCTGCTCAGCGGTGCGCTGGGGATTGGCCTGGGCGATAGCGCCTATTTTGCCGCCTTGCGCCGGGTGGGGGTGCGGCGGGCGCTGCTGCTTGGCACGCTGGCCCCGCCCCTGACGGCGCTGCTTGGCTTGTTCCTCGGCGAGCGCCTGGCGCTGAGCGCCTGGCTGGGTATTTTGCTCACCAGCGCCGGCGTGGCCTGGGTGATTACCGAACGCACTGCCGGGCAAGATGGGCGCGAGCGGCAGCCGTGGGCCGGGATTGGCTTTGGCTTCTTTGCTGCGCTGGCACAGGCGGGCGGGGCCGTGCTTTCGCGGCTGGTTTTTTTGCAGACGACTGTCAGCCCCTTGCAAAGCGCTTTGCTGCGCCTGGCGGCTGGTGTCTCGCTGCTGCTGGTTTTGCTGCTGGTGCAGCGCCAACGGGTGCTGGGCTGGCGCCAATTGCCGCAAGCCCGGCAACTGGCTGGCTGGCTGGCGCTGGCGGTGCTGATTGGCACCTTCCTTGCCATCTGGCTGCAACAGATTTCCTTCAAACTGGCTCCCACTGCCATTGCGCAGACCTTGTTGGCAACCAGCCCGTTGTTTGGGCTGCCGATTGCCTGGCGGATGGGAGAGCGGTTGAGCAGTCGCTCGGTCTGGGGGGTGTTGCTGGCGCTGGCCGGGGTAGCACTGCTGTTTGTGGGGCCAGTCTGATGCCCGGGCGTGTGCGGCAGTCACTGCCGCTGCTGCTGGCGGCGGTCATTTGGGGGGTTGCCTTTGTGGCGCAGCGGGTGGGGATGGAGTTTGTGGGCCCATTTACCTTCAACGCAGTGCGGTTTGCTCTGGGCGGGCTTTCGCTGCTGCCGGTTGCGTTTTGGTTGCGGCGTGACCATCCGTCACAGCGCCTGAGGCTGTTGCTGGGCGGGGGGGCGCTGCTCGGGCTGGTGTTGTTTGGCGGGGCATCCTTGCAGCAGATGGGCCTGGTTTTCACGACGGCCGGCAAAGCGGGCTTCATTACCGGCTTATACGTTGTGCTGACGCCGCTGCTTGGCCTGGTGTGGGGGCAGCGCACCGGTTGGAATGCCTGGCTGGGTGTGCTGTTGGCGGTCTTGGGGTTGTATTTGCTGACCGTGGAAGGGCCACTGACCTTGAGCCGTGGGGATGGCCTGGTGCTGGCCGGGGCTTTCTTTTGGGCTATCCATGTTCAGCTGACGGGCTGGCTGGTGCGGCGCTTGGACGCATTGTGGCTTTCGGTGGTGCAGTTTGCTGTTTGTGCGCTGCTCAGCACGATAGCCGCCTGGCAAAGCGAGCCTTTCAGCCTGGATGGGCTGCTTGGCGCGACCCCGGCCATCCTCTATGGCGGGTTGCTCTCGGTGGGCGTGGCCTACACCTTGCAGGTGGTTGGGCAAAAAAAAGCACCGCCCACATTGGCGGCGGTGCTGCTGAGCCTGGAAACTGTGTTTGCAGCGCTGGGTGGCTGGTTGATTTTGGGAGAGGTGTTGACCGAGCGAGCCTTGTGGGGTTGTGCGGCCATGTTTGCCGGGATGCTGATTTCGCAGTTGGAACTGCGCTTTGCTGAGCGCGGCCGCTAGTCTTCCGTTTCTCCTTCTTCCTCTTCTTCCTCGTTTGTCAGGTCAATGGCAAACTGCACCCGGTCATCGGTGTATTCCACGCGCACAACCATCCCTTTCACCATCAGGGTTGCCTGCCCGTCATCCCGGGCCACTTCCAGCGTGACGGTATCACCGGCCTTCAGTTCGGCCTCCTGGGTTAAACGCACCAACATGCCAACCGCACTGACGTTGACAGCTTTGCCGCGTGCCTTGACTGGTTTGACAATCCGCACCGTTCGGCTGACATCGAAGCGATTGGCGCGGCGGGTATTGGGATACCCCAATGATTCGCGATCATCCTCTTCCACTTTTCGCCTCCAGCACCATAGAATTCAAACTGCACCTATCATAGCATACTTTTTGTGGCTGGCGTCTTCAGGTTTGGTTTCAAATTGTGTTTGCCAAACAAACACCGCCCCAGAGCATGGGGCGGTGTTGAAAGGGGCCAGGTTTAGAGCGTCAGGTCGAGGGCGGCTTCGGGCTGTGCTTCGGGCTCGGCCCGCAGCAGCAGAATTTCACCATCCTCGTTCACCTCAATCCGAATCAGGTCGCCATCACCAAACCGGCCATCCAAAAATGCGTCGGATAGGCGGTCTTCAATCCGGTATTGGATGACGCGCCGCAATGGTCGGGCGCCCATTTCGGGGTCGTAGCCTTCGCTTGCCAGCGCATCCAGGGCGGCTTCGCTGGGTTGCAGGGTGATGCGATGTTCTTGCAAGCGTTGTGACACTTTGGCAAGCTCCAACTCGACGATCTGGCGGATTTCGCTGCGGTTGAGCGAACGGAAGACGAACACACCATCCAGCCGGTTGATGAATTCGGGGCGGAAGACGCGCTTGAGCGAATCGAGCAGCTTCTTGCGCATTTCTTCGTAGGCCTGGCGTTCTTCCACTTCTTCATCCTGCTTCAGCACAAAGCCAAGGCCGTTTTCGCGCCGGATCATTTCCGCACCGATATTGGTGGTCATGACGATGATGGCATTGCGAAAATCCACTTTATGGCCGCGCGCATCGCTGAGGTGGCCTTCTTCCATGATTTGCAAGAGCATGTTATGCGCTTCGGGGTGGGCCTTTTCAATTTCATCGAACACGACAATCGAGTAGGGGCGGCGGCGGATTGCTTCGGTCAGTTGGCCGGCTTCTTCGTAGCCAACATAGCCGGGCGGTGCGCCAACCAGCCGGCTGACGTTGTGCCGTTCCATGAATTCAGACATGTCAATTTGAATCAGGGCTTCTTCGCTGCCAAAGAGGAAGCGCGCCAGGGATTTGGCAAGCTCGGTTTTACCAACGCCCGTTGGCCCCATGAAGATGAAGGAACCAATTGGGCGGCGCGGGTCTTTCAACCCGGCCCGGGCGCGGCGCACTGCTTTCGAGATGGCGACGATTGCCTCATCTTGTCCGATGATGGTGCGGTGTAGTTCTTCTTCCATGTGCAGCAGTCGGGCGGTTTCGTTTTCTGAAAGTTGCGTCACCGGCACCCCTGTCCACATGGAGACCATTTCGGCAATGTCCTCGGCGCTGACGGTTGGGCTGCTGGCGCGATCCCAGCTGCTGCGCAGGCGTTCCATTTGTGCCTCGATGGTGCGCTGTTCTTCCTGGATATCCTGGGCCACTTCGGGGCGGCCCTCTTCAATGGCCTGGTTTTGGCGGGCGCGCAGGTCTTTCAGCCGCGTCATCAATTCCTTGATGGTTTGCGCGTTTTGGCTTTTGTACATTCGCACGCGCGAGGCAGCTTCATCAATCAGGTCAATCGCCTTATCCGGCAAGAAGCGTTCGGTAATGTAGCGTGCCGAGAGATGGGCAGCCGCTTCAATTGCCTCATCCGAGATGCTGAGGCGGTGATGTTCTTCGTAGGCGCGGCGGATGCCGCGCAGAATTTGGATGGTTTCCTCGATGGTGGGTTCGTTGACAACAATCGGTTGAAAACGGCGCTCCAACGCGGCATCGCTTTCGATGTGTTTGCGATACTCGTTGAGCGTGGTTGCGCCAATCACTTGCAATTCGCCGCGCGAGAGGGCCGGCTTGAGGATGTTGGCGGCATCCACCGAGGAGCCGGCCGCGCCAGCCCCGACCAGCATGTGCAGCTCATCAATGAACAGGATGCTGCCAGCCGATTTCAGTTCATCAATCACGCGCTTCAGCCGTTCCTCAAACTGACCGCGATACATTGTCCCGGCCACCAAGGAGCCAACATCCAGCTGCAAGACGCGTTTGCCGAGCAGCGGGGCCGGCACATCGCCCTCAATGATGCGTTGCGCCAACCCTTCGACGATGGCGGTTTTTCCAACCCCTGGTTCGCCAATCAGAGCCGGGTTGTTCTTGTTGCGGCGGGCCAGAATTTGGATCACGCGCTCGATTTCCATTTGGCGGCCAATGACCGGGTCGAGTTTGCCTTCCTCGGCCTTTTGCGTCAGGTCGGTTGCGAGCTGATCCACCAATGGGGTTTTGGATCGGCCAGCTTCGGGGCGGGCGGGGGAAGGGGCGGCAGAAGCGGCCGGTGTTGGGCCAGCTGCTGCACCAGCCGGGGCCGAGGGGCTGGAGTTTTCCTTTAGCACGCGGTGAGTCTGACGCCGCACCTGCTCGGCGGTTACGCCTAGCTTGCGCAACACCTCCATTGCCAGGCCTTCTTCGGAGCGTGCCAGGCCAAGCAGCAGGTGTTCGGTGCCAATGTAGTGATGGCTGAGGCGCCGTGCTTCCTCAATCGAAAATTCTAGCACTTGCTGCACACCGGGTGAAAGTTCGGGCCGTGTGCCAGCTTCGCTGCCATAGCCGCTCAGCCGTTCAACCATTTCCACCAGCCGCTCTTGCTCCAGGCCCAGGTCGCGCAGCACGCGCCCGGCAATGCCGCCTTCTTCTTCCATTAAGCCCAATAATAAATGTTCGGTGCCGATGTAGCGCTGACGCAGCCGTTCTGCTTCCTGATGCGCCAGACTGAGAACACGGCGGGCCCGCTGTGTAAAGCGTTCCATTCCTGCCATGTGAACCTCCTGTTTTTACCTTCCAGACGCAGATTGGATGTGATTTTTCATTCTTCTTCTGCCAATTCGTGCTGCGTCTTTTTACCACAGCCTGTTTTCACAGGCCTGACCTGGAAAACTGCCCGGGGGCAGGGTTTTCCGTAAGCTTCAATATCTCGCCTGATTCTACCAAACTTTGGCAAAATTTCCAGCATGGCTTTTGAAAGGCTTGTACAAAGTTTGTCACGGAACCCAGGCCCACCAGTAGAAGGCAGCCAGCAGCAGGCCCTGCGCTGCCAGGGCCAGGCTGCACCAAACCAGGCGCAGCCCGCGTTTTCGCATTCCGTCGGCCAGGACGAAAAAAATGGGCACGATGATCAGCGCGTAGCGGGCGGTTGCACCCAACAGGCCTTCGTTTTGCACCTTCACCAGCACTGAAAGCAGCAGCGCCCAGCCAAACAGTGAATAGGAGAGTGGCAGGCGGCGCGCTCCCAGCCCAAGCAATGCCAGGCTGAGCAAAGCCAGCCCGAGGTTGAAGAACAATGCTCCGCCGCCAACGGGCGCCCCGGCCAGCAGGGCGCGTAAATTGCCCAAAATGCCTTCCCAGGGCCAACCCAGGTGCTGATTCCAGCCGCTGCTGACGGTTTGCCAGGGCCAGGCTGCACCGACCGCCAGGCGCACATACAACCCATAGCCAAGCATGGCTGCCGGCGGCAATCCCAGGCCGCCCAGCCAGGGCAGGATGTTGGCCCTCAGGCGCTCTCGCCGCATGGCTTGCAGGCCCTCCCAGGCCAGCGGCAGCACCAGAAACAGGCCCTGATGGCGGGTGAGAACTGCGGCTGCGCCCAGCAGCCCGGCCAGCAGAGGGCGTTTGCGTCGCGCAGCCGCCAGGCTGCCAATTGCAAACAGCAAAAAAGTGGCCTCGCTGTAGCCGGCCATCAAGAAGAAAGCGGTTGGAAAGCTAATCACCGCCAGCAGGCTCAAGCGTGCTCGTTCCTCATCCCATTCTTGCGCTACCAGATGGTAGAGCAGCGCCAGGGCGCCAAATGTGCTGAGGGTGGAAATGAGCAGCGCTGATGGCAAAGCCGGCAGGCCGGGCAGCATGCCCAGGCGAATGAGCAGCGGGTAGAGCGGCGGCCAAATGGTGTTTTGCCGGTCGGCGTAGCCTTGTTGGGCAATCTCGAGGTAATGGATCGTATCCCAGCGGTACCAGGGGGCCAGGAAGAGACGCACGACCGGCGGGCCACCTTCCAGTTCGGCCAGCAATTGTGGGTCATGCGGCGCACCGGGGGTGATCCACACCGGCACCAACCAGGCAACCAGGGCGACGAACAGGCTCGTGAAGAGGCGCAGGCCCAGGGTGGCAACCAGGGCGGCGCGCAGGGCGTTTTTCATCTTTGGTGTGGGGCGCTGCTGCGGGTGATGCGGTAGGCCAGCCAGCCAGCCGCAGCCAGCGAGAGCAACAACCCGACGATGAGCAGGAGGATATAGGGCGTGTCGCTGCGATTGGCAACATGCAGCACCTGCGATGCACCGGGCAGCGGGAAGAGCGTATCCAGGTTGGTCACCTTCCACAATTCGCGGTGCTGTTCCAGGTCATTGATCAGCAGCAGAATTGGCACCAGCATCAATGGACGCCAGCCGCGCCGCAAATTGCCTGCTTCCAGCCAGCGCTGCGCTACCAGGGCGGCCAGGGCCATGCCAAACACCAGCGGCAGGATCAGCAGCCGCGAGGAGACGCGTTCGCCAGTGAAGAGCGGAATGCGCAGGACAAAGAACAGGTTATACATCCGTCCAATGCTGAGCAGCGCCATCACCCCCAACGGTGCCAGCAGGGCTGCGTAACGCCCCGGCAGGCTCGCCCGCCAACGCCAGACGCCCCATCCGCCCAGCCCCAGCACGAACAGCGCTCCCACCAGCCCCAGGTAGTGGTCAAATTCCCACCAGGCCACCAGTTGGGTCAGCAAGGTGCGCGTTTGAAGTGCCTGTGCCGGTTCAACCAGCACCAGCAGGCCTTTGAAGGCGTCCAGCAGGGTGGGAAAGCCAGAGAGAAAGCCAATTTTCAAATCGGTGGCAACCAGTGCCGCGGGCAAAATGCGGAACAGGCAGAGCGCAACCGCCGCCGCCCCTGCCAGCAGGGCCGATTTCAGGCGGCGCAGCTGCAAAACCCCGGCCAGACCCAAAAAGAGCAGACACCAGACGAAGAGATGATAGGAGCCTTGCAGGAAGATGACCAGCATCCAACTGCCCATTTTGGCAACCCAGCGCCAGTCTACCGGCTTTTCGTACCATTCAAAGATCAGCAGCAGGAAGAAAGGTAGCAGGAAATAGCCAGCCCAGGTGAGATGTCCAATCGAGAGATGGGCGGTGATGTGTCCATTGAAGTTGAAGAGCCAGAAGAGCGGCAGAAAGGCCGCCAGCGAGAGCCGCCACTTGCGCTGCATGAGCAGCAGGCCGATGAACCCGGCGCTGTAGAGCAGCAAGACATGCACCAGGCTAAAGCTACCAACGCTGAACCAGTTCAGCAGCAGGGCCTGCGGCGAGAGGATCAGGTCGGGAATGGCAAGAAAGCGGTCGGTTGCGCCCTTCATGCCGGTTGGCGAATCTACATGCAGGGGCAGGACGCCGGTTTGCATGGCCTCTTGTTGAAAGCCGAGGCGTGGGCCGGTGATGTCGTACCAATCGCCCATTTCCCAGGGAATGCGCCCCCAGTTGAGAAAATCACCCCATTGGAAGAAGCCAATCAGGAACAGGCCAGCCAGTGCCAGCCGGTAGAGCGTGCGGCTGAACCATGAGGAGCCAGGGCGGAAGAAAGCCTCGGCGATCTCGTGCAGTCTTTCTTGCAGGGTGGGGGTCCAGGAGGCGTTCAATTCAACAGGTAGGCCAGAATCCAGCGTGTGGTTGCCAGCAATGCATCCAGATGGGTGCGTTCGTAATTGTGCGAGGCATCTACCCCGGGGCCAATCAGCGCCACAGCCAGGTCGCCGCCCGCCCGCCACAAGGCTTCGCCATCCGATCCGTAGTAGGGGTAAATATCCACCTTGTAGGGAATCTGATGTTGCTCGGCCAGGTGCCGCAGACGGTTGCTCAGGCCATGATGGTAAGGGCCACCGGAATCTTTGACGCACAGGGTGGCGTGGAATTCATCCGAGGTTTGTCCATCGCCAACTGCGGCCATATCTACGGCCACCAGTTCGGTTGCATCGGCGGGGATTCCAGCCGCAGCGCCATGCCCCACCTCTTCGTAATTGCTGATGTGCAGGTAGGTGGTTTGGGTGGGGTGCAGCCCGGCATCGTGCAGGGTGCGGGCCGCGGCAACCAGGCAAGCCACACAGGCCTTGTCATCCAGGTGGCGCGAGCGCACAAAACCTTCGGTTACCTCAACGCGTGGGTCAAAGGCTACAAAATCGCCCACCTGAATGCCCAGAGAGCGGGTCGCTTCGGCGCTTGTGCTGCGTGCATCCAGGCGCACTTCCATGTTATCGTCCTCGCGCTTATCCTCGGCGGCGTGGCTGCCATAGACGTGAACCGAGGCGGCATGAATGAGAATGCTGCCGCGCACCCGTCGTCCGGATTGAGTCAGCACCCAGCAGCCTTCCCCTTCAACAAAATTCCACGGAAAGCCGCCAATTTTTGTCAGCTTGAGCCGTCCATTGGGTTTAATGTCTTTGACCATTGCCCCGAGCGTATCGGTGTGGGCGGTCAGGGCGCGCGGGGCATCGCTGCGTTGACCGGGCCAGGTGGCGACCAGCGCTCCTTTGCGGGTGCGCGTCAGGCGCAGTCCGGGCAGGGCAGCCAGGGCGGCTTCGGTAAAGGCAATGCCAGGAGCAGCAAAACCGGTTGGGCTGGGGGTGTTGAGCAGGCCAACCAAAAAATCGAGCAGGGCATCTTGTTGAATGTCGGGGATCATGCTTCCTCCAGGGAAAGTGGCTTAGCCGTGCGGGGCAATGCCCTCAAAGGTGGCAATCTGGGTGCGCCAGGAATCGGGAATCACGCGGCTGGATTGGGCGACGTAGTCATATGAGACCATGACAGTTTCGGCGCGGGCAAAGACCGGGCTGCCCTCTTCGCCTTCAATTTGATATTCAAAACGCAGGCTCTTGTTGCCCAACTGCACAACCCGCACACCTACCCGCACGCTTTGCCCGAGTGTGATGGGCAGCAGGTAGGCGATGTGAAGATCGGCAACAATCAGCCCAATTTGGAAGAAATCGCGGCCATCCCACAGCCCCAGGTGCTGCAAATAGGCGGTGCGGCTTTGCTCCAAAAAGGTGAGAAATTTGGCGTTGTTGACATGCCATTGCGGGTCAAGGTCGCCATAACGGATGAGAATGGGAACATAGAGGCGAAAGTTTTCCATATTGGAATTATAATATAAGTATGCCGCGCGTGGTGTTGAGTGATGGGTATGGGTTGAATTATGTTACAGCCGGGGATGCAAGATCTCCTGCTGTAATTTTGTTGCATGGCTATCTTTCGCACCATGGGGTGTGGAAGCGAACCATGGCAGCCTTGCAAGAGCGTTTTTTTTGTCTTGCCCCAGATTTGCTTGGCTTTGGCGATAGCGAACAACCCCGCAGGCCGGTCTATGGCATTGCGCAGCAGGCGCAACGCGTGCTGAACCTGGCCGATGCGCTGGGCCTGGAGCGCTTTGGGCTGGTTGGGCATTCAATGGGCGGACAGGTTGCACTCTGTGCGGCTGCCATGCTGGCGCCTGAACGGGTGACGCAGCTGGTCAGCGTTTCGGGGGTGGTGAGTGGGCGTTTGCAACCCAAGATAGATTGGATTGGCTGGGAAATGAGGAATGCCATCTATCTGCCGTTTCTTTACGTTTTGGCGCGGCGGCTGCGTGATTTTCGTCCGCTGGCCTATGCACAATTTGGCAGCTGGTTCTATGATGTGCGGCATGGCCTGCCGTTTGCTTCCTGGGCCGAGGATCGCTGGCGGGCAATGCAGCCGGGCTGTGCCTATCCAAATCGGGCTGCCTGGCTGGCAATTGGCGCGTTGAACCTGTCCCCTTACCTGGGGGACCTGACAATGCCGGTGCTGGCGATTTTTGGCCGGCAGGATGCGGTTGTGCCGCTTGCGGATGGTGAGATGCTGGCGCGGCGCGCCCGGCGGGGGCGTTTGGTGACCTTTGAGCGCTGCGGGCATTTCCCGATGTATGAGGCCTGGGATGTGTATTGGCCGACGCTAGGTGCTTTTTTGCAATCGGAGGGATGCGGCTAATTTGTCACTGCTTCGCATGACCTCTGTCACTTGTTTGTGGGAATTCCATCATTTAGAATTAATTTATTAAGGATATTTTTTACCCGAATAAAATCGAGGCTCCCTATGCAAATCACTCGTCAAGCAGACTATGCACTCCGTGCCATGCTGTATCTGGCTCGTTTGGATGCCAATCAGCGCGCTGCAACCAATCAAATCGCTGAGGAACAACATATACCGGCTTCCTTTTTGGCAAAGATTGTTTCGCAGCTTTCGATTGCCGGGCTTATTAACACCTCGCGCGGGGCGCGCGGTGGTGTTTCGCTTGCGCGTCCCAGCCAACAGATCACACTCCTGGAGGTGGTGGAGGCAATTGATGGGCCTTTGGCGCTCAACCAATGCACCGCTTCACCGGAGACGTGCATCTTTGGCCCAGATTGTCCCTTGCGTGCTATTTGGTGCGATACGCAGGATCGGTTGGTGAATCGCCTGAAAACGACAACCTTCGCTGACCTGGTCGCTCAGATTCGTCCTGCCGAATAACGGGGGCGGTCATGCCGTCGGGAATACCCTTTGGGCGGCAGTGGGTGCTGGCTTTGCGTGATGGACGGGTGGTGTTGGATTGGGGGAACGGCCTGTATCAGGATACGCAGAGCGGCGCATTCCTGGGCCTGGACGAGGCTGAAATCAGTCATCGCCTGGCGGATGCAGAATTGGAATGGCTGAAAAGCACCGGGCGGGTGAGCGCCTATGATGATCAGATGGCCTATTTTGTTGGCTTGCCAGACCGTCCGCAGCGGACGATGGATTAGCCGTTCAGTTGGCGTTCCAGGTCTTGCAGGTCGCAGCGTGAGGTTAAATCCAGGCTGAGTGGGGTGATGGAAACCTGGTCACCGCGCAACAGGCTGTGAACATCCGAATCCGGCTCGGTGTTTTGCAGTGTGGCGGCAATCTCAACACCAATTTTGGCGGGTGAATGGCGCCCGTTTTCGCGGCGCACGAAGGATTCGTAGTAGCGGTGGCGCGATTGACGGGTGATGACACAGGGCGTTTGTGGCGTGGCCTGGATTGGCACTTCGACCTTCAGCACATCCACATCGCCGGGCAGTGAGGTGCGCAACATTTGGCGCGCAATCTGACGGGTGAAGAAGGCTGAGGCGGAAAAATCAATCTCACCATAGAGCAGAAAATCGGCAATCACGCGCAATTGCACCGAAACTGCCAGGGCTGGCACGCCAAAGGTGGCTCCTTCGAGCGCCGCGCCAATCGTACCGGAGACTGTGACGCCGGTGCCGACGTTTTCGCCGTAATTGATGCCAGAGACGACCAGGTCTGGCTTGCCGGGTAGAATCTCCAGCATGGCATAATCTACCACCTGGGCTGGCGAGCCGCCAACGGCATAGACCTTCCAATCTTGCCCCTTGACATGAACGGTGCGTTCTTCAATGATGCCATCCGATTCGTTTGGCATGCTGCGACCAGCGCTGGAATATTGACGATTGGGGGCAACGACCCAAACATAGCCCAATTCGGAAAGAGCGCTGGCAGCGGCCCATAATCCGGGCGAGAGGATGCCATCATCGTTGGTGAGCAGAATTTGTTTTTGGTTTGGTTTCATGCCGCCGATTATACCGGATATAATCAGGTTGTGATTCGTGAAATTGAGGCCAAAACAATCCTTGCCAGCGTTCGGCAGCCCGATTCATTCTTTGGGTTGCGCTATAACCTGAACCTGTATCGCGGCTGTCAGCATGGTTGCATCTATTGCGATTCGCGCAGCCTGTGCTATGGGATTGAGAACTTCGATGAGGTGTTGGTCAAGGTCAACGCACTGGAATTGCTGGAAAAGGAATTGCCGCGCAAGCGCTGCAAGTGGGTGGTTGGTTTTGGCTCAATGAGCGACCCCTACACACCGGCGGAGGAGCGCTATCACCTGACCGGCAGGGCGCTGTTGCTGATGGAGCGGTTCGGCTTTCCGGTGCATTTGACAACCAAGAGCGATCGCATCCTGCGGGATGTGGCTGTGTTAGAGCGGTTGGCGCGGCATCATGCGGTGGTTGCTTTCACAATTACGACCCTGGATGAGCAGCTTGCCCGGCAGGTGGAGCCGGGAGCGCCCCCGCCGCAGGCCCGACTGCGAGCAATGGCTGTGCTTTCAGCCTGTGGGGTGAAGGTGGGGGTGACATTGATGCCGGTGCTGCCTTTTTTGGCGGGGGATGCGGCAGACTTGTTGGCAATCGTGGAGCAGGCCGCCGCGCATGGAGCGTGTTTTGTGCTGCCGGGGTTGGGCGTTACCTTGCGTGACCGGCAACGAGCCTATTTCTATCAACGCCTGGACGCTTTGTTCCCTGGGGTGAGGCAGCGCTATCAGCAGCGGTATGGCGAACGTTATTTTTGTGCCTTGCCCAACGCACACCGCCTGGCAGCACAATTGACCGAACGCTGCCGAGCATTGGGGCTTGCGGAGCAGGTGCCGGCCTATCGGCCACCGGTTTTTCAGCCGGGTTTGTTTAATCCTTGACGATTTGGGCTTCTTCTGATAGACTCTGGCCTCGCAGCGAAAAAAAAGTAGTCTGAAACCTTGCCTTCCATTCATCCCTCTGGTATAATCCTGCTCGCTGTGCTTGTGCATTCTTAACAATTCAGCTTGCCGACGTAGCTCAAACGGCAGAGCAACCGCCTTGTAAGTGGTAGGTTACGGGTTCGATTCCCGTCGTCGGCTCAGTTGCAGGCTGGCAAGCAAGATCGGTTTCTAGAAAAACGACCTTGCTCGCGAGCCGGTGACTGCTCGAAACATGGACGGTTACCCAAGTGGCCAACGGGGACTGACTGTAAATCAGTTGGGCGACGCCCTTCGGAGGTTCGAATCCTTCACCGTCCACAGGTCGTTTGACCGCCGGGTTTGGGAAAGCTGCCAGGCCCTGGAAAAGCGGCAGGCCCTCATAGCTCAGATGGTAGAGCACGCCCTTGGTAAGGGCGGGGTCATGGGTTCAAATCCCATTGAGGGCTCCTATTGCCGAAAGAAATTTGTACTTTAGGATAAGTTCGAGGAGAGGTATCATGGCGAAGCAAAAGTTTGATCGCAGCAAGCCGCATTTGAACGTTGGCACGATGG
>CAYVRT010000045.1:0-14975 GCA_964453115.1 uncultured Anaerolinea sp. | reverse complement strand
GGCTGAAAAGCCCTCGATGCAATTCGGAGAGCCGCTCGTTTGCGGCTCTCTTTTTGATATCGGTTCGGTCCCTCTGCATCCGCGCTTGCTGCCTGGGCTGGCTGATGAGTGCCATCTGGCAGCGAGCCGCAGCCAGATGTTTGTAACGACCCATTCCCCCTTTTTTGTCAACGGTTTACGTCCAGAGGAAACCTGGGCTTTGTATCGCAATCAAAAAGGGTTTCCTCGGGCAGTGAATATAAACAATTTTGTTTATATTCCAGGCTTGATGAAGGCAGGGGCTTTGTTGGGGCATCTTTGGATGGAAGGACATTTTGAGGTTGGAGACCCGCTCACCGCTCATGGAAACCCGACAAGCGGTTTTTTAAGGAGGTAAGAATGCACACCGTTTATCTGCCTTTATGGATCCTGACCGGAATCGTTCTCACAGTTTTCAGATTTTTCGTCAGGGATTACAAACCCTGTAATTCTTTTTGAAACCAGGCCAGCCATGCCAGAGTCGCCGCGGGCAAGCTTTTCATCCTGCTCGTACGACCGGCTGTGTTACAATTGCCTTGAGGAGATTGAGGCAATGAAAGTGGTTATTTTGGCTGGTGGAAAAGGCACGCGCCTGCAGGAGGAGACAACGCTCAAGCCCAAACCGATGGTTGAGGTGGGGGGACGCCCCATCCTTTGGCACATCATGAAAACGTATGCTGCTGCGGGGTTTGATGAGTTTGTCCTGGCGCTGGGCTATAAGGGCGAAGTGATTAAGGATTATTTTTTGCGCTATCATCAACGACAGTCGAGCCTGACGGTGCGCCTGCGCAGCGGTGAGGTTCAGGTACATCAGCCGCCGGTTGAGGATTGGACAGTGCATTTGCTCGATACCGGGGAGGAAACGCTGACCGGTGGCCGGGTGCGGCGAGCAGCACAGTTCATTGGCCGGGAACGCTTCTTGCTTACCTATGGGGATGGCGTGGCGAATGTCAACCTCTCGGCCTTATTGGCCTTTCACGAGCAGCAGAAGGCATTGGTTACTCTGACTGTTGTGCGCCCGCCAGCCCGCTTTGGCGGTGTGACCCTGGCCGGAGACCGGGTGGCGCGCTTTGAAGAAAAACCGCAAATTGGCGAGGGCTGGATCAATGGCGGTTTCTTTGTCATTGAGCCACAGGTGATGGAGTGGATCGAGGGCGATGCAACGCCTTTTGAGTTTGATACACTGCCGCGCCTCGCCGCAGCCGGGCAGTTGGCTGCCTATCGGCATGATGGCTTCTGGCAGTGTATGGATACGTTGCGTGACGTGCAATTGCTGGAGCATTTGTGGGTGCAAAGCAAGGCGCCCTGGAAAGGCTGGGACGAATGAGCTTCAATTGGCACGGAAAACGGGTTTTGGTGACCGGGGCAAGCGGCATTGTGGGGTCCTGGCTGGTGCGCGAACTGCTGGCACGGCGTGCCTATGTGGTGGCACTGGTGCATCACGCCGATCCACAATCCGAATTGCTGCGCAGCGGTTTGGTGAAGCAGACGGCGGTCATCAATGGTGCATTGGAAGATGAGCATTGCATTGGGCGCGCCATCAACAAGCATGAGGTGGATACAGTCTTTCACCTTGGCGCACAACCGATTGTGGGGGTGGCACAACGCGCCCCGCTGCAAACTTTTGAAACCAACATTCGCGGCACCTACCTTCTTTTGGATGCCTGTTGGCAAATGCGCAGCCTGGTGCAGCGCGTGGTCATTGCCTCGAGTGATAAGGCATATGGCGAGCAGCCAAACCTGCCCTACCGAGAGGATATGCCGCTTCAGGGACGCTATCCGTATGAGGTTTCTAAAAGCTGCGCTGATTTGCTGGCGCAGAGCTATGCCCTGACCTATGGCCTGCCGGTTGCGATTGCGCGTTGCGGCAATATTTATGGCGGCGGCGATTTGAACTGGAGCCGGATTGTGCCGGGTACAATTCGCGCTTTGCTGCGCAGCGAGCGCCCACTCATTCGCAGCAATGGGCGCTTTGTGCGCGATTACATTTATGTTCGCGATGTCGTTGCAGCCTATTTGCGCCTGGCCGAGGAAGTGCAGCGACCGGATGTTCAGGGGCAGGGCTTCAATTTTAGCAACGAGGCACCTTTGACGGTATTGGAGATGGTTGCGGCAGTTTGTGCAGCCTTGGGGCGCAACGATTTGCCGCCCATCATTCAAGATCAGGCGGTGGGTGAGATTGCGGATCAATACCTTTCGGCGGAGAAGGCCCATTGCTTGTTGGGCTGGCAGCCGGCGTATTCGCTTGTGCAGGGCCTGGACGAGACGGTGACCTGGTATCGCTCGTTCTTTGCCGGTCAGGAGCGGGCATTCAATGGAAACTGAGGCATTGCGACGCGAGATTTTGCGCCTGGTGGGTGAATATGCGGCACAGGCATTTGCGCCGCGCCCCTTTGTGCCGGGCATCAGCCCGGTGCCGGTTTCGGGGCGCGTTTTTGATGGCGTTGAGGTACAGCATCTGGTCGATTCGGCGCTCGATTTTTGGCTAACGACCGGGCGGTTTGCGGAACAATTTGAGGCTGCCTTTGCCCAGGCTTTGGGTGTGCGCCATGCATTGCTGTGCAATTCCGGTTCTTCGGCCAATTTGTTGGCGCTGACGGCGCTCACTTCGCCACAACTGGGCGAGCGCGCCCTGCGCCCCGGCGATGAAGTGCTGACCGCTGCGGCTGGTTTTCCCACCACGGTTAACCCCATTCTTCAGAATCAATTGCAACCCGTGCTGGTAGACCTTGACCTGCCGACCTACAATGTCTCGGCGCAGCGACTGGCAGAGGCAGTATCACCACGCACCCGCGCCATCATGCTCGCCCACACACTCGGCAACCCATTTGACCTGCACGCCATTCGCACCCTGGCGCAGGAACACAATTTGTGGCTGATTGAAGATAGCTGTGACGCATTGGGCAGCACCTATGCCGGGCAAGCGCTGGGCAGCTTTGGCGACCTGGCGACCTTTAGTTTTTACCCGGCGCATCACATCACGATGGGGGAGGGCGGTTGTGTTGTCACACACCAATCGCGCCTGAAGAAGATCGTCGAATCGTTTCGCGATTGGGGGCGCGATTGCTGGTGCGCGCCCGGGCAGGATAACACCTGTGGCAAACGCTTTGATTGGCAGTTGGGGCAGCTCCCGCATGGTTATGATCACAAATATACCTATTCGCACATTGGCTATAACTTGAAGCTGACCGACATGCAGGCGGCAGTGGGGGTGGCGCAGTTGCAAAAACTGCCCCAGTTTGTGGCAGCGCGGCAGCGCAACTGGCAACGCCTGTATGATGGGCTGAAACCACTGGAAGAATTTTTCATCCTGCCTCAGGCAACGCCGAACAGCGAGCCAGCCTGGTTTGGCTTCTTGCTGACGGTGCGCCCTGGTGCGCCTTTCGAACGGCAGCGGCTCATCCGACACCTGGATGCGGCGCGAATTGGTACCCGGTTGCTGTTTGGCGGCAATCTGGCCCGTCAGCCAGCCTATCAGGGCCTGGGGCTGCGTCTGGCCGGGGCATTGGAAAATTCTGACCTGGTGATGGAACGCAGCTTTTGGCTGGGCGTTTACCCGGGCCTGACCCTCGAGATGCTCGATTATGTGATTCAGGTCTTGCATGAATGGGTTCGGCGCGAGGTCGGGGAATCTGGGTTGTAGGGCATGAAAGCTCATGAAAGGTTTCCCAAAAGACAGGGCCTCTGAATCCTGGACAAAAGCGGCAGTGTCGAGTAAAATTGGCGTTCGAATTCTGAATGCACGGTTTTTGGAGGAAGTACTTTGGCAAACATTAAGTCTCAAATCAAGCGCAATCGGCAAAGCGAAGTCAAACGGCTGCGCAATCGTGTTTATCGGGGCGCTGCCCGTACGGCGGTTTCTAAGGCGCGTCAGGCGTTGCAGGCTGGCGATGTGACGGTTTCGCAGGCTTCGGTCAAGGCTGCCATTCGGATGCTCGATCGCGCCGCTCAGAAGGGTGTCATTCACAAGAACAATGCCGCCCGCCGCAAGAGCCGCTTGATGAAGCACCTCGCCGTTCAGGCAAAGTAGGTTTCGTTTTGGTTGGATTCCTGAAGCAGCGGGAGTGCAGGTCTCCCGCTTTTGCTTTTTGTCATTAGAATAGGTGAGATGCATCCTCTACGGTGCATGGACGGGCTGTGATATAATTGCCGGGTATTCTGGTATGATTTGGATGGAAAGGCCCTATGTTCGAGCGTGAGCAGCAGCAAGTGGAACAACAAATCCAGGCCCTGTGTGTCGGTTGGGGAGTACCGCAACCGGTTTTGCAGTGGAGTGGGATTCCGTTTAGCGGGCATTGGGGCATTGCAACCTCGTTTTTTCAATTTGCTGCGCAGGTTGCGCGGCTGAGTGGGCAGGGGGGGAATGTTCCCGCCCGTGCCCAGGAGATTGCGGCGCAGGTTGCTGCTGCGCTTGGCACGCCGCCGGGCTTTGAACGCATTGAGGCCGTCAAAGGCTACCTGAATTTGTATTTTGATACGGCCGAGTTCAGCCGGCGAGTGTTGGAACAGGTTCTGGCACAAGGCTGCGCCTATGGTTATGCTCCGCGGCGCGGCGAGCGGGTAATGATGGAATTCTCGCATCCCAATACGCACAAGGCATTCCATGTTGGGCATTTGCGCGGCACCATCCTGGGCGATGTGCTTGCCCGGTTGTTGGATGCTTCTGGCTACGACGTGGTGCGCGCCAATTATCCTGGCGATATGGGCCTGCATGTGATTAAGTGGTTGTGGTGCTACCTGACCTACCATGCCGGCGAGCGTCCAACGGCTGATATTACACGTTGGATGGGCGAGATTTACGCCGATGCAACCCGCCGCCTGGAAGCCAACCCGGAACTGGAAAAAGACGTGCGTCAGGTCTATGCGCGTTGGGATCAGCGCGACCCGCAGATTGTGGCGCTCTGGGATGAGACCCGCCAATGGTCGCTGGATGGCTTTGCTGAAATGTACCGCCAATTGGGCGTGCCGTTTGAGCGCTATTATTTTAACAGTCAGATGGAACCCCCGGGCAAACAGATTGTCGCCCAGTTGATTGAGCGCGGCATTGCGCAAGATGAGCGGCCTGAGGGGGCGGTGATTGTGAAGGTTGATGAGCAACTGGGCCTGACAAAGGAAAAATATCGCGTGGCGGTTGTGTTGCGCTCGGATGGCACAGCCCTCTACGCAACCGAAGACCTGGCGCTGGCTCTGCAAAAATTTCGCGATTATCCCGACCTGGTGCGCTCGCTCTACCTGGTAGACGTACGGCAATCGTTACATTTTCAACAGATTTTCAAGATTCTAGAACTGGCTGGCTACCCCGAAGGGCAGCGCAGTGAGCATATTTCTTACGAACTGGTTAACCTGCCGGGGAATGTGGTCATGTCCTCGCGCGAAGGCACGGTTGTGCTGCTGGAAGACTTGCTGCGCGAGGCCACTCAGCGCGCCCTGGATGTGGTGCGCGAAAAGAACCCCTCCCTTGGCTCCGAACAAATGCAAGCGGTTGCCCAGGCGGTTGGGCTGGGTGCACTCCGTTACCCCATGCTGGCGCGCGAGAATACCAAAACAGTGACCTTTGACTGGCAAAGCGCACTGGATTTTAATGGCCGTTCGGCGGCCTACATTCAATATGCCCATGTGCGTGCCAACAGCATCCTGCGCAAATATGCCGAACAAGTGCAGCGCGCCGATTTGCCAGAGGCCAATTTCCACTATGCAATGGATGAGAAAGAAATTGAATTAATTGACCGGATTGCACGCCTGCCCGAAACGGTGCAGCGAGCGGCAGCAGAATTTAACCCCATTCTGCTTGCCAACCTGGCCTATGACCTGGCACAGGCGTTCAATAACTTCTATACGGTCTGCCCGGTTTTGCAAGCCGAAGAACCGGTGCGTTCGGCGCGTTTGCGCCTGGTTGCGGCATTTCGTCAGGCTGTCGCCAACAGCCTGGCTTTGCTGGGCATCACAGCCCCACAAGCGATGTGAACCGATGGCAAATCTTCAATTTTTTTGTAAAGGAGAGACTGTATGACCATTCGTACCATCATTATGGGCGCTGCGGGGCGCGACTTCCACAACTTCAACGTGTTCTTCCGCAATAACCCGGATTATCAGGTCGTGGCGTTCACTGCGACCCAGATTCCCAATATCGAAGGCCGCCGCTATCCGGCGGAATTGGCCGGTTCGCTCTATCCCGAAGGGATTCCGATTTATCCCGAATCCGAATTGGTGAACCTGATTCATGACCTCAAGGCAGACCAGGTTGTTTTTGCCTATAGCGACGTTTCTCACGAAACCGTCATGCACAAGGCCTCGCTCGTGTTGGCGACGGGTGCGGACTTCCGCTTGATGGGCCTCGATAAGACGCAGGTCAAATCTACCAAACCGGTTGTTTCGGTTTGCGCCGTGCGCACCGGCTCGGGCAAGAGCCAGACAACGCGCCGCGTTTCTGAAGTTCTGCGCAAGATGGGCTACCGCGTGGCAGCCATTCGTCACCCCATGCCTTACGGCGACCTGGTGAAGCAGAAGGTGCAGCGTTTTGCCTCCTATGCAGACCTGGACAAGCACGAATGCACGATTGAGGAACGCGAGGAATACGAACCGCATTTGGATAATGGCGTGATTGTCTACGCCGGTGTGGATTATGAAGCCATTCTGCGCCAGGCTGAGCAGGAAGTGGATATTGTCCTGTGGGATGGCGGTAACAATGACTTCTCGTTCTACGTTTCCGACCTGGCAATTGTGGTGGCCGACCCGCACCGCCCCGGCCATGAAAACAGCTATCATCCGGGTGAGACGAATGTGCGCGCCGCCGATGTGTTCGTCATCAACAAGGTGGATACGGCTTCGCCGGAAAGCGTGATGCGCGTGCGCGATACCCTGCACGCCCTCAACCCGAAAGCGATCGTAATTGAAGGCGCTTCGCCCTTGTTTGTGGATAACCCGGATGCCATTCGCGGCAAGCGTGTGTTGGTCATCGAAGATGGCCCAACCCTGACGCATGGCGAAATGGCCTATGGTGCTGGCTGGGTGGCTGCCCGCCGCTTTGGCGCCGCTGAAATTGTGGACCCGCGCCCCTTCGCGGTTGGCTCGATCATCTCAACCTACCAAAAGTATCCCTCAACCGGCGCCATTCTGCCGGCCATGGGCTATGGTGTGGAGCAGATGCGCGATCTGGAACAGACGATTGCCAATGCAGATGTGGACCTGGTTGTTTCAGCGACCCCAATTGACCTGACCCGCATCATCAAAATTAACAAACCGATGCAGCGCGTGCGCTACGAACTGCAAGAGATCGGTCAGCCGACGCTTGAGGACATCCTCAAGGCCAAGTTCGGTAAGTAAGAATCGTTGGATGGAGATGGGGCAGCCAGGGTGCGTGCGTGTCCTGGCTGCCCCAGTTTGTGAGGAAGCATGTTTATTGATGAAGCCAGCATTTATGTTCGTTCCGGCAAAGGTGGAGATGGGATGATGCATTTCCGCCGTGAGAAGTATGTGCCACGCGGGGGGCCGGATGGCGGCGATGGTGGGCGCGGTGGAGATGTCATCTTTGAAGTGAACCCGCACCTGAACACGCTGGCAAGTTTTCGCTTTAAGACGCGCTTTTTGGCTGCCGAAGGTGGGCGCGGCGGGCCAAAGAATCAGAGTGGCAAGTCGGCACCCCATCTGATCGTTCCCGTGCCGCCTGGTACGGTCATCTATGATGAGCAAAGCGGCGAACTGGTTGGCGACCTGACCGATGCCGGGCAGCAGTTGTTAATTTGCAAAGGCGGGCGCGGGGGGCGGGGCAACCAGCATTTTGCTTCTTCGCGCAATCAGGCGCCGCGCACTGCCGAGCGCGGCGAGCCAGCCCAGGAGCGCAGCCTGCGCCTGGAATTGAAATTGATCGCCGATGTGGGCATCGTTGGCGTGCCGAATGCTGGAAAATCGAGCTTTTTGGCGGCTGTGACGAATGCCCGGCCTAAAATTGCCAATTATGCCTTTACAACCCTGGAGCCGAACCTGGGCGTGGCACGGCTGGATGAGGAGCATGAACTGGTGCTTGCCGATATTCCCGGCCTGATTGAGGGGGCGCATTTGGGCATTGGGCTGGGCTTCACCTTCCTGCGCCATGTCCAGCGTACGCGCGTCCTGATCCATGTTTTGGATGGCATGGCCGAAGACCCGGTGGCCGATTATTCACAAACCAATAGCGAAATGGCGCTCTTTGACCCGGGGCTGGCACAAAAGCCACAGCTTGTGTTGTTTAATAAGATGGATGAACCGCAGGTGCAGGCGCGTTGGCCTGAAGTGCAGGAAGCGCTGCGCCAACGCGGGGTTGAGGCACTGCCGATTTCGGCTCTGGCACGCACCGACCTGCTGCCTGTCCTGTGGAAGGCCTACACCCTGCGCGCCGAGGCGCCCCTGCCACAGGTGGCGGCAACCCTTCCGGTCTATCGTCCAGCAGAAGACCCGCGCGAATTTAGCATTGCCCGTGAGGGCATGGATTGGCGCGTGACCGGCAAGGCGATTGAGCGGGCAGCCGAGATGACTTATTGGGAATATGAAGGCTCAGTGCGCCGCTTCCAGCGCTTGATGGAGGCGTTGGGGGTGGATGATGCTTTGCGCAAGGCTGGTGTGCAAGAGGGCCAAACTGTTTTCATTGGTGAGTATGAGCTGGAGTGGCAAGACTGAGTGTGACCCCCCAAAAAAATACCGGGGCGCGCATTGGGTTGTTTGGCGGCACCTTTGACCCGCCCCATGTTGGACATCAGATTTTAGCTGCGGAGGCACAGCAGCAACTGGGGCTGGATTGCGTCTTGTGGGTGCTGACGCCGGACCCGCCGCACAAACAGGGGCAGGCCCTCACGCCATTGTTGCAACGCATTGAACTGGTGCGCGCAGCCATTGCCACCAATCCGGGCTTTGCGCTTTGCACCGTAGAACTGGAACGCCCGGGGCCGCATTACACAGTGGATACGTTGCGCATCGTACAGGAGCGTCATCCGCAGGCGGCCCTGTTTTATTTAATCGGCGAGGATTCGCTGCGCGATCTGCTGCGCTGGCGCGAGCCGTCCGCCCTCCTGGCTGCTTGTGCCGGTCTGGGGGTGATGCGTCGGGTCGGGGTGCAGGTGGATTGGGCCGGGCTGGAAGCAGCCCTGCCGGATATTCGGCGACAGGTGCAATGGATTGAGACGCCGCTGATTGAAATTTCATCCCGCGACGTGCGGCAACGGATTGCCAACGGTGCGGCCTATCGCTACTATTTACCAGCTGCTGTGGCAACACTGGTAGAAGAATACGGATTGTATCGCAAGAGGTAAGCAATGTGGCAAAAGGTTCGTTCGGCCTTTGGGTATATTTTTGCACCGGCTTTTTTTGCGGTTGTTTTCAGTCACCTGATGACGGATTTGTATATCGGGCAGCGCTCGGTCTACCTGGCCTATATTAGCAAGGAACTGAATATGAGCAATGCCTGGCTGGGGGCAGTGACAACAGCGGCGGTCATGACCGCTGGCCTTTCGCAGCCTTTGTTTGGTTACCTGGCAGACCGGGTTGGGGCGCGACGCATGATTGTGGCTGCCCTGGGCTGGATTGGCGTGACCTTTGCCCTCTCGGTGTTGATGCCGCCCATCTGGTCGGCCTGGTTCTTCGTCCTGGCTTCGCTGGGGGCGGGCATGTATCACCCGGCAGGGGTGACGCAAGCAACCCTGATTGGCCGAACGCAGATGGCCGGGCGCGAGGCGACCGCTTCATCCTATTTCTTCCTTTTTGGACAGTTGGGCTTTTTGCTGGGGCCGCTGTTGGGGGGCATCATTTTGCGTCGTTGGGGCGATGTGGGCCTCTTGGGGCTGCTGGCTTTGCTGGTTCCGGCAATTTTCTTTGCCTGGCGTTCCCTGGGCAGGCTGCCTGTCGCAGCAGCAGCGCAGCCCGCCCCTGCGGCAGTTGCTCGTCCAGGTCCAGTTCGCCGCAGCGCTTGGATGGTGACCGCCTGGGCATTGGCGATGTCGTTTCAATCCTGGACTCAGCAAAACATTGCTGCCTTCATGCCGCGTCACATGGCCGAGTTGGGGAAATCACCCGATTTGTATGGCGTTTTGGCCTCGCTGTTTATGGCTGGAACTGTGGTTGGGAACCTGGCGGGGGGGCATTTGGCGGACCGGCTCGGCAAGCGCTGGGTGATTGGTTGGGGAATGGGGTTGGGCTGTTTGCCGCTCTTGGGCATGGTCTGGCTTGATTTTTCGTTTCTGTGGGCTGTGTTGTTGTTTTTGTCGGGCATGTTGGTTGGCTCGGCTTACAGCATTCTGGTTGTCTTTGGGCAGCGCTTTGCACCGGGCGGCGGGGCGTTGGCTTCTGGGTTGGTGTTGGGGTTTGCCTTCTCCAGCGGGGCCGCAGGCGCAGCCCTGACGGGGTGGCTGGCCGATAGCTGGGGGTTTGCGGCGGTCTATGCCTTTAGCGCCGCGCTGGCTCTGGGCGGTGCCTTGCTTTCGCTGGCTTTGCCAGAGCGTTGAGAAAATAAAAAGAGCGCAGCCAGTCAGCTGCGCTCTTTCCAAGGTGTGCAGGTTATTCGGCAACCAGGTTGAGCGTGCCGAGACCCATTTCAATTTCAATTTCCAGCAGCGGGCCTTCGCCCTGAATGCTGTAACTGGTGCCGCTAATTGTCCAGGTGCCGCGCGGGTTGATGTTGCTCATTCCCCCGCTTACAATCACCCGGCAATTGCGGTCTGCTGGCACGCGTAGCTCCACGCTGCTCAGCCCAACTTTAATCTGGGCATTGGCATCCTGGCGCATCTCACCGGCAAAATCCAACAGGTAACTTCCGGTGCCACCTTCAAAAGTCAGGCTTTGAAAATTGGCATTCCCCAACCCTTCGAGCGTCACGTTTGAGGCCCCGGTTTTGTAGCTTAGCTTTTCCATCACCAGTGGGTTGGGCTCATCAAAGCTAACCCGCGAGTCGCTGGCACCATCGTTGATGCGCAGCTCGGTGATGGGCAGCCCGCCCAATTTGAGGCGGCTTTGATAGGCACCGGCATTGAGCGTCAGGTCGAATGGATGTTGGCCCAACAACAGATCCCATTCATTGATCACCTGCCCGCTGTTGAAGTTGAGCGACTGGGTGCGGTTTTGCAGCAGTTCGATTGAATCCGCTGTCCGCGTGATGGATGGTTCCCAATTTAACACATTGTATTTGATCGTTCCTTCCAGCATCTGCGCACTGCCGCTATCCATGCGCAGTTCACCGGCACCCATCTCAATCACAATGTGGAGAGGTGCTGCGCCTTCGGGCAGCGGCTCGGCAATGGTGAAGGTGCGTTTTTCAACAGTTTCGTTGCGCGGGGCGCGCAGTGTGATGGAGCAGGCCAATGAACTGAAGGCCAGAACAAGCGCAACCAGGACAAGCAAAGATTTATGCCGACTCATGGTTCTCTCCTTGAGGTGTGGGTTCCGGAATGCGGGTTGGTTCGGCGGCAACAATCACTGGTGCAACCGGGCGCGGCCCAGTGGAAGAGGAGGCACCTGGCTGATAGGGCATGCTGCCAAAACGGGAGAGGATGACCGCCCCCAGGCCAATGGCGCCCAGCACCAGGTTGACAATCCAACCGCAACAGGGCAGGAAGTTTAGCATGTAGCTCAACAGGGTTAGCACCAGGGTGCCAACGCCAGCGGCGACCGGCGTTGCCCATTGCGACTTAAACAGCACCGCCAGACGGTTTCCCAGTTCCAGCCCCAGGCCAACCCATCCCAGCGTCAGGGCAATGCCAAGCACCAGCAATCCAATGATTGTGACGGGCAAGAGGATGATGGTGATGGCAAGCAGCACCAGGATGAGCGGTGTGATGAGCAGCGTTAGCAGGCCAGCGCCCCCGGAAAGCACCGGCTCAGTGGCGATGGTGTGGGCCACAGTTTGCATTGGACGGGCAAAAAGCAAAGCCAGCACCAGTGCCAGGGCTGCCAGCGCCAGCGAGGTGAAGATGCCCCCCAGGATATTTCCCACCAGATTCATTCCATGCCGGAACCAGTTCGGGGTGGGGTTATAAGTTTCGGGGTTGATGGGCATTTCACGCCAGGGGATGTTTTGTTGGGTGATAATTTCGCCATCCACGCGGGCGCCGGGGTCTTGCAACAGCACGCCAGCCGGGGCAATGATGTCGCCACTGATGACGGCGTTTTGGGTCAGGTGGATTTGTCCGCCGACCGCGCTAATATCGCCATTCACGCGCCCAGAAATTTCAATGCTGCCGCCCACAATGGCAATATTGCCATTCACGACGGAATTGATTTCCAACTCGGCACTGCCGCCCATCACGGCCAAATCGCCGTTCAGCACTTGCCCCTGGCTGAGGGTGAAGACATTGCCAACCACAACCTGATCGCCATTGATGTCGGGCGGGATGGGCCCCTGCGCCAGGACTTTGCCTGGCAGGGCCAGGCTGATGCTCAGCGTCAGCATCAGCAGCAAAAGAAGAGAAAAAAGGGGTTTGTTTTTCATGAGATTTCGCCTCCGGGGTGAGTGATGCGGCGCAGGGCATTGAAGCCCAGCCAGCCGAGTAAGCCAATCCAACCAATCAGGCCCATGCTGAACAAAATCGGGACAGCAGCGGGCAGGGTTTGCAGCCATTGCAGCGAATCTTGTGGGTTGAGAGTGAGCAGGGTGGTGAGGCTGCGGGTGAGAAAAACGATGACGCCGGCCGGGGCGCTCAGGGCAGCCCACAGCCCAAAGCCAACCAGGCTGGTGATGAGCATGGTGGCGAGAACGCCAAAGGCGACCCAAACCTGGCGGCGCTGTTGGGCGCGCAGGCGGCGCATTTCCAATCCTGTTCGCCAACGGGCGGTAAAGCCAGAACGCGGCAGGGCCTGCCCGGCCGCTCTCATCTGTTGGCGCATGGATTGCCAGTTCTGGTTTAATTGTTGACAGGATGGGCATTCCTGCAGGTGTTGCTGCAAGGCGGCCAGATTTTGAGGGTCTTCTTCAAACAACCAGGTTTCAAAAGGCTGGTGATTCATGTTGCCTCCTTCCGACGAGCGGAGCTTGGGAATGGGTGGTTTGCCAGCGTTGTGCCAGAGCCAGGCGGGTGCGATGCAGACGGCTTTTGATGGCACTGACCGAGAGCGAGAGGGCGTTGGCGATTTCTTCTTCCGAAAAGTCGTACCAGTAGCGCAGGATGATGGCTGCCCGATCGGTGGGCGATAATCCTTGCAGCAATTGACGCAACATTTCGGCCTCCTGGGCCTGCCCGGTGAGGCTTTCGGGGCTGGCAGCCGGGCAAGGCAGGGTTTCTTCCAACAGGTCGTCAATTGGCATTGGGGTAATGCGGCGGCGGCGCTGTTGATCAATGCAGTAATGGGCGGCGATGGAGAGCAGCCAGGTGGCAAACGATCGCTGCGGGTCATAGCGTCGCAGCGCTTGATAGGCACGCCAGAAGGTTTCCTGTGCGGCATCTTCTGCTTCTTGCTCATCGTTGCCTAACATGCGGTAGCAAAGGTTATAGACGGGCCGCTGATATAGTTCTACCAGGGCGGCAAAGGCGTCGTCATCACCTTGCAGGGCTTGTTTCAGCCAGAGACTTTCCGAAGGGTTCACGCAAACTCCTCTTCAACGTTGCTACAAAATATACGCAGATTGCAGCAGAAAGTTGCAGGTTGATTGTACTGCGAAAATGGGGCAAATTTACAGCGGTCCTTGGGGGCTTTTCGTTGAATTGGCGGCATGGTATACTAACCGCATGAAGTTGATCATTCAAATTCCATGCTATAACGAGGCCGAGACATTGCCACACACCTTGCAATTGCTGCCCCGTGCCATTGAAGGGGTGGACGAGATTGAGGTGTTGGTGATTGACGATGGTAGCCAGGATGGAACGTCAGAAGTGGCACGCGCTGCCGGGGTGCAGCACGTGGTGACGTTGCGCACCCATAGCGGCCTGGCATTTGCATTTGCAGCCGGGTTGAATGCCAGCCTGGAGGCGGGCGCTGATTGGATTGTCAATACCGATGCGGATAATCAATATGAGGCGGCAGATATCCCCACTTTGTTGCAACCGCTGCTGCGCGGCGAGGCCGACCTGGTGGTGGGCGATCGCGGGGTTGCCACGCAACCCTATTTCAGGCCCCTCAAACGTCGCCTGCAAACCTGGGGCAGCCGGGTGGTTTCGGGGGCCGCTGGATTTCAAATTCCGGATGCGACGAGCGGCTTTCGGGCCTTCACCCGTGCCGCGGCACAGCGCACCATCATCCTCAGCGAGTATTCCTACACGCTTGAGACGCTCATTCAGGCCGGACAGCGTCATTTGCGCGTTGTTTCGGTGCCAATTCGCACCAACCCGCCCCGCCGCCCCTCGCGCCTGATGCGCGGTACAGTGGATTATTTGCTGCATTCCTCGGTTACCATTTTGCGCGCCTACGCCATGTACCGGCCTATCCGGGTTTTCTTTGCCATTGGCGGTAGCCTGATTGTGCTGGGCATGATCCCATTGCTCCGTTTTCTCTACTACTATTTCTTTGTTTCGGCAACTTCTGGCAAGCTGCAATCGCTCCTCCTTGGCGCTTTGCTGGTTATCATTGGCTTTCAGACGCTTTTGATTGGCTTGCTGGCCGATTTGGTGGGGTTCAACCGCAAGATTTTGGAAGAGGTTTTGCTCCGTTTGCGGCAACTTTCCGATCGAGAGGGGTAATATCGCTTGCAAGAGCGCTTCATTTGGCGAGACCTTGCTGAATGATTCTGTCACAAAGCGGATGTGACAAATGTTCCGTTGTTTTTTTTTGATAAATGATAAAATACTCTTGTTTACAGGTTGGCGTTGATCGAAATTTCAGCAATGGTTTAAAGTGTGCAAACATCATAGCAAGAACAGGGAGAGGTTCTAATGCGTATATGGGTTGATTGGAGCGCGACAACGGATGCAATTGGCAACAACTCTGCCCATGCGCCGGGCAGCGTTGCGGCCTGGGATCGGTATGCGGATGTGGAGAACAATCCGCTGCGGTATACGGATCCGAGC
>CAYVRT010000044.1:0-14979 GCA_964453115.1 uncultured Anaerolinea sp. | reverse complement strand
TCGCGTCGCTCCCCTCGCGGGAGCGTGGATTGAAACCAGCTATGCGACCGCCAACGAGGGGTATGCGTTAGGTCGCTCCCCTCGCGGGAGCGTGGATTGAAACACCTCTAATCCGCTCGACGACCTCAATCACGAGAGGTCGCTCCCCTCGCGGGAGCGTGGATTGAAACGGCAGCATACGCAGCAACACAACCGGTAGCACCGGTCGCTCCCCTCGCGGGAGCGTGGATTGAAACTGGAAGACGTGTGTGGAAAAGCTCCGCTTCCCACAGTCGCTCCCCTCGCGGGAGCGTGGATTGAAACACCCCCACACACGTGGGGGTGAACCGGTCAACTGGACAACCCCATACGCATTATCGCCCGTTTTCCCCACACACGTGGGGGTGAACCGTGTTGCCGCCCTGCGGCTTGTCCTGATTTTCGACCACCGGGGCCTTTTCATCAGCCATTTTGTACCACTCCTTAAACAAAAATCCCGGCACTCCATTACAGAGTGTCGGGTTGCGCGACACGGTTAGCAACCGGTCAAATGTCTTATTCAATTATCAATATTATAGCACGATTTACAAGTTTTCAAACGGATTTTCTAAGTCAAGTGCTTTCAACTTATCTTTAACCGCATTCGTACGCACCCGCAAAGTATCAAACTGGGCTTTTTGTGATGCACTCATCTCTCCAAACTTTTCAAATAGTCGTTTAACTATCCCAGTAAAATTGCACCAATCAAACCCAGCTACTTCAAGTTCGCTCCAGGGAAGATCAAGCGTCTCAACATCACTAAGTATGCCGCTAGCCAGTTTCAATTGCCAATCAATACTTATCTCACCCATCGCTTTTCTGTCCTTCTCGGATTGTGTAAAATCTCATCAAAATCATTTGTCATAAATCCTGTTACCCAATGGCCGGTAGAAACACGATAATCAACCCATGTGTAAGTATACTGCATTCCAGGTTGATTTTCTCTTAAAAATCCAACTTGCCACTCATCACCAACCTGACTTACCAATATTCTACTATTTTCATCTCGAACAACTCGCTCAAGACTCTGATAATATTCACTCAAAGTCGTTCCTTCTGGCCATTCCTCTTGTGCAACAACATGCCGCAAATAATGTGCTTCACCAGGTGATAAAAGATCGCTCCCTTTCAACACCCTGCCATTCCATGACATCCCAGCAATACGACCACCAGCTCGTTCAAATATATTTTGATCAAACCCCACACTCGCCACATGCGCTATAACTCGTTTTAATTCTTCAGCAGTCAAATCCCGCACCCCAATTCCCACAATCCGAATTAAATCATCCGCCGTATAAGCTCCTGCATGTTTTACCACATTCATCAGCGCCAGCCGGGTATATTTCATAGCCTCATCTGCCCCTAAAATACCCCGCAGACTGCGTTCTGCCCGCATGGATCCCCACACCGGGTTATATGTCCGACCCACAATCCCGGTGCGCGGATGATCATCAAACGTGATCAACCCATCTCGCCAGGCGGCCCACTTTGCGGGCCCCAAAATACCAATCTGCTGCTCTCGCGATAACCGACCAAACAACACCGCGCCGCTCTCAACCGGAGTATTCGTCTCAGGTACATGCGACAGATCCACACCGTACATCTCGCCAATCTCAGCCCAACTGCGCATCAGCGGCAGCATTGCACACCGCCCATTGGGATGATCATCCAGCAACTCATCATTGGTATGCTCAGTACCATGCATAGCCCAACACGCTGCACACGTCCGCTGGTCCAATGCGCTGTGCCATGTCCAGCCCTTAACAATGTTTTCGTTTGCCTTATACGACAACCGAGTCGCTTCCCGATAAGCCCGCAGCGTTTCAGTCCGCGCAATTCGCAACGAACGCCACAATTCACCACCCAAAGCAGTCCGCATTTCTCTCGCCGTCTCGCGCGGCGATTTCCCCAACATCAGCCCTTGTATCAGTGCATCAATCGCCGCCTGGGCACCCCGTGGCGCAATCTCAGCCAGCAGTTGGTAAAGCGGACTGCCCGCCTGGGTAGCACCAATGATTTCAATCACCGCCCCAGTCGGAATCCGGTTCCATGGAATAGTAACGCCTGCCGGCATTCGTCCCAGCGCACCTTTGACCAGGCGCTCAGCATGCAGCTCCGCATTGTAAATCGCCACCTCCTGCTCTTTACGCACCGCCTCCCCCACATACTGAGCATAGGCAGACAGCTCTCGCTCGATTTGGTTTTGCAACGACCGCAGCCGCCCAAACTGGTAAATCCATGCCTGCCCTGGCTGCTGTCCAGTCTCACGCAGCGCCCGGTACTCGGCATCCAGGCGATTCAATTCAACCTTTATCCGGCGCCAGGCTGCCCCATACGCACCCACCATCTCAGATGCCGCCAACCGCTCACCGCGCAGCAACTCTCGCCTGAATCGCTGTAACGCCTGTTCCAGCGCGCTTGGATCGGGCATTACTCGGCAACCTCTTGATCACGGTCAAACGAAGTTTTCCCCACACACGTGGGGGTGAACCGGAGATTTTGAGCGGTGTGACTGTGGCACCGTAGTCTTCCCCACACACGTGGGGGTGTCAATCACCGTACCAGGCTTTACCACCCACAGCCATGGCACAACGTCAGTTCCCCAACGCCAACCGCTTCCAATTTGCCTTTAACCAGCCCCAAGCGGTATAATGCAAGCACTTTTATTGCACCGTTTTGCCTGCCCCGGCAGGCCCGAAAGGAGAAAGTTATGTACCGTTTTCAAGGCTGGGAACCGATTATTGTTCTGCTCATCATTTTGCTGGTGTTTGGGCCAGGCCGAATTGTCAAACTTGCCAAAGACCTCGGCAACAGCATTTCCGCCTTTCGCTCCGGGTTGAAAAACGACGAGCAACCCAACCCGCAAGAAACGCACGATTCCGACCCCAAACCCCAATAACCCCCCCGCACATGGAATTCCTCGGGCTTGGCTTTGCAGAGTGGCTGTTTGTTCTGGTGCTGGTCCTTCTGGTGGTTGGCCCAAAGGATATGCTCACCTTTGCCCGACGCGCCGCCCTGCTGGCGCGCAAGCTGATGCAATCCGACCTGTGGCGTGAGGTGCGGGCAACCGAGCGCGAACTGCGCTCCCTGCCATCCCAATTGCTGCACGAAGCCGGCATCGAAGAGCTGGAGAAAACCCGCCGCGAATTGGAAAACTCGATCCGTCAGCCACCCGGCGAGGCAGAGCGCCATGAACACTGAAACGCCGCTCATGACCTGGCTGGAACACATTGAAGAATTGCGCCGCCGCCTGCTGGTGGGCGCAATCACCTTGCTCCTGGCCTCACTCGCCAGCACCGCCTTCACCCCTCAACTGGTCGAGTTCCTCACCCGTCCCGCCGGAGGGCTGGCTGCCCTGCAAGCAATTGAAGTGACCGAAAACGCCAGCATCTTCTTCCGCGTCGCCTTCGCTTCGGGGATTGCCATTTCGCTGCCGGTGCTGATTTATGAGCTGCTGGCCTTCCTCTTCCCCGGCCTGGAGTGGAAAGAAAAACGCCTCATCCTGATCGGCCTGCCCTTTGCAACCCTGCTCTTCCTGGCCGGAACAGCGTTTGGCTATTTTGTCATGCTGCCAACCGCCCTGCCCATTTTGCAAACCGGCTTTTTGGAGATCAAAACCGCCATTCGCCCCGAGAATTACTTCCGCTTTGTGACCGGCTTGCTGCTCTGGCTCGGCGTTAGTTTCGAAGCGCCGCTGCTGTTCTTCATCCTGGCCCGCCTCAGACTGGTAACAGCCCGGCAGCTGGCGCGCGTCTGGCGCTATGCACTGGTGGCAATTGCACTGATCGCCGGCATCGTCACACCAACAACCGACCCCATCAGCATGTTGATCATGATGGTGCCTTTGCTGGTCTTATACTGGCTGAGTGTGCTGCTGGCCTGGCTGGCGGTGCCGGGCGGCAAGCGGGCAGCATGATTACCGCCCTGGGGGAGCGCGCCTTGCGGGTGCAGCTGGGCGAGGAGATCGCACCGACGGTCAATGATCGCGTCCTGGCGCTGGCCGATGCTTTGCAGCGCGCCGCCCTGCCGGGCGTCTTGGGCTGGGCACCGGCCTATGCCGTGCTGACCATTCATTACGACCCGCTCCGCCTGCGCTATGATGCGCTGCGCACCTGGGTAGAGCAGACCCTGCCGCAGGTGCAGCAGCCTGAGCCGCTTGCCGGGCGTCAGGTTTGCATTCCCGTGCGCTATGGCGGCGCAGCCGGCCCCGACCTGGACTTTGTGGCCCGGCACACCGGCCTATCCCACCAGTCGGTGATTGACCGGCACACTGCGGCTGTCTACCGCGTCTACATGCTCGGCTTTTTGCCAGGCTTCGCCTATCTCGGCGGCCTGGACCCGGCCCTGCACACGCCGCGCCTCGAAACACCCCGCCTGCACGTTCCCGCCGGGTCTGTTGGGATTGCCGGCGCACAGACCGGGGTCTATCCCTGCCCCTCTCCGGGTGGCTGGCAATTGATTGGGCAAACAGAATTGTGCCTCTACGATCCAAACGCACAGCCGCCCTGCCTGCTTGCACCGGGCGACCAGGTGCGGTTTGTGGCGGTGTGAGATGTTTGTGGTGCAGGCGGAAGGCTTTGGAGCCAGTTTGCAGGGCCTGGGCAATTCCAAACAGGCGCGCTGGGGGCTGCCGCCCGGCGGCGCCATGGATGAAGTGGCGCTGCGCGCCGCCAATGCCCTGGTGAGCAATCCGCCCGAGGCGTTGGCGTTGGAAAATGGCCCAGGGCTGCTGAGCCTGGATTGTCTGCGGGCTGGCTGTGTGTCCCTGACCGGTGCCGGCTGTGCGCTGTGGTGCAATGGCCATCCTTTGCCCGGCTGGATGACTTGCCGCGTGCGGGTCGGCGACCGGCTTGAATTGCGCCCCGACGGAACAGGGTGTTGGGGGTATCTGGCGGTGTGCGGTGGCTTTGCTCACCCGGTCACTGTTCAAATGGGGCAACAATTGCCTGTCAACCGTGCCTTGACCTCGGCGCCTTTGCCGGGCAGTTCTCTGCGCCTGGAGCATCGTCCGGCTTATACCCAATCGCCGCGCCTGGGGCTGCTGCCCGGGCCACATGTCACCTGGCTGGATGAGGATAGCCATCAGGCGCTGTTTCACGGCACCTTCACCCTCAGCCCGACCTCGAATCGCATGGCCTACCGGCTGGAAGGTGCGCGTTTGCGCCTGCGCCGGGCGGCAGATATTCTCTCCGAAGGCACCGTAACCGGCGCAATCCAATTGCCGGGCAATGGTCAACCGCTGGTCTTGATGGCCGGGCGCGGGGCAACCGGCGGCTACGCCTTGCCAGCAGTCGTTGCCGCAGCCGATTTGGCCCGCCTGGCACAGTGCCTGCCGGGGGCGCAGGTTACGTTTTACCCACTCTCGCTCGCCGAGGCACAGGCGCGCTGGGCCGCCCAGCTGAATGCGCTGCAAACGGGCATTTGCCCACCCGAAGAGGCAGCCCTGGCCTGGGTCTGAGGCACACAATTACCCAAGGCGCGGTATACTTTAACCATGCAAATGGATTTGAACAGCGATATGGGCGAGAGTTTTGGGCGCTATGCCCTGGGCAACGATGCCCAATTGTTACCGCTCGTGACTTCGGCCAACATTGCCTGCGGTTTTCATGCCGGTGACCCGACCGTCATGGCACAAACGGTGCGCCTGGCGCGCACCGCCGGGGTTGCGCTCGGAGCGCATCCCGGCTACCCCGACTTGCAAGGCTTTGGCCGACGGCAGATGGAACTGAGCGCAGAAGAGGTCGAGGCGCTGGTCCTCTATCAGGTGGGGGCGTTGGCGGCCTTCGCCCGGGCCGAGGGCGGCGAGTTGACGCACGTCAAGCCGCACGGGGCGCTCTACAATCAGGCCGCCCGGCAGCCGCTGCTTGCGGCAGCAATTGCGCGGGCTGTCCGGCGCTTCAGCCCTCAGCTGGTGCTGGTTGGGCTGGCTGGCTCGGCCCTGGTTGAGGCCGGTCAGCAGGCCGGGCTGAAGACAGCTGCCGAGGGCTTTGCCGAGCGCGGCTACAACCCGGATGGCTCGCTGATGGCGCGCCATCAGCCCGGGGCGCTGATTCACGACCCGCAGCAGGCCGCACTTCAGGCGCTCCGTCTGGCAACGCAGGGCGCTTCCTTTAATGGGCAGCACCTGACAGTGGATACAATTTGCATTCACGGCGATTCGCCACAGGCCGTGGCAATTGCCGGCGCAGTGCGGCAGGCTTTGCAATCGGCTGGCTATGCGCTGCATTCTTTGGGAGGTGTGACATGAGGCGCGGACGGGTGATTTTTCTGCTGCTGGTTGTAAGCGTCTTGCTGCTGGCCGGGGCGTTGCGCTTTGTTCACCTGCGCAGTGCGCCGGGCTGGTATAGCGATGAGGGGGTGTTCATTCATTTTGCCGGGCAGCTTCAACAAGGGCACTGGCAGACTCATGGCATTGAAAGCGCTTTTTCCATTCAGCGGCTGCCCTTGTTTCCCTATTTGCTGGCCCTGGCCTTCACGCTCAGCGGCACGGTGGATATTGGCGTGGCGCGCGCAGTTTCCGTTTTGAGCAGCCTGGTTGGGCTGGTGGTGTTGATGGTTGCGGTGCGGCGCATGGTCGGGCCGCGCCTGGCGTTTTGGGCTGGCTTGTTTCTGGCGCTGCTGCCCTGGGTGGTGGCCTATCAACGCCTGGCGCTCACCTATAACCTGACCGGGCTATGGATGCTCATTTTTTGGGCAGCGTGTTGGTGGATGTTGAACGAGCCACACCGCCCCGGCTGGTTGCTGGCCGCAATCAGTGCCGGGCTGGCGCTGGCAACCGATTTTCTGGGAGCGGCTGCGGCTTTGCTCTTGGCCGGGCTGCTGCTGGTCTATCAGCGCCGCCGCTTTTGGCCGGCCCTGGGCGTTGGCGCTCTGACGGTGCTGCTGGTGGCGTTGCCAGCCTTGCTGGCCTGGCCCAATCCCTGGACAGAACTCCAGCTAACCCTGTTGGGGCGCGGCGCAGCGGCTCCGGGCGGCACGCTGCTTGGCATGTTGTTGAACCTGGGCGAATTGTTCCGGCGCGAGACCTGGGTGTTCGTTGGCCTGAGCGGGCTGGCCCTCCTACCCGAGCGCCGGGCGCGCAACCTGGCGCTGGCGCTGGTTGGCCTGCCCCTCTTGCTGTTGGCGCGTTCCTACACACCGGTGGGGCGCGGCTTGCATTATCTACTGCACCTCTTCCCCTTCTTTGCCCTCGGGCTGGCCGTCTTCTTCGACCAGGCGCTGTGTTTTGTGCGCACCCGCCTGCTGCCCGAATGGACGTCCGCCCTCGAGCCGCTCTTCATCAGCCGCACCCTGCCCGGGCAGGCCGTGCAGCGCGGCTTGCGCCTGCTCCTGATTGTGATGCTGTTTGCCTCGCCCTGGGTCTGGATGCTGTTGGCCGATGCCGCAATTGTGCTTTACGACACGCCCTTCCTGTTCACCGGCAACGATGAGCTAAACCTGACATCCGCAGCCGATGCCGACCGGGTGGCCGACTATTTGCGGCAGCAGGTTGGCCCGCAAGACCTGGTGGTGGCCTCGCCCCAAATTGTGTGGCTCGCCCCCGGGCTTCAGGTGGACTACCAGGCAATTTCCATCTATGAAGGGCAATCCGGTTCGGCTTTGGAACGCGTCTTGCAGCCGCGCTTTGCCTTTCCCTGTGCCTTGCGTGATGTGGACTATGCCATTCTCGACCCGCTGGCGCGCGACTTTGCCCCGCTGGTCGTGCCGGGCATGGAACAATACCTGGCCGAAATTGAGACCTGGCCGCTGGTTTTCCAAAGCGGCACGCTCTCGGTCTACCGTGCGCCCTGATTTTTCTTCGCCAAAGGAGACTTTCTCATGCAGCAGCCAACAAGTTTCACATTTTCCTTCCCGAATGGACAATTGCGCATCACGGTCTTAACAGAGCAGATTGTGCGCCTGCGTTGGGCCGCCGAAACCTTCGCACCGCGCCGTTCCTGGGCTGTCAACCGCCCGGATGAGGATTTTGCACCCGTGCCGGTGCAACGCAGCGAAGATGCCCAAACCATCTGGCTCGAAACCGGCGCCTTTCGGCTCGTCATTCAAAAGTCAGATGGGCAGCTGCACGCCATGTCTACCGATGGACGGCCCTTTGCAGCGGATGCCATGGCGCCCGAGCCAGGCAAAGCGCTGCAATGGCTGCGGCGGCAGGAGCCGGGCGAGTGCTTCTATGGCTTTGGTGAGCGCAGCGGCTGCGCCCTGGAACGTTCGGGGCGGCGCTGGGTCAACTGGACGCGCGACCCCGCCCATCCGCATGGCCCCGATGTAGACCCGATGTACATTGCCATTCCTTTTTACCTGGCGCTCCGTCCAGGGCTGGCCTATGGCGTCTATTTTAACAACACCTTCCACTCCTCTTTTGATGTGCAAGAGGGGTTGGTGGTGTTTGAAGCGCAAGATGGTGAACTGGATTGCTACCTGTTCTTTGGCCCGCGCCCGGCTCAAGTCTTGCAGGGGCTGGGCGAGGTGCTTGGACGCATGGCTCCCCCGCCGCGCTGGGCACTCGGTTACCATCAAAGCCGCTGGAGCTATGGCGATGCAGATGAGGTGCGGCACCTGGCGCTCGAATTTCGCGCCCGGCGCATTCCCTGCGACGTAATTCATCTCGATATTGACCACATGGATGGCTACCGCGACTTCACCTGGAACGCGGAGCGCTTCCCCGACCCGAAAGGGCTGCTGGCACAGCTGCGGGCCTGGGGCTTTCGGGTGGTGACGATTGTAGATGCGGGCGTCAAGGTGGATGAAGCCTATCCCCTCTTCCGCGAAGGGCTGGAACGCAATGTCTTCATCCGTCAGGCGGATGGCGAACTGGCGCATGGCTATGTCTGGCCGGATGATGCCGTTTTTTGTGACTATTTGCGTCCCGAGGTACGCGCCTGGTGGGCAGAGCGGGTGCGCCGCTGGGCCGAGCAAGGCGTTGCCGGGCTGTGGTGCGACATGAACGAGCCGGTCCTTTTTGATAAGCCATTCAGTCACGGCGGCGGTGGAATTGGCACCTTGCCGCTGAATGCCCGGCAAGGCACCCCGCGCGAGCAAACAACCCACGCCGAGGGGCATAACCTGTTCGGGCTGGGCATGGCACGCGCAACCTGGGAGGGCCTGGCCGCCGCACGGCCCGAAGAAACCCCCTTTGTGCTAACCCGTTCGGCCTTTGCCGGGGTGCAGCGCTGGAGCGCAGCCTGGATGGGCGACAACGACTCGTGGTGGGAACACCTGGAAATGTCACTGCCGCAATTGATGAACATGGGCCTGAGCGGCGTGCCGTTTGTTGGCGTGGATATTGGCGGGTTTGGCAACAATTCCAGCCCAGAACTGTTTGCGCGCTGGATGCAGATTGGCGCACTCTATCCTTTCTGTCGCGGGCATTCCTCGGCCGGCACACAGCCGCACGAACCCTGGGCCTTTGGCGCACAAACCGAGTCCATTTGCCGCTCGGCCCTGGAATTGCGTTACCGCCTGCTGCCCTATCTGGAAGCGCTTTTCCAGCAGGCCAGCCAGACCGGCGCCCCGGTCTTCCGCCCGCTCCTCTACGAATTCCCCGACGATTCTTGCACCTACGGCCTGCACGACGAAGTGATGCTCGGCCCGGCCTTGTTGGCAGCGCCCATCCTGCGCCCTGGTCAACGGGCAAGAGCCGTCTACTTGCCGGATGGCGAATGGCGCGACTGGTGGAGCGGCGAAGTATTGCGCGGCGGTCAACATATCCTCGCCCATGCACCGCTGGCGCGCATGCCACTCTATCAACGCCTCGGCCAGGCACTGCCCCTCGGGCCAGTGCAACAGCACACCGATGAGCTTGCGGTGTAAATATACTTTCATTTTTCACACACCGATTATAATACCCCTATCTTTTCTTGCTGGAGGTGCAAATGTCAGACGAATTCTTTACCCCCAATTGGGTACAACACGCCATCTTCTACCAGATTTTTCCCGACCGCTTTGCCGCCGCACAGCAGCCGCAAATCGCCAAACCCAACAACCTGGAAGCCTGGGATTCAGCCCCAACCGTCTTTGGCTTTAAAGGCGGTGACCTGATTGGGGTGCTGGAACGCCTCGACTATCTCCAAGACCTGGGCATTACCGCCATTTATTTCACGCCGGTTTTCCAGTCCGCTTCCAATCACCGCTATCACACCCACGACTATTTTCAGGTAGATCCCATCCTGGGCGGGAATGCGGCCTTGCGCCGCCTGTTGGATGAAGCACACCGGCGCGGCATCCGCGTTGTCCTGGATGGGGTATTCAACCATTCCAGCCGCGGCTTCTTCCAGTTCAATCACATCCTGGAATGCGGCGCACAATCCCCTTATGTGGATTGGTTCGACATTCGCGGCCAACCCTTGAATGCCTATGAGGGCAAGCCCAATTACCGCTGCTGGTGGGATTTGCCCGCCCTGCCAGAATTCAACCACCAAAACCCGCAGGTACGGCGCTTCATCTTCGATGTGGCGCGCTATTGGATTGAGCAGGGCATTGATGGCTGGCGCCTGGATGTGCCATTTTGCATTGACGATGACAGCTTCTGGCAGGAGTTTCGTCAAACCGTCAAGCGTGCCAACCCGCAGGCCTACATCACCGGCGAAATCCCCTGGGATTCGAGCCGCTGGCTGCAAGGCGATCAATTCGATGGGGTGATGAACTACCTCTTCACCTATGCCTGTTGGAGCTTCTTCGGCGGTCAGGGCATGTCTCGCAACCTGGTTGGGCACTGGTATCAGCATGGCCCGGAATACTTCTCGCCCCAGGCAGCCGATTTTGCCGCCAGCCTGGAAAAGCTGCTCACGCTCTACCCACGCCCGGCAGTGCTGGCGCAACTCAACCTGTTGGATAGTCACGATACGGCGCGCTTCAACAGCATTGTCGGCGGCGACCGGCGCTTGTTGCGCATGGCAACCCTCGTGCAAATGACCTACCCCGGCGCCCCGTGCATCTATTATGGCAACGAGGTTGGCCTGGAGGGCGGGCAGGACCCCGATTGCCGGCGCAGCTTCCCCTGGGATGAGGCCCGCTGGGACCTGGACTTGCGCAACGAGTTTCAGCACCTGATTGCACTGCGCAAGCAGCATCCATCCCTGCGCAGCGGCGGCTTCCGCATTCTGCATGCCGCGGATGGGGTAGTGGCCTATTTGCGCGAGCTGGCAACCGAACAGTTCATCATCACCCTCAATCACACCCCCCAAACCCTGCATCTGGATCTGCCCATCAGCGGGCTGGCAGATGGCGGGCTGCGCGGCCTGCTGCATGGCGGCACGGCGCGCTTGCAGGGCGGGCGGATGGTGGAAGGCAGCCTGGCACCGGAGACCGGTGAAATCTGGGCGGTGGATGTTGCCTGAGAAGGTGACTTTTATCCAGATTGACAGTGCAACAACTTGCCATTATCCTTAGCAAGCGGGCGGCTGAAATCCGCCGATTTTTTCAAAGGAGTAGACAATGTCCAAAACGATTGAAGATTTAAAAGCTGCGTTTGCCGGTGAGAGCCAGGCCAACCGCCGCTACCTGGCTTTTGCCCAAAAAGCGGATCAGGAAGGCCTGCCGCAGGTTGCCAAACTATTCCGCGCCGCGGCTCATGCCGAAACCGTCCATGCCCTCAATCACCTGCGCACCCTGAATGAAATTGGCAGCACAGCACAGAATTTGCAGGCAGCAATTGAAGGCGAGAATCATGAAGTCGTCAGCATGTACCCGGAATTTATCGCCGATGCCGAGCGCGAGGGCGATGCAAAGGCGCTGAAGAGCTTCAAATTTGCCTACGAGGTGGAAAAAGTGCATGAGGCGCTCTACCGTCAGGCGCTGGCCGGGTTGGAAGGCGGGCAGCAGGGCGGGGCAGATTTGTACGATTACTATGTTTGCCCGGTCTGCGGTTACACCGAGCCGCGCAACGCCCCGGAGAAATGCCCGGTCTGCGGTGTGCCTGGCTCAAAATTTGAGCGGGTTGCATAAAACGCAACGGGGCTGCCTGGCAGCCCCGTTTTTATTTAATCCCCGGCCGCGAGGCGCAGGGTTGCACCGTTGCTGGTGAGCAGCAGCCTTTGCCCAGGCGCAACCCAAACCCAGCCCCGAGGCAGGTTGCCCTCCGGGGCGGGAGCCGCCAGCAGCACCAGCTGCGGCTCAAGCGCCTGCCAGGCAGCCGCGGCGGGCAGGTCTTCGCTGCCCAGTAACAGCAGGCTGCCCCCGGGCAATTCACCGGCCTGCCGCGCAATCGTCTCCGGCGAAAGCCCGCCCGGCAGCAAAAGGTGCAGCCGCTCATATTCCAGCAACACAGCGGCGCGTTGGTTGCTGCGCGCCAGCAGGTGAAGGCGCAGGTTGGCCTCCACTTGCAGCACCTGCCCCGGCGAGAGCCGCTCAAGGGTCGTGTGCTGCTCCAGGCAAAGCGCTTGCAAGCGCGCCAGGCTGCGCCCGCTCGGCGGCGCCCCGGCCAGCCAGATGACCGGGCTGGGGTTGGTTTCCAGCAGGTCGCTCAGCCCATCGAGGGTTGCGCGCTGCGGCGCAGTCACCAGAATGCCATCCAACCCCGGGTTGAGCGGCGGCAAGGCCTGCCCCAACACTGCCCGCAGCGGCGGCGCTTCGACAGCCGCATTGAGCAACAGCGCCCGGCCCGATGGACTGCGCAGCAGCACAATCGGCTGCCCCTCCTGCGCCATCACCATCAGGCGCAATTCCCCATTCGGGGCTGCCAGGGCCGCCCGCAGGCTAAACCCGGCAAGCAACAGCACCGCAGCCACCCCCGCCGCTCCACCCAACCGGCGGCGCAGCGCAGGCAGGCTCAGCCCCAAGAGCAACAGGTAGAAAGCCACCGCCAGCCAGAGCGGAATTTCGCCCAGCGCCCAATCACCGCCCGGCAGCTGCCCCAGCCATTCCACAACCCGAATGGTGTAGGTGACCGGCAACAACGCCGGCAGGGCCAGCACCTGCCCCAGCGGCAACCACACCAGCCCACCCAACAGGGCCAGCCCGCCCAGAATCATCACCAGCGGCTGAACTGGCAAGATGAGCGGGTTCGCCAGCAAGGTGCTGAGCGAAAGGTGCTGAAAGTGATAGACGGTTACCGGCAAAGTGGTGATTTGGGCCGCCAGGGTGAACAGCCCATATTCGCCAACCGGCCCGGCAATCTGACGTGCCAACCGCTGCGCCAGGCGGCGTTCCAACAAGCCAACGAAGCCTTGCTGCAATGGCTCCGCATAGAGTACCAACCCCAAGGTTGCCATGAACGAAAGCTGAAAGCTGACATCCCAGGGCAGCTGCGGGTTGATGAGGGTCATCAGGGCAGCGGTGAAGCTCAGGCTGGTCGGCCCCGATTGGCGGCGGCCCAGCAAATGCCCAAACAGCCCCAGGCAGGCCATGATGGCGGCGCGCACAACCCCCGCCGAGCCGCCAACCAGCAAGGTGTAGAAGAGGAGCGCCAGCCCGGCCAGCAATGCCGCCCAACCGCGCCGGGTGAGGCGGCTGAAGAAGCTGATGAACAGCCCAGCCAGCAACGTCATGTTAAAGCCGGAGATGGCAACAATGTGGGCCGTGCCGGTTGCCCGGAACGCATCCTCCAGGCTGGGTGGGATCTCGTTTTCCAGGCCGAGCAAAATGCCGGAGAGCAAGGCCGCCTCGGGCTGCGGAAAGAGCTGCTCCAGCGTTTGGGCAGCCCGCTGCTGCAAAGCATAGAGCGCCGCCAGCAGCGGGTTACCGGCATGACGTTCCAACAGGCTGAGGCGCGGGTAATAACTGATGCTATACACCCCCTGACGCGCCAGGTAGTCGCGGTAGGAGAAGCGCGCATTGCTATCGGGGGCATTCAGGCTGCCGCACACCAACAGCCGATCGCCATACCGCCATTCACCGGGCGTGGTCACAATCAGCAACTGCCCGCGCACCCTCACCCAGCCTTCAACTGCATCCTGCCGCTCGTCGGCCCGCAATTGCAGGCGCATTTCGGTTGGGCGGGCGTCCGGCGCAGCATCCACAACCCCGCGCAGACAAACATCCGCCGGGGCATTGCGCGAGAGGTGCTGCCATGCCAGGTCAGCCGGTGACCAGATCGGTTGGGCAATTTGCCAGCGCAACCCGCCCAGGGCCAGCGCCATCAACAAAATGCCCAACGGCAGCGGCAGGTGAGCCGGCCGTCGAAGGCGACGCCCCAGCCCCACCAGAATCACCCCCCCGCCACACAGCCCGGCCCAGACCCAAAGCGGCAGGTGCAGCCCGGCAGCCAGCAAAACGCCACCAACCAGGGCCAGCGAAAGCCACAGGAGCGGCGTCATGCCTCACCGGCGCAGCTTGAGGCCAGGAATCAGCGCCGGGGTTTGTTGACGATACTCGGCGTAGGCTGCCCCAAATTCATCCAGCAGTTTGCTTTCCTCCAGCGGCAGGGCCACCAGAATGTAGATCAGCGCCCCGAGTGCCAGCCCGAGCCAGGTAGCGGTCATCGTTGGAGCGAGGAACAAAATCAACAACGAGAGGGTATAGACGGGATGCCGCACCCAGCGATAGAGTCCGCTCCGCACCAGGCCAGGTTGACCGGGGTGAGCGCGGTCTGACAGAAAAGCATCCAGGCCGAGGAAGGCCAGGACGCCGGTTTGTCCAAGCGTGATGAGAATGCCAGCCGCACAGGCGCCCTGCACCAGGGTAAAGATCCAGCGCCAGGGAGCCGGAATGCTGTAAAGCACAGCGCCAGGATGCAGCAACAACCACAAGCCAGGCGGCGCAAAACTGAGCGTGGCAACCAGGGCAAAGAAGAGGCGGTAAAACCGCTCTCCGGTCTTGCCCAGCCAGCGCCGCGCCAGGGCCTTGCTGCGCCGCGCCGCCAGCAGAGAATGCAAAGCTCCATAAGCCAGCATCGCCAGCGTCATGATGAAAATATCTTCGAGCATAGGTTGATTATACCCAAAAACCAGGCAGGGGGCGGGGAATTTGGGTGTCAGAGGGCCCCATGCCCTGGGTTTGAGAGGGGGTGCGGATCTCTCGTCTGCG
>CAYVRT010000043.1:0-15710 GCA_964453115.1 uncultured Anaerolinea sp. | reverse complement strand
GCAAGATGCCAGCCCCACAAAGAATCAGCCCGTTGCCGCAAGGCAACGGGCTGAAGTTTTGGTCTCTTCGACCTAGCGCTGAATTCCGGGCATGTACAGTTCCCACGGCACAACATTGGCGCGCAACGCCAGGTTGAGCGTGCGGGTTGGGGGCATGCCGGGGTTGGGGTCGCTGAGCGAGATGTTAATTTGCCCGGTGTAGAAATACATTTCCTCATCGGCCTGGAAGGCGACTTTGAAGGTGCAGGTGTCGCCGCTTTGGTAGCGGTAGCTGCCTGAACAATTGTCGCTGAAGATGCTGTAGCGGCTATCCGAAAGCGGGTCGAGTTGAATCTGGTCTACGTACAGGTCGGCCAGGAACAACATGCGGAAGGTCTTTTCAGCATATTGAAAGGGGTGCCGGTTGCCAAAATCCCAGCTGGTGGGCTGGACATTCGGGTTGCCGGGCGGGTTACCCTGGTCGCGCATGAAGACTTGCAGAATGTAGTTGTAGCTGCCATCTGCATCATCACCGGCCAGGTTGGCGTAGGAGGAGAAGTAGACGAACTGGGCGTTGCGGTTGAATTCGCCCCAAACCGAGTCGCCCTGTGCTTCGCTGCCATCTTTGGTGACGGACATGCGCCAGGTTTGTTGCGCCAGCCAGTCGCGCCCATACACATCCGGGCAGTTTTTGGTCAAGATTCCCTCAATGCCGCTGCCAAAATAGTAGCGGCAGGCGCAATTGCGGTCGCCATCAATCAGGTTGGAGGCGTAGGAGTGGAAGGCAACGATGCGGCCATCGCGCGAGATGCTGGGCGCGTAGGAGGCCAGGTTGGCCTGGGTGGAGTCGCCGCCCAGGTTACACATTGGGTCTTCATCCTCGCTCGTTCCAGCATCTTTTTGCTGCAATTGTTGTGGGCCGGTTTGCTTTGACCATGCCAGGTGACCGGGCTTTTCCAGCAGGGCATCGGTTGGCGCGTTGCCCCACTCGAGCGGCACCTGCCCGCCTGGCAGGGTCAGGGCTGGGCCGCGCTGCGGTTGGGCAGCCAGGGCGCCCTTGGGGATTTGAATGGCGGAGGGCAGCGAGACCCGTTCGATGACTTCACTTTCCTCACCGGTTGTCAGGTTGCGGCGCCAGCGGTAGAGAAAAATATCGGTAAACCCGTTCGTGTCGCCGTTGACCAGATTGGTTGCATCCGATTGAAAGGCGATATTCAGGTTCTCGAAATCTACCATATCTCCGCCAACATCTTCGCTGGTGATGTTAAAGGAAACGGCGGGGTGTTTCGAGAGGCCGTTGCCCGGTTTTTGCTCCGGGCCATTGTCATGAGAGACGAGATAATAACGCACCCCCGGCCCTTGCGGGTCGCTTTCTGGCTGGGCAAATTCATCCAACAGGCCGTCGTTGTCGTAATCGCGGTCGAGCCAGAAGACATTGCCGCGCGGATCGGAGGGCGGGTTGTGCGGTTGATAGTCACCCAGGCCAAAACCGGGGATCAAGTTCGTGGCCTCGGAAACAAATACCAGGTAGCGCTGTCCATTGGCAAGCACCGGATGATAGGACTCGCCATCGCTTGGGTTGCCGCTGTAGTAGCCATAGGTGCTATCGTAGCCGCGCGTCAGCATCAGGCTGTCTGAAGTAATTGGCAGCATCTGACGGACAAAAATATCCTTGATATGGCCGTTGTAATCGGGTTGTAGGTGGGGTGGCGGGCCGGGTGGGTTGGGCGGCTCGGGCGGAATCTCATCCGGGTCTACCAGGTTGGAGGCCATGGATTCATAGGCAATGTAGAGGTTGTTATCCTGTCGGGCAATGCTGGCAACCGGGTGGGGAAAATAGAGGTTGAGCCGCGTGGCGCCGTTGTTGTAGGTGATGGGGTAGTAGTTGAAGCCATCTATCCCATATTGAATGTAGCCCGAGTCGAAATTTGGCTCGGCCTCGGCGATGAAGGCGGAAGAAACGCGCTGCGTCAGGGAGATGTTGCCGTTTGCATCCAGGGTTGCAAGGAAGATGTCGGTTTCGCGCGGGTCGGTTTCTTCGGGCGGGACCAGGGTTTCCAGGTCTTCAACCGCACTTTGAAAGACGACGTAATTGCCATCCTCCGAAATGATCGGGTAGTAGCTGTCGCCATCCAGTTCGGGGACGGTGTTGGCAGTCAGCATGGAAGTGGCAAGGTTGTTTTCGTCGTGCATGAAGATGTCGAAGAAGCACAGTTCCGAGCCCTGGAAAGTGAAACAATCGTTGTCCTTGGCGCCATCTATCAGATTGGTTGAACGGCTGGAAAACGCCGATCGTTCGAGTGGGTCGGCGCTACCGAGGTAGGACATGACGCTGGCCCGATCGGAGCGCTTATCGCCCGGTTCATTGAGCGTGGAACGCGAAATCAGGAACAGATCATTGACGGCCGCCTGGGCAGCGGTGACGCTGGTAAGAATCAGGGAGAGGATCACCAGCAAGGTTGCCCATCGTCCAAGCTGGTGGGGAACATCCATCCGTTTGTGAAGCATATTGCACCTCCTGAGGTTTCCTGCGCCGAACGAGCGGCAGGGTATGATTGATTGTAGCAAAAAAAGGAGGGCTTTTCCATTACAGTTTTGTGAAAACTGGCTCTGCGGTTGGTTTGCCGGGCTGCCAGTGTGCGGCAGTGCAGCGCATGGCGGGCAATTGGCTCTGGCTCAGGCGCAGCGGGTGCCCGGCCAGGCCAGAATCCAGGCTGAGCAGCTGACCATTGGCATCATAGACTCGGCCATCCGGCCCCAGGCTGCGCTCGGCGCAGGCGCTGTGTGGGCGCAGGCGCAGAATGCGTTCCGGGGTCACCAGTGCCTGTGCATTGGCGAGGGCGCACAATTCTTTCAGCAGGTCTGCATATGTTAATACAGCGCTGGGCGGTTGAAAGGTCAGCAGCGGGTTCAGTTCGGCCTGCCAGCCGCTCAGGAATTGCCCGGCCAGGCTGCCAATTTTTTCCAGCAGCCGCCTTGCATCCCATTGACTTTCAAGCGAGAAGAGCAAGGCTGCTTCGGGCAGGCGTTTGGCCCAGCCGCTGCCAGCCGCCCGCCAGAGACTGCCAGCACTGACGGGGGCGGCTTCGTTGACCTCGACGCGCCAGGCAGGGCTGCCGCTCAGGCACAGCCAGGCACGGCTCCCGGAAGGCAATGCTTGCGATGGTGGGAGCGGCACCCTTTGCCAGGTGACGGCACTGCTGACTTGTGTGGGGAGCAGCTCGGCGCTTGCCAACGGGCTGCCGGGCTGCCCGCTGGAATCCTGACAGAGCTGTGCTAGCAGCGGGCCTGTTGCGCCGGTTTGGGCGGCGCGCAGCCAGATTGCGGCGGGGTGTTGTTCTTCTAGCAGCAGCAGCTCCTGTGCCAGGGGCCAATCCAGTGTTTGCAACACGCCGCCGGGTTGTGTGCATTCGGGGCGCGTTTCCAGTTCGACGGCTGTTCGCCAGGTGAGGGTTTCGAGCCAGCCGCGCCCAATCAGGCACAGGCCGGTGGCCGTGCCGCGCTGCTGTGGCCGATATTGGCCCGGCGGCCAGGGGGGCGGTGCGGCTTCTCCGCTGCGCAGCAGGCGCTCGCGCACCCCAAAGCGCGCCTGACTGAGCCGGTCTTCTTGCCAGGGGCCGGGCTGCCATGGACGGCCAAAGGGCGGGGCATCTTGCAGGCGCTGGAGCGGCGCACAGCGATTTGCCATGTCCTCCAGGCGCCAGCGCACCGTCACCTTTGCCAGGCGAGCCTGCACCTCATCCACATAGCCCCACCAGGCCGGGCGGCCCTGCCGGGCATAGACGCAAATTGGCTTGCCAAGCAGGGCCGGGGCCTCGTTCAGGTCAACCGGCAGGCGCCCATGCAACACGGCCTGCTGTGGGCCGCCCCATTCATTCCAGCGCAAGGATTGTGCGCTCCAGAAGCTGAAAGAGTCGTGCAGTTCAATGTACATGGGCGCCTCGTTTGGTTCAGGATTTGTTAGCCGATTGGGCGCTCAGCCCATCTTCCAGCGCCGTGCCGAGGATGTAGGCGGCCAGCAATGCCAGAATGCCGGTCAGCGGCTCTTCGGTCAGCGGAAAATCGGGCCGATAGGCCTTGACGACCATCAACAACAGGCCAATCAATGCTGCCCAAAACTTGCGCGAGCAAAGCAGCTGTTTCAATTTGTCCATTGGTTTCCTTCCTTTCTTACAGGCGCAATGCGTAGTGCATTTGCACGCCCAAAATTTGCACCTGACTGCTGGAGCCGGTCTGTACCGTCAGTTCCAGAAAGCACACTTCGTCAGCCGGGCCAAACTTCATTTCGCCGGGCGTTAGCATCAGGCGGTGCAGGCCGAGGGCGGCGCGTTTGGCGGCGGTGTCGTGTGCGGCATCATAGGCGGCGCTGATTGCCTGCGCACCTGTCAGGCTGCCGCCCTGTCCCGGCAGGCTCAGGCGGTAGAGTGCGGCGCTGAAGGCGACCGCGGCGGCGCTGCTGATTTGATACCAGATTTCAACCGCCAGCAGGCGTGTGCCTTCCATTGGACGTGCCGAGCGCGGCAAGTCCAACGCCGTTAGCAGGCTGCTTGTTTCTGCGCCGGGGGCCTTCTCAAGCACCCAGACGTGCGGTGTATTCCATTGGATTTGCCAGGACGTGTTGGACGAGCGCAGGTTGCTGAGCGGCACCATCTGCCGCAGGGTGGAATGGGAAAGATAGGCCATGTGAAAAACCTCCTTTTTCGATCTCTCAGCTCAGGTTGGATTTGTGCAAGGGGCGGTAATCGGCAACGAAGACCGACAGGAAATGCCGCACCTTCAGCCGCACTTCATCGGCGGCGAAGAGGGCCGGGTTGTGTTCATCCCCGGCGATGAAGATTTCTGGCAGCAGGCCAAACCGTTCGCCGACGATAATCGCCGGTGCCAGGCGCGGGTCGCAGGCCGCTGCCCAGTTGCTGTTGTTGGTCCACTCTGGCACGGTAATCACATCGCCAAACTCGCCGCGCTGCATGTTTTCGGAGAAGAAATTGGCCTCGCGCTCAAAGCTAGGGTAGAGAATGCGCATGGCCGTCAGGCGCAGCTCGCGCGGCACGAGCAGATATTTGGGGTCAAGCGCCAGGCGCGGCCCCAGCCCCGGCCCCTCGCCGGTCAGGATGGGTTGATTGTAGACCGCCTGACTGACCGTCTCCCATTCGCTGCCCGAGAGTGCCGCGCTGCGCAAATTGGCATGTCCGCCCGGGGTTGTCACGGCTGAGGCATTGAAGAGCGCCCCGCCATCGGTCAGCAGCGGCCCCAGGCCGCCATTGGCGGTGAAGATGCCAGCAATCAGGCCGGAGAGGTTGCGCAGGGCGGCATTGGCCAGTTTGCGCGGGTATTGGCGCAGGCGGAAGATGTCGTCTCGGTCAATCAGCTCCAGCGTCAGCGGCAAGTAACCGCCATACTTGACCCAGGTGCCGACTTCGGTCGAGTCATCCAGGGCCAGTTCCGGGTAGTCGCTGCCCTCGCCAACGGCCGGCAGGGCCTGAATTTCGCCCACCAGCACGCCGGAGATGGCTTGCAGGCTGTCGAAATGCTCGATGGTGACGAGCGGCTGCCACCAGTGATAGCCGGCCCGCCCCAGGTCTTCCCAGGTTTGGACGATCATTTTGTTGAGGGCGTTTTTGACCAGCCCGGGCAGGGTGGCGGTTGTTGCCAGGCGGGTGCGCTGCGCCTCGCCGCGCAATTCCACATCGCCGGTCAACAGGGTGTAGAGTTCGCGCAGCCCGCTCAGCCGCTCAACCTGTGCGTTGCGCAGGGACGGGTGACGCGGTGCGCCGAGCAGGTCATCCACGGCGGCTTGCAAGCGCTCTTCGGTTGTCACCATGCTGCACCCCTCGGCTGGGCGCCCGGCCACGCTGCGGGCCGGGGTTTGGAGGGCGCTGCTCAGGGTTTGCATGGCCTTCAGCGCTTCTTCCACTTCCGCCGGGCGAAAATGACGCCCAGCAAATTGCTGACGCAGTGCCTCGGCGGCTGGCTCGGGGAGCTGTGCGGTTTGCAGGCGGGTTTCCAGTAGCCAATCATACCATGCCTGATCGTCAGGCTTGCCTTGCAGGTTCTCATGGGTTTCCTCCGGTTGAGAAAGAACTTCGGTCATTGGGTTCACCTCTTCTTGAACAGAAAACGAATTTTGGAGCAGACGACCGCCGCGCGCCGGGTCGAAGACCAGGTCGAGCGAATGGACTTTGAGAATTTCCAGTACCTCCTTCTGCGCATTGGCTGCGCTGCGAAACGAAATATCGGCTGAAAAACCAATCCGCGGGCGCGGGGGTGGGCTGTTCAGCCAGGCGTTGGCCAGGTCTTGCAGCAGCCCGGCACACGGCCCAAAGGGCTGCAAGCGCAGCCGAACGCCTTGTGCCGCTTCATCCCATTCGGGGGCGCGGCAAATGCCGGCCAGGTCGCGCAGGCTGCGCACCGTGCCGGGGGCGGCATGGTCCACAAAGCTGTGGGTGCCTTCCCAGAGTGACAGGCTGCGCTGCAAGCAACCGGCGGAGAAGTGCCAGCCATTTCCCATTCCGGCGCTGATGGCAAGGATGTTCATTTCATCCTGCGCCGGGCTGCCTTGCAGTTCTCCCATCCCGTGCAGGGTGATGCGCTGCGCATCGTGCTGTGCGTTTGGCAACGGATCTGCTTTCATGCGACCTCCTCTTGATCGGTTTCAATGGTCCAAACGGCCCAACCGGCACCGGCGCGTTTGCGACGGGTGGCGGCCTGCCGTCCGCGGGCGAAGACGGCCTCATAATGTTCGGCGCTTGTCAGCAGGGCCTGCGGGTTGGCCTGATTGAGGCCGCTCAGGTCGGCCCGGTTGGCGGCCTGGGCCCGCAGGGCGTGTGCGGCTGCGCCGCAGACCAGTGTCTGTTCATCCAGCGCGTCGAGGGTTGTTTGCGTTGCGCCATCGAGGCCGGTCAAGCGCAGCGGTGTGCCGTAGCATTGAGCCAGCTCGGCCAGTGCCAGGCGGGCAGCATCGGCCAGCAGGTCATCGCTGAAGCGCAGCCCGTGCGGGTCGGCCAGCAGGGTGCGCAGGGTGTTGAGCAGGGTTGGCAGGGTCATTTTTTCTCCTTTCAGAGTGCGCGGCGGCGCGGCCAATAGAGCAGGCGCAGCCGCGTGGTGTGATGAATGTCCATTTCTATCCCCCCGTGCAGCAGGTAGATGCGTTGGCGGTGCCCCGGCCAGACGACCAGCGGCTCTCCCAGGCAGGCATGGGTGATCAATTCGCCTTGTGCCGGGTCAACGCTCCAACTCAGGTGACGGGTTGGGTCATCCATCCAGATTGCACCGGGCGGCAGGCCACCCTGGCTGTGGGCCAGCGGGCGCAAACTGCGCCAGCCATCCAGCGGCAGCAGGGTGACAAAATCCACATCCAGCTGCCGGGCGGTGGAAGAGAGCCGGGTCAGTACCAGCTGCAATGTCAGCCCGGCGGGCGGCGTTTCGCCAGGCAGGATGGCCGGCGGCAAGCGCAGGCCGGGCAAGACTTGCAAGGCGCGATTGGGCAGCAACAACCCCAGTTCACTGCTGAACAGGGTTTGCTCGCCAAAGCACACCCGCCAGCTTGCCCAGTGGTCGTTTTCGGCGCCTGGCGTTGCCAGACGCAGCAGCGGCAGCACGGGGCGGTTGTTCAGCGCGCTGAGCAGACCGGGCGGCAGCGGCCAATTGAGCAGCACCTGTTCGCCGCCCGTCAACCAGGTGCAACGCCGGAACAGTCCATTGGCACTGCCGACATCGCTGACCAGGCTGGAACTGACATCCGGCGCCGGCGTAGCGGACTCGCCTTGCAGGGTGAGGTCGGGCGGCGGGCTGTTGGCATCCAGGTAACAGCCCAGGAAGATTTCCTGGAGCGCGCTTGTTGGGCTGCCAACATCGTTGAATAGTTCCAGGCGGGCCGGGGCAGGCAAATCGCCCACCAGGGCACCATCTTCAACCGTGACGAAGGCCGTGTGGCTGCCGCCATCGCTGTGATTATCCAATGGCAGACCGCCGGTGACAGCATGCCCATAGGCGTTGCTGAGGGGGGCCTCGTGCTGCTCGGCCTGCCAAAAATCGCCGCGCCGCAAGCGCAGCAGCAGCACTTGCGCCCCGCGCCCGCGGCTGCTGCTGCCCTCATCCAGAAATGCAATTTCGCCGCCTAGCAGCGGGCTGCCCCATGGACGGCAGCCGTGATAAGGCACCATTTGCAGGTGCAGTGTTTCGCCGTGAGCGGCGCGTCCCAGGCGGTCTTCCAGCCCCCGCAGCACTTCATCCAGCTCCTGCGGGCTGCCTTCCATCACCAGGCGATACTCTTCCAACACCCAACCGGCCTCGTTCGCTTCGGTTGCCGGGCGGCGGGTGCAGCCGCGCAGCACCGGCGCGGCGCCCAGCCCGTGCAAAATCAGGTTCGGCAGTCCGTTGGCGGATAGAATGGATAGCGATTGCATGCTGCAGGTCTCCTTTCAGGGTAAGGTGTCGGGGTGTGGCGCGCTTTCGCCAGCAAAGCGGTAAATCAGGCGCAACAGTTCCTCTTTTTCCAGCAGCCCGGATTGTTGCAAGGGCAGCAGGGCCTTGCTGAGCGCTGCGGCGGCCTGTGCTAGCGCCAGGTTATCCTGTGCGGTCAGGTCGGCCCCGCGCGCCGATAGCCTGGCCTGCGGGTTGGGGCTGCTCAGGCGGCGCGTTGCCGCAGCGCGCTGCAAAACAGCCTGTCCCAGCGTTTCCAGCAGGCGGCAAAAGGCTTGCTGCCGCATGGCAAACCGCCGGTAGGCCGGGCCGCCGGCGGCCTCGGCGGTGGTGCGGGTGCTGTCTTCCGGCTCGGCCAAAAAGTGGAGCGGAATGCCGGCCCCAACGGCAATCATGCGCTTCAGCGCCAGCCCATCCTGCCCGGCTTCGTGCGCTTCCAGGTGCGGGCTGAGGATGCTCCATTGCTCACTCTCATCGCAGACCAGAATGCTGCCCGGGGTTGGCGGGTTGAGCGCCAGTTCCTGCTGCCGTGCCAGCCGCTCTTCCTCGTTCGTAAAGCGCGCCTGGACGACGTAGAGGAAGGTGGTGCGGTAACGGTTGAGGCGGGCCCGGTCTTCCAGCCAGGCGGCATAGCGCGCCAGCCATTTCAGCAGCGGCGCCAGGTCCGATTCGCCAAACACGGCCCCACACGGTCGGTTGATTGCCAGGTGCAGGATGCCCGGCTGTGTGCGTTCTTCGGACGGCAGGGCATGCAGGCTGCTTTCGGAGGGGTAGTGTTGAGCATCCAGCCAGCTTCCATTTGGCAGGAGCAGCGGACGGGTGATGTAGCGCAGTTCCTGTTCTGCATCCCAGGCGGCGGTTTCTATTCGTTCGATGTCGGCAGAGGGCAGGGCCCGCACCCAGGTCAGGCCGCTGCTATCGGTTGAGAGGAGCAGGAACAGGTCGCCGGTGCGTGTGCATTCATCGCACCATTCCGGCAGGCGTTCAGCAAGGCGGTTAAGCGGGTGATTCCACCAGGTTTGCAAAAATTGATCGGCCTGCGGGTCGGGGCTGTGCAGGCTGAGGCCGTTGACGGCGTATTGGGTTGTCAATTCAACAATCCGCCGGGCGAGTGGGTTGGTGCGCCAGGCTTCCAGTGCCAGGCGCAGGGTTGTCAGCCGGTCGGGTGGGGCGTTTTCGCTCCAGGTGGGTGGTGTGGGTTGGGCGGCAAGGTGCAGGCGGCGGGGGGCCGGAGCTGGGGCTGGGGCGGCCCTTAACCATTGCTTGAACCAGGAAAATGGGTTTGACATGGCCTAAAAACCTCCTCGGTCTATGGCGGTGAGCGGGTCGGCGGCGCGCAGCAGGCTTGCGCTGCGTCGGCTGCGCGGCCAGGGTTGCTCTTCCAGCACGGCGCAGAGGGCCGCGGAAACAAGCAGGTCATCGTGCAGCAATTCGCCGTTGCTGCCAATGCGGGCGGCCTCTGGCACGCTCCAGCGCAGGCTGTGCTGCAACCCGTCGGTTTCCATCTGACAGGCGCGCCCCTGTTGCCAAAAGCGCTCTGCCAGGGTGCGTTGCAGCGCCTCACCGCCGGGCAGGTCGGGGTTGGCTTCCTGGAAGCGTCCGGTTTCGAGGATGGCAAGGAAGGCCCAGCCGAGCGCCGATTTGGTGCTGCGGTTGAACAGGAAGGGCAGCACCCGTCCGGGGAGCGCCCGGCCCAAAAAGGAGGCCAGCCCAGCGCCGATGCCGGTTGCATCCACAACCAGGTAGCGCGGCTGCCAGGTTTGGGCCAGGGTGAGCAGCGCGGCGTAGAGCTGTGTGTGGGCCACGCCCACCCATTGCGCCCGCTGAACGACGCGGTAGATCGGCCCGCACAGCAGCGGGTCGTTCAGGCGGCTCAGGTCGAGGGCAAAGATGGTCAGGGCGGTTGCATCGCGGCGCACATTGGCAGCAGCGGCGCTTTCGCTTTCTTCCCCAGCCACATCCAGGGTGAAGGCGTACAGCGTCCCCGGTTGCGGATGGCTTTGGAAGGCATGGTTGCCGCGCATCCGTTGCTGCCGCTCCTCGGTCAACAGCCCGGTCAGGTGCGAGATTTCTTCCGAGAAGAATTGTGTGCGGATGAGGGGGTGGGCGCGCCCCAGGCGCTGCACCTGTGCGGCAACAAACGCGGCATAGGCCGGACATTCGCGCCCAACATCCTCGGCGGTGATGCGAAAGGTGCGCTGCCGACCATCGCGCTGCTCGGCGGCTTGCGCACTGCGCAGCTCGCGCGCCAGCAGGGTTTGGTCGTTCCAGGCCGTTCCCCAAAAGACGCGTGTGGCATTGGTCGAGGCGGCCATGGGGGCAATTTCCTTGTCGAATTTTTCAATCGTCACGTCCTGCGCCTCATCCACTTCCAGCAGCAGGCTGGCCGTTGCACCGACAATGTGACTCTCCGGCGCACCGGAGAGGAAGGCGATGCGCGCCCGTCCAACGCGATACAGGTAGCCGGATTCTTTTTGCCAGCCAAAGGCAGCGCTGAGCGGGTTGCGCTCCAGCACGCGCTGCAAACGGCGCAGGGCATTCAGGCTTTGCGGCTTCCAGGTGGGCGAAACTTTGAGCAACTCGGCATCCTGCCCGCTGAAGAGCAGCAACAAGTAGGCCTCAAGCTGTGCCTGCAATTCGTTCTTGCCCGATTGGCGCGGGAAGAGAATGACGATTGAATCGCCGCGCTCCTCGAAGACCGAGCGCAGGATGGCGGCTGCGGCGCTGCGCTGATAGGAACGCAGGCGCAGACCGCCCGCCGCGCTGAAGGCAGCAATGTCGCCCAGGACGCGGTGCAGCATGCTGCTCATCCGCCGCCAAACGCTTTCCAAAGAGCCGCCAGGCTCGCCAGCCCAGAGCCGCCCGAGGCCAGGCCGGTGAGCAGCTTGAACTGTGAGACGGCGCTTAGTGCCTCGCGCAGGCGGGTTTCGTGGTCGGCCAATTGCAGCGCCAGGGCAGCCTGCTCGCGCACCAGGGCGGCGTGCTGCTCATCGTTGAGCGCCTGTTGATGTTCGAGCAGCGCCTCAAGCTGTGCGAAGCGCGCCTCAATTCGGTCGCCCAGGCGGGCGACTTGCTCGGCTAGCAGCCGGGCATTGGAACTGTTTTCGGGCATTGGGACCTCCTGGAATGGGTGTGCAGCGCCGGGCAGCCGGTTCGCCCTCCGGCAAGGGGCGGCTCCGGTCGTCTCCGGTGGAGAACGGTGCCGGATGCGGCATCAGGTTTCCTTGAGGGGTAAGGGCGATTGGGCAGGGCTGCCGCTTGTTGGGCGGCAAGCGCTGCGCCGGCCCCCGGCGCTGCGTGGGGCGCGAGCTGGCGGGGCGCGGAATTCTTCCAACACCTCGGCCAGCGCTTGCTCGAAACGCACCCCCCAATCTTCGCGTCCAGCCTGCCCCAGGGTTTGCTGTGCTTTGAGCAGCACCGCCAGGCGGGTGCTTGCCAGGCTGAGAATATCCAGCACGCGCAGCATTTCGGCCAGGCTGCGTTCGTTCTGCTCGCTGCTGCACATTCCTGCGACCTGGGCGAGTAACTGCCGCAACACGGCAATTTCTCGTTCCAGACCTTCTTGTGGGGGATGGGATTGGGTGGGCATGTTGGGTTCAAGTGCGCTGTTTGAATTAGAATTTTTGTTCTGTTTTCATTATGCGCCCTTTGGGGCGTTTGACAACCTGTCAAAAGGTGCAAAAAAGGCACAAAAAACCTGCATCTTTGTGCAATTGGGTTGGATGGGAGGGCTTTTCTACCAATTCATCCACGAACCCATTTACAAACCGATTGGCTCTCTTTGTCCTGATTCGGTTACAAACACGCGCGCAGCCGATTTCAACCACCTTGCAAATCCCTTTCATTTGTTGACACATTCCAGCGGTTAAGGTATCGTATGCACAAGGAATTTTCTCTATGCTAAAGAAACCCTTTTCTGCTCTCTTGCAAAAACTCCGCTCCCCAGCCGCAAAACGGGCGCAATCCTTTGTGGAGCTGGCGCTGGTGCTGCCGGTGCTGCTTTTGCTGTTGCTGGGCGTGGTGGAGATGGTCATCTTCATTGGGCGTTACCTGGACGTGTTGGATTTGACGCGCGAAGCGGCCCGCTTTGCTTCGGTGCGCGACCCGTTCGACAACCCCTCCCCGGATTGTGATTGCTCGACCCCCGGCCAATTCACTTTCTACTATGATGCGGCGTGCGTCTTTTCCCCGCCCGCCAACTCTGGCACTTGTTGGGACGCCAATTTCTGCAACGGGCTCAATTCCTACATCACCCTCGACCCGGCCACCGATGACGTGGTCATTTCGGTCTACACCGTCACCAACCGGGCGGTCAGCGATGTCTGGCCCAAGGTGCGTTCCAATACCCTGGATTGCGTCCGTCAGACCAACAATGGCTACTGGGCGCTCTCCGATCATGATGCCCACCCCGATCACGATGCCAACTGGCGGCGTGATTGCAACGGCAACACCGTCCGCAGCACACCCTACTATACCTTCGACCGGGTTGCGAGCCTGCTCGACTCGTACGCCCCGCCCAACAAGGGCTTTGTAGCGGTTGAGCTGTATTACTGCCATGAGCAAGTCCTTGGCCTGCCGATGTTCACCCTTTTTGTGCCGAACCCCATTCAAATCCATGCCTATACCCTCATGCCCCTCCCCGCGGCTGCCCCAACAGCCACCCCCCGTCCCACCGTGCCGTAAGTCCTCTGGGCGCGGCCAGGTGATCGTCATCTTCGCCGTCTCACTGCTGGCGTTGATCTTCTTCGTCGGCCTGGCGATTGATGCCGGTTCGTTGTATGTTACCTATGGCAACCTGAAGCGTTCGGTAGATGCTGCTGCGGTTGCGTCGGCAAATGACTTCAAGCGCGGCGAAAGTGTTGCCAACATGCAGCTTGCCGCAGCAGAAGTATTGCTGCTCAACAATGTGGATATGAGTTCGGTCAATTTGCAGGTCTATATTTGTGATGCGGATGGGGATGGCGTGCGCGATGCCGGTCTGGCAACGACCGTGCCGGTCTTCTATGCCCGCTGCCCGGATACGCTCAACAACGAGTCGCCGCGCAAGCTGGTCTGGGTGGAGGCCAGTCAGCGGGCCCCCTTCTACTTCCTTGGGCTGCTTGGCTTTCAGAGCGTGACCCTGAACACCAATGCCACTTCCGAGGCTGCGGCAGTGGACCTGGTGATTGTGATTGACACCTCCGAATCGATGGGCGTGGATACCCCCGGCTTTGTCGGCAATGACTATGACCCCTGGGCGGCTGATGACCCAGCCGACCCGGCTGACTTTGCCGGCTGCAATGTCGGCCTGCCCAGTCCTGGCAACCCCTGCCTGCCCCTCATGGATGCCAAACTGGCGGCGCGCGCCCTGGTGGACCGCATGTATCCGGGCTTCGATCAGGTGGCAATTGTTACCTTCGATACGGTCGGCGTTGTTCACCCGGTGCCACGCACCAACGGCACGACCGCCGTCCTGGGCGATTGCATCCACAAATTTAATGCAACCGACCCGAACACTCAATCTTCCTGCACAACCGATGTGCGCGATGTGATTGATAACATTGCCCTGCACGACGATGCGCCCTATGCAAAGCTCTGGCCGACCTGGCAGGGCAACGGGCGCTGGAACCCGGTCAACCCCGAGGATATTGATGGCGATGGCGCGGATGCCGACCCATCCCATGTTTGCACCTTGAATGAATTCCGCTGGGATGGCAGCCGCGACCCCTATGCCTGGGGCGGTGTGCCGTGCGATGCCGATGACAAACTGGATGCCTATAATTTTTATGACCCGTTGGATATTAATGGCAATCCGATCCCAGAATTTAAGAATCGCTACACCGAGGAAGATCACCTGGCGGCCCTGTCCTGGTATAACAACCCCAACCGCGACCCGGACCGTAACGGCGATGTCAGCGGTCAGTTCCCCAACCTGCGCCCCTCGTTTGCTGGCATTTCCACCTGCACCGGTTGCGGGTTGCGCAATGCCTCCAATGTGCTGCGCCAGAACGCCCGCTCCGGCTCGGTCTGGGTCATTGTCTTCCTCTCGGATGGTGCGGCGAACATGAGCGATACTTTTGGCAGCGGCGGCACGGCCCCGGGCGATACGGCCAATTCTGGCTTTCCCTTCCCGGCTGCCCAGGCGTCCAATTACCCGAACGGCTTCTGCCGCGGCGGGCTGGATTCATCCGCCTGGCGCAAGCTGTGCCTGGACCTGGTCTTTGCGCCGCGCTACTGCATTGATGCGGCCAATGGCACCTGCGCCCCCGCTGATGGCATTTGGGGCAACGTCATTTGGGATACGACCAACAGCACCAATTACAGCCCGCTCGATTACGCTCTCGATATGGCTGATATGACGGCGCTGACGGTCAATTCGGACCCGGTTGCAACCAGCGGTTACAATCAGAATGAGCCGCTCGGCAACGATATCGCCATTTATGTCATTGGCCTGGGGCAGGCTTCGGTTGGTGAAGGCCTGTTGCGCTACATTGCGGCCGTGGGTGATGATGGCGACCGCGAAACCAACCCCTGTGCAACGGCTGGCGCAACCCGCAGTTGCGGCCAATATTACTATGCCCCCTCGGGCAATGAATTGATTGCCATTTTCGAGGATATTGCCACCCGCATCTACACCCGCTTGACGAACTAACCGTCGAATGTGAGGCTTTTATGAACACGTTTCGCCAAAAATTCCAACGCCTGGCTCAGGCCGCCGCACAATCCCGGCTTGTTGCGCATGTGCGCCGCTCACCGGCGCAGGGCATGGTCGAGTTTGCCCTGGCACTGCCCATTCTGCTCATCCTTGTCTTCGGCATTATTGAGTTTGGGCGCTTCATGCAGGCCTGGCTGGCGTTGGAAAACGGCGCCCGGTTTGGGGTGCGTTTTGCTGTTACCGGTGCCTATGATTGGCGTTACTGTCAGGCGGCTGACCAGGCGCTGATTGCCTCAACCGGCATTGCCAATTTGCCGGCCCTCGACCTGGCCGACAACAAGGATATGGATGGCGATGGAGATGCCGATTATGACTGTTTGATTGATGCGGATGCAACCGGCCTGGCCGTCGAAGAGGCGGAGGCAATTAGCTTCCAACTGGTAGACTATGCCCGCCTGCCCTCGATTCGCGATACTGTCTTGCAGGGCGCAACTGGCATTGCCTGGAGCGACAATACCGCGGTTTCGGGCGCCTACATCAACCCGTCCGGCCCCAACTGGCAAAATGCTTACCTGTACTATGGCTGGAACACGCTTGACCCAACCACCCCCAGCCAGGATTACCGCGGCAACCCCTCGCTGCCCGGCTATTTTGGAATTAGCATTTGCAGCAATCG
>CAYVRT010000042.1:11039-19038 GCA_964453115.1 uncultured Anaerolinea sp. | reverse complement strand
GGCGGGCTTTCAGTCAGATCCCGAACCGGGGGGATGTGGATAAAACGGTGATTTCTGTGGAAAACGCTATCAAAAACGTGGATAGAATTGTGTACAGTCGCACCGGCAAGATGTCGGCAGCTTGCTGGCGAAAACGGCTCAATGCTGTCCATAAGTTGGGTATAATCTACTTATGCCAATCTTTCTCTTCAGCGACATTGAAGGCTCCACCGCGCTCTGGCAGCAACATGGCCGTGACATGGCAGCGGCCTTGCTGTTGCATGATTCCATCCTGCGCCAAACCATTCAGGATTTTGGCGGCGAGGTGATCAAACACACCGGCGATGGCATTTTTGCCGTCTTTGGCGATGCAACTGCGCTGCAAATGGCGCTCACCTGCGCACTGGAAATTCAACGCCGCCTGGCGGTGCAGGATTGGGGCGCACTGGGCGAGCTGCGCGTGCGCCTGGCCCTCCACACCGGCGAGGCCGAGCATCATCAACAGGCAGCCTGGGGCGGTGAGGGGGAAGATTATTTTGGCCTTGAGGTCAGCCGTACACAGCGCCTGCTCTCTGCCGGTTGGGGCGGACAAATTTTGCTCTCGGCTCAGGCAGCGCAGGGTGACCTGCCGCCGGGGAGCAGTTTATGCGATCATGGTGTGCATTTGCTCAAAGATCTCATTGAGCCGCAGCACATCTATGAACTGCGGCACCCCGACCTGTCGCTGCAAACCTTCCCCAACCTGCGCACCCTCTCGGCCCATCCGCATAACCTGCCGCCGCAAAACACGCCCTTTGTTGGCCGAGCAGCCGATTTGGCCGCGCTGGCCGAACAGCTTGCCCGGCCTTCTTGCCGCTTGCTGACGTTGATTGGCCCGGGTGGGATTGGCAAAACCCGCCTGGCCCTGCAAGCCGCGGCCGCACAAATTGAAAACTTCCGCGATGGGGTTTATTTCATTGCCCTGGCCCCGCTCAACAGCGCCGAGCAAATTGTCCCGGCCCTGGCCGAGGCGCTGCGCTTTGCCTTTCACAACCGCGAGCCGCTGCTGGAGCAATTGTTGCGCTATTTGAGCGGGCGGCAATTGCTGTTGGTGGTGGATAATTTTGAGCATGTCATGGAAGGGGCCGAGATTGTTGGGCAGGTGTTGCAACGCGCCGCACAGGTGCGCATCCTGGTGACGAGCCGTGAGCGCCTGAACTTGATCGAAGAGGAACTGTACCTGTTGCATGGCATGGCCCTGCCAGAAAGCGTCTCCGATCCGCAATTTGAAACCTACAGCGCCATCCGCCTGTTTGAGCAATCTTTGCAACGTAGCCGCAGCCTGGGCCTGCAAATGCCGGAGCGTCAGGCCGCCCTGCGGATTGGCGACCTGGTGCAGGGCGTGCCGCTTGCCATTGAGCTGGCCTGTGGTTGGGCGCGCCTGCTCAGCCTGGAGGAGATCGCCGCCGAAATTGAGCGCAGCCTGGACTTTTTGCAGGTGGCACAGCGTGACCGTCCCGAACGGCATCGCAGCCTGCGCGCCGCCTTTGAATATTCCTGGCGATTGCTGGATGAAGAGGATCGAGCGGGTTTGCGGCGGCTGGCCGTCTTTCGCGGCAGCTTTGACCGTCACGCCGCACAGCAGGTGGCCGGCTGTCCGCTGCCGCGCCTGGGCGGCTTGATGGATAAATCGCTCCTGCGCAGCACACGCCATCTGGATGGCAGCCTGACCTATGACCTGCATCCGCTCATTCGGCAGTATGCGGCTGATAAACTGGTGCAGAATGCCGAAGAGGCCGGGCAGGTGCAGCAGCGGCATTGTGATTGGTGTGCCGGTCTGGCACAGCAGGCAGCTGGCGCATTGCAAAGCGCTCAACAGCCGCAGGCCCTGCGCAGCCTGGCCGAACAGTACGATGACCTCTCTCTGGCCTGGAACTGGGCCTTGCAGCACCGTCAGACTCAGCACTTGCTTCAGCTGGGGGGCGCGTTGGTGCCGTTTTGGTGGCTGCGCGGGCGTTCTTTCGAGGGCGTGCAGCAGCTTGCGCCCGTGCTGGCCGCCTGGCCCGAAGCAGGGCCTTTGCGGGCGCAGCTTTGCCTGTGGCAGGCGCAGCTATTTTCTGCCCTGGATCGCTACAGCGATGCCCACCCGCTGATTGAAGCCGCCCTGGCAATGGTTGAGCCGTTTCAGCTCTGGCGTTTGCGCGCCCCGCTCCTCAGCCTTTCGGCAACTGTGGCCTGGATTCAGGGCGATTATGAGACTGCTGAGACTCTCCTGCTGCAAAGCCTTGAACAGGCCCGGCAGGTGGGCGATCGGGCGACCGAATTGCAGGCGATGGATGGGCTGGGGCGTCATGCCTGGTCACGCGGCCAGTATGCGCAGGCTCAGGAATATTACGAGCTGGCGCTCAAGCAGGCCCGCGAGATCGGCATGCCGATTCAGGTGGCTGGCCTGCTCGACAATCTGGGCGTTGTGATGCGCGATCAGCATCAGTTTGAACTGGCGCGCACCTACCTGGAAGAGAGCCTGCAATGCCTGCGCAGCCTGGGGGTGGAGCGACAGATGCCGTTCGTCCTCAACCATTTGGGCGGCGTGCTGATGTATTTGGGAAATTTTGACATTGCTCAACAGATGCTGGATGAGAGCATTCAGTTGGGGCGCAAAATTGGTGATTTGCGGATTGTTGGCTACAGCATCCTCGACCGGATTGAAATTGGTTGGGACCGTCCACCGCTCTCAACGGCCTGGCTGGAGGAGAGTGTGCAGCAGGCCCATGAGGCAATGGAAATCTTTACCCGGGTTGATGAGCCGTTTGCCATTTCCCTGGTCTGGGGTTGCATGGCGCGCTTGCATTCTTTGCTCGGACAGCGCCGCCCATCTGTGGAAGCGATTTTGAATGCGATTGGCTATTTTGAGCGCATGGGCCATGCACACAACAGTGCGCATGTTTGGGTTGCGCTGACGGAACTGCTGAGCGAGCAGCAGCCGCTGGCGGTGGTGGAATTGCGCGCCGCCCTGGAACGCGTCTTGCTCCATTTTTCCGATGCCCAAATGCCCGAGCTGAAATTGCCCCCCGGCCTGGATGAGGAGCAGGTGCGGGCGGCAGAGCAGCGCGGCGCAGCGTTAGACCTGCCCGGCCTCTTGGCGCGCGTGCGCACCTGGCTAGCGGCTGAGTAGCGGTTTGCCGGGGTAGAGCGCCATCAGCCCGTGATGCAGGTTGTCGCGCCAGGCCGGGTAATTATGCCCGGCATTGTATTCATGATAGCCGAGTGCGTAGCCATGCTGAATCAGGGCGTTGCGCATCTCCTGGTTGGCATCCAACAGCCCTTCATAGCGCCCCACTTGCAGCCAGGCCTGTAGGTGCGCTGCCTGACGGCGTTCCACCATCTCGAAGACCGGCGGTCGGTAGCCGGGGAACAGAAAAGCGCCCGATTGACTGAGAACGCGCCCGAAGATGTTGGGGGCGCGCAGCCCAGCATAGAGCGCCATCAGCCCGCCCAGCGAAGCGCCCAGGATTCCATACGTCCCGCTTTCGGGCGGGAGCAGGTTCAGCTCGGCCTGTGCCATTGGCAGCACCTGCTGCAACAGCAGCCCAACGGTTGCCTCGCTGCACAGATATTCAACCCCGCGCGCCGGGCCGCCGCTATCCACCAGGGCCAGTGCCAGCGGGCGCATTTTCCCCGGGGCTGATAGGTTTTCGATGATTGCCGGCAGGTTGGCGCGCCGCAGGTAATCTTTCCCGTCCAGCACAATCAGCAGCGGGCAGGCTTCCTCCACCTGCGGCTGATAGAGCCAAACCGTGCGGCGCGGCGTTGCCATCAGCACGGTGTCGCGCAGCTCGCGCTCCAGCAACTGCCCGCGCCCGGAGCGGCGGCGGCGGGCCAGCGGGCTGGGCCTGCCCTGCGGCATGTAGAAGAAGTAATTGTGATAGCCCATTCCGTTCGGCGTCCGCCGGGCGTTGTAGGGGTCGGGCAGCCGTTCATGGGCGTTCGGGTAGGCCCGAAAGGCGTATTCAATGTAGGCATCCAGGGGCAGCTCGGTTGAATAACTCCACAGCCCGTTTGCCACCGGTTGCAGCAGGGCGGTGTGATCTTCCCAGTTATTAAAATCGCCCACCAGGTACGGCGCCGTTTCCCCTTCCCAGACCCAGGTGACGCGCTTGCCATCTATCAACGGGTTGCCATCCAGTCGCACCCGGCGTTGTAACTCGTGCATTGCCATCCCCCCTTGCTACATAGTTCGCACGCGGTGCAGGCGGATGCCCTTGCGCGGATAGCGCACCACTTCTTGAATGCGCAGGCTGCCCGGCCTGCGCTCGGTTGTCAGGTAGGCCTGTGCCAGCGGGCCAAGCGGGCGCGCCAGAATGAGCGCCAGGGTTGCGAGGAGGATGATGAACGGCAGGCGGTCCACCTTTTGGCGCAGGCTGCGCGGCGTGCCGGGCAGCATTGCCAGCCAGGCGGCCAGGCCGGCGGCCAGCCCCGAGACGGCGAAATTGGTTCCGCAATGCGGATGAATGGCGAGCGCATGTTCGCCGGCTTTCAGCCGTGTCAGCGCTTCCTCGGCGGCTTCCAGCACTTCTTCGGTGCGCAAATCGCCCACAATCCAAAAACCGCGCCCATCCGAATAGCCGCCGCCCGTCAGGCCGGGGTGTTTGCGGGCCAGAATTTGCAGCGTTGCATGTTCCAGGGCATGGTTGCGGCGCGTGGCTTGCAGCCAGGCGAAGGGAGAGATGTTGAAACGATTGGACATGGAAACCTCCACTTGAAACGATTATTGAGGCTTGTCGGCCAGAATTGCCAGCCCAAGCGCCTCGCGCAGGCTGCGTGCCTCCAGGATGGTGATGCCTTCTGGCCAGGGTTCGCTGCGCCGCACGCGGCGCGGCACAATCGCCGCCTTGAAGCCCAGCTTGGCGGCCTCGCGCAGGCGGGCGTTCATTTGCCCCACCCACCGCAACTCGCCAGAAAGCCCCACCTCGCCAATCAGCACGGCGTCGGCACGCACCGGCGCATCGCGCAGCGAGGCGGCAATCGCTGCCGCCATTGCCAGGTCGGCGGCTGGCTCGCTGACGCGCAACCCGCCCACAACATTGATGAATACATCCTGCTCCCCCAGCCGCAGCCCCATCCGCCGTGCCAGCACCGCACTGACCATCAACATGCGGTTGATGTCCATGCCGTTCGGCGTGCGGCGCGGGTTGCCCAGGTTGGATGGGCTGGTCAGGCCCTGAATTTCGACCAGAATCGGGCGTGTGCCTTCCATCGTCACGGCAATCGCCGAGCCGGGGGCGTTAATCATCCGCTCTGCCAGGAAGGCCTCGGAGGGGTTGGGGACTTCCACCATGCCGGTTTCGCGCATTTCAAACACGCCCACCTCGGAGGTGGCCCCGAAACGGTTCTTGACCGAGCGCAGCAGACGGAAAGAAAGAAAGCGGTCGCCTTCCAGATAAAGCACCGTATCCACAATGTGTTCCAGGACGCGCGGCCCGGCAATCATGCCCTCTTTGGTGACATGGCCGATGAGGAAGACCGAAACGCCGCTGCTCTTTGCCAGTTCGCGCAGCCGGTTGGCACATTCCCGCACCTGCCCAACCGAGCCGGCAGTTGAATCCATCTCCGGCAGGTAGATGGTTTGAATTGAATCCACAATCAGCAGCATTGGCTGGACTTGCTGCACATGTTCGAGGATGGTGAGCAAATTGGTCTCGGTCACCAGGAAGAGTTCTTCCGGCATTGGTTGGCTGCTGCCATCCTCATTGCGCAACAAGCGCACGGCGCGCATCTTAATCTGCTTTTCCGATTCCTCGCCCGAAACATAAAGCACGCGCTGCGCGGCAGCCATTTCAACTGCCATTTGCAGCAGCAGGGTAGATTTGCCAATCCCCGGGTCACCGCCCACCAGGACGATGGAGCCCGGCACAACCCCGCCGCCCAGGACGCGCGCAAATTCGCCAATCGGCACGTTCAGGCGCGCTTCCGGGTCGCCGCTGATTTCACTCAGGCGGCGCGGCTGCGAACGGCTGCTCAGCCCGCGCCCGCTCACCGGCGGGATGCTGTTGCTCGGGGCAAGCACTTCTTCCACCATGCTGCCGTAACTGCCGCACTGCGGGCAGCGTCCCAGCCCCTTGGGCGAGGTGCGCCCGCATTGTTGACAGACGTAACGGGTTTGGATTTTGCTCATACTTGTATTATACCGGTAAATGCGGGCTGTGCCGGTCGCAATGGCGAAAATGAGCAGCAATCCCGTTGGAACGGCTGAGCTGCGGCCTGAGCGTGTGCGGGGCCTTTTTTTCTATTCGCCAGCCTGCGGCAGCGGGCCAACCCAGGTTTCGGCAAAGGCCAGAAAGGCGCTGCTCGACAGGCGCCCTTCGGCGTTTTGACCGGTCGCGGCCTGAGCCGGGCTGATTTCCCCGTTCACGGTCAGCCGTCCGGTGCGGCAGGGCCGCAGGACGGTGCTCAGGTCGTAGGTTGCATCGCCAGCCGGGAAGCCAGGCCACAGCAATTGCTTGCAGTCCAGCGGCTCAATCCATTCCAGCTTTAGCGCATCCTCTCCTGCCTGACAGAGGACGGTGTAACAATTTCCGTCGAAGTGATGTTGCAGCGCAGCCGGGCGGTAGGGCAAATTTTCAACCGGGCAGCCTTCAAACTCTGGAAAATGGCGCACCAGGTCATGCACCAGGGCCTGTGCCAGGGCCGGGTTGGGGGTGTAGATGGCGGAGGGCAAGGCCGGGTCGCTGCACCACAGCACCAATGCCTGCCCCGGTCCATGCGGCCCATCGCTGCACAGCCAAAAACTAGCAATCACCTGCACGGTTTCACGCTCCAGGTCGTAGAGCGTCATGGCGGGGTTTTCTCCGCTGAAGAAGACAGGACGTTTGATTTCGGTCATCGGGTACCTCTCGTCCTCCATTCTATCTGCAAACCGGCGGCCCGTCAAACCGGCGTTTTGCAAATGGTCAATTTCTGTTACAATCAGAAAGAACCCCTTTTCCCCTGGAGCCAGACATGAGAGGACGAATCATTGAACAGCCTGCCCCCTTGTATGAGACGATGGATAGCAGTCAGCCGGTGTTGGTGCTGCTGCCCATTGGCGAGGAAGTGCAGGTGCTGAAAGCGCTGCATGGGCGGCGCTGGATGTTGGTGCAATATCAAGGCCGGACGGCCTATTTACCCGGCGAGACGCGCTTGTTCCGCGTTTTGCGCATGGAACTGGTTGTGCCGCAGGCAGATGTCTTTGGCGAACCGAATGCGCAGGCCGTGCCGCGCTATGCCTACCGCAAAGGCGACCGGTTTTGGTGTGTGGATGATGCCCTGGCAGCGGATGGGACGCGCTGGGTGGCGGTGCGCGACCGGCTGGGGCGCAGCGGCTATTTGCCCGGCAAGACAAAGGTTCACGTTCTGCCGGATGATTTGCGCACCCTGGCGCGCAACAGCCTGAAATATGGTGTGTTGTGGTCTTTGCTCGGCGGCGTTGTTCTGCTCCTGGCCTGGAACTTGAATACCCCGGGCGGCGTCTACTGGTTGAGTGGTGCGGCGCTGTTGTTTGGCCTGTGGCAGTGCGCGCTGGCGGCCTGGCAACATGCGCAGGCCCGAAAGGATGATACCCTGTGAAGCGAGATGTTTTTTCGGTGCGCGTTCCCACCTTGCTCTCACGCCTCGTCAATGGCCTGGTATCACTCACCTGGGTCTGGCTGGCAGCTCAATTCGTTCGCAGTCCAAACATTTTGGGCCGTCAGGCTCCGCTGCCCTTCACCATCTGGCTCGTCCTGGCGCTGCTGGTGCTGTTCTTGCTGCTCTTCTTTGATGTGCGGCGCGCCCTGCGGGCGGCTGGTCAGCCGTATCGCTTCCTGATTTGGGGCGATGCATTGCTCTGGCTTTCGTTTTTGCTGGGGGTGGCCTATTGGCAGGTGAATGCCCTGGCTACGCCCTGGTTTGGGATGCTGGTTTGTTTGTTGGTTGCAAGTAGTTTTGGCCTCAAGGCGCTGCCTGTGCGCCCTCCAGAACCAGAAGAAAGGAAAGAATCATGAACCTCCGTCGTTTGCTGCTG
>CAYVRT010000042.1:9040-10939 GCA_964453115.1 uncultured Anaerolinea sp. | reverse complement strand
AGTGCCGCCAACGTTGCCGCCCCTGCCGACGGCGACGGTGGTGCCGCCCACCCTGCCCCCTCCACCCACGCCAACCGCTGTGCCACCCACCCCCGCGCCACCCTTGGCCTTCATTGAATATCAGGGCGTGCGTTTTTCGTATGACCCGGCGCTGGCATCCAATGTCTCGGTTGAAACGGTGCCGGCTAGCCCGGGCGGCGATGACAGCCCCTATTGGGATCGTTACCCCGAACACATACAGTTCACCTTCAACGGCTATTGGCTCAGCAACACGTTTCATCAGCCGCGCATCTGGGTCTATCCGGTGCAGGAATTGGAGCAAAGGAGCGAAGGTGCCGCCATTTCCATCCGTGAGCTGCGCGAATTGCTGGCAAGCCGTCCACAGGCGCCCGAGTCGCTGCCCATGATGCCAATTTTCAACGCCGCACAATTGCTGCGCGTTCAGGTAGCCTATATTTCCTTTGGCAATGGTCAGGGCGTGCGCTACCTGACGGAATATGCACAATACACGGCTCCCATCAACAACAAGGATTTGTTCTATTCCTTTCAGGGGTTGACGGATGATGGGCGTTATTATGTTGCGGCGGTGCTGCCGATCAGTCATCCCACCTTGCCGGCCGATGCCGATACCTTCATGCAGGGCAAGGACTGGAATGAATTCAGCAATACCTACACGCCCTATCTGGAAGAGGTGACCGGGCTATTGGATGGCTTTGATGCGCAGACCTTTGAGCCTTCGGTGCCGATGCTGGATGCGGTGATTGCTTCGTTGCAGGTGCAGCCCTGACCGCCCAAAAGCAGACTTTTTGGGTTGTATAAAATTGAATTCTTGCTATAATTAAGCAAGCAGGTTGATTGTGGCGATTCAAGGCCTGTCAAAAAGCCTGTTGGCATGCAATTCGCTTGCGAAAGGAGTATCTATGGCAGAAAGTGCAGGATGTGCGCGTGTTTCCGGATCCGTTAGCGGTCCAACCTCTGTACCCGTTTCCACCTCATCCGCTCCTGTGGAGCAAAAGGAGAATTCAATGACGGCTCGTGTAGGGCAAAAGGCGCCTGATTTTACGGCACCGGCGTATTATCGTGGCAGTTTCACGACAGTCAAACTATCTGACTTTGCCGGCAAGTGGGTATTGGTGTGCTTCTACCCCGGCGACTTCACCTTTGTCTGAGCGACGGAAGTGTCGGCGGTCGCCGACAAATATTCGGTCTTGCAGGGTTTGGGGGTTGAGGTGATTTCGGTCAGTGTAGACAGCCACTTTGTGCATAAGATGTGGAACGATCATGAGCTATCCAGGATGGTGGAGGGCGGCATTCCTTTCCACATGGCCTCGGATCAGGCCGGCAATGTTGGGCGGGCGTATGGTGTTTGGGATGAGAACCAGGGCATTGAACTGCGCGGGCGTTTTATCATTGACCCGGATGGCGTGATTCAGGCCATGGAAGTCCTCACCCCGCCAGTTGGGCGCAAATTTGCCGAAAGCGTGCGCCAGATTCAGGCCTTCCAGCTTGTGCGTGCTTCGGGTGGCAAAGAAGCTACGCCAGCCGGCTGGGAGCCTGGCAAGCCAACGCTCAAACCGGGCCCGAATCTGGTGGGCAAGGTGTGGGAGATCTGGAAGCCGGACATGGAATGAACCCTCAAAAGGCCACACCTGGCCTTGTGAGATAAACAAACAACCGCGCCATGGCATTTGCTGTGGCGCGGTTGTTGTCCCTTGGGGCGCATTCTTTCTCAAGAAGGGGGCAAGATGCCCCCTCTACAGCCTGCCCCCTGCGGGGGCCCACGGCTGAAACCAAAAACCGCCCCAATGGACGGTTTAGCGGGGAGGGTGGGATTCGAATAGAACCCCCCTGCGGGGGCCCACGGCTGAAACCAAAAACCGCCCCAATGGACGGTTTAGC
>CAYVRT010000042.1:5064-8940 GCA_964453115.1 uncultured Anaerolinea sp. | reverse complement strand
CCCCCTGCGGGGGCCCACGGCTGAAACCAAAAACCGCCCCAATGGACGGTTTAGCGGGGAGGGTGGGATTCGAACCCACGGCTGAGGTAATTCCCAGCACTCACTTAGCAGGCGAGCCCAATCGGCCTCTCTGGCACCTCCCCAGGTGCAATTGCTTCGCTTGTTAAACCCGCGCCCCAACTGCAATAGAGGCGGAGGGAGAGGGATTCGAACCCCCGGTGGGTGTTGCCCACACCTGTTTTCAAGACAGGCGCCATAGGCCGCTCGGCCATCCCTCCCAAAGCGGCTTGATTCTATCACACTTGCCCCATTGCATCAAGCCCCTTGCCTTCCCAAAATTTCAAGGTATACTGTAGGGTATGGTATCTGTTCGTCGTGTCCGTGAAATCCGTCCCGACTTCCTGCGCGAATTCAACATTGGCGAATTTTCGCCGCGCACCGAAGCGATTGCCGAGGCCTTCCGCTGGGGCAAGCAACTCCATGCCGGTCAACTGCGCCTCAATGGCGACCCCTATTTTGAAACCCATTGCGTCTGGGTTGCCAACTTCATGGATCGTCTGGTTGGCAACGATGCCTGGACGATTGCCGCCCTGCTGCACGATAGCGTCGAAGACCGCGGCGGCAGCCTTGACCTCATCCGCCAACACTTCCCCGGCTCGCTTGGCGAGGAAGTCGCCTACATTGTAGATGGCGTCACCAAGCTCAGCACACCACGCGATGGCCGCACCCGGGAACTGGAAACTTTGCGCAAAATTGCACAATTCCGTGACCCGGGTGTTTTTTTGGTCAAACTGGCCGATAAAACCCATAACGTCATGACCCTGCAATACATGAGCGAGCCCAAAAGCCGTCAAAAGGCCACCGAGGCCATCCGCGCCTATGGAAAACTGGCCGGCATCCTCAACTGTTACCGCTGGCGGCGCTGGCTCGAAGACCTTGCCTTCCCCTTTGCCGAGCCAGAGACCTTTCAATTTGTGCGCGAACGGGTAGACCGTGACCCACGTTTGCAGCTCGGCTTCATCCACAAAACGATGGATGAATTGGGGCGTGTGATGGAGCAGGCCGGCATTGAGGGGCGCGTCGAAGTGACCGCCAATGGCTACTGGCAGGCCTGGCAGAAACTGCGCCGCATGGCACGCATGCGCAAAACCTCGCTCAGCAACTTTATGGCGCTCAATGATATGATCAGCTTTCGGCTGATTGTGGAGCAGGATAGCGCTGTGCTTTGCTATCAGCTCCTGGCGCATGTCAACGCCTACCTGGGCTCCTATCTCGATCAGGATCGCTTTGATGATTACATTGCTTGCCCGCAGAATGGCTATCGCGCCCTGCAGGTGACCGGCTGGCTGCCGGGCTATGGCGCCATCGAGGTGGCAATTACCACCGAGGCCATGGAAGGCGAAAACTTGTGGGGCGTTGTCTATGCCCTCAAGCACAACAAGGATATCAGTCTCTACCGCCCGGTTGAGATCCTCACCCCCACCGGCGGAGCGCGCTTTGTCCCGGAAGGTTCCACCGTGCTGGATGCTGTTGCTGCCATTCAACAAGAATTTCTGCTCGATAAAATCAGCGCCGTCAAGGTCAATGGCTGGGTGGCGCAGCTCTCTGACCGGGTTAAGCCCGGCGACGTGGTTGAGGTGATTACCAGCGGGCAGCGCCTGCATCCCGATGAAACCTGGCTGAGCTTTTGCAGCTCTTCCACTGCTCGCCTGGTGCGTTCCGTGCTGGCGGTGCAGGGCCTCAAGCGCATGGCTGAAGTGGGGCGTGACCAGATGCGCACCCTCCTGGCCCGGCATGGCATCTTGAACCTGGAAGATGTTGCCGCACTCGACCCGGATAAATTCGATAACTTGTTGGAGCGTGCCGGTTGCAGCAGTTTGGAAGACCTGTACGCCGCCCTGGGCGGTGGGGCGATTCGACTCTTGGAACTGGATAGCCTGTTGAATGAAGTCGGCATCTCATGTGCTGGTCTGAACTGGACGACGATTGAACTTTCCGGCACCAATCAGGCCAACCGTCCGGGGGTGCTGGCGCGCCTTGCCGGGCTTGTCTCGGAGGCGGGCGGCAATATCATCCGCTCGGTCAATGATACTCGACCCGATGGCAGTTTTTCGCTACGCATCGTCGTTCGCAGCCTATCGGCAGATCGTCAAACCTTCCTTAAGCAGGCCTTTGGCAACTGCGATGTTGAACTGGATTGGATTGAAATGGTGTGAAAAAAGCCAGCGGGCGGCCTGAGCCGCCCGCTGTGTGTGAACAGGTTGGGGAAAGAGGGGATTAATGCCGTCGGCGCAGCAGGCCCAGCCCAACCAGCAGGAAGAGGCTGAGGCCAATCAGAGCGGGCAGCACCCAGGGGCGCGCCAGACCGCTCTCGGCCTGCAGGTCAAGCAACTCAATCGCGGTTGGGCCAACATCGCGCCCCAGCGCCCATTCGGAGAAGCCGGTCGCATCGTTGAAGCCAACCGTACTGTTCAGGGCTGTATCGTTGTTGCGGCAATCCCAGCCACCGCCGCCCCCGCCCGTATATTTGCACAGCTTGGAATTGACATCCTCGTTGAAGGTGGCACCGTTGGCCGTGCCGCTCACCAGGCCCGTGCCGGCGCCAGCCGTCGTGGGTGCGCTCAGGTCAGCCTGAACACTGCTGATGTTGGTCGGGGTAATATCCCAGTAGATGCCGTTGCCCACGCCCCAGGTCGGCCAGCTGCCGGTCTTGTGGCTGCTATCCTGGTCAATTCGGTCTACTTGAATGGAGGGCGAAGCGCCGCTGATCGAATCAATTGCAATCGTCAGGCGTGCCAGCCCAAAGGAATGTGATTGTCCGGCAACCGGCGTCCAACTGCGGCGATAGATGCCGTAATTGTAAAAGCTCTGTGCCGAGGCGCCACTCGTCGAAAGGTCGTTCAGCACCAGGCTGCCAGCGGCCGTGCGGTTGTAGAGAGTGTTGAAGGCCGTGCTGCTGCCGCCCAGAATCTGCTGCTCCCCGCTGCCCTTGAATGTCACCGTGCCGCTGTTGTGCGTAAAGCTGCCGTCATTCGTCCAGTTGCCATCCAGGGAGAGCGTGCCACCGGTGCTTTCCAGCGTGCCGGTGTTTTCAATTGTCAAATTGCCGCACAAGAACTTGTTCGGGTTGGCGGCATACTCGCCGGCCGGGTTGCCGGCGGTGTCATAGGCGGCGGTCAGATTCAATATGGTATCTTTGGCAATCACGACGTTGTGTGGAAGACCGGTGGTGACACCGCAGCTTGTGCCAAGCACTTTCCACTCGGCTGCGCTGATGAAGGTGCCATTGACGTTGTATTTCAACGTGGAACCCGTCGCGTAGCGCGGCGTGCCATCCAGCGTCCCGCTGCACACCTCGCCGCAATCTTCCTCATCGGCCACAAAGGTGCCGCTGGCCAATTCCAGTTGATTGCTGATGATCGCCCGGCTTTCACTGCCCGGTTTTTGGTCGCGGAAATCTACCCCGAAGACTGCCGGTGCGCTGCCGGTGCGAATCAAGATCACATTGTAGAAGGTGGTGTTGTTTGCGCCCAGCACCTTGCCATTGATGTTGTTGGTGCCTTTGAACTCCACCAGCCCCGTGCCAGCATCAAAGCTGCCATTGTTGCGGAAGATGGGGTTGACGGCGGTTGTCTCGCCCTTGCTGCCATCCAGCGTGAGCGTGTTGCTGCCGACGGAAAGCGTTGTGTTGGCCTTGATGTCCACTTCAACCGAGGTCACCGAGCGGCTGAGCGTCTTGGTGCCGCTGCCTTCCGTCGTCAGTTTGTTGAGCTGGAAGATGTTGCCACTGCCGCTGATGGATTGCGCCCCGCTGCCGTTCAGGCTCAGGTTGCCCCAATTGGTCAGGCTGCCGTTGTTGGTCACGTTCCCGGGCAC
>CAYVRT010000042.1:0-4964 GCA_964453115.1 uncultured Anaerolinea sp. | reverse complement strand
GAGCTGTTTGCCAGCCAGAAGTAAAGCGCAACCGCCCCGCTTGGGCTGCCAATTTCACTGCGCGGGATGCGGATTTCGGCTGTGCTGCCGCTGCGGTACAGATTGGCGCCGCTGGCGTAGATGGAGCTTGCACTGCCCCAACTGCTGCTGCTGCGGGTGTATTTATCCAGGTTGGTTGTGCCGGTAGATTGAATGACGTAGTCGGGCACCAGGTAACCGGCAAACTGCGCTTTGGCAAATCCGTTTGTTACGTTGCTGCCGCTCAAGTCATTTGTGCCGGGGTTGGTGTCAATGCCGATGTTCAGCCGGTCTGAATTGCTAAACTCGCCGCTGATGCGGATGAAAATGTCCTGGTCGTTCCAGGTGACATAGAAATTGGCGCTGCCGCCATCGCTGCCAACCGATTGTGAACTGCCCCATTCACCGAGCCGCCCATCAATGCGCACATTGTGATAGGTGGTTTGCGGGTTGCGACGCAGTTTGTAGGTCTGATTCTGACTGATGGGCGCAGTCGTAAATTGTGGTGATGTCCCCGACGCCCCAGGAAAGCCATACCAGGTATAGCTGTAGTATTGATACTGAATATAGAACATGTAATCGTTGCCGTCGTTGGGCGGGTTGAAGGCAAAGGTACAGCGATCATTGTTGCTGCTAGCTACCGCGCTGATGCTGCCACTGACACTCGTCCAGCTGCTCGGCCAGGTGCTGCTATCCGGGGCGTAGTACAGCGTGCAGCTTTGCAGGTTCGAGCCGCTGTCAAAATCCTTCATGTAGGCGTCCTGCGTGATGGTGTACGAAGTGTCGTAGTAGTATGGATGAATGCGGTCCAGTGCGCTGCTGATCCAGCCATAGCTTTCGTAGGAAATATACGTGTCACCGCCACCGGTCTGTCCGGCCCATTCCTCTTTGGGGCCTGCGCTTTGCACCGGTTGTGCCAGGCTGAGCGCCGCGCCAAGCGCCAGCGCCACGATTAAAAACAGGTTCAACCATCGTTGAGCTTTCATCTTCTTCAACTCCTTTGTGTTGAAATAAAAACGGTTTGTGAGAGGGCGCGCGCCATTAACACGCCCAGGAGGATCGCGACCAGGCTGCCCAGCCAGGCTTCCCAGGCGGGCAGGCGCACCCAGGTGCTGTGCAGCGCCTGCCCATTGGCCTGCCGGGCTTCGACCTGATAGGTTGTCAGCCCGGGCAATGCCCAGGGGTCGTGATAGACGGGTTGATGGGTCTCGCTCAGCAGGATGGGGCTGCCGGCTACCCAACGATAGATGCGAAAACTGGCTGCGTTTTCCACTGGCTGCCATTCCAATGTGATGCCGGGCTGCCCCACCAGCCAGAAGATGAGCAGCCATAACAGCGCCAGTCCACTGGAGGCCAACCGAAGCGGCCAAACTGGACGGTGCGCGCGCGGCAACTGCCCATGCAATGCTTGCAACACTTGCGGCGGCGGAATGGCGCTCTGCCGCTCTTGCAAGGCCTTCCCCAGCCGCTCCAGGCCGGGGCTTGTTTCATCCAGGGAGGGGAAATGCTTTGCCATGTTAATTAATAGTCGCAGTATACCCCGCTGCGGTTCCATTTTGCCCCCGGCAATTTTGGCCGCACTTTAAAAATTTGCAAGCCATTTTTGCTTGACAAAAGCGCCAGTTAAATTAAAATAAACTTAATTCCCGGTTGGTGAAAAAAGTTTTCACAGCCCGCGCGTGAAAACCAGATACTGCAATGGAGGTGATTTTCTGGTCCAATTTTTTGCTGCCCAGCCCATGGCTGAATTGCCAATCCCTGTTCCCTTTCCTGGAGAGTAAAATGACAACCAAGTTTTTGCGTTATTGCCTGACGGCGCTGATGGCGCTGGGCCTTCTCTTTGGCCTGGCCTGGCCCTCGTTGGGTGCCTCGGCCCAATCCCCCCTCCCGCCCACTGTGGCGCAGGCAGAAAAAGCCGCCGAAGTGCAAGCGTCCGGCCTGAATGCCGTGCGTGATGTCTATGCCTTTGAGGCGATTTCCGGCACCTATACCGAAATCACCGGCGGCACCTTGCATGGCTCCGGCACAAGCATGGATGAGAATAATTACAACAATATCCCGATCGGTTTCACATTCATCTTTAACAACACCAGTTATACCAGCATTGGCATCAGCGCCAATGGCTTTATGCGCTTTGGCGCAACGAGCTTTTCAGGCACCTGTGCCTATGCCCCAATCAGCGGCACCGATACGACCAATTGTGCCAATCTGGTCTCTGCTCAGGGCGAAGATTTGCAGGGCAATACGGGCGCTACCTTGCGCTCGGAGCTGCTTGGCACATCGCCCAACCGCGTCTTTGTCATCCAGTGGAAGGATTTTCGCCATTACAGTGCAACCTCTGAATCCTACAATTTTCAGGTGCAGCTGTATGAAGGCAGCAACGAGGTGCGTTTTGTCTATGGCCCCTACACAAAAAATTCGTCCACTCGCTCTGTCCAGGTTGGCCTGAAAGGTGCCAGCACCACCGATTATGAAAACCGCACCACCAGCCTGCCAACCAACAACTGGTCCAACCCGCTGCGCGGCACGGCCAGCAACGCCACCATGACGCTGGCTACTTCCTCCTTTCCGGCTTCAGGTCAGACCTATGTCTGGACTCCGCCGCCGCCCGCCCCAAGTTTTGTCAACTCGACCAAAACAGCCCCGGCTGAACGTTTGATTGGAGAGCCAATTCTTTACACCATTGCCATCACCAATAGTGGCTCGGCTGCCTCGACCGCGGCAGAGATGACGGACCCGCTCCCCGCTCTGACCGACTATGTTGATGCCAGCCTGACCTGCACAAGCGGCACCTGCACCTATGATGATGTCAACCGCCGCATCACCTGGCAAGGGGCTGTGGCCGTTGGCGAAACGGTGACGGTTACCTACTCGGTTGAGCCAGCCGACGTTCCGTGCGGCGCAAGCATCCAAAATACGGCCACCATTGTGGATGCAACAGCCCTGCCGCAAACGGTGACCAAAACGGTCACGACGCGTTATGTGGCTACCACCCCCGATTGGACGCAGAGCTTTGATGACCCAACCTTCCCGCCCACCGGCTGGAGCCAGTCACCGCTTATTGGCACCTCTGTTTGGGATCGGCAGACGAGCGGTGCCAATCCCCCACTTTCGCCGCATAGCGGAGCCGGCATGGCGCGCTGGAATGCTTATAGCATTACCAATGGCAATGCCACCCGCCTGGCAACGCCCACCCTCACCCTGCCTGCCGATTCGCCGCGCAAGCTCTCCTTCTACATGTCGCATGATCCGGGGTTCTCAACCAGCAATGACCGAATCGAGATTCAAATTTCGACCGATGATGGGCTAAGCTGGATAGATTGGGGCATTAGCTTCTCGCGCTACGATCCCGCCTACACCACGCCGGGCTGGGGGTTGCATACAGTGGACCTGACGGCCTTTGCCGGGCAAACCGAGGTCAAGGTCGGCTTCAAGGCGGTCAGCGCCTATGGCAACAACTTCTTCCTCGATGATGTCCAGTTAACGCCTGCCGCCTATCCTTGCCCATGCACCATTTCGGCTGCTGCCCCGGCCTGGGCCTGTCAGCTGGAGAACGTCACGCAGACGCTGACCATTTCCTGTGCCATTGAACAGACGCTCAATTTGAGCGCTGTCTCGAATTCCTGGATTGCGCAAGTGAGTCCGGCTTCCATCACCGTTCCGGCGGGCAGCACCGTTGAAGTGACGGCAATCACTCATGTGCCGCTTGATGCGCAACTGAACGATACCAACACGGTCCTTGTCGCTGCGGATACCCAGGGCAACCCGGACCTCTTCTACAGCACAACCTTGAGCGAAGTTTATAACGGCGTGCAAGGCAATTGGCAGGCGATGGAACCCCTGCCAGCCGGGCGTGTCTTTGCGGCTCAGGCCGTCACCAATGCCTACGTCTTCGTCATTGGCGGCACAAGTGATGCCGGCGGCGCAACCCCCACCGATACCACCTACCGCTATTCAACTCTCAGTAACACCTGGCAAACCATGGCCCCGGCGCCGGTTGCTTTCTCTGGCAGTCGGGCTGTCGTGTTGGATGGCAAAATTTACATTCCCGGCTACTTCACCACCGTTGGGTCAGCCGATACGCTGGTCTATGATATTGTCGGCGATACCTGGCAGGTTATCCCGGGCAGCGGCACGTTCGTTGGCGCAACACAGTATGCGGCTGTGACCGATGGCGAGTTGATTTATCGCCTGGGTGGGCTGGTGGATAATGGCTCGGGTGGTTTGATGGCGACCAACGCTGTTTGGGTGTTCGATCCCGTTGCCCAAACCTGGACGGAAGGGACGCCCTTCACAACCGCGCGCACCAATGCCGAGGCGATGGCCTGGGATGGTAATTTGTACCTCGTTGGTGGGGCATCGTACCCGGGCTTTGGCGCACTCACAACCACCGAAATCTTCGATGGCAGTACCTGGACGACGGGCGCTGCCCTGCCGACAACCGGCGGGGCTGACCGCTGGACGTTTTCTGCCAGTGGCTTTGATGAGGGGGCGCTGTATCTCTTTGGTGGACGGCGCGATGCAGCCTGGGCACAGCTCAATCACACCGGTTTGTACAATGCGGAAGAAGACATGTGGATGACAACCCCCTTGCTTCCCACCCTCACCATGCCGCGCACCTACCTGGGCGGCGGAGCGGGGACCAACTTCCTGTGGGCCACGGGTGGGCGCAGTTCGGATGGCGTGACCATCTACCCCACACACGAACGCCTGACGCGCTGCATCCCGACTGCCTTGGGCGTTGAGGTTTTGCCTGCTACCGATTCGAAGCCCGGGTTGGTGAACAGCGACGTGACCTATACCCTGGCTTTGCAGAATACGGGGAATGTCAGCGATGCCTTTGATGTAGCCATCAACAGCGTCTGGCCGGTGCAGGTCAGCCCGGCCGGCCCCTACATGCTGGCTGCCGGTGCCACGCAAGCCATCACCGTCACGGTCAGCATTCC
>CAYVRT010000041.1:0-20351 GCA_964453115.1 uncultured Anaerolinea sp. | reverse complement strand
TTACTTCTTAATCTGTGCCAGCTGATCCGCCAGGATCTGATTGGCAGCAGTATTCAGTTCATCCAACGTTTGCTTCACATCCGCGCCATCCATGATCGCCGAAACAGCCTTGTTCACTTCTTCGCGCACGAAGTCATAACCGGGCACGGGCGGCTCGAACTTGCCATAGGGCAGCAGGTCGAAGGCGGCTTTGTAGGTTGGGTTGGCATCGAAGTATTCTTTCATGCCTTCTGCAACGCTGGCGCGCACCGGGAAGTAGCCACTCACCTCAGCCCAGGTCGCCTGGGATTCTTTGCTGGTGTAGTACTTCAGGAACAGCCAGGCAGCCAGTTCGCGCTCGGGCGTGCTCTTGGGCATGCTGACGCTCGCGCCGTAGATATTCTGTGCCGGGTCCGCGCTCGTGTGCGGGAAGGCAATCACGCTCCAGGCGTGTTTGGAACCACCATCCACCGCTGATTGGTAGAAAGGCAGGCCCGAGGAGGAACCCGTCGTAAACAGGATGCTACCATTGCCAAAGTCCGTCTGATTGCCATATTTCTCGGTCACGGGTTTGGCACAGCCATCAGTGAACATGCCCTGCAGGAACGTCGCAGCATTCACAGCCGCTTCGCTATTGTAGGTGAATTCACCCTTCTCATAGTCGTAAATATCACCACCAAAGGCAAACGACCAGGAAGCAAAAGTCGAGGCATCGGCCAGGTCAATTTCATAGCCCATGCTGCTCGTCTCAACCGTCGCCTTAGAGAAAGGCTGGGCAGCGGCCTTGCAAGCCATTTCCTTGAACTCTTCGGGAGTCGTCGGGGGATTCTCGTAGCCCAATTCCTTCAGGTAGTCCATGTTGACAAACATAACTTCCATCGAGCGGTTGGGGGGGAAGCCCAAGCGGGCATTGTCAAAGTTCGGGAAAATGTCCTGAGCAAAGAAGCCAGGGAAGAAGTCCTTCTGCTCTTCTTCGGCCAGGCCCCACTTGGGGCTGTTGACCAACGGGGTCATGTCCACCAGAGAATCAGCCAATTGATAGGTCGCAGCCTGGTTCTGATAGGCAACTACCAAATCGGGAACATCCGGCGTATTGAGAATGGGCAGCATCTTGTTAAAGATGTCGGCGTATGAGCCCTGATTCTCAGCAGTCACGGTAATGCCCCACTCATTGGTCTTGTTGAATTCATCAACCATTGCCTTCAAAGATTCTTCGCGAGCCTTGGTATGATTGTGCCAAAAGACAATATTCTGGCCCGAGGGATCTACATCAGCCCACTCATCCGCAGGAGCCGGGGGCTCGGTTGGGGCCGGGGGCTCGGTCGGCTTTGGCGCCTCAGTCGGAGCCGTGGTAGGTTGCTGCTCAACCACCTGGGTCGCTTCCGGCGTTGGGGTTGGGGTGCATGCCGCCAAAATCATCATGGCAACCAGCACAACAGCCAACACACTAGACAACTTTTTCATCTCTTCCTCCATCAAAACTGAAAGGTTGGATTTTTGAAAAACGGAGAACGCCTCCGTCTCAGCCTACCTATTTTATCCTTTAAGCCCAGTTGTTGCAATACCTTCGGTGAACTGTTTTTGGGCGAAGAAATACACAATTAGAATCGGGATTAATGTAATCACCGCACCTGCCATCAGCAAATGTGTTTCTGGCCCAGCTTCCGTCACAAAATTCCACAAACCAACCATTAAAGGACGCCAGTTCTCGCGCGTGGTTACCAGCAACGGCCACATAAACGCATTCCACGCGCTGGTGAACGAGAACAGCAATACCGTCATCATCGGCGCCTTGCTAATTGGCAACACAATTTGCATCAAAAACCGAAAATGTCCACAGCCATCAATTCGCGCTGCATCCCAAAGCTCATTTGGTATCTGCGCAAAGAATTGCCTCAACAAAAAGATGCTAAATGCATTTGCCATAAATGGCACAGCCAACCCCTGCAAAGTATTCACCCATGAACCACCCGGAAGCGGAATAATGGCCCCACGCACCATCAACAGATTCGGTAGCAAAGTAATTGTTTCAGGAATCATCATTGTGCTGAGCATCACAGCAAACAAAAGCCCGCGTCCAGAGAAACGAATTCGTGCAAATGCATAGCCCGCCAGTGTTGAGGTAATCAAAACTCCAGCCACCGTTGTAAAGGTAATAATCACACTGTTCAGAAAATACTTGGCAAATTTCGCCTGATTCCATGCATCCACATAATTCTGAAACTGCAACTCTGCCGGAAACCATTTCCGGTTAATCGTCTCGCTCAACGTCATAAACGAAGTGGAAACCATCCAGTAAAATGGCAAAATTGCAACCACAGCCCCTAACAACAGAATCAGATACAGCACTGCTTGCGACGCATAGCGCTTTGCCAGATTGCCCGACATAGAAATCGTTCTCTGATTAGCCATAGAACACCTTATCACCCAACAACTTGTTTTGCGCAAACGTCAGGCCTAAAATGACCAAAAACAGCAACACAGCCTGTGCAGCCGCATATCCATAGTTATTGCCCTTATAGAAAATATTGAAAATCTCCACGGTGGCCGTTTGGACTGTGTTCTGTGCTGCTGGCACCTGCATCACAAAAATGTGATTGAAGGCTTTAAAAGTGCCAATGAAAGAGACAAGGAACAAATAAAACGTTACGGGTGAAAGCAATGGGAAAGTGATACTGCGAAACAAATCCCACGTGTTTGCACCATCAATTTGCGCCGCCTCATAAATTTCCTTTGAAATACTGCCTAGCCCCGCCAAAAAAATCACCGTGTTATAACCAACAAATGTCCAAATGCCAAAAATCATAATGCTGACCAAAGCCAAACTCGGCCCAGCAAAAAAGCCTTCCACGTTCAACCCCAGCAATTGCAAAACCGGCTTTGGCTCAAACAACCACTTTTGCGGGTCAATTCCAAACCAGCCCAAAAAAATGTTCGCCAAAGAACTTTCACGCGGACTAAAAATCGAACGGAACACAACTGCGGTCGAAACAATCGGCGTCACATAGGGCAAGAAATAAATCATGCGGAAAACTTGTTTTCCACGAATATTCTGGAACAACACATAGGCCAAAATCATTGCTAGCCCCAACTGTACTGGCACCGTAAAGACCGCGTAATACAGCGTAATAATCATTGAGGATAGGAACTTCTCGTCACCAGCCGCCAACATTCGTCCCCACCCCGTTGAAATCAGCACCCCTGTCACAGCCAACAACACTGCCGCTCCCAGTTTTGCAATCAGTTCCCCTTGCCGCAGCGAACGAAATGCCTTCCCCCACATCCAATAGGCCAAAGCAAGCACGGCTATCCCGGCTAAAAACATTGCCAGACCAACCCAATCTCCAATCAACTGATTGTATTGATCGCGCTCGGTGAAACCAACAAATTCACCCTTTTTCACCCGCCAATTGAACATGCTCATATACACAGCATAAGCAATTGGGAACAATCCAAACACGCTAATCACCAACATCGCAGGCGTAACGAACAAATATCCCGTCACGTTCTCAGACAAACGATTGATGAACGGTGAACGACGGGGAAGACGAGATTGTACTTTTTCCACAGCAGATGATTCCAAGGCATCCTCCTCGACTAATTGAGAGATGGGCAACGCTTTGTTTATTGTACTATCCTTTTGAGTTTAAAACACTTTCCGCAATCGAAAAAGTGACTTTTGACCGTCTCTTAACCGCAATTTAACCATTTTGACTCAGGGCTTCCGCACCCGTACCAGCACCGGATCATGGTCACTCAAACGCTCGCCAGCAACAAACTCGGCGTTTAGATGGATCACATCTACCTCAGTCACTACCCGTTGCAGCGCCGGGCTAACCAAGACATGATCCAACACCTGAGCATTGCCCTCAAACAAGTATGTATACTGCTCTTGCGGCGGCAGAGTTTCTATTAAATCCGTCAATATCTCGCCTTTTAACACCCGTACAGGCATCGAAAATTGAAAATCATTCAAATCGCCCGCCACAACCACCCAGGCCTCCGGGTCAACAGCCAACACATCCGCCACAAAACGATTCACTGTGGTCGCCTGCTGTATCCGCTGTGTCTCCGAAAGCAAGATCGGCGGCTGAAAATCGCCATACAGTGCCGTATCCCCACTTTTTGAATTGAAATGATTGGCAATCACAATCAGTCGCTGCTCACCCCACAAAAATTCACCTACCAATGGCTTGCGACTATCCACAAAAGCGGGGGACTGCGGGTCCACTCTTCCAGGACTAATACTCAAGTGTGCCCCATCTGGCCCACCAATAACCGTTACCGGCGTCATTGCATCACCACCAACACGGTCCACAAATTGCACCCGGTCAACCCGAAACAAAAAACCCACCCGAATATTTCCACCAACCTCACCCCCATCTCGGTTATTTTCTGGCGCAATCTCACGAAAATCATACATCGGCCCGCCCACATGCTCCACAGCTTCCACTACGCGCTGATACGTTGCTGCCCCATCCACCAGTCCACTATCCAAAGGACCATCCCCATCCTGCACCTCCACCAGCACAACAATATCTGGCGTTCCCAAATTGTTTACCAGGTGAACAGCCAATTGCTCAAAACGCTCCTCATCATCACGAGCATCCAGGTTTTCAACATTGTAAGAAACGATTGTCAATTCCTCGGTCGTGGCTGGACGTGCCACCTCTGGCGTTAACCCTCCCGCTTTAACGGTCAATCGGCTCAATGGTTGAATCTTATAATTCCCAAAGCTATAATCCAAAATCCCCACAATCGGTTGATCAAACCAATCACCCACGGTTGCAACTGGCAGCGAACGCAAACTATCATCCAACAAAATTCGCTCCGGGTTAAAATCTGTCTCTCGCACCACCAATGCCCCGCGCCCGCTCAATATACTCGCACCCTCTCCACCATCTGTCACAACTGCAATTTCTTTATAAGCGCTGCTTGACCCCACCACACGAGCACCATTCACCTGCACCAGCATACTTTCCATGCTCTCATAAAAGTCCATCCCATCCAGGTCAGCATCAAAGGAATTCTTGCCATCATCCTCAATCACTGCATCAGGAATCGCCCGCCCGTCCTTTCCCAAAACCACAACCGCTGGCAAAACCTGCCCACTTGCCAAAACAACCACCTGTACATCCTTCAATTCTGTAACTGAAAGGTATCCCGTCTCCACTCCACCCGGATAAAACTCTTCCACCAAACCACTCACAGATACCCAATCGCCAACCTTCACCCTCGGCGGAAAGCGCGTGAAAACAAAAATTCCTTCCGAAGTTGCCGGGTCATCATCTGGATTCAAACCCTGCATGTAAAATCCATCGGCCCGCAGCGCCGTAACAACACCCGTCACATTCTCTACCGTCTCACCCAGCATCGGCGAAAGATGCGCCGCACCCTGAATCTGATGAATTTCAGGGCCTGCAAGCTGTGCCGGCGTCACAGTTACAGCAGGCTGAGCAAAGGATACAACAACAGTCTGTATCGGTTGCTCAGTTGAAGCCGTCTGCCTCACACACGAAGCCAGCATCAGCATAATCACCATCCCAAACCATAAGCGTTTCATCTCTTCCTCCTTAACGCAAAACACCCGGCAAAAACAGTTTTTTCTCAACCATTGGCGGGGCATCAACTGTAATGACAAGTTCCGCCTCATCACTCCCACCCGGCCCTGTTACGGACAGTGACACCGTATAGACACCCGCCATCAAATAAATGTGCATTGGATCATTCTCACTGCTGCCACTGCCATCACCAAAATTCCACGCCAATGTTTCATATACACCCATTGTCTGATTCTGGAAATCAACGCTCAAGGGCGCAATCCCTTGCGTGACCGAAGCTGTAAAAGCCGCCTGCGGCGGAGGGGGCGGCATCTCACAACCGCCTAAATAATCCAGTGTCAATTGCATGACCTGGTTGCGCTTAGCTGCTGTATTAATCCCCTCAAAGCCAAATGCAAAATACACCATCCGATACACTGTATCGCGAAACGCCACCCCACCAGAATGATTGGGAGACGGCCAGTTCAAAACCGTCACAGCCCCATTCAACGGCCCAATATCACTTGGATACGCCTGCGAAACGCCATCCCCACCCAATGACACAGAAACCCCATTCAAATATCCCGCCCCAGTCAAAGAAGATAAATTCGTGTCATCATTGTAATAAGTCGCATGTAAATATTGCCCATAAAACGAATCGGCCCGAATATCATAGCCAATATCCTGACCAGAGATAAACAACCGTCCACCCTGATCCAAATACCCGGCCAACGCTGTCTGATCGGCTGGCGTTAATGTTGCATCCGATTGCGCCCCAGTCAGCCAAATCACCCGCCCATAATCCTTCAAAACCTCGAGGGATGGACTGCCGACCTGTGAAACTCTCCAGAGATCATACTCCGAATCATTGGCTGTCAATGCGGTCTGATAATACGCCTCGTACATCTGCTCGCCATCATCATCCACCAACAATGTACAGGGAACGCGCTCCAACGCGAAATCTTCATCCACCATACCACCAATTACCGTCACAGTGCGCGTCTGCTGACGATAATATGGCGCATCTACACGCACTTCATACGTCCCATCACATACATCCAGCGCAAACTGCCCGGTCAAAGGATCACTCTCTGCAAGATATTCGGTACCAACCAGCGCAATTTGCGCTGCAAGCGGCTCACCACTCATCACATCCGTAATAACCCCTTGCAAAGAATGCTGCTCTGCCGGTTGCAAAGCAAAATTATGAACCGTCGCCGCACCATCCGCCACAACCACCTGCACCGTCTGTGGCTGATAACAAAAAGCCTCTGCCCGCAGCGTATAAGTCCCAGGCATCAACAGGCGATGGTAATCACCCACGCTCGGATCAGTCAGAGCCGGAATATCATCTTCCCGCACAACCCACACTTTTGCATCCACAGGCTGTCCCGTCTGCGCATCCGTCACCAGGCCACGCGCCCCAACCAGTGCACGCCCAAGCCACCAAATCATCGCATCCCGATTATGATCCCAAAATGTATTCATCTGACTGTATGGCGGAGCCTTGACACTCGACACCTCAATTGTCACATGCTGCTCGCTATGCCAGTAATACGACCAATCCTGAAGGCCTCCATAAACTCTGTACCAATCTGCACCCTGTATAATTCGCGCCGGATCCGGGTCATTCCAAATATCATCATTTCTCTGTGCATATCCGGTACAAAAAGCGATAAATTCTGCTTCATCTGGCGGTCTCACTTCTGAACTTGTCCATCCATCCCATGGATAATTCATCACCTGTGCCCCACCATGATAATTTGCCCCCAGCACAAAACGATGTTGCGCGCCAAACTGCATCATAACCTGTGTCTCAGGCTCACGCCCCAACGGCAAATCCTCACCATCCTGAATCGGGTCGGGAAAATTACGATTTAGATCTTCGCCATTTGCATTGTACCGCCGATTGTTAAAATACCCATCCGGGTTGCTCAATGGACAAAGCCAAATCTCAAGTTCATCAACAAGGGTTTTCAATTCAGGGTCAGGGGTAGTCGCCGTGTAATTGCTCGTCAATAGTTCAGCCAAGCGCAGCGTCATCTCCATACCAGTCGGCTCATCCCCATGAATTGTGCTGGAAAATTTGACCTCTGGCTCATCCTCGGCCAAATCTGGCGCATCGGTTATCTTCATGCACCACAAATCGCGCCCCTGCACCGATTGCCCAATTGAAACCAATCGTACAAGTTGCGGATAATTACTCGCTATCGTTTGCATCCGCGCTTCAACCTGTGCCAAAGTTGGCCAGGTGTTGGGCTGCTGAACGCCCTCCTGGGGTCCATATAGCGCCCAGGCACGCACACTCTCATTCGCAATCGGCATCGCTTGCAGACCTTCGGCCTGCAAGCGCATCGCCTCTGGCTGTGTCACATAAACACGCACCAATTTTGGATACGCAGACCCCCAATTGACATTGCGCACAAAATCCACATCCACACCCAGCGCATACAAAACATTCATCTGATTCGCATCCTGCACCCAAACCTGCGCCGGATAGACATCCGTACCCGGATATGGCTCCGGAAGCACCTCGTCCGGTGGTGGCGGGGCCGCCACCACCACCCGCAGCACACAAGCAAATAACATGAAGACTAACAAGAAAATGGCATTGATTTTCAAAATAGAAGGCTGCAATTTCATATTTAATTCACCTGAAGTAGATTTTGAGCAAATCTCATTATACAACCATTCCAATCCCCAATCATTGATCGTTTGTAATCATGCTATAATGGAGAAAATCAATAATCTTTTCAAATTCAAGGAGAATCCACATGCGAAGAGCCGTGATTGTTTTCGTCCTGATCATCATCATCTTGGGCGTTTTGGCAATGCTACTAACCCCGCACTTCTACTTGCTACGCCGAGTCAACTCTGATGAAGTTGGCATTCAAATTCGCGGCGGCCAAATCGTCAATGTTGTTCCACCTGGCATCTATTCCGATGTTGGACTGTTCGTTAGTTTGCTGACCTATTCCACCCAATCCTATCAGTTTGCCGTCACCGACCCCGAAGTCATCACACTCGACAATCAGCGCATCGGTGTCACCGTCAGCGGCAGTGTCTTCCGCCCCGTTGGCACAGATGTTGAGCAAGTCAAGGTGCTTTGGACCAAATACCGCAATGTCTACACAAATGATACTGCACTCCAAAACGTAATGAATGACCTCAGCACACAGGCAATCAAAGTATGCGTTGGTGATCGCCCCTTCCAGGATTCAGTGGTGGGATCCGATCGAGATGCCCTGCGCAATTGCATTGATGACGAACTCAATCGGCTTGCCCAAACCTATGGCTTGAGTATTGCAAACGTCACTGTTCCCAATGTTACCCTTTCTCCCGATGTCCAGGCCTTGCTTGATGCCATCACCCAAAGCCGCCTACAAACCGAAAAAGCCCAACAAGACAAACTGAAAGCACTGGCCGAAGGCGAAGCACAACAAGCCCAACAAGAAGCAGCCATTCGGGTTGAACAATCCAAAATTCAGGAACAAACTCGCCAGCAAACCATTCTGGCCGCACTGGAAGAAGAAAAACTGAAAGCCCAGCTAGCCGTCATCGAGGCCCAAAAAGCCAACGATCTGCTCTCAGCTCAAAAAGACCTGGAAATTAACCGCGCGCTGGCTGCAGCAGCAATTGAAAAAGCCAAAGCCGACCTGGCACAGCAAATCGCCCTGGCCGAACTCTACACCGACAATGCCAATTACTACATGTTGCAACTTGCCATTGCCAATGCCTCGGCCATCAAAGATACCGACAAAATTATCTTCACCCCCGAAGGCGTCTTCCCCAACCTGGTGTTTGGGAATGTCATGCCCACCATGCCAGTCACCACCCCAAACCCACAGTAACCCCATCCACTTCATAAAAAACACAGGGCAGCCAAAAGGCTGCCCTGTGTGCATTATTGAATAGTTCTGCGCTGCTTGAGCCATCGTTGCAAAGCCCACAAACTCAACAAAAGCGCCACCAAAACCAGACCAACCCCTACATGTAGAACATCATGCAAAGCCCGCACCTGTTCTGCAACAGGCACCAACGCCAAATCCGCCATCCCCGTATAGCTACGCATCTGACTGGCCCAAACACTGCCAAACAACGCCACTCCTGTCGTCTGTCCCAACGTGCGCGTAACCGAAAGCAACCCCGAAGCCACACCCAACCGATTGCGCGGCGCAGCGCCCATAATCGCACTATTGTTGGGGGACTGAAAAAAACCCAACCCAATCCCGACCGGGGCAAAACGCAGCACATACCCCACAATCGAAGTCTCTAGCCCAAGTGTCGCCACCAATCCATAGCCCACCAGCAAAATCCCCAGGCCAATCGTCGTCAAAATGCGCGATCCCACCCGATCCGAAAGTCGCCCCGAAAATGGTGCAATCAGCCCCACCAACAGCGGAACCACGCCCATCACCACGCCCAAAGATGCTGGTGGCAACCCCAACACATTTTGCAAATAAAATGGCATTAATAAAATCGTCCCGGAACTGACAATAAACGCCAGAAACCCGGTCAACAAATTGACTGAAAACAAGGCATCCCGGAAAAGATGCAAGTCCAACATTGGTTGAGACACGCGCAGCTCCACCACAATAAACACCCCCATCAAAATCGCAGCCATTAACAGCAGTCCCATCACCAAACCGTTCGCAAACCCAACACCCTGTCCCAGGGAAAGGGCCACCAGCAAAGCCAACAACCCCAAAAACAATAATCCGGCCCCCATTCCATCAAAACGCTGCCCGCCCTGTGGTTTACGAGCCGGCACATACCGCCCCACCAGCGCAATTCCCGCCAGACCAATGGGAACGTTGACATAAAAAATCCACCGCCATGAAAGGCTGCTTAAAATCAGCCCGCCCAACGTGGGGCCAGCAATAATTCCCAGCGACACCATCAGCCCCACCACCCCCAATGCTTTGCCGCGTTCCTCCGTTGGAAACGCCTCCGTCACAATCGCAGTACCAAGCGCCATCATCATCGCCGCTCCCACTGCTTGCAACACCCGAAAACCAATCAACCAACCCACATTCGGCGAAACACCACACAAGGCTGAACCAAGCACAAAAATAACAAACCCCAGCTGATAAATTGCTTTCTTGCCCACCATATCTGCCAGGCGCCCAACCCCCAACATCAGCGAAGTTACCGTCAACAAGTAAGCCAACACCACCCATTCTGCCCAGGCAAACTCCGTCTCCAAAGCAATTGCAAGGGTAGGTAAAGCAACATTAACAATGCTGCCGTCAATCGTTGCCAAGAACACCCCCATTGCCACTGCAACCATCACATACCATTTGCGTTTATGAACTGCTTCATCCAATTGCTGCATATACTTCCTCAAAAGATCGGTTTTCTGAAGCGTCATTCTATCACACCTACCCCAAATCAATCCTTTTTGCCCTACTCATAACCGCTTAACAAGAGTATAATCCCGCTATCTTGCGCCAGTATCACTGGCAAAGCCAACTGGAGGCTAAGTCGCATGAATCGACGTCTCGTCTATCTTTCAATCATCGTTGTTCTGTTGGGCATTGCCATCTACACCGTGCTGCCCAGCACAACCACCCTGCTCGGCAGGCCAGTAAAAACTGTTCTAGGCCTCGATCTTCAAGGTGGTATGCAGGTCATCATGCAAGTAGACCCAAATTTCACCGGAGAATTCACCCCTGCTCAGCTTGAAACAGCCCGCCAAATCATGGAAAACCGGGCCAATGGCCTGGGCGTAACGGAAGTTACCTTCCAAACCTCAGGAACTCGATATATTGTCGGTGAGCTTCCGGGCGTTACCAAATCCGAAGAGGTTGTGGATAGTATCAAACAAACCGGACAGCTGGAATTTGTCAACTTTGGAAGCACTCCGCTGGAGCCAGGTACCATTGTCAACACCACCCTTGGCAATGCATCGGAACCCGCCGCCAGCGAACAAGTCTACCAAACGATCATGACCGGCGCCGACTTGGCTGAAGCTGCTGCAAGCCGCGACGAATTGGGCGAATATTATGTTGCTTTCGTCCTTACAGATGAAGGCCAAAAAATCTTCAGCGATTACACCAGAAAAAACGTCGGCACTTACCTCGGCATTGTCCTGGATAAAAAGGTCATCTCCTCACCTGTGATCCAAAAAGAAATCCCTGACAAAGAAGGCCAGATTTCTGGTGGTTTTACCCGCGAATCGGCCAATGGCCTGGCGATACAATTACGCTACGGCTCCTTGCCACTGCCACTGATTATTGAGCAAATTCGCGTCGTTGGCCCCACCCTGGGCCAGGACTCGCTCGATAAAAGCCTCATCGCTGGCCTGATCGGTTTTGCCATCATCACCCTCTTCATGGCGATCTACTACCGTGTCCCTGGCCTCGTTGCAGATCTCTCCCTGCTCATTTATGCTGTCATCACCCTGGCAATCTTCCGCATTATCCCCGTTACCCTCACACTGCCCGGCATTGCTGGCATCATGCTCAGCACCGGCAGTGCTCTGGACGCCAACATCCTCTTCTTTGAACGCATGAAGGAAGAACTGCGCGCTGGAAGACCTTTGCTAACAGCCATTGAAATTGGTTGGCGGCGCGCTTGGCCCTCCATTCGCGATTCCAACATTTCGGCCATCATCACCAGCCTGATCTTATTCTGGTTTGGCTCAACGTTTGGAGCAAGCATCGTCAAAGGGTTTGCCGTCACACTGGCAATTGGTGTTGGCATCAGTGTCTTCACCGCCTGGATAGTAACCCGCACTCTGCTCACCTTGCTGGTCAGCCGAATGAACCAACCCGAAAAGCGCCCAGGCCTGTTTGGTCTGTAAAACGAGGTATCCCATGAATCTTCTTGGAAAACGTTACATCTTCTTTGCTCTGTCCCTGCTCATTATCATCCCCGGTATGATCGTATGGGCCATCTACGGGCTCCCCCTGGCCGTAGACTTCAAGGGCGGCAGCCTGCTCGAAGTCCAATTCCCCTCTGGCAACTTGCCAACCACCGAACAGGTTGTTGAAATTTACAAAGCATATGGCTTTGAGGAAGTCACCGTTCAGGTTGCAGCGGATGGTGATGTGCGCAACATCCTTGTCATCCGCTCGCCCGATCTCGAAACAACCTTTAACGGTGAAGCAATCAATGCCGATGCAATGAAAAATCGCATCATCAACGATTTGACTTCGGTCTCTGGCGATAGCGAAACACGCCTCAATCGCTTTGAGAATGTTGGCCCAGCCATTGCCGCACAGGTCACCCAGCGCGCTGGGCTGGCTGTGGCTGTTGCAGCATTGGGCGTCATTCTCTACGTTGCCTTTGCCTTTCGCGGCGTGCAACATGCCTTCCGCTACGGTATCTGTGCCGTCGTTGCCATGCTGCATGATATCCTCATCGTTCTCAGCATTACAGCCATTGGTGGGCAGTTCTTTGCCTGGCAAGTTGACTCGCTCTTCCTCACCGCACTGTTAACTGTCATTGGCTTCTCCACTCAGGATAAAATCGTGGTGTTTGATCGCATTCGCGAAAACTCATCCTTGCTACGCAAACTGCCGTTTGAAAAACTTGCCAATCATTCCATCATTCAAACATTGCAGCGTTCCATCAACACCCAATTGATGACGGTTGAGTTCATGCTGTTGGCCCTTGCCCTGTTTGGCGGCATCACGCTGCGCGAATTTGCCGTCATCCTGCTCATTGGCCTCTTCAGCGGTACCTATTCTTCCATCTTTGTTGCCGCACCTCTGCTCGTCGTGTGGGAAAACAAAGAATGGCGCAACTGGTTCAAACGCCCCAGCGCCGCATGAACCTGTTGGTCTGCGCGATGGATGGGCAACCCTCCTGGCAAACAAGATTGTTTTGACGCGTACATTTCGAGGCGCTTTTTCAAACGAACAAAGCGCCTCGATTTTATTTTTTATCCGGAGAAGAAAACCATGTCCCAAGTAGCCCTGAAAGAAGAACACGTCCCTCTGCATAGTCGCATCAGCATTTCCGCTGCCGACGCAGCCATTGCCACCCTGCAAACCGTTGTCGGCGGCGGCGCACTCACCTACTATTACACCCGCGTTGCTGGCCTGGATGAAAAAATGGCCGGCCTCATCTGGATTATCTTCGCCATTTGGAACGCGGTTAATGACCCCCTCTTTGGCTTCATCAGCGACCGCACCAAAAGCAACCTGGGTCGCCGCATCCCCTACATCCGCTACGGCGCCCCTATCATCGCCATTGGCTTCATCCTGTTCTGGATAGATTTTTCCAATACTCAAACCGTTCTCTTCTGGCAGATGCTCATCAGCCTCTTTATCTACGATTCGCTTTATACCGCCATTGCCACAAGCATTTACATCATGCCCTATGAAATGGCTGTCTCCAATAAAGCCCGTAGCACCATCTTCATTTGGAAAATCATCTTCATGATTATCCCAAACATCATGCCATTTGTACTGGCCAACGTCCAACCCGGCCCAGGACAAGACCCCACCACCTACCGCTGGGTTATGATTGGCCTTGCAGCCATTGTCTGCGCCATCGTCATCATCAGCACTTTCTTCTACAAAGAAAAGCACTTTCAGCAAGAAGAACCCCAGCCACCCTTCTTTACTGCCATCAAAGAAAGCTTCAAAAATATCCCCTTCCTCATCTTCCTATTCAGCAGCTTCACCGTCATCTACGTTCAGACCAACCTGATGCAAGGCGTTGCTTACTACTTTGATGAAATCATGAAAAATAACCAGGGCATGCTCTATGCCGGCCTGGGCATTGGCATTGTAGTTGGCGTCGTTCTCTGGGTGCAACAACGTGACCGCCTGGGTGTCAAACGCTGCCTTCTCACCTGGTTGGCGCTGTTCTCCATCGGCTGCCTCTGGCTGCTTGCATTCGGCAAATCCCCCATCTTGAGCGTTGTGGGCTTTTTCTTCATCGGACTTGGCTTCTCTGGCGGCATGTACCTCATCCCAATTGCCAATGGTGATGTTGTAGATTACGACGAAGAACGAACCGGCCTACGCCGAGAAGGCATGTACGCCGGCATTAACAGCCTCGTCACCAAACCTGCCATCAGCATTGCCCAATGGGCCTTCCTTCAAATCATTGCTTCCGCTGGCTACCTGCAAACCCTACCCAAAGGTCAGCAAGATGCCGCCGTCCACAGTGGGATCCTCACTGCCTGGGTATTGATCCCCGCCCTGCTGCTGGCCGTCTCCTTCCTGGTCACCCTGCTCTATCCGCTCAGCGGCCCCCAATGGGAACAAACCAAAAAGAAAATCGCCACGCTACATGACGAAAAAGAGAAACGCTACCTCGAACAACGCGGCTACCGCTTCGTTAAGTAACCTCATCTGCGCCCCGTCTGGGGCGCAGATTTTTTATAGAAGCTATCATCCAAAATCGGTGATAACCGTTACTCTATCCAATTTCCATCTTGATATACAATAAAGACAGATTTTCAATCCTGTTAAAAAAGAGGAATTTCCCCATGCGTAAAGAAGTTGTTCTCATCACAGGCGCCAACGGCGAAATCGGTCACGGCCTGATCACATACCTGGGTCAGCAAGGCAAACATCATATTCTTGCCCTGGATGTGCAACCCCTCGATGAAAGCCTCAAACCCTACTGTGACCGCTTCATTCAAGGCGATATTCTCGACCAAATGTTGCTTGGCCGGTTGGTTGCTGAATTTGAAATTCGCACCATCTATCACCTGGCTTCCATCCTTTCCACCAAAGCCGAATACAACCCTGAGACAGCTCACCGCGTCAATGTCGAAGGCACACTCAACCTCCTGCGCCTGGCAGTTGAACAATCGCAATGGCAAGGTCGCCCAGTAAAATTCCTCTACCCGAGTTCCATTGCTGCCTACGGCCTGCCAGATATTCCTACCAAACAAGCATCCGGAAAAGTCAAAGAAGATGAATGGTTGCAGCCTGCCACCATGTATGGCTGTAACAAACTTTACTGCGAGCACCTAGGACGTTATTATACCTATCATTACCGGCGGCTCGCTGCCGATGCCGGCAAAGCCAGCGTAGATTTTCGCTGCCTGCGCTTCCCGGGCCTCATCAGCGCCATCACTGTCCCAACCGGCGGCACAAGCGATTATGGCCCCGAAATGCTGCACCATGCCGCCCAAAACCTACCCTATGCCTGCTTCGTGCGCCCCGACAGTCAATTGCCATTCATGGTCATGGCCGATGCCATCAAATCGCTCTTGCAGCTCGAAGCAGCACCAACCGAATCCCTTTCTCGCCGCGTCTATAATGTCACCAGCTTCAGCCCCACCGCCGAAGAAATTCACACCATCGTCAAAAAAGCATTTCCCAATGCCCAAATCACCTTTGAGCCGCACCCCAGCCGCCAAAGCATTGTAGATTCCTGGCCCGGCGACGTGGATGATTCCGCGGCCCGCAATGATTGGGGCTGGAAGCCCGATTACGACCAAAACCGCTCCTTTGAGGAATACCTCATTCCAGCCATCCGTCAACGTTACAGCGGGCCTAACAAAGCCCTATAAACCTCTCAAAAGGAGTTTGCCATGACTTACACATCCAGTTACACCCCCAAGCCCTATCATCTTGGCCCTGAAGAAAAATCTGCCTCTTTCATGGCCTACACAACCACCGCACTCTACTGGGGGGAAGTGGTCGTACGCAATGCTATCCGCGTCAGCACCTGGTTACGAACCAACGCTGCACCAGAAACCATCACCATCTACAACGCCAAAGTCATCAATATTGCAGCCAACAGCACCCCTGCCCCCATGCAGTTCAGCGAAGTACATCTCCCCAACGCCAGCATCCTTGCCTACCATCTCATCCCACCGGATAGCGATCCCCTCGATTACGATCCCACCGAACCAAACCGCGTAATGGACTCCATCACCACGATCATTGGCACCTTCCGTTTTGATGGCAAAATGCGCATGTCCACCCGCTCGACACTCAAAAAATACATTGAAGTCACCCGAGAATTGTTCACAACGCTCTATGATGTAGAGATCACCAATCCCGTCATGCCAACCCTCACCAAAATGAAAGTAGCCATGGTCATGGTGCGTCAATCCAACAGCGTCTTCTGTCTGGTCAACCCACAACGTCCAGTCGAGGGCTAATCCTCCATGCCCCCGCCAACCATCTTCCTCACCCGCAATCTTCCAGCCGAGGCAATTTCTCGGCTGGAAACACATGCCCGGTTACAAATTTGGCCTGAAGAAACACCGCCGCCCTACCCTACCCTTTGCAAACAAGCAGCTCAAGCCGATGCCCTCATCACCATGCTCTGCGACCAGATTGACGCAGCACTGATCGAATCTTGTCCCAACCTCAAAATCATCAGCCAAATGGCTGTTGGTTACGACAACATTGACCTGCACGCAGCCGCACAACACCACATCCAGGTCGGCAATACGCCCGGAGTCCTGACCGAAACCACCGCCGACCTGACATGGGGTTTATTATTGGCAGCTGCGCGCCGGATCGTTGAAGCAGACAACGAAGTTCGCAACGGAATCTGGCGACCCTGGGGACCCGATGTACTCACAGGTCTAGATATATATGGGTCAACAATTGGAATCATCGGCTTTGGCAGAATTGGACAGGCAGTTGCCCGTCGCGCACGCGGCTTTAACATGCGTATTCTATACTATAGCACAAAGCCCAACCCTGCCGTCGAGCAAGAACTTGGGGCCATATTCACTTCACTCGATGACCTCCTTGCCCAATCTGACTTCATCACACTGCATGCCCGACTAACTCCACAAACCCAACACATAATTGGCCGACCTCAATTCGAGCGCATGAAACCAACTGCCGTTCTGGTTAACACCGCTCGCGGCGCAATGGTAGACCCGGCAGCACTCATTTGGGCGCTGCAAAAAGGCCGCATCGCCGCTGCTGGAATTGATGTATTTGACCCAGAACCAATGCCAACCGACAGCCCCCTTCTGGCTATGCGCAACGTCGTCATCACCCCTCACATTGCCAGCGCCAGCAAACAAACCCGTCATCGCATGGCACTTATGACGGTTGAAAACACGCTCGCCGGACTGCAAGGCGTCCCACTGCCTTACCCTGTTCCACTGCCAATGTGATGAATATACCCATCAAATCGGTACTTTCATTCTCAAAATCGAACCTCGCCCGGCTTCATTTTGGAGTACAATAAATAGGTTGTGTTTTCGGCGATTATATATTTTTTCCCAAGGAGGAATTTCCGTGGAATCCAAAGCTTTAGATGGGCTCATGCAGCCAAAATCTGTCGCTGTTGTTGGCGCCTCGTCCCAACCCGGCAAAATCGGTTACACCGTTGTTAATAATCTCATCAAGAGCGGGTATCAAGGCAAGATTTACCCAATCAACCCCAAAGCCGATGAAATCTTGGGCATCAAGGCCTATCCATCTGTCCTTGCCATCCCTGACGAGATTGACGCTGCCGCCATCACCGTCCCTGCCAGTCTGGTTGAACAGGCTGCCGAAGATTGTGGCAAAAAGGGCGTCAAGGCCCTCATCATCATCACCTCTGGCTTCAGCGAAGTCGGGAACCGTGACCTGGAAGACCGAGTTGTTGCCATTGCCCGCCGCTACAATATGCGAATCCTGGGGCCAAACATCGTCGGCACCCTTTCTAATTCCCAAAAGCTGAACGCCTCCTTTGCTCCATTCTTGCCCCTGGCTGGCAAGGCAACCCTCATCTCCCAAAGTGGCGCTTTGCTCATCGCCATGGATGCCTCCACCTACATCCGCCGCGTTGGCTTCGAAAAGCTCATTTCAATCGGCAACATGTCCGATGTAGATTTCGCCGACCTGATTACCTGGCTTGACAACGACCCCAACACCACCTGTATTTCCCTCTACATTGAAGGTTTCAAAGATGGACGCAAGTTCATGGAAGCCTGCCGCCATGCGCACAAACCCATCATCGCCCTTAAATCGGGCGTCTCCAGCCATGGCGCAGCTGCTGCTGCATCCCATACTGGCTCTCTGGCTGGCGCAGCCAAAGTCTATGGTGCGGCTTTCCAACAGGCCGGCGTCGTTCAAGCCTCCGATCTCGACAACCTGTTCGACCGCACCCTGGCTCTCTCGCTTCAGCCCCCCATGCAAGGCGACAATTTGATGATCATCACCAATGGCGGCGGTGTGGGCGTGCTTGCCACCGATTCTGCCGAACGCTACGGCCTGCCGCTTCAATTTGCCCCGCAAGACCTGCGCGATGAACTCAAGAAACACATGCCTGAATTTGGCTCCGCCAAAAATCCGGTAGACCTGACTGGCATGGCTGGACGCGACTGGTACCAGGATAGCATCCGCTTTGCATTTGCCCACCCCTGGGTAGATGGTCTGGTTGTCCTCTACTGCGAAACCTCACTCACCGATCCGCTCGACATTGCCTATGGCATCAAAGAAGCAATTGATCAATCCGGCGTCAAGGATAAACCTGTCACCGTTTCCTTCGTTGGTGGTGAACAGTCCGAAAAGGCCACCCGCTGGTTAGTCGAGCAAGGCATTCCCACCTATGGTGCCCCCGATCTGGCCGTCAACGCTCTAGCCGCCCTGCGCGAATATGCCGTCATGCAAAAAATGCTTGCCGAAACCTCAGAGCCATGCCTTGAAACCAACAAAGCATTGGCGCTCGAAATTATTGCCCGCGCCCGCTCTGATGGCCGCGACTCGCTGACCGAAATTGAGGCCAAGCAAGTCTTTGCTGCCTATGGCCTCCCCATTACCAAAACACAATTGGCAAAAAGCGAAGAAGAGGCCGTCGAACTCGCTCGCAGCGTTGGCTTCCCGGTTGTGATGAAAATCGTCTCACCCGATATCCTGCACAAATCGGATGCTGGCGGCGTGAAGGTCAACATCAAGGATGAAGCCTCCGTGCGCGAGGCCTATCGCACAATCCTCAACAACGCCAAGGCCTACAAGGCCGATGCCCGCATTCATGGCATCGCCGTTCAGGAAATGGCTCCCTGGGGCACAGAAGTTATCCTCGGGTCGGTCAACGACGCCACATTCGGCCCAACCATGATGTTCGGCCTCGGCGGCATCTTCGTTGAAGTCCTCAAGGATGTCACTTTCCGTGTTGCGCCGGTTGCAGAAGGTCAGGCCATGCGCATGTTAGGCGAAATCCGTGGAGCGCCCATTTTGGCCGGCGTGCGCGGCGAGAAACCACGCGACCGCCAGGCGATGGCAGCCACCGTTTGCCGCTACTCCTCAATGATCCTCGACCTGGCCAATGAAATCAGCGAATCCGACGCCAATCCCGTCCTCGTCTATGAAGAGGGCAAGGGTGTGCGCGTTGCCGATGCTCGCATCATTCTGAAGAAGAAATAAGCCCCTTCTCTCACAGCAAACACGGGCGACTTTTGATCAGTCGCCCGTGTTTTTTACCGGGTAGCCCGCAATCGCTGCCAGGCGCCTTCCCACGGCGTTCCCAGCCGATGCCGCTGTGGAACCGTCACCTTCATCAACTTCTGACCAATTTGCGCCGAAAGCAATGCCACCTGTCCCCAATCTTCCACAAGCACTGCCTGCTGCATTGCCATCCCCAACCGGCAAGCCCATTCCCACTCCATCCGAAACCGGTCGGCCTTGACCCAATAATCCCGCTTCTCCCATGCCGCTACCGAAACCTCTACCGTATCACCAATTTCAACCAGCGCCAGGCCAATAAAAGCTGCCAGATCATGCGCCAATGCATTGGGTTCCGTTTGTCGCATCAACTCGCGCAATGCCAAAACAACACCGCGCGTCAGCCGATTTCTATCTTTTCCAACCCCTTCTGTTTGAATCACACGGCCCACAACCATCCTCCAATAAGAGTTTTGTTATAAAAACCGCCATGATTATATCCTATTATTGACGTTAAACC
>CAYVRT010000040.1:14197-22062 GCA_964453115.1 uncultured Anaerolinea sp. | reverse complement strand
ACGACAGGGTCTTTCTTTTCGTCTTTCCTATCACTCTTCAGTTGTTAAGGTGCTTCAACCGTTTTCACAGGAAGTTTCATTTTACCGCTTCCTGCTCGATCTGTCAAGGGATTGTGGGAATTTTAATGCCGATGGGTCAAGGGGACATTCCCTTTCTTCATCGGCACTCATCACGCAATCACTGCGCCAGACCTCGCCCCTGAGGGGCTGCCTCTTTTTGGTTGTTAGTGATCTGCCTTTCGGCGAAATCTCGCTGCCTCATTCAGGCAACGGGCGTGATTATACTCCTGTTCACAGGGCTGTCAAGGGATTCAAAGGCCAATTTTCGACCAATTTTCAAAATTGTCCGACAAACTGGCCTTTTCTAATCCAGGGTTAACGAACGCTCCAAACCCGCACCGTCGTCTCGCCAGCCAACACACCCGCCAGCGCCCGGCCATCCGGCGAAAAGCCCAACCTATCAGCTTGCCCCGGCTGACTGCCAAGCAACGCACAAGAATCGAGCGCCCAGAACAGCACCTGACCAGGCGCTGCCCCAACCAGAAGCCGACCATCCGGCGAAACCGCCAGGTCAAACGCTTCTTGTGCCGGGCAGGATTGCAATTCCTCACCGGTTGCCAGGTCCAGCACCAGCCAGCGCCCCTCCACCAACACCACCATCCGCGAGGCATCCGGCAAAAATTCCACATCCAGCACAAAATCACGGTAGCCCATTTGCGCGGTAAACTGCCCGCTCTGCACCGCTTGCACGGCCAGGGTGGCGCGTGCCTTCCACACCACCCAGCTGCCACCCGGTGAAAGCAGCACACCATAAACCGGCGCGGCTGTTTCGAAACCCGTCAGGCCAGCAAGCTGCAGCCCGGTTGTTGTATCCCAAACAAGGGCCTGCCACTCTACCTGCGAGGTTGTCACCAAAAAATCGCCGCTTGCATCATAATGAGCGCCATACAGCGCCGGGCTGCTCAATGTGTACAGAGGGCTGCCATCCAATCGCACCAGCGATAGCACGTCGCCAGCCGGCAGGGCCATGCTTGAACCATCCGGCGCGAATGCCATCACCGGCCCCAAACCGCCCACCTGCACCGGCGAACCAGCTGCGCTGCGCAATGGAAAGAGTAGCAATTCCCACATTTGCAGCGCCTCCTCGCTCTCATTCGTCACCACCAACAGCCGGTCGGCCTGCGGCCACAGCAACGCCACCGGCCAACCAGGCAAATCGAAGTCTTCGCTTTGCAGCCCAACCAGGGTATCAGCCGTAATCGGCGGCGGGGTGAAAAAGTCATCCTCCGGCGGGGTAACGGGCGTCAGCACGCACGCCACCAGGACCAGCAAAACCGGCAATGTCATCCAAACACGCTCTCGCTTCATCAACGCTCGCGCGGTTGCGCCTCCATCCCTGAAAGAACGGATGGCTCCGCCTCTGCCAGAAGCAGGGTTGCGCCAATCGAAACATCATCCAGGAAGAAATTGCTGTTTTCTGAACCATCGGTCGTCACCTCAAATTGCAGGGTGATGGGGCTGCCAGCATAGGCATTCAAATCCAGGGTCCCCTGCACCCAGCCACCGGTATTTGTATCAGCGCACAGGTCATAGGTCTTGAGCGTATTGCCATTCACCCTGACGTGTGCCTCATCATAGCCACAAAGATCTGCTGAACCAATCCAATACCAATAGTGCAGATAACGCACGCCACTCAGGCTGACGTTGCTTTGCGTCAGACGCGCTGTTTCGTTATCGTCACCGCCCAGCCAGACGGCCCAGCTGCCCCCATGCGGGGTAACCGGCAGATTATTCGAAATCAGGGGATAGCCCAGGGCAGAATATTCGCTCCAATTGCCATCCCGCCCGGCCTCAAACGTGCCATTGCGCAGCGGAGCGGAAGTCGTTGCCTGCATGCGCAACAAGGACGGCAAAAAGAGCAGCTCCTCCACATAGCTTGGCGCCGTCAGGTTGGCCGTCATGGTCGCCGAGCAATTGCTGATGTTCGTCACCGCCGCACCGCTTGCCGCCCCACCATACAAGCTGCTATTGGGAGCAGAGCTGGCATTGAAGGTGCGGTTGACGGCTGTGCCAGGGTAGGGGTCGCCGGCATCACCTCGTTCGCTATCGCTGCCATTCAACAGCTCATCCAGCCCATCGGCCTGCATCAGCTTGACCAGCGGATGGTTTTCATCTGCATTGGCCTGATTATCATAGCGCACGCTTTCATCCACATGCCAGATGAACAACCCGCAGCCCGGCAGCCCAGCATCATAGCCAGTCAACTGCCGATTTTCCACCAGGAAGTATTCACCCGTTCCCGAGTGAAGGTCAAAATCCCAATCCACACCGCCAGGGTTGCGGCGCAGCAGGTAAGCGTGGGGATTTGTCTCGGCCCCCAAAATGGCCGCATTGGTCAGCGTGCCATTGACCGAGGTCGGCAAAATCCAGCCCTGATACCACTTCAAGAAGGCATCCGGCAGCGCCGGGTATGTGCCGGGGAAGGATCCGCTGACTGTGTTCCAGTTGCCAGCCCCCATCAACGACCAAATCCCCACCCCATCCGAGGTGCCATTTAGATCGCTGGTGTCGTATAAATCCGGCCAGGTGATATCGTGCCCCAGTTCGTGAGCCATGATGCCAATCGTTGCCTGGTGTGCCGTATCATAGCCCGGAGCGTAATGAATCTCGCCAAACTGCGCATACCCGCCACCATCCGCATAGCTGCCCACCACCTTGCCATCCAGGGTTGGCGGCTCGGTGTTAAACAGCGCCCAACGGTGCGCCCAAATGCTGGGCGAGGTGTTGTAATAGGAACGCTCATAACCGGCCACCACCACCACAATGTGCAGCTCGTTAATCGTCAGCCTTCCATTGCCATCGGTATCAAAACTGGCAAAGTTGACGTATGGATCGGCCGCGATCAGGGCGTTGCGCACAATCAGGCGGTTTGGATCTCCCGTGCTGCTGCCTGTATTGGGGTGGTTATAGCCCAAATTGAGCCAGCCAACCACGCCATTATTGGCCGTGCCAAAGGTTTCGGCAGCCGGGGCAAAAGTGAGTTTATTGAAGGAGGCTTGCAAGTAGTAATGCTGGACGCTGTCGCTTGCACCAAACAGGCGGCTGGCAAAATCGGCCTCGCTGTAGGTGCCAGCGCGGTCGCTAAAGCTCGCCAACAAGACCAGTGTTTTGTGGTTGCCACTGTTGCGCTGATCCACCACCGCCGAGGGTTGCGCCCAGGTTTGCAGCCTTTGCACCTGCGGACGCAAAAAGGCTTCCAGACCATCCGGGGCATCCCTGCCCACCACCAACACCCGGCCATCCGGCTGCGCAATGCTCAGTTCCCCGGCGGCATTCAAACCAGCATAGACCCAATAACCGCTCGTCTCATCCAGCAAGATGGTGTAACCATCCACCGTCTCAAGGCCATTGCTCCACTCATCGCCCCATTGCTGCGCCCAAAAGGTGCTACCATCCGGCTGTGTCAGCTCGAAGACAATTGGGGCCGCTGGAGCAGCCTGGGCCCGATGCGGACTGCCCACAACAAGCAACAAGGCCAGCCCAAGTGCCAAAATTCCCAACCAACCAAATCGTTTCATCATGCTCTCCTTTTCAACAAAAAAGCTGCGCCTGCCAGCAGCAGGTGGACAGGTTCCCAAACAGCCGCCCGTTCTCAGGGCTTTTCGGCATACACCTCAAAGAAATCGCCCTCAACCGCCACGCTCAGGGTTTGGGTTTGCGGGTCATAGCTGCCATGCGCAATCAGATAGTTGCCCGGCTGAATTTCAGCAGTGTGGACCGTCAGGCGATAGGGCGGCCCACTGGCAAAGGCCGGTGAGGGTGGGTAGCTGGTGAATGCCACCGAAATCGTTTGCCCATCCTCCAATTCCACCTGGTAGATATAGGTGCGCGGGGCATCCATCAGGCCAGGCGGGGTTGTATCACCACCGCCCAAAATTTTCCCCTGCACAGTTTGTGGCCCGGCTGCCAGGGCCGAGACACCCGCAACACCTTGTGAGGGGCGCGCTTGTGCCGGATCCAACTCTGCATCGGCACACCCCGCCATCATCAGCAACAACAGCCCAACCAACCAACGCCAATGCTTCATCTTGCACCTCACTTTCTGTGGGTATGGTATCACAATCGCCAGAGACAAACAATGCCCGAAACGGGAACTTTGATGCGCTGCAAACGTCTTAAAAGAAATCGGAAGGAGCGTGTCCCATGTCCAAAAAATTCTTCCTTGCCCTGTTTTTGTTTGCCCTGCTGTTCAGCCTGAGCGCCTGCGGCAAGGGGCGTGTGATTGCAGTTGTTGCCGGCGAAGAGCCGCAAACCGTCACCCTGCAAGCGGGCGATACGCTGCGCGTGACCCTGCCAGGCAACCCTACCACCGGTTACGCCTGGGAACTGAGCCAGGTCAACGATACCCTGCTGAAGCCGCAAGGTGAGCTGGCCTTCACCCCCGAAGGCGGCGACCTTGTGGGAGCAGGCGGCACGTTTGCCATTGAATTCAAGGCCCAGGAAGTTGGCAGCACCACGCTGCTCTTCATCTACCGGCGCCCCTTTGAGGCCGATACCCCACCGCTGCAAACCTTTGAATTGACGGTCAGCATCGAATAAGCTGGATGAAAATGGTATAATTTTGACCATGATCACCACCCCGCATTCACTCAGCCTGCCGCACCGCACCGCACTTGAACAGGCCCTGGTTGCTGCCCTGTTTGGGCTGCTGCTCAGCCTGGCTGCCGGGCTGCTGGCCGTGCTGGGCTTTCAAATCGTCTACAGCAACCGCATCTACCCCGGTGTTTCCATCGCCGGGGTAGATGTGAGCGGCCTGACGCGCGAGCAGGCCGCCCAACGCCTGACCGGCAGCCTGACCTACCTGCAAAATGGACGCATCCTGCTGCAAGATAACGAACGCACCTGGCTGGTTTACCCAATGCAAATGGGCCTGCTGCTGGATGCCAACACCTCTGCCGAAAATGCCTTTGCCATTGGGCGCAGCGGCGGCCTGTTTGTGCGGCTGGATGCGCAGCTCACGGCCTGGCGCCATGGTTACAGCCTGCCGCCAGCGCTGGTGATGGATGGCAAAGCAGCCTATGCCACGCTGCAAACCCTGGCAACCCAAATTGACCAATCACCGCTCGAGGCCAGCCTGGAAATTGAAGGCGTGCAGGTCATCGTCCGCCCCGGCCAAACCGGTCGCGCCCTGGATCTTCCCGCAAGCTACGAACGCATCTACGCCCAAATGCTAACCCTGCAAGAAGGGGTTGTGCCGCTCGTCGTGCAAACGACCAGCCCGGCCATCCTTGACCCAACCGAGCAGGCCGAAATTGCCCAGCGCATCCTCAGCCAACCGCTCACAATTGCCCTGCCAGATGGCGAAACCGCCAATGCCGGCCCCTGGGTCTTTGACCAAAGCGCATTGGCAAGCATGTTGAACATTGAGCGCGTCACACTGGATGGGCAAACCCGCTTTCAGGTAACGCTGAACAGCGAAGTGCTGCGCGGCTTTTTGCAAGGCCTGGCGCCCAATCTGGAACGCACCCCCGAAAACGCCCGCTTCATCTTCAACGACGAAACACGGCAGCTGGAATTGATTCAACCGGCAGTGATTGGCCGCTCGCTGGATGTGGAAGCCAGCCTGCAAGACCTGCAAACACAGGTCGTCACCGGCCAGCATACCATTTCGCTCGTGTTCGACTACCGCAACCCACCCGTCACCGATGACAAAACAGCCCAAGACCTGGGCATTCGCGAACTCGTCTCGGCCCAGACCTCCTATTTTCGCGGCTCCAGCCGCGACCGGGTGCAAAACATCCAAACCGCCGGCAGCCGCTTTCATGGCCTGTTAATTGCCCCGGGCGAAACTTTTTCCATGGCGCAGGCGCTTGGCTCGGTCAGCCTCGATAACGGCTACGCCGAGGCGATGATCATTGTCGGCGGGCGAACAGTGAAAGGCGTTGGCGGCGGGGTTTGCCAGGTCAGCACCACCCTGTTCCGCACCGCTTTCGAGGCCGGCTTTCCAATCGTTGAGCGGCACGCCCATGCCTACCGCGTTTACTATTACGAGCAGGCCGCCAGCGGCTACAACGCCAGCCTGGCCGGGCTGGATGCAACCGTGTTTGTGCCAATTGTTGATTTTCGCTTCACCAACGATACCCCCTACTGGCTGCTGATGGAAGTCTACGTCAACCCGGCCAGCAGCGCCATCACCTGGAAGTTCTATTCCACCTCAGATGGCCGCAGCGTGGAATGGACAACCAGCGGCCCAATCAACATTGTTGAACCGCCACCCCCGCTCTACCGCGAAAACTCGGACCTGGCAAAAGATGAAATTAAACAGGTGGATTGGGAAGCCAAAGGCGCCGATGTATCCGTCATTCGCACCGTCTATCGCAATGGCAGCATCTACTTTCAAGACTCGGTCAACACCCACTATCAGCCCTGGCGCGCCATCTACGAATATGGCCCCGGCACAGAAGGCATTCCCACCCCCGAGCCAGAAGATTAAAAGTTTGAGCCGCCCTTCCCTGACGAGCGGCTCAAACCTCTTCCCCATCCCATTTATACTCTCTCATTCCCCGTTTTGGGATTTCACCTTACCCCTAATAGGTGCGGTGGGGCTTGTTGATTATCTGGAAGACCATCCCTTTGTGTTTTTATCATAGCAGGAAATAAATCAAATAAATCAAACTAACACTCCGTAAACACTCCGAAAAAAGCCATCAGATGCGGTATAATGAAGACATGAGAGCGCAAAGCTTCAGCAAGTTATTGCAAAAAGTCATCAACCGCCTGGCCTATCGCGAGAGCAAGCACAAGCAAATCATCTACGACGAATTGGGCTATGCCATTGGCCGCGAAGGCGGCAGCGCATTGCAATACTGGGTCTATCACCGCACCGCTCCGGCGCAGATAAAAGACCTGGAAGCACTCGCACGGGCGATTGCCGAGCGCGATGGCTGGGAAGAACCGGGCGACCTGGATGAATTTTTACGCGCCGGAGATCACCCCTACCCCGAACGGCTCTGCCGCGAAATCTTCCCGCCCGGGCAACCCAACAGCAACGAATGGAGCGAAGAAGACCCAAGCGACGATGGACGGCCCTTCATTGTCGGCCCGCCCATCTTGCAGCCGCGCCGCTTCTTTGGGCGCGAGCGAGAACTGCGCCGCATCTTTGGCCTGCTGGATGGGCAACAATTGCAACACATTGCCATCAGTGGCCCACAGCGCTGCGGCAAAACCTCGCTCCTGCACTACCTCTGCAAACTGCACTACACCCAACGCCGCTTTCTGCGCCCCGGCCAAAAAAGCGATTGGCTGCAAAACAACCTCAATGTGCGCTGGGTATTCATTGATTTTCAAGACCCGCGCAACCTGACCCAAACCGGCTTCTTCGATGCCGTCCTGAAGCAGCTTGCCATCGAACACCCGCCGCTTTGCACCCTGAACCAATTCATCGGCCTGGTGTGCGCCCACCTGGTGCAGCCCGTTCTGCTCCTCCTGGATGAGGTGCAAATCCCGCTCGAAATGTTAGAATTTGACCAGACGTTTTGGTGGGGGCTGCGCTCATTGGGCAGCAATTTGACCGATGGCCGGCTCGGCTTCATCCTCAGTTCACAGCGCCGACCCGAAATGATCTCCGCCTATGGCGGTCAGCCTTCGCCCTTCCTGAACATCTTTGGCTATCACTTCCCGCTTGGCCCCTTTCAGCAGCAGGAAGCCCAGGAATTGATTGCCAGCGCACCGCAACCCTTCAGCGAAGAGGATCGGGCCTGGATCCTTGAACAAAGCCGCTGCTGGCCGATTCTGGTGCAAATTCTGTGCCAAAAACGCTGGGAGAGCCTGCAAGCCGGGGAAAACAATTCGGCCTGGCGCGAGGC
>CAYVRT010000040.1:0-14097 GCA_964453115.1 uncultured Anaerolinea sp. | reverse complement strand
GGCAGCGTCCTCCTCCTGGCCGGATTGACCTTTGGCGTTGGCTACCTGGCAACCAGCGGCAACCTGCACCCTGCCAGCCCGAATGCCAGTTTGCAAGCCGGCCTGCCCATGGAACAAAGCACCTGGGTCGGCATCATCACCGGCCTGGTCTGTGGCAGCCTGTATAGCCTGAGCCTGCGCATTCGCAAAAGGCCCTGGCCATTGGCCGTGTTGATGGGGCTGGTGAGCGGCTTCTTGTGCGGCCTGAGCTACGGCATCAGCACGCACATCACAGTTTCCAACGCCCGGATTTTTTTCTTTAGCGGCCTGGGCGGCGGGCTGCTGTTCGCCTTGCTCTTCAGCTTGTTTGCCAATTTGGGCCTGCGAATGCGCGGCCCCTGGTGGGGCGGCGTGTTGGGCGCACTCTTCACCGCCCTGGGCTGGCTGCCACTCCAGGGCCAAATCTTTGCCCCACAGCCAGCAGAACCAGCAAAACTAGCAGCGCTGGCCCTCTTCACCGTCCTGCTCGGCCTGGTCAGCCCCTGGGTGCGGCCCATCCTTTCACAGCCCCTGTTTTTAATTCACAACATGATCCTCTACCGCGCCGAAAAGAAATACCCGCAGCAAAGCACCTTGCAATGGCACGCCGCCTTTTGGGATGAACTGCAACGCCTGCGCTGGCCCGGCCTGGAGGAACATCTGTTGCTGACCTTTGAACAGCATCCAGCCACCGGCGAGCAAGCGCTCCAGTATCTGCAAAATGGCCCACAGCAAAAAGCCGTCCAGACGGTGCGCCTGGTGCTGATCGCACAGCGAATGGGCAATTGCCGCGACCTTGTCAGCATCTCCACCCTGCACCGGGGGATTCAATTGCCCACCAATGCCCCACCCAAATTGCAATTGCCCGCCTTTTTGGAAATCAGCCACGACCTGGATATGGCGCTCAATAACACAACCGATTTTCACAGCCGTTCGATCATCGGACAGGCGCGCGGGCGGTTAAAGCTGATGGAAGATGAACTGCAACGTTGCCCCGAACAGCACGCGGCGCGTTTTGCCAGCCTGGCAAGCCGCTGGGGGCGCATCATCAACGCCTATCTCGATCAACTGGTGCAAACGGCCGCACAGCAAAGCATCCCCAACCCCTACATTTGCGGCACACCGTTGAAAGGCGAGCAAAAGATGTTCGTTGGGCGCGGCGGCATCATCTCGCGCATTGAGCAACTGCTGCTCGACCCGCGTCACCCGCCCATCCTGGTCTATGGGCAACGGCGGATGGGCAAAACCTCGCTGCTCCTCAACTTGGGGAATGTGCTGCCCAGCCAAATTGTCCCCTGTTTTGTAGATTGTCAGGGGCTGAGCGGCAGCAGTGACTACCCCGAACTGTTCTACCGCATGGGCGAACAGATGTATTTGAGCGCCAAACGCCAAACCGGCTTCCTGCTGCCTGAAATTTCATTCAAAGACCTGGAAAACCGCCCCTTCTACCAGATGGATGGCTGGCTCTCTCGTCTCGAAGAACAGCTGGATAAAAAAGACAAATTCTTACTGATCAAGCTGGATGAATTTGAGCTGCTCAGCAACCTGCTCAACAAACCGCACATGTCTGCCAGCCCGTTTTTGGATTTGTTGCGCCACACCATTCAGCACCGACAACGCATCAAACTGCTGTTTGCCTGCTCGCATACGCTGAGCGAATTGCGCGAATGGGCCAGTTACCTGGTCAACACCCAGGTCATCAAGCTCAGCTACCTGGAAACGGGCGAAGCCCATCAGCTGATCCAATACCCGCTGCCCAGCTTCCCACTGCGATACGACCCGCTCGCGCTCAACCACATGATTCGGCTGACGCGCGGCCACCCGCACCTGGTGCAGCTGCTATGCTACGAACTGGTCACAATCAAAAATGAACAGCCGGCAGCGCAACGCTACCTGGCAATTCTGGAAGACGTGGAAGCCGCCGCCCGTCAGGCGCTAGAAACCGGCAGCCTGTTCTTCTCCGAACTGCAACATGGACAGTTGCCAGCCGCCAGCCACCCAATGCTCATTCAGCTTGCCCAACGAAGCGCCCATCACAACCTGAGCGCCGAAGAACTGCGCCAGGCCTATCCCCAAAATTTTGATGAAAATCTGCGTGCTGCGCTGCTGCGTGACATCATCGAAGTCGAAGAGGATGGGTACCGCTTCCAGGTTGAACTGGTTCGGCGCTGGTTTGCGCAGGCAGGCGTCTAGCTCCAGCCATAGCGCCCGCGCAGCGGCACAAATGCCACCGGCAGCACCGAACGGCAGTGAAAACTTGTTCCCTGACGCTGCCAGACTTGCAGCTCCTGCGTGCTGCGCCCACCAACCGGCAGCACCAGCCGGGCGCCCTCTGCAAGCTGCTCCAGCAGGGGCGGCGGCGGTTGCGGCGCCGCAGCAGTGACCAGAATCCCACCATAGGGCGCAGCTTCCGGCCAGCCCAGCGAGCCATCGGCCTGATGCACAAACACCCGTTCATAGCCCAAATCGCACAGGCGCTGCGTACAAATGGATGCCAAAGCAGGCAGCCGCTCAACCGCATGAACCGTACCTGCCAGGTGTGAAAGCACCGCGGATTGATAGCCCGAGCCGGCCCCCACTTCCAAAACCACCTCATCCCCTTGCAACTCCAGCAATTCGCTCATCAGCGCCACAATGTAGGGCTGCGAAATCGTCTGTCCGTGGCCAATGGCAATCGGGCCATCATCATAGGCAAAGGCCTGCTGATCGGGCGGGACGAATTGCTCGCGCGCCACGGCTCGCATGGCGGCCAGAACGCGCGGCGATTGAATGCCACGCCGCTCAAGCTGCACCCGCACCATTTGCTCACGTTCCAGTCCAAAGATGCTCATCCATCAGCCTCCATCAAACGCCGGGCAATTTGCCGGTCAATTTTACCCATCGGATAATGCGTCAGTTCCCCCGGCAGCACCCAGGCCAATTCGGCAGCCTCCAACGGCTGCGGCTCACCGCTCAACAGCTGACAACAAAAAGCATACAGCGTAATGCGAAAATGGGTGTAGGCGTGTTGATACGAGCCAAAGGGCTGCCCAACCTGCACCAGCACCCCCAGTTCCTCCTGCAATTCGCGGCGCAAGCAACCGGCCAGGTCTTCCCCCTCCTCCAGCGTGCCGCCGGGGAATTCCCACAACCCACCCAGCAGCCCGCCCGGCAAACGGCGAGCAATCAGCACCCGGCCGGCGCGTTGCAACACACCGGCTGTTACCGTGCGGTGTGGGATGGGCTTGCGCTGCGGCAGCACCGGCCTGAGCAATTGCGTACCATGTGCATGTGCCAGACAAAAGGATTGCAACGGGCAAAGCAAACAGCGCGGCGATTGCGGGGTGCAAATCTGCGCCCCCAAATCCATCAACGCCTGGTTAAAATCTGCTGCCCGACCACTCGGCAGCAGGTCGCCAGCCAACTGCCAGAGCCGCTTTTCGCCCTGCGGCGAGCGCGCTGGCAAGTCCACATCAAACAGGCGCGCCAACACGCGCCGGATATTGCCATCCAACGTTGCCTCATCCTGACCAAACGCCAGGGCCGCCAGAGCTGCGGCTGTGTAAGCGCCCACCCCCGGCAAGGCCTGCAATTCGGCCCGAGTTTGCGGCAACTGACCATTCAGTTCGGCAGACACAAACTGCGCCGCCCGCCACAAATTGCGCGCCCGGCTGTAATAGCCCAGCCCCTCCCAGACCTGCAAAACCTGCTGCTCCTCAGCCTGCGCCAGGGCAACCAGCGAAGGAAAGCGCTCCATCCAGCGTTGATAATAGGGGATGACCGTCTCGACCCGCGTCTGCTGTAGCATCACCTCCGAAACCCACACGGCATATGGGTTAGGCGCCTGCCGAACGCCAGGCATCACCCGCCAGGGCAAAGGACGGGCGGCCTGCGCATACCAGGCAAGCAACGCCGCAGCAAGTTCAGGAAAAACGTCAGGCATCGCTGTTCCTCATCCTAAAATTGAAAGCCGCCGCGCGCCTCCACAATCTTGGATGAGTAATTGAGGACATATTGCTGCAATTGTTCGTAGAGGGTTTGCCACTCCACAGAGTGCAAAATTTGCTCCGCATGACTGTATGAGGGCAGCACCGCCCCAACCATGATTTGAGGATGTTGACCATAGACAGTCGCCCAGGCATCGCTCAGTTCAAACCCCAGGCGCTGCACGCCCGGAATGAAGTCGCGCACGACAAACTCGAAATATTCCTGCTCGTGTTCGGGGCCAATATCCCAACTCATGATCAGTTTGACCGACACTTGCACACCTCCTATTGAGAAGCAACCTGAGGCGCGAGGACAATTACCTGCGTTTCTTCGGGCAGGGCGTTCAGGCTGGTGACTTTGAACGAGGGCTGCGGCGGCACATCCGTCAGACCCATTTCCTTAAGGAACCTGCTCAATGGGTCCAGGTTGGCCTTACCGGCTGGAAGCGCATAGTGCATTGGGATGACAATGTTCGGCTCCAGCAGGCTGATGACCTCTGCCGCTCGGGCAGCATTCAGCGCACCGCCGCTGCCAACCGGCACCAGGGCAACATGCACCGGTCCAAGCGCCTCGACCTCGGCCTGTGTTGGAACACGATCCAAATCGCCCAAATGCACCACCGTCAGGCCGTTGTAATCTACCAGATAGAGCGTGTTGCGCAGCTCCTCGGCTTTGTGATGCCCGTTCGTCTGAATGCCGGTGATGAAGACACCGCCAATCTCAAATTCACCCGGGCCAGTAATCAGGTGCGGTGTACCTTTGACGGCCTCGGTGTAATGATGGCCCGGCGAGTCGTGACTGATCGTCACCACATCGGCCTTTAACTTGAGCGCCTCATAACCCACCACGCGATGATCATAGGGATCGGTGACAACCGTTGCCAGACCACGCTCCGTGAGCCGAAAGCAGGAATGTCCATACCAGGTAATTTCCATGCAGCCTCCAAACCCGATTATACTGTAGATTGGCCGCCCTGCAAGGAATGGAGAGGCTTTTTAACGATACTGCTCATAAATTGCCAACACCCGGTCTGCATAGGAATAGCCCACGTCCATCGGCCCATAGGCATAGAGCGCCTCGCGCAGGCTGCCGCGCTTCGCCAACAGCCCGGCCAGGAAATGCGTCCCATATTGAATGTTAAACGCCGGGTCATACAGCTCCGCCATGCTAGGGCGATTGGCAAAACAAGGCCCATTCTTGCATTGAAAATCAGCTGCCCGGCCATCGCGCGGCATGACCTGCATCAGGCCAATTGCGCCGCTGCGCGACAAGGCGTTTGCATCTCCCCCGCTCTCCAGCCAGATGAGCGCTGCCACCAGGTTGGGGTCCAGCCCCTCAGCTGTGGCATGAGTCCAAATCAGGTCGCACCATTGCAAAATCTGTGCCGGATAGGCCGGGCTGAGAAGACAGGTGGGCGCTGCGGTAGGAACAGCCGCCTCGCCTGACACAGGCAGCGGGGTTGGGATGCTGACAATCGCCGCCGGCAGTTCAGCCGCCGCCAGAACCTCGGTTGGGACAGCAATCAGGCCCGTCACGACAATCAGCAACACAGCACAAATCAACGTCATTGGAAAAACCAGTTTTCGAACAGAGTCCATCCTACAGCACCTTCTTTTGAACTTTTGTTCTATTATACCGCGTTCAATCCCAAATTCAAGCCCCCAAAAAGATTGACTTGGCTCCCATCCTGGCGTAGAATCAGGCTACAATTGAGCCTGCCTGAATGCCTTACCCCCGGATGGGAAGGCGAAACGCCCGGCATGTTTCCCGGGCAGAGGCGAAACCGGTGCAAGTCCGGTGCTGTCGCGCAACTGTAAGGCCGTTCGGCCAAGCCAGGTCGCCCATTCAAGCAGAGATTCCACACAGCCTCGCTGAAAGGAGGTGGAACACGGGTAGCCTTGTTCTTTCACCCTGACCTTCCTGTTCACGCCGAGCAGGAAGGCTGTTTTTTTAAGGTCTGCACCTTTGCAAACCGGTTCGCATTTTCTACAATTCAATTTGAAACGAGTCCTGGATATGAAAATCACCCGAAGCATTTTGCTCTTTCTGTTGTTGACCGCCCTGTTTGCCAGCCTGTTGAGCGGCTGTGCCACCCCAACCCCGGCCCCCACCACCCTGACCGATGGACTGGGGCGCAGCGTTACCCTACCAGCCCCGGCACAGCGCATCGTCTCGCTCACACCCTCCAACACCGAAATCCTCTTTGCCCTTGGCGCTGGTGCGCAAGTTGTCGGGCGCGATGAATTCAGCAATTACCCAGCCGAAGTCAGCAGCCTGCCAGGCGTGGGCGGCTCGATGGGCAAATACAACTTTGAGCAAATCGCCGCCCTCAACCCCGACCTGGTGCTGGCCGGGGCCATTAACACCCCCGAACAGGTCAAAGCGCTCGAAGACCTGGGCCTGACGGTCTACGTACTTGCCAACCCTGACGACCTGGAAGGGATGTACAAAGACCTGCAAACCGTTGGAGAGCTGACCGGCAAAACTACCGAGGCCCAACAGCTCAGCCAAAGCCTGCAAGAGCGCGTGGCTGCGGTCGAGGCCAAAATTGCCCAGGCCCAAACCCGCCCAATCGTCTTCTATGAACTGGATGGCTCGACCCCCGACAAGCCCTGGACGAGTGGCCCGAACACCTTCATCAGCAAACTAATCGCCCAGGCTGGCGGACAGAACGTGGGCGACGCACTGGAAAGCGACTGGGCACAAATCAGCCAGGAAGCGCTGATTGCCCAAAACCCCGCCCTGATTCTGCTAGGCGATGCGGCCTATGGCATGACCGCCGAGCAAGTGGCACAGCGCCCCGGCTGGGATGTGATTGCCGCTGTCCAAAACGGGCGCGTGCTGCCCTTTGATGATAACCTGGTCAGCCGCCCCGGCCCCCGCCTGGTGGATGGGCTGGAAACGCTCGCCAGACTGATTCACCCCGAACTGTTCGAGTAAGCACCCCAACGATGAAACCCACCCTGCGCCCGCTGTGGATTGCCCTGCTGCTCTTGCTGCTTGCCCTGTTGCTCAGCGCCCTGGTTGGCAGCGTGCCGATCTCAATCGGCGACCTGCTGCGCCTGCTGAGCGGCCAATTGCCGCCTGAGCAAGCCGAAACCTACACCACCATCCTGCTGCGCCTGCGCCTGCCGCGCACCGCACTGATGGCGCTGGCAGGTGCATCCCTGGCGGGCAGCGGGGCGGCCTATCAGGGCCTGTTCCGCAACCCGCTGGCCGACCCCTACCTGATTGGGGTTGCAGCCGGGGCCGGGCTGGGCGCAGTGCTGGCAATGACTGTACAATGGCCCTATAGCCTGATCGGGCTGCTTGCCATTCCGGCGGCGGCCTTCCTGGGCGGGTTGGGGAGCGTCCTGGCGGTTGCCGCACTGGCAAAGAATGCCAATGCCCCGCTCAGCGGCGGTCGCAGCGCCTCGGCCAGCCTGCTGCTAGCCGGAGTGGCGGTGAGTGCCTTCACCACAGCCCTGACCTCGATGTTGATGCTGCGCGCTAGCGGTGAACTGCGCCGCGCCCTCGTCTGGCTGCTGGGCGGTGCAACGCTCAGCGGCTGGCTGCCCGTCCTGGCGCTCCTGCCCTATGTGCTGCCTGGCCTGGGAGCGCTCCTGACGCTCGGGCATGCCCTGAACGTGCTGCAATTTGGCGAAGAACAGGCCCAACAGCTCGGCCTGCCAGTCGAAAAGGTGCGACGCTGGGTCATTGGAGCGGCAACACTCGTCACCGCCGCCGCGGTCGCTTTCAGCGGCATCATCGGCTTTGTGGGGCTGATCGTCCCGCACCTGGTGCGCCTGCTGACGGGCAGCGACTACCGGCGCATCCTGCCGCTTTCCATGCTCGGCGGGGCAGCCTTGTTGCTGTTTGCCGATGTGCTGGCGCGCCGCCTGCTAGCCCCGCAGGAAATCCCCGTCGGGGTCATTACCGCCCTGGCCGGAGCCCCCTTCTTCCTCTGGGTGTTGCGCCGTAGTAACAAAGGAGGCTGAAACCATGCTACTGGAAGTGCAAACGATCTGTGTGCGCTACGCAGAGCGCCCCGTGTTGCAAGACCTGTCCTTTGACCTGAACCCCGGGCAGGTACTGGCTGTGATTGGGCCGAATGGGGCTGGCAAAACCACCTTGCTGCGCGCCCTGACCGGCCTGCTGCCCACCTGCGGCGGCAGCATCCGCTTGAATGGCACACCCTTGGAGCGCTTCAGCGCCTTGCAACGCGCCCGGTGGATGGCGGTCGTGCCGCAGGCACGACACTTGCCGCCCGATTTCACCGCCTATCAAACCGTGCTGCTGGGCCGCACCCCGCACCTGAACTGGCTGGGCCGCCCAACCGCGCAGGATGAGACCGCCGTCCAATCCGCCATGCAGCGCACCGATACGCTCAAGCTCGCCAACCGGCTGGTGGGAGAGCTTTCCGGCGGCGAACAGCAGCGCCTGCTGCTAGCGCGTGCCCTGGCGCAAGGCGCACCGCTGCTGCTGCTCGATGAACCCACCACGCACCTGGATTTGCAGCATCAGCTCAACTTGATGGCCCTGGTACGCTCCCTGGCACACGAAGCCGCGCCCGAGCAACGCCTGGCCGTGTTAATCGTCATGCACGACCTGCACCTGGTGCGACGCTGTGCCGACCAGGTGCTGGTGCTGGTGCAGGGCCGCAGCCATGCCAGCGGGCGAGCGCCGGATATTTTGCAGCCCGAAATTCTGGGGGCTGCCTATGGCGTGCCAGCCGAAGCCATTCCACAGTAAAAAAAACTCCCCTAAAGAAAATGCAACGGGCCCCAGCGCAATGGCTGAGGCCCGTTGACATTGGTTCTGAGCAGGCGGCTGGCCTAACGAAACCAGCACCCTTCAGAAAGGTTTACTTCATGATCGCCGGCAGGTACATGTAGCGCAGAACACTATCCACCACATGCAGGGTCACCGGCACGTTCAAGTTCGGGTACGGCGCATTCTTGATCCGGATGATCGCATCGTAGTCGCCCAGCGTCAGGCCAGTCGAGTCGAAGGTCACGTCCACCTCAAGCGTGCTATCGCCGGGGATATTACCAGCCACCGGGTCTTCGCTCAACCACGGCACATCGGTGAAGGGATCCAGATTCAGTTCGACATCATCGAGGAAGAAGTTCGCGCCATCCACCGTCGTTGAGTCAAACTTGATCAGGTGTTCACTACCATCCGCAAAGTCGGTAAGATCCACCGTGATTTGGCGGTAGCCCAAAACACCGCAGGCCGCGTCTGTGCCATCGGTGCGCCAGACTTCGGTGCTATCCACCATCAAGCGCATGTAGTTGGCCGCACCAGCGCTGCCGCACACCATTTGCTCAGCCCAGAAGGTCATCGTCGCCGTTCCGGGTTCGATCGTCACAGGCTGCGAGACATAGCCCTGGTCGCCAGCAGAAGCGCCGCCAAACCAGGTCCAGACGGTGCCCGTATGCGGGCCCGTGCCAGTGCCAGTGCCGCAGTCAGCAGTTGTGCAGAGCGGGGTGCCGAAGGTAGCCGAGAACTCATCCCAAGCCGCGTTGGGCGTGTAGAGTTCAAAGCTGGGGTCCTGGATCAGTTGATCCATGAGCGCCGCCAACAAGGCAGGCAGCTCAATGATCTCAAAGTCCACATCCCCGGCACCACTATTGGTGATGACCAGAGTTTGGGTCGTCATCGTGTCAGGCAATTGGGTCGCTTCCAGCGAAGCCGGCAGAACCGAGAGACACGGCGCATCGCGGCGCAGGGTGAAGTTCTCGGTCTGGGTTTCGGAAGGATCCAAAACCACGTCTTGCAGCACCTGCGTCACAAAGCCAGCAGCGATGACTTCAATGTCATAGGTGCCAGCATTCAGTGAGCGAGCATAGTAACCATCTGCACCCGTGGTGTAGGAGGTAACCAGCGCGCCGCCCTGATCGTAGATGTTGACTACCGCATCCTCAATTGGAGCAGCCGGCAGCTGATCGCAAACGCCCAGGCCCGAAACGGTACCATTCAAAGTGCCCATCAAGGCAGTCGGCTGCAGGTGCAACACAACCGGCACAGTAAACTTGCCGTAAGGTGTGTTGTTCTTGACCGACAGTTCCGCATGATAGTGACCAGGTTCGGTCACGCCCGCCAGGGTCGGGTCAAAGATAACATCCACCTCAAAGGTGTCATCGGCCGGCACAGTACCCGAAATCGGGTCTTCGCTCAGCCAGGTCACATCCGAGGAGCCGCCGGTTGCGAAAGCGAAGGCATCCACTTCCGCGCCGCCAGCGAAGGCACCCACCAGCGAGCTGGCGCCCGTCGTCGTGTCAATCACGCGCAGTTCACCCGACGTCGTGTAGGCCGCCCAGTACAGGATGCCAGTTTCCTCTTCGAAATCCATACCCTGAGCGTAGTTGGCATTGGCGCCCAAAGCGCCCACATCCACCACCGCCATCGTGTCGGGGTCAACGCTGAAGAGGTGATCGGTCACGATATCCACAATGTAGATCAGGCCATCGGCCGGGTTGTAGGCCAGGTCAATTGCCCCGGCAACACCCGCCATCGGGCCAAGATCGGTCACTGCACCGGTCGTCTCATCCACCATCAACAGGTTAGAGGCCGAGGCACTGGTTGTGCAACCATACAGGCCATCCGGCGAACCAGTCAGGCCCGTCCAAACCTGCCCGGCGGGCGGGGTGGAAAGACCGACCAGGGTTGCCGCACCAGTCGCCGTATTGACAGTGTAGAGAGTGTTGTTGGCGTAGCTGATGGCATACAGGGTGGTGAAGTCAGAGCCAAGGAAGTCGCCAGCGAAGAGCTGCGTCTGCGTGGCACCAACAGATGTCCACGTGCCTGGGGCCGAGGTATTGGGGATGTAGAAGAGCGTATTGCTGCCCAGGTTAACCGTGTAGGCCGGTTCGCCCGCCAGCAGTTCAAAGGTCGGGCCCGCCACACTGGGCTGCTTGGAAGCAGCCAGGGCTTCGGGCGCCGGGCCAATCGAGACCGGGCGAGTATCCAGCGGCAGCGAGCCAGTGAAGGCCGGGATATTCAACGGCATAACGCCATTGTCCTTCTCGCCCAATTCAAAGGTCGCATCTGCCAGACCCTCATTGGTCAGGGTCAGCGTCTCGGTGTGGGCCGGGTCGCCAACCATCATGGTCACTTCCAATGGAGAAGGTGCAGCAGAGAGCAAGCCCGCATCCAGTTCAAAGTCCTGGCGAATGACATCATCCCAGGTCAAAGTCATGGAATGGGTGCTATCATCATACTTCGCCATCGAGGCGGTCATATCCACCGTATAGGTGGCGCCTTCGGTCGGGTGGAAGAACCAGTACAGACCCGCATTGGCCGGGTCACCAGCCAGTTCAAAGGACTGTGTTGCAGCGTGAATCGTCTCAACATCGGCGCCCACCAACGGATCGCCGGTGTTGGCATCCGTCACATAGCCAGCTGCCACAGCACCAGATTGTTCGACACAAGTGACGCTGAAGCTAACCGGCTCGCTAACCAGCACGGCCACATCATCAACGTACCAGCCCGCATAGCTATTGACGGAGCTATCGGTGTGGAAGTGGAAGCGGAACTGGAAGTTGCTGACCGCGTAGCTCGGATCGAGCGTCAGGGTCTTGTAGGCCCATGGGTTGACCGAGGTTCCGAACTTCTGCCAGAGGATGTTCCAGGTCGTGCCACCGTCCTTCGAGGCCTCAACCGCACCCCAGTCATAGGTATTGCTCTCGGTATTGTACCAGTGCCAGAAGGCAATCGTCGGCGCCAGACCAGCATAGGAGCTGAGGTCAATCGTCGGCGAGGTGATGTAGCTTTCCTCACTGTTGTTGTAGTTACCGGTCAGGTTGGTTGCCCAAACATTCGGCGCAGAGTGCGGAGCGCCCGGTCCGGGGGTGGCTGAAGGCGCGCCCCAGGCCCAGCTGGAATTGGCACCGCTGGCAACAAAGCCGCCGTTATCGGAGTCAAAATTGGTGCTCCAGACCGTGGTGGGCGGAGGAACCGTCGCCTTGAAGATGCCAACATCATCCACATACCAGCCCGCGTTTTGCACCGAGGAGTCGCTCTTGAAGTAGAAGCGCATCTGGAAGTTGGCAACATTGTAGGTTGGGTCGAGAACAACCGTCTGCTTGTGGTATTCGGTATCCGTCACGCCGCCAATGGGGCCCCAAACCGTCGTCCAGGTTGTGCCGCCATCTTTGGTCACATCCAGGCGCGCCCAGTCATAGGTTGCGCTCTCAATGTCTTTCCAGTCATACCACTCCAGGATGGGCGTATCCGTACCAAAGCTGGTCAGGTCAATCGCCGGCGAGGCCATCCAGCCCAATTCATTGGCATTATGGTCGCCAGATGGGTTGGTAGCAATGCCCGCGCTGCCGCTGTGTCCTTCCATCGGCCCGCTGGTGAAGTTCCCCCAGGCAAAGGTGGTGGTGCCACCGGGTGTGAAGCCCTGGGCGCTGCCTTCGAAATTAAAGAAGACATCATACGACGGTGCATAGCCCGGCGCAGTGCAGGATTCTTCATCAATCTCCAGGTAGAAGGCGTATGGATACGGATTGGTCGTCGGCGTGACCGTTTCGGTGACCGTCAGGTACCCGGTCGGCACTGCATTGACGACAAACTCGTGCGCCGTATCCTCAGCCAGCAAGATCTCATAGTACCCGGTGAAAGGATTGGTGTAGATCGTTTCATCCAGGCCGGGGGCCGTGATGTGCAAACTGGCATAGAGCGGATAGTCGTGACCGCTATCATCATAGACATAGCCAGTAACAAGCGCCATATCCACCGGCGTCAGCAGCAAGTCAACAACCGTCGTGCCACCATCGGTGATTTCCTGACCGGTTACCACATCGGTGTCATAGCCATACTTGGTGGCCGAAACCGTGTAGGTGCCAGTGACGAGGGTCATCGAGTAGGTGCCATTGGCTGCCGTCATTACCGTCTTGAGGTGACCAGCACCATCATCCGCGGTGACGATTGCATCGGCAACCGGATTGCCACCCGCGGTAACCGTACCGGACAGCGTGCCGGTATCGCCGCAGTTCGCCAAACCCGCTGCGTAAACGTTCAGGTAGCCATAGCCAAAGGTGTAGTTACCTTCGCCATCTTCCGGCGCGCCGCAGCTGCCCGCGGGGGCCACATCGGCGGAATCCTGCAGGATTTGGAAGGTGGTATCAATATCGCCAACCAGCGAGGGGTTACAAGCCCAGAGCAGTGCCACTGCGCCCGCCGTGTGCGGCGAGGCCATCGAGGTACCGCTATAGGAGCAGTCCCAGCCGCTGCCCGGCACCGAGGAGCAGATCAAGTCGCCCGGAGCCGAGATATTGGGCTTGGTGTAGGGGTCATGGCCAAAGACAGCGCTTGGGCCACGGCTGGAGAAGCTCGAAATTGCGCGGCTTTCCTGATGCGAGGCCGAAGCGAAGGATTCCTGATAGTCGCCCGGAGAGCCAAGCGTGCTGCAGGACGGGCCAGAGTTCCCAGCAGAGAAAGCGGGGAAGATACCCGCAGCGCGCCAGTTCTGGACCTTGGTCTGATACCAGTTATCGCCGCCGCCGCCGCCCCACGAGTTGTTGAACACATCGGGCGCATTGGCCGCACTACCACCCGGAGCCAACACCCAGTCGGCGCACTGATTCAGATCTGCGTCCGAGCAGGAATTGGTGGCACAGCCTTTGCAGGCGATCCAGGTTGCAGCCGGGGCCATACCAACGGTGTAGGTCAGGGATGGGTCATCATCGCCAACCATCGTACCCATTGTATGCGTACCATGGCCATTGTTATCGCAGGGGCCGCCGCCTGTGCCGGAACAATCCGAGGTGCCCGCATCCAACCAGCAGGCTGCCGAATCGGGATCGGAGGCACACTTGTAGGCCTGATCGAGGGCCGGGTGATCCCACTGCACGCCGGTATCCAGGTTCGCCACCAGGATGCCTTCACCCTGGCCAAACGTGCCCCAGAAATCATCAGCGTTCGTATCGGGAATGCCCCAGTCCACCGTCGCCGTTGGGGCAGCTTGCACCGTCACGGCGCGCGGCAGCGGTTGAATCGTGACCGTGCGCGGATAGCGGATGTGCTGCACTTCCGGGCGAGAGGCCAGCGTTGTCACCGATTGCAAATCACCCGCCGTCACGGCAATTTCGTTGCCATTGAAGAACGACTGATATTTGATGCCGCGCT
>CAYVRT010000039.1:0-22062 GCA_964453115.1 uncultured Anaerolinea sp. | reverse complement strand
GGCAGCAAGCGGGTTTGGTTGGGCAGGGTGAGCACCTGCTGATGAATGCTTTGCAAGAGCTGTGCCTGATTGCCGCCGGGCAGGTCGGTGCGGCCAATGCTTTCGTAGAAGATGACATCTCCGCAGAGAGCTGCGCCCAGCGCTGGAATGTAGAACAGGAGATGTCCGGGGCTATGGCCAGGGACGTGCCGCACTTCGATGGAGAGGTTGCCGAGGGAGAGGGACTGACCGTGTGCCAGGTGCAGGGTGGGGGGAGGGCCGGGGCGGGTGGAGATGCCAAAGAAGGCGCTGCCGCCGCCCGCATGGTAAAGGTCGAGGTCTGCCGGGTGCAGGCCAATTTGTGGGGCTGGGTTGAGGTGCGGGAGCAGGGCATTGGCGCCCAGCGTGTGGTCAAAATGAGCGTGCGTGAACCAGATGTGGGCAATTTGCCAGGCGCTCAGGTCTGGCAACAGGCTTTCGCTGCCCAGACCAGGGTCAATCAGTGCGGCCTGGCGGCTGTCTTCATCGGCCAGTAAGTAGACATTGTTTTCGAGTGGGCCAAGCACAAAGGTTTGCAGGTGGTAATGGCTCATAGCATCTTTTCCGGGGTGGGGTGAAGGGTAACAGTAGGCTGTGGTGGGTGCAGCAGGGCTGGCCGGGTAATCGTCCAGTTGAGGAGGAAGACAACCAGGCCACCGAGCAGGGCAAGAATGTAGATGGCAGCGGGTCGTTGCGAGAAGAGCCAGCCAGCAAGGAGCGGGGCAATGATGATGGCGATGGCATTGCAGGTTTCCAGCAGGCCAAAGGCCAGCCCGGTTTGTCGGGCGGGGACAAAGCTGCGCGCCAGCGCGGTGACCATGGAGCGGCACAGACGATAGCCGCTGAGGAAGAAGTAGCCCCCGGCAAACCAGAAGAGGCCGCTGCCGCGCCATAGCAGCAGGCTGAAGAGGAGCGCCAGACTTTGACCGAGCAGAAATCCGGCCAGGGGCGGCAAGCTGCCGAGCGAAAACAGGGCCAGGGCATTGCCCAGGCTAGCAACCATGCCAAGCAGCCCAATCTGTTCATAATTGAGCTGTTTGGTTTCGACCAGGTAGTTGCTGGTGAGCGGTTGGGGAAGGTAGAGAACGAACATGGTCAACAGAGTGCTGCAAGTTAATAGTAGCAAACGGCGGTTGCGGAAGATGTTGCTACGCTCTGTGGTGTGGATGGTATGCGGCTCGGTCGGGGCGCGCTGAATGAGGAGGATCAACACGACGGATAGGAGTAGAATGACAGAGCCAAATACATACACCATGCGCAGGCCATAGCGGCTGGCAATTATCCCGGCGAGGAGCGGCCCGCCGGCAGAGCCGAGGTGAAAACCGCCGGAGGCCAGGGTCAGGGCGCGCGCCGGGCTCCACTCGCCGCGCACTGCGGTGATGTAGCTGTTCATGGGGGCCAGGACATAAGAGGTGAGGTTGTAGAGTAACAGACCGATGAAGAATGGTAGCAGCGAAGGAGCTAGCGCCATCAACCAGGCTGATGCGGCGCCCACAACCCAGGAAATCCACATCATTGGCCGTTGTCCCCAGCGGTCAGCCAGATAACCGGCTGGAATTTGGAATGCAGCCATGGCAAAACCCACCGCGCTGAGAATGCCGCCAATCAGCAACGGGTCGGCGCCCAGTTCGCGCAGGTAGAGGGTTTGAAAGTAGAGGAAACCGCTTTCGCCCAGCCCCCAGGTGAAGAGCGATGCGGTGACGAGGAGCAGGTTGCGGTTCATGGGCTTAGAGGATTTGCAGGCCACGCGGCAGGTCGCTGAGCGATTGGCTGCCCTGAGCGGTGATGACCATGTCATCCTCAATTCGCACGCCGCCGCGCCCGGGCAGGTAGATGCCCGGCTCAATCGTATAGGCCATGCCTTCGGCGAGCGGCAGGAAGTTCTCGGCGAACAGGTAAGGCGGTTCATGTGCTTCCATCCCCAGCCCGTGACCGGTGCGATGGGTGAAGAATTCGCCATAGCCGGCTTTTTCAATCACCGATCGGGCGGCTGCGTCCAGCTGCCCGGCTGGCAAACCGGGTTTGCCAGCGGCGCGCCCGGCAGCATTGGCCTGCTCAACAATGGTTGCAATCTGGCGCAATTCATCATCCACTTCACCAATCGCAAAGGTGCGCGTCAGGTCGGAACAGTATCCGCGGTAGGTTGCACCCCAGTCAATGATTAGCAGGTCGCCGATTTGCAGCAGTCGTTCGCCTGGCACAGCATGGGGGTTGGCGCTGTTGGGCCCGCTGGCGACGATCGGGGCAAAGGGCAGTTCGCTTTCGCTGCCGGCACGCAGTAGTTGCAGGGTTAATTCGGAGGCAATGGCACGCTCGCTGATGCCGGGGTGAATGCTGGGCAGGGTGGCAAGCAGGGCCTGTTGGGCAATTTCAACCGCTTTGTGCATGGTGGATTGTTCGTCGGCATCTTTGCTCATGCGCAGGCTGGCAAGCACCATCTCGCCGCTACTGAAGCGCGCTTGGGGGGCGGCGGCTTCCAGCAGGCGCAATTCCAAAAAACGCAGGCGGGTCGGCTCGACGCCAATCGTACGCCCGTTCAGGCAGAGCGAATCGCAGGCAGTCTGGAAGACTGCTTTCCAGGTGGCGGGGTTTTCGCCGTAGGTGAAGGTTTGGAGCGGAATGAGGGAAGAGAGGGCTTTGCTGCTTTCCAGCTCGGGTAGCACCAGGGTTGGTGCGCTTCCAGCGGACAGGAGCAGCACTGTGGGACGTTCGCTGAGGTGAAAATTCAACCCGGTCAGGTAGGTGAGGCTTGGGCCGGCATTCAGGGCCAGGCCATTCAGCCCGCTGGTCGAAAGCAGGTCATACAGGCGGTTGAGGCGTTCGAGTTTCATGGGGCTTCCTTTGCAAAAGCAGAATGGAAGTATTATACCTGATTCATGGGGCATGGTCATTGACACCGATTTGATATAATGGCTTAATAAGATGCAGGAGCGTTGGATGATGGAAAAGCCATTTGATTATGATGAGTGGTGCAGTTATATCCCATTTGAAAAGCAGGCCTTGCAAGCTCCAAACCTGATCTATGGTGCTGGAAATTTTGGCAAGCGCGTGTGCCGTGCTTTGCGGCAACACAATCTGCCGGTCATTGGCTTCCTGGATCAGCGGGCAAAACCGGGTCTCGATTGGGACGGTGTGCCAATTTACCCACCAGATTGGGAAGGCAGGCGGTCAGAGGTGAATGTGTTGATTGCGCTGCATAATCGCGAGGTTGCACTTCGGCCCGTCGTTTCCTATCTACGGCAGTTGGGGTATACCAAAATAATTCTACCCATGCAGTTTTACGATGTGTTGGGAGATGCCATAGGGGATGCTTATTGGTTGGGCTTTCGGACGCAGTATGCGGCTTTGCAACAGGAGATTGAAGCTGGAGATGCGTTGTGGGCTGATGCAGCGAGCCGAGATTCTTATCGAGCTGTGTTGCGCTTTCGCGTACAGGGCGATCTTCTGGCGTTGCCTGTACCCGATGTGGAAGGGCAATACTTTCCATCCGATCTGCCTGCCTGGCCTTCTCCGATTCGATATTTGGATTGTGGTGCCTATGTGGGAGATACATTAAGCAATGCCCGGCGGCTTGGGATGAACATTGAGAGTGCCATGCTGTTTGAGCCAGATCTGCATCATTTTGCAACATTGATTGCGTATTTGCGCCAGGAATGGAATATTCCGGTTTTTGGCTGGCCTTGTGCCGTTTCGAACTGTACCACCCGGCTTCATTTTGCGGCGGATGGAGCGGAAGGAGGCCCGGTGGCGGAAGATGGGGCTGTTGTGTATGCAGTTGCTTTGGATGATGTTCTGCAAGGCTATGCGCCAACACTGATTAAAATGGATATAGAGGGCGCAGAGATGTTGGCCTTGAAAGGCGCACAGCGATTAATTGAAGCGCATCGGCCCGGGCTTGCAATTTGCACATATCACAGCCTGGCTGACTTATGGCAAGTGGGGGCATTGTTACAAGGCTGGCAATTGGGGTATCGGTTTTACCTTCGCATGCATGGGCAGAATACATTTGAGACTGTTTTATATGCGCTGTCTGGCGCATGAAAAGAATACACAGAATTGGGTTCTGTGGTATACTATGCCCTTGCGCTTTGGCGCAAACCTATCTTGCACGCCTGATCGTAGCCCTCGCGTGCTGCCCCTGGCAGTGAAAAGGGAAGAAAAGGCGGAAGAACCAACGCTAAAAGGAGAATGTTTTCGAAATGGCTTCTGTAATTTCCATGAAAGCCCTGTTGGAAAGCGGTGTGCATTTTGGTCATCGTACCAATAAATGGCACCCGGCAATGCGCCCGTATATCTTTACGGAACGCAATGGTATTCACATCATTGATTTGCAGCAGACGGTCAAATGCCTGACGACGGCCTATAACCTGGTGCGCGATACGGTGATGAATGGCGGGACGGTGTTATTTGTTGGCACCAAGCGCCAGGCACAGGAAACCATCCGCGAGGAAGCAATCCGCTGCGGGATGCCCTATGTGACCGAGCGCTGGATGGGCGGCATGCTGACCAACTGGACGACGATGGCGCAACGGATCCAGGAACTGGAACGGCTGGAGCGGCTGCGCGACACCGGTCAAATTAACAAGCTGACCAAAAAGGAAGGCCTGCTGATTTCACGCGAGATCGAACGTCTTGAGCTGCGCCTGAGCGGTGTGCGCAAGATGAATGGTCTGCCTGACCTGGTCTTTATTGTGGATGTTGGTCGTGAAGAAACAGCCGTGCATGAGGCCAACCTGCGCAATATCCCGATCATTGCTCTGGTGGATACCAATTGCAACCCCAGCGAAATTGATTTTGTCATTCCTTCCAATGATGATGCCATTCGCTCCGTCAAGCTGCTGGTGGGCAAGATTGCCGATGCTGTGATTGAAGGCAAGGGGATGCGCAAGGATGCAGATATGGGAGAAACGGGTGTTGGCGGATTGACTGCCGATGCAACGCAACGCCCATTGGCCAGCCCGCGCCGCCGCATGGATGAAGAAACCGAACTCGGCGATACGGAATTGTTGGGCGAAGCTACCCTGGCAAAAATGGGTGGCAAACCGGAAGAAACCCCTGTCGCGGAATAATTTGGCCCGACTGACAGCTCACATTTTGTTCAGAAAAGGAAATCTGACATGGCAATTACAACAGATATGATCAAACAGTTGCGCGAGACAACCGGCGCGGGCATCTTGGACTGCCGCAAGGCACTTGAGCAATCGGGTGGCGATTTGCAAAAGGCAGTGGATTATTTGCGCGAGAAGGGTCTGGCGACGGCTGCCAAGCGTGCTGAGCGCAAAGCCTCGGAAGGTGTGGTGGAACTCTATACGCACGGTAACGGGCGTGTGGGTGTGATGGTGGAAGTGAACTGCGAAACCGATTTTGTGGGCCGCTCCGAAGCGTTCCGCACCTTTGCGCACGAAGTTGCGCTGCAAATTGCTGCTGCGTCACCGCTCTATATCCGTGAGGAAGATGTGCCGCAGGACGTGCTCGATCACGAGGCGCAGATTGCTTCGGCCAAGGCGCGTGAAGAGGGCAAAGCTGAAGCGGTGCTGCCGCGCATCGTTGAAGGCGCATTGAAGAAATTCAAGACCGAAAACGTCCTGATGCTGCAACCCTATATCCGTGATGAAAGCATCACGGTTCAGCAGCTGATGAACGATACGGTTGTTAAAACGGGTGAAAACATCATCATCCGGCGCTTTCAGCGCTGGGCTTTGGGCGAAACCACCCAGGAATAACCATTCAAACAGGCCAACCGCAAGGTTGGCCTTTTCTTTGCTTGCACGAAGGAGAAAAAATGGGCTTGAAATATCGGCGGATTTTGCTCAAATTGAGCGGTGAGGCGCTTTCGGGCGGGCCGGGGCTGGGGATTGACCCGCAGAAGGCGCTTGATATTGCGCAGCGTGTGCGCGAGGTGCGTGAGATGGGCGTGGATGTTGCGATTGTGATTGGTGCCGGCAACCTGTGGCGTGGAAAATCGGGCATGGATTATGGCATGGATCGCGCCACCGCAGATTATATGGGCATGCTGGCAACGGTGATGAATGCCCTGGCGTTGATGGACGCGCTGGAACATTTGGGCGTTGTCACGCGCGTTCAATCGGCAATTGAGATGCGTACCGTGGCCGAGCCATATATCCGTCGCCGTGCCATTCGACACCTGGAAAAGGGGCGGGTGGTCATCTTTGGCGGCGGGACGGGCAACCCCTATTTTTCGACCGATACGGCAGCAGCGTTGCGGGCGATGGAGATTGAGGCGGATGTGCTGATTAAGGCCACCAAGGTGGATGGGGTATATGACAGCGACCCGAAGCGCAACCCGGATGCCGTCAAATTTGATTGCCTGACCTACATTGAAACGCTCAACCGGCAGTTGGAAGTGATGGATAGCACAGCCATTTCGCTGTGCATGGATAACAAGCTGCCCATTCTGGTGCTTAATTTGTGGGATGCACAGGCCTTGCGCTCTGCCCTGCAGGGTGAACGGGTTGGCACTTTGGTGACGGCCAATGCGGAAGACTGCAATTAGGGTGTGGTGAAGATTGGGGCGCGTGGCGGGTTGCCGTTGCGCGCCCAGAACAAGTTGAGTGCTGGGCCGGGGTCAGGTTTGGATTGGATGCGGTAGTGACCGATGATGTGATTGGCATCCAGCGGGATGTTCCAGCGTTTGGCAATATCTTGCACAACCAGGATGAGGGAATTGAGTTGCGCCTCGCTATAGTCTTCCCAATAGGTGTAGCCGAAACTCTTGCTATAGTCTTCGTACAGGCTGAGACCGGGATAGAAGCGCGGTTCGACGCGGCCCTGATTGACCAGTTCAATGCCAATTGAACGCAAATAGGGCTCGCTTAGCTTGCCATCGGGCGTGTCGCAGATTGGGCAGGATGCTTCACACTGACTGCGCACACCATAACACGAGACGTGGTGCGAGCCGAGCGACTCGGGAACGAGTTGATAGACGCTGCCATCGCGATCAATCAGGTAATGGGCGCTGCCGCTATCTGCTTTTTGGAAGTGTGCCAGGGCCGAGACCAGGTCGCCGGCGGTGTAGTGCAGGACGATTACCTCGGGGCGGTTTGTCGGCCAGGTGTTGCAGGAGGGCTTGATGGTGAGGGCGGGGATTTGTGCCTGGGTTTCGGGGCTCAGGTCGGTTTGGAATGTCAGTCGCTCGAGGGCAGCGGTGCGCTCTGGGCCGTTGCCTGGCAGTCGGGTGCAGCCGGCCAGCAAGGCAGAGACATTGCCCGGCGGAACATAGTTTGCCTGGCTGGGTTGTGGAATGGGTGGGGTGGCGACTGTTTCTGCAAGCAGGTTGGCGGCATACATCGTTTCGTCAAAGGTTTTCTGGTAGGCATGTAGCAAGGGATAGGCAGCCGTTGTGGCGTAGGGGTAAAGACGTGGCAGGTTATAGGGGTGCGGGTCATTCGGCAGAATGCCCAAATTGGGGCGAATGTTGCCGCTGACGGCCAACGAATAGCCAACAGAGCGAGCAATGCGCTGGGCGCGTTCGGGGGATGAGTCGAAAGGATAGGCAAATAGCAGCACGGGGGTTCCTAGCTTTTGCTCAAGCATGTTTTTTGAAACGGTCATATCCCAGCGAATGTTGGCATCGGTTTCGTTGGCATAATCTGGGTGGTAGATACCGTGCGACCCAATGCTGATCAGCCCTTCTTGTTGCCAGGCGCGCAGATCGTCCCAGCAAAAGCGGTTGTCGGGGTGGGTGCAATCATCGCCAATGGCGCTTTCATTGACCAGCAGGAAGAAGATGGCCTGAAAGTCATGCTGACGCAGGAGGGGGATGACGCCTTCGGCATAATCGCTGTATTTGGCGGTGCCGAGATCGAAACTGATGACAACCGATTTTTGTGGAAAGCTGCGTGTACCATTGACGAAATCGAGCAGGTCTCGGTCGCTGAGTGTGGTGTAGCCTTCATCTGCCAACCATTGCAGTTGTTCGGCGAACCAGGCCGGCGTCATGCGCAAATCGCCGCCCAGGGCAAAATCGGGGTGGTGATATTCAAGGATTGGGATGGCCGCAGCGGGGGGCGGCGGGGTGGGGGTGGGGGTGGGGCTTGGCTCGATGGTGGGGGTGGCGCTGGGCAGCGGGGTTTTGCTGGGCAGGGCAGTGGGGCTGGAAGCCGGCGCGGTTGCAGAAGGCCAGCCTGGTGGCGGGGGCAGCGGTTCCATGGTTTGTTGGTGACAGCTTGCGAGTAAAAAAAGGATGCTAAGCGAAAGCAGGATGCGTTTTATTTGCTGAGGTAATTCCATGGGTTAACACGTCCAAGTTGATCGTTTTGAAGTTCAAAATGCAAGTGCGGGCCAGTGGAACGCCCGGTATTGCCCATATATCCAATCAGGCTGCCTTGATAGACCCAGGTGCCGCAGCTGACGCTCATTGAATCCATGTGGGCATAGAGTGATTGCCAGCCGTTGCCGTGATCAATGACGACAACAATTCCATAGCCGCCATAATTCCAACCGGCATAGACGATAACCCCATCGGCAACAGCATAGAGTTCATGCCCCAACCGCCCGGCAACATCAATGCCAAAATGATTGGTTTCGGGGGAGTAATCATAGCCGGAGAGAAAATGCCACATGGCCGGCCAGCCAAAGGGCGGGTCACCAGCGACTGGGCCGCCAGTGACGGGCCCGCAGGCACCCGGGCCAATGATGCGGGCAATGGCGGGGTTATCGCGCGGGATGATGGGCGCCCAACTGATGTAGTCGCGTCGTCCGCCAGGGATGATCAGGCCTGTCCCTTCTGGAATGTTGGGGAAGGCCAGGTCGCCAAGCGTTTCTGGGTTGAGGTAATTGCCGGGGAATTCAACAATGACTTGCGGCGAAACGCGAAAAAATTCAGCAACTTTGATGAGGTTATCATCCTTGTGCCAGCGGTAATAGGTGCCATCCACTGGCAGGATGTTGAGCATCATGCCGGGGGTGAGGGTGGGATTGTCGCGCAGCACATCTGTGTTGCCCCACAGGATAGTTTCGGGACGCACGCCAAATTTTTCAGCCAGCCCGAAAACACTATCGCCGGGTTGGACTTCATAGAGTGTGACTTCAATGCGTGAATGCGAAGGGCGAATGGTGCGGATTTGTGCCAAACGGCCAATGCCGTGCTGGAATTGTGACTCGGCGGGCTGATAATTGGGGGCGGAAGTGGGCCGCTGTGCGTCGGGCAGGATGGTAGGGGTGGCAATGGATGGCGAAACGGTTTGTTGGGGACGCAATGCGCTGCCAATCAGCCAGATGACCCCGGCAACAAGCGCAATTGCCAGCAGGGCAGCCAGGGACTGCAACACAAGACGCAATTTTTGCCAGAGCGGGGATGGGGAAGGGGTGGGTGTTTGTAGATTAAGAGGTGGGGTTTCTTCTGTCATTTTTCAATCACTTATTGCGATGATAACATAAAACCGGCTCTGGCGCAAAGGGACGGCTGTTGGCGCGGTATAATCGGGGTATGAGAAAGAGCCTTTTTTGGATTCCGATTGTTGTGCTTGTGGTGTTGACTGCCTGTCAGGCGCAGCCCACCGTTGTGCTGCTTCCCACGCCAACTGCCAGCCTGCTGCCGAGTGAAACACCGCTGCCGCAGGCTTCGCCCACGCCTGCCCCAACTTTAACACCAACACCGGGCTTTGCTGCCCCGCCGCCGGGCCTGATTCAGTATGAGGTGCAGGCTGAATGGAATTATGACGCCCACACGGTGCAGGTCAGTCAATGGGTCAGTTACATCAACCGCATTCCAGACCCGCGCCCAGAACTGGTCTTTTTGATTCATGCGGCGCGCTTCCCGTTTGCATTTGAGTTGCAGTCCATTGAGGATGCTGCGGGTGTTCGTCTGAACAGCTACACCTTGCAAGATGGCGCGTTGACGCTTCAATTGCCTCAACCCTTGCCGCCGGGCGAAACCATTCGCCTGCGTTTGGATTACCGGCTGAATCTGCCGCAGCGTGAAGGGACGTTTGGCTATACGGCACGCCAGAGCAATCTTGCCAATTGGATGCCAATGTTGCCGCCCTATGTGGATGGGCAGGGTTGGGTGGTGCATCAGCCATCTGGATTGGGCGAATACATGGCATTTGAGGCAGCCAATTTTGACCTGCGCTTGAAGATGAATCGAGCCGATGTGGTGGTGGCCTCCAGTGCAGTGGGGGTGAGTGAGGGCGAATGGATGCACTACGTTCTGCCGGGGGCGCGCACCCTGACGCTTTCGGCCAGCCCGTTCTATCAGCTGGCGCAGCGCAGCCTGGGCCAAATACAGATTAATAGCTACTGGTTTTCAGAGACGAATGGGGCTGGCAATGCTGTGCTGGATGTGGTAGAACGCTCGGTGCTGTTGTATGGTGAGTTGTTTGGCCCCTACCCGCGCCCGCAGTTGAGCGTGGTAGAGGCCGATTTTTTGCATGGCATGGAATATGATGGCTTTTTCTTCCTCAGCCGCGGCTTTTACGAGAACTATACCGGCACGCCACAAAGCAACCTGACAATTATTGCTGCACATGAAACCAGTCATCAATGGTGGTATAGCCTGGTGGGCAACGACCCGGCGCAATCGCCCTGGCTGGATGAGTCCATGGCGACCTATTGTGAACTATTGTATTATGAGCGCTATCATCCTGACCTGGTCAACTGGTGGTGGGATAATCGGATTCGTTTCTTTAACCCTCAGGGATGGGTGGATAGCACAATCTATCAGCCGCAAACATACGAGGCCTACCGTGACGCGGTGTATTTGCGCGGGGCCTTGATGCTCGATGCGCTGCGCAAGCAGGTCGGCGACGGGGTGTTTTTTGCCGCGCTGGATGATTATGCACGCAGCGCAGCCTATGGCCTGGCCGGGCCAGCTGATTTTTGGGCCGCGTTTGAGCGGCAGAGCGATGTAGACCTGAGCGCATTGCGCACCCTCTACCTTCAATACCCTTGAGCCTGGTTGGCGAGGGCGTAGAAGAGCTTCCAGCCCGAGCGAGTGCGCACTACAAAATCGCCTGTGCGGTGTGGAACGGAGGGAGCGGCGAGCTGTTCAGCGATGTGTGACAGGGTGTGACCAAGAATGGGCGTGCCAAAACGGTGCAGCCAACGCGCCATGCGGCGACTATGTCCGTCATCCAGGCTGGCAATCGGCCAGACCTGGACGGATGGCCCTTCGCGGAGCAAATACTCAAACAGGATGCGCACCTCAGCATCCATGGCGGCAATTTGTTGCAACCCATCCACAACAAGCAGCAGATTGGCGCCTGGCTGTTTGCCGCAACGGCGCGCTTCCACCAGCCGCCCGAGCGTTTCCAGGCAGTGAACAGCGGAGTCGGCATACAGCGAATCGAGCGTTTGCAAGGCGGGGTTGCAAGCTTCACCCTGCCATTCCTCCAGGCGATCGGATAACACCAGGGCGCGCACGCTACCGCCCGGGTTAATGGCCTGGGCCGAGCGTACCAGGGCGCGCAGCAGGTGTGTTTTGCCGCAACCCGGGCTGCCAACAATCAGCAACGCCCCCGGAGTAGGATCCATCAAGTTGAGCAAGATTGGCAAACCATCTTCTCCCATGCCAAGCAGGCAGCTTTCAGCTGGCAGGTAGGGAAAGGTTTCCAGGATGGAGGAAATCTCCTGGGGAGGGGCCAGGATGGGTTTTGGGGGGCTAACTGACGGCCAATGATGCAGCCGGGCAGTTGAAAATTGGATATTCGACATCAAGAATACAACCTCCAAATATCTATTTAGAACTTTTTTTCTATACAATATTATAGCCAGCCTGAAGGATGTGTCAAGGCTTTCAGGTGACCTTTTCGGCTTGTAAACAAACCTGTTTCAGTTTAAAATGAAGCCAGGAGTAATGTAATGAAAACGAGAAATGTTTCCCGACTGTTGTGGCTGTTCTTTCTGGTGCTGGTCTTGCTGCCAGCTGGAATTGCAGCAGGACAGAGTCGGCAGCGCCAGGTCTTGGTGCTGGAATTTAATGGCCCTGTGACGCCGGTTCTGGTCAATTATGTGGAGAATGCCATTCAACGGGCCGAGATGCAAGAGATGGAATTGATAGTTTTGCATCTTAACACGCCTGGTGGGCAGATTGGCCTGATGAATCAGGTGGTTACTTTGATTCGCGAGAGTAAGGTGCCGGTAGTGGTCTATGTTTCGCCAAAGGGGGCCATGGCTGCTAGCGCCGGGACGTTGGTGACCCTGGCGGGTCATGCCAGCGCAATGGCACCGGATACGGTGATTGGTGCTGCCAGCCCGGTGGGCGCAGAGGGCGAGGACCTGGGCGAGACATTGAAGGCGAAAACGGTTGAGACGTTGCTGGCACAGGCGCGCAGCCTGGCCGGACGGCGCGGCGACCAGGCGGTTGTTATGGCTGAGGCAGCGGTGCGCGATGCGCGGGCTTTTTCGGCTCAGGAGGCGTTGCAGGCTGGTTTTGTTGACCGCATTGCCAACGATCGCGATGATTTGTTGCGACAATTGGATGGCTTTTCGGTGCAGGTGGATGGCAAAACGCACACGCTGCGCACGTCCAATTTGCTGGTGGTGGAAATGCCGCTCAATGTGTTGGAACGTTTGCTGCAACTGTTAACAGACCCGAACCTGGTCTTTGTGTTGCTTTCGCTGGGCATTCAGGCAATTTTCATTGAGCTTTCCAGCCCGGGCGGCTGGGTGGCCGGCTTTATTGGGGTGGTGTGTGTGGCGCTGGCCGCTTATGGTATGGGCATTTTGCCGGTGAACTGGTTTGGCCTGCTGCTTTTGGTGGTGGCGTTTGTGCTGTTTATCCTGGATGTTAAAGCGCCAACGCATGGCGCCCTGACGGCGGCTGGGGTGGGGGTCTTCATTGCCGGGTCATTGGTTTTGTTTAACTCGGTGCGCATGCCGGGCGTGCCGCAGATTTCGGTGCCGCTGGTGGTGGGGATGGGCATCTTCCTGGCGCTGATGTTTAGCGTGGTGGTTGGATTTGCGGTGCGGGCCATGCGCATCCCGCCGCGCATGGGGCAGAAAACGCTGATTGGGCAGCGCGGGCTGGTGAAAGATGCGCTGGATCGGCGTGGCACAGTGCGTTTGGCCGGTGAATTGTGGTCGGCAGAACTGGCAGAGGAAGAGGTGGAAAGTGTTCAGCCAGGTGAAACTGTCGAAGTGGTTGCCGTTGAGGGGGTGCGGTTGCGGGTTCGCAGACCTCGATGATTGTTCGCCGTTCCACTTTCTCCTGGCTGGGTGGCTTTTTGCTGCTGATCCTGGTTGTCTCAGGCTGCCTGTCGCGTCCGCCCATTCGGGTGGGGTTCGTAGGCGAGCTGAGTGGCCGGGAATCGGATTTGGGAATTGCTGAACGGAATGGCTTGCTGCTGGCGGTGGATGAGATTAATGGTGCGGGGGGAATTGATGGGCAAATGGTTGAGGTGATCATTAAGGATGATCAGGGCCTGCCGGAGGTGGCGCGCCAGGTGGATCGGGAATTGATAGATGCCGGGGTGGTGGCAATCGTTGGACATGTGACGACGGCACAGTCATTGGCTGGGCTGGAGGTTACAGAGCCGGCCGGCGTGCTGATGTTCAGCCCGTCGGCCTCCAGTATGCAGCTTTCGGGTCTGGAGGATGGTTTTTTTCGTGCCTGCGCCGATAATCGTCTGGATGCGCAATTGCTGGCTGATAAGATGCGCACACAGGGCCGGCAGCGGTTGTTGATTTATTACGATCAAGAAAATGCTGCCTATTCGCTGGCATATGCCAATGAATTGCAGCAGGCCTTTGAGGCGACAGGCGGGGTGACAGTAGAAAAGATTGCGATGGAAACGGATGAGCTAGATTTTGAGGCATTGGTAACCGTGGGCCGTTCTTCTGATCCAGATGCGGTGCTGATCATTGCTTCGGCAGTGCATACCGCGCTGCTGATTCAGCGCGCCCGCTTGATGGATTGGGACGTGGCGATGTATGCCTCTGATTGGGCCTATTCGGAAGCGTTTATACAGACGGGGGGACAGGCAGTGGAAGGGGTGGAACTGGTTGCGGCCTTTGATATGGATATGGATACCCCGGCGATGCGTTCCTTTGAGGCGCGCTATCGGCAGCGTTTTGGTTACGCGCCCAATTTTGGGGCAATGCAGGCCTATGAGACGATGATTTTGTTGGGGCGTGCCTTGCAGCAAACGGGTGGCTCTGCCAATGGCTTGCCGGATACATTGCGTAGCCTGGAAAATGAAATTGTCCTGGGCGACCCAATTACAATGGATGCTTACGGGGACGTTCTCCGCCCGGTGTATTGGATCCGGGTGGAAAATGGGCGGTTGGTGACGCTTGGCACGCTAACGAGCGCCGGGCCTTAGCGAAGCAGCCCTTGTAGATTGGGCCCAAACATGGCAAACAGCGCCACACAGGCGCCAACCAGCAATAGGATGCCCAGAATGACCAGGACGGTGATGCCAGCACAGCCGCGTTTTGCCCAGCGGATGCCGCGCCGCACGGCGCGCGGTTCAATCGCGGGGATATATTGCGAAAGGTCAGGTGCGCTGCGCTGCGGTGGCGTGTAGGTGGGGCGTGGTTCGGGGGGCGGTGGAGCGATGGCAGGTGGGGGATCAAAAGCCTCGGCGGGTGGCTCGGGGATGGAATGGTTGGCGCTGGTCAGCGCCGCGCCGCAAAATTCGCAGACACCGCCGCGCCCGATTGGGGCACCACAGGCCGGACAACTGCCAGGGCGCGCCATCAGGAAACCGCCTTTTCAACAATCACGGCCGTGCCATATGCCAGCACTTCTGTTACGCCATCCATCACTTCGTTGGCATCGTAGCGCATGCCAATGATGGCGTTGGCCCCCATTTGATCGGCATGCTGCATCATCAGTTCATAGGCTTCTTGGCGGGCATGCTCGCACAACTCGGTGTAGACAGTGATATTGCCGCCAAAAATGGTTTGAAAACTGCCGACCATGTTGCCAACGACACTGCGAGAACGGACTGTGATGCCGCGCACAATGCCGAGCGAGCGCACAATTCGATAACCTTCAATTGTAAAAGCGGTTGAAACCATGGTAGGGTGCATTGGGTTCTACTTTCTTTTGGTGCCATCTGGCAGGGTGGCGTTTTCGAGTGTTTCAGCCTGAGAGACTTGCTCTACCTTGACTTTGGCACCGGTCAGGTCGGCATCGCGCAAGATGCTGCCGATCAGGTCTGCACGTTCAAGGATGGCGCGGGTGAAATTGGCGCCGGTCAGGTTGGAATAGGATAGCTTGGCTTCAGTCAGGTTGGCGCGACTGAAATTGGCATAGGCCATGTTTGCGCCATTGCAGGCGGCCCGGTTGAGATTGGCATTCGTCAGGTTAGCGCCTTCCAGGTTGGCGCCGGAGAGGTCGGCGTTATTGAGGTTGGCACCTTCCAGGTTGGCGTAGCTCAGGTCGAGGCCGCGCAGGTTAACAAAGCTCAGGTCAACGCCAGCAAGGCGCGGGCGTTGACTGCCGGAATTGATCAAAACAATCACCTCTTTGCGAATAAATTCACCCATTCCAACCTCCACGCAGAATAATCAATCCCTTTAATTGTACCAGAATTTTTGCTGACAGATTGTGGCAGGGCGAGTTTTTGGGTGGCCTTGCAGTCTGAGTGGGAGGGCTTTTTCTGTCATCCCTGCAAATCGGTTTTGAGCAGAGCATAGAAAAAAGTGTCGGTCCAGAGGGGTGGGCTGGGCGCATCAGGTGGCGAATTCATCCAGGGAGCGGGCTGGTGAGCGTGGAAAGAAAGTCAGCTATCGGGTTCATTGGCAGCGTTTCCTGATGCAAAAAACATTGTGCGACGTAGTTTGTGCCTGTTATTTTCCCAAAACTGGGCCTTTTGGCGGTCTTTTTGGGCGTTTTATGTCGCGCAATAGTCATTGTACGACTTCATTGTGCGTCATACAACCGGCGGGGGGAAACAGGGATTGCTTGACGGATTTGCGGGAAACCGATACAATACTCTTGTTTACAGGTTGGCGTTGATCGAAATTTTCAGCAATGGTTTAAAAAGTGTAGAAACATCATAGCAAGAACAGGGAGAGGTTCTAATGCGTATATGGGTTCATGGACTGGTCGTGATTTGCATGGCGTTGAACAGTTTAACGCCGGTTGTTTCCGCGTGGCTATTGAGCAACGAGGGTTCTGCTTCTGTTTTCATGCAGGGGGAGCAGCCGCCCACCCCAACGGAAACACCCACACCATTGCCACAGGAAGAGACGGAGACCCCCACAGAAACGGCGTTGCCAACGGCGACTGTACAGCCGATGGAAACGCCGCAGCCCACAGAGACAATGCGGCCAAATGAGATACAGGATCAACCAGAAACCTGGATAGTGTTCAACACCCATCCAGCGGTTGTGTCGCAAGGCGGCAAGATCAGCCTGGAATGGAGTTTTACCGAGGAGTTTGCACCGGGTATTGAATTGCTCATTACTCTGCCAGTTGAATTGAGACCCGAAGAACTGGAAGGATTGGTCTACGATGAGAACTTGCGTCAATTGACTTTCCCCGCCAGCGATGGTGAAGTACGCCTGCAAACAGAGGCCGCACCCGCAGAGAAAGAAGTCGTCATCCATGCAGCGTTGCGCATCAATGGCGAGGTTCGCAGGGAGGTACAGTATGCAATTTTTGTTGTACCATCCTATTTTGTGTCAGAGGATGGCGGTCAGGTCAGTGCCTTGGACGGGGCAGTTGTGCTGGATATCCCGCGCGGTGCTTTAGCCGAAGATACGGTTTTCAGCGTCAATCGGGTGGTGGGAGATAGTTTGCCAGCAGAGCAGCATAGCGCAACAGCATTCGAGGTTTTGGCTACAGGGACTGAATCGGAAGAAAGTGTGACCCATTTTGAAGTTCCGATCAGAATTGAAGTTGCCTATGATGAGGCCTCGCTTCCAGGAGACGAACACGGCCTTCTGTTGACTTATTTTGATGAAGAACTTCAGGATTGGCAAATTCTTCCCAGTTATGTAGATGCAGAACGAAATGTGCTAATTGGCAGAAGCGATCACCTGACGGTGTTCAATTTCGACTACCAAACCTGGCAAGGGGCGCGTTTGCCCAGCCTGGATGCTGCCCAGGTTTCTGGCTTCACCGGGGCCGCCAATTACGCATACCCCATTTCTGTCCCAGCTGGTCCGGGTGGGTTGCAGCCCAGCCTGACGCTGAGCTATAATAGTCAGGTGGTTGACGCTGGCTCGTTGCTGAGTCAATCTGGTTGGGTAGGGATGGGCTGGTCGCTGGATACGGGATACATTGAACGCGACATGCATGGGACAGACGACGACATGGATGACGACACGTTCCAAATCGTGACCAATGGGATCAGTGACCGGCTTTTGTTAGGAGCAGATGGGTACTATCACACAACAAACGAGAGCTTCTGGCGGCTGCAACTGGTGAACCCGGAGACACCAACGACTTCCTACTGGCGGGTGTGGGATAAAAGCGGCATGCAATACTTTTTTGAACACCGGGCCATGTATCCTCGGTATACCTACGGAGGAGGAATTTGTAATTATGATGGACAGCGGGTGTGGCGTTGGTCGCTAACCCGGGTGCAAAACATCTATGGGAAAGAATTGAGTTATACCTACGAAACCGAGAGCAAGGGGTATCGCTGCGAAAACCTGACGCCCAGAACAGTGGATATGGCGGTTTACCCACAATACATTCGCTATCCTTACGAAGTTGGCAAGCCGCGCTACCTGATAGCGTTTGAACGGGTTGGTGGGAGAGGGGACTATGCAAGTGCATGGAGCGGAGAGCGGGCGCGGGTGTTCTATCAGCAGGCGTATCTGAATGCAATACTGGTGATTAGCGATTTGAATGGGAATGGCATATACGAGGCTGGGACAGATGTTCTCATTCGTAAATACAATTTGCGGTATGCAGGGATTTCTGAAGCGCATATTTATCCTGGGTATACCTGGAGCGGTGGAGGAAAAACCCTGACGCTGCTGGGGGTGCAGGAATATGGGCTGGGTGCTAGCAGTTCTCTGCCTGAGACAACCTTTGGATATGATGGCAAGCATTTGCAAACCATTCAAAATGGCTATGGGGGAGAGATTGGCTTCACCTATGAGGTTTGGCATGATGTAACCAACCGTCAAGATATGCAAGACACATGCAATTTGAACAAGAATCAGCCTCAAGAAGATTGTGGATGGAGTGGGATTGGTTGGGAAGACGGTGAGGTAGATGGCTTTTTCAACATCTCGACCACGCGCCAATTGAAAGACGCATCGTTGCAAATGGCGAATGGGCATTTTGTGTACCCTGGCGGGCAGTATTGGGTGCAGGCTGCCGCCAGTGCAAATGTGCAAATTGGCATGCGGTATCAGGTCAATGGTCAATGGGTAGATTATCTAGGCCCCAAGTCGGGCTATGTTCTCACCTTGCCAACCGACATCAATAGCTACCCGCTGGAATTGGCCAGTTGTTCTTCAGGTAATTGCGTTTTGGATTGGTTTACACTGATCCCTCTGCCAACGCGATATCGGGTTACCCAAAAAACTTTGCACGATGCAGTAGCAGATGAAACGATTGTAACCGCATATCGCTACGATGGCGGAGCAATGAACGACATTGAGCATTCAGCCAATGCAGGTCAGCCAGAAAGCTCTTTGTATGCAGGCAAACCGTATACCGGCTTTCGGGGACATGCAATGGTGGAGGAAATTGCCCCGGGAGGGCGAATCACGACCACCTTCTACCGTCAGGATGACAATCTGAGCGGGTATCCGGTGCAGCAAATTGTGCATACACAACACGAGGTAGAGAGTTTTGAGAACACGGATCTGGGAAGCTATGCACAGTGGACATTTTCAGGCCCTGGCACGCGCACGGTTGAACGCCAGCAAGGAGACAATGCGCTGAAAATAAACAATCCATATTCCACAGATGCATGGGTGCAATGGAATGGGGAGGCATTGAAAGAGGATGGTGAAGCGGTTTTGTTCCAATTCCGCACCACAGAATTGAGTGGTTTGGTCTTTTCTGCAGGTGTTGGGTCGGGCAGTTCTTCCTGGTATGCAAGGATTTCAGGCGGGGCTATCCAGTCTGTAGCCAATGGGACGGTACAATCCAACCTGCTCACAGCACAACCAAACACCTGGTACGTAGTGTTGATCATCGTTGACAAAAACAATGGCAATTACCTGAGCATTTGGGAGCGGGATAACCCAAGCGTGGTTGCCAGCGCACGGCATAGCTTTGGCTCAGGCTTAAGCTGGAAGTTTCAAGCAGCAGCAAGAGGACCTGCGATCTGGTTGGATGCCTGGTCTACGGGAACGGCGTATTCGTGGAACAGAGACACCTATCTGTTTGGGGAAGAACAGAACGTTTGGCAACCGCCAGCATTGAATCTCGGATCGCTTTCGGGCTATACCGATTTGCGGGTCATCTGGCCGCGCGTCACAGCGCATTACAACTGCAACTTTGGAAGTTACGAAGAACGAGGCGTGAACAGCACGGAACAAAAAGGGAGCAGTTTGTTCCTTGTAACACGGGAGGAATATTTTTACTCAAAAACTGGGCAACAGGGCAATCAGTATGGCAATCGTACTCGAACAGTTCAATCGGAATGGGATGGAAGTATTTACATACCGTATCGAGCAACGCTGGTGGGGTATTACCCGAATGATAACCCAGGTGAGGGAAAGTATTTGGTGGGGCTGCCCGCCTCTCAGAACACGTATAAATGTAACGGGAATTGTGATTTCGAGAGAGCGGATATGCTGAGTTCGCAATGGTATCTGTATGACTCGGCCGAGACATACAACGTTGCCCCAACAATCGGCGTTTTAACAGGCAAACGTACCTTGTTGCATTTTGGGCAGACGAACGGGGAACCTGATTACAATGTTGCGTGGTTTGCAGATGAAAAATATCAGCATGATAGTTGGGGCAATGTCACGCAGAGCCAAGCATATCGAGATGAAAAAGATAGTGCCAGTTTTTCCGACCCCGACACGAATTTTTCAAAGATAACCACGACTTATGATCCGCAGTATAATACCTACCCCATTACAGTAGCCAATTCATTGAACCAGTCAACGACAATGACATATGATTACAATTTAGGGGTTGTGCTGACTGTCACGGATGCAAACCAGGTGGTAACCAGTGGCGAATATGATAGCTTTGGACGTTTGGTGAAAATTGTACGTCCAGGAGATAGCAGCCTATCACCAACCGCACGGATTACCTACCATGATCCATTGCCCGGTTGTGAGGGGAACAATTGTGCGTTTTGGACACTGGCAGAACAACGCATAGAGGGAACAAGCTATGCAGGGATGCGAAAAATCTATGATGGAATGGGTCGGTTGTTGCAGAGCCAGGTGGTCGGAGCGCAGGTGAATGGACAGACGAAAGATTTGGTTGTGAATTATGCTTATGATGTTCTGAACAACAGCTCGTCGCAAACAGTACCGTTTGAACTACCGTTGTGGAATGGAACAGGGATGCCATTGCGCACCCCTGGAGAGACGCCGACAATTGCAAGCCAGAGTTACGTAGATATTGTAGGAAGGCCCACTTTTTCGCTGGCAGCCGGGCAAAGCCCAGTTTCTTTCACTTATGAAATTGAGGGCGATGAATACGTAACCAAACAGACTCAGGATGGTCGTGTATCCAGCAGTCGTTCGGATCTTTGGGGGCGTGTGGTCAGAAACACACCGCCCATTGGCTCTTGGATTACGTATCAATATAATGAGGCAGACCAATTGGTAGGAGCGAAGGTTGAGGATGGTGTACATTCTCTGGAGACTGAAATTAGCTATGATTTGGCCGGACGCAAGCTGACACTGGATGATCCAGACATGGGCAAATGGAGTTACACCTATGATGCGATTGGCAATCTGACCAGCCAGACCGATGCGCGCAGCTGCACTACAACGCTGATTTACGATTTGTTGAATCGGGTGACCAACAAGACCTATGGAACGGGCTGCCCGACCACCTCAGCGGTAGCGTATAGCTATGATGCTGGCACTTATGGCCTGGGTCAGCGCACCGGCATGACGGATGGGAGCGGCTCCACTGCCTGGACGTATGATGCACGCGGTAGAGTGTTGACCGAGACGCGGAATATCTCTGGCTCTGGGAGTTTCAAAACCCAATGGACTTACAACAGTGCCGACCAGGTCAAGACAATCCGCTATCCAGGCGACAACGCTAACGGGCAGGGTGAGACAGTGACCTATACCTACCTGCCCCAAATGGCATTGAACACGGTTGTGGGGACGAACAGTTATGTGAGCAGCAGCAAGTATGATGCAATTGGGCGGCTGACGGAGAGGAATTTGGGCAGTAGCTTGCGGCAAAGCTACAGCTATGTGGATTGGGATGAGGCAGGAGGCGGGCGGTTAGACACGCTGAAAGCCGGTTTATCGCCGAATTACAACAATCGGCTGAACTTGAATTACGATTACGATGCAATGGGCAACATCACGCAAATAGTGGACACATTGCGGGGAGGAACGCAGACGCAAACCTTCCAGTATGATGCATTGGACCGGCTGACCTCAGCTGTGGCTGTGGGTGGGACACAGGGCGTGTACCCGCTGGAGAGCTACAGCTACGATGGAATCGGCAACCTGGCAAGCAAGGCTGGTGTGGTGTATGGGTACCATGCGCATGCGGTGACGCATGTGAATGGAGTGGAGAAGTATTGGTACGATGACAATGGGAATCAGACGAAGCGGATCATCGGCAATGATACGTATGATTTGGCATACGATGCAGAGAACCGGCTGGTGGAGGTGAAGAAGAACGGGGTTGTTTGGGCGAGTTTTGTGTATAATGGAAATAACGAGCGCGTGAAGAGCGTGATTGGCGGTACAACAACAGCATTTGTTGGCACGTTGTTGGAGTGGAGCGGAAGCAGCAGCACGATGAAGAAGTACTACTATGCTGGAAGTGAGCGGATAGCAATGCGAACAGGCAGCAGCACGTTGAATTACATTCTGGGTGACCATCTAGGCAGCGCCAGCGTGACGACAGATTCGGCGGGGAACAATGCGGTGTATGCATTGTACAAACCATGGGGCGAATCACGCTACAACAGCGGAGCATTGCCGACGAAGTACACCTACACAGGG
>CAYVRT010000038.1:0-25756 GCA_964453115.1 uncultured Anaerolinea sp. | reverse complement strand
ACCTTGACATTTGCCATAAATGCCATCATAATACAAATGTTCCATTTTTCTTCCCTGTGAGGCAGGCAATGTCGCCGGTCAACTTTGCGCAAATTCAGCTTCAAATCCGCGAGATGGGTCAACTGGCCCCGCGCGTTGCCCGCGAGCGCCTGGAACGGGTGGAACTGGCCCGCCGCCGTCTGGCCGAAATGGCCGATGCGCTGGAGGAACTGCGCCGCCGGGTGGAACAGGTGGTGCAGCAACTGCCAACCTTGCGCTGCGCCGTTCCGCTCGATCAGCCGCTCACCACGCACAATGACCCTGCCCCGCAACTGCCGCCGCATTCCCTGCTGGCCGCCGATGGCTCGCAGATTAACCCCAACGCCCATGACCCGGAGCCGTTCGGCGTGATCAACGTTGGTGTGTTTGCCATGCGCCCTGGCCTGGGGCTTGCCCCGCGCGAGATTGTGCGCAGCCGTTTGCTGTGTCAGGAGGCGCTCTATAACCGGCGCGGACACCTGCTTTCGGAAGAGGTGGTTGCTCTGCGCCGTGACCTGAGCGAGCGGCAGGAACTGCTGGAACTGGCGCGCAGCGAGCCGCCGCCGGTGCTGACCCTCACCGATGGCCCGCTGGAATTGTTCCGCGAGCCGCGCGAGGACGAGGACTTCCGGCAGCCGTTTGCCGAATACCTGAACGTCTTGCAGGAACTGGCACAGGCCGGGGTGATGACGGCCGGCTATGTGGACAAGCCGCGCGCCGACCTGGTGGTGCGTCTCCTCGAACTGACCCTCCTGCCGCAGGACGCCCTCGCCCGCGCCGGCCTGGAACGTCCGCTGCGCGGCGTTAGTGACACGGACCTGTTTTGGCCGTTGCTCGACCCCGGACAGCGCACGGCCGTTTTTGCCATTCAATCGGGCCTTTCCAACCGCTTCACCGATCGTCTGGCGCTGCACTTCTTTTACCTGAATGTCGGCAGCGCTCAGCGCCCCTGGCTGGCACGGGTCGAAATCCCGGCCTGGATGGCTGTTCAACCCCCGGCACTCGACCTGTTGCAGGCGGCGCTCCTCTGGCAATGCCGGCAGATGGGCGGGCGCCCTTACCCCTATGCCTTGCAGCGCGCCCACGAGGTGGCGGTCGTGCGCCTGGAAGAGAAACAACAATTGGAAGAGATGATCCTGTCCGAACTGCGCCGTCAGGGATTGACGGTCGGCGAGCGCTCGCACAAGCAGAGCGGCAAAGATTTGTTGAGCAAGAGGCACCGATGAACAGTATTGAAATTGGACGTTTGCTGCGCGCCAACATTACCGCTTGTGTGGTGGGCTGCCGCGTGGCGCAGGTCAATGTACCGGCCTTTGGCGCAATGGTGCGCATCCCGCTCGAGGATGGGCTGGATATTTATGGCCTGATTCACGATATTCGGATTGAGGATGATGGCCTGGTGCGGCAACTGGTGACGACCGAGGGCATCTCGGAAGAAGTCATCCTGGATAACCGTCAGAACCGCAACGTGCCGCTCGAAATCAGCGTCTTGTTTGCCGGGTATGTTTTGGGCGGCGAGGTGCGCCATTTGTTGCCCCCCCGCCCGCCGCTGACCCTGGATGCCATCTATCCATGTGCCGCCGCCGAGCTGCGCGGCTTCACGCAGCATGGCCGGTTTGGCTATTTTCGGCATGTGCTGCGCGCCGCCGACCTGCCGATTGGCGAATTGCTCGCCGCACACTTGCAGCAGGCGCAGCAGGCACACCGCGCCGCCGGCAACCCCGGCTGGCTTTCGGCAGCTACCCAGGAATTGATTACCCTGCTGCGCGATGACTACCCAACCCTGATGGGCGTTTTGGCCGCCATTGGCGACTGTGTTGAGGAGTGAGACGATGACCGATGAGAAACCGATTGGTTATGTCGTCGGCGGCAGCCTGAAGGAAGGGCTGCGCGTCCGCCTGACCGTCCCGCCGCAGGCTGTGCAGGAGGGGAGTTTTGTCGTCATCGAAGATGCCGGCTGGCTGTTCTATGGTCTGGTGACCGATTTGCAGCTTGGCGCAACCGACCCGCGCTTTGCCGATGAACAGAGTGAGCTGCGCCTGCCGGCGCAGGTCGCCGAGCAGCTGCACGGGCAGACGCTCTTCACCACCCTGGCGGTGCTGCCCGCATTGATGCTGGAGGCTGGCCCCGACCCGGCCGCGCCGGATTACCCCGCCTGGCGCAAGGCACACCCCGATGAGGAGAGCCGCACCCTGCCGGTCAAGACGGTGCCGGCCCATCATGCGCCGGTGCGCATGGCGCAGGCCGGTGATATTGCCCAAATTTTTGGCATGCCCGGGCAAAAGGGCCATTTCGTCCTCGGCTACACCCGCGAGCAGGGCCTGCCGGTCTGCATAGACCTGGAAAAGTTTGTCCAGCGTTCTTCTGGCATCTTTGGCGCAACCGGCACCGGCAAATCCTTCCTGACGCGCATCATCCTGGCCGGGCTGATTCAGTATGACAAGGCGTCGGTCTTGATGTTTGACATGCACAATGAGTATGCCTTTGATGACAACGCCTCCGATACGGGCGAGGCGGTGCTGGGGCTGAAGACCAAGTTTGGCAGCCGGGTGCGGGTTGTGGCCTTGGGGCGCGGCAGCACGATTCGCGGCAAGACGCCCGATTTTCACCTGGAACTGGCCGAGGCAGATCTTCAGCCTGAGGATGTGGAACTGCTCAGCCGTGAACTGAACCTGAAGGAGACGACCGCCACGACGTTGGATGCGCTGGTGCATTCCTTCCGCCGGGAGCGTTGGCTGCATGAATTTCGCAAAATGCGGGTTGGGGCGATGGAAGAAATTGAGGATGAGAATGGCAAGCTGCGCAAGGTGCCGGCGCCGGATAGCGTGGCTGCCTGGGCCAATGAAGCGGGGGTGAATGTCACCGCTGCCGAGGCGCTGCACAGCAAACTGGGGCGGGTTTTCAACCTGCCCTACCTGGTGGAGCAGCCGGCTGCCGATACGATTGGTGAAATCATCAAGGCGCTCAAGGCCGGTCAGCACGTCATCCTCTCTTTTGCCGGGCATGAAAACGACCTGGATTACCTGCTGGTTGCCAACTTGCTCACCCGGCGCATTCGCCGTGCCTGGGAAGAGGCCGCCAATGCCTTCCGCAGCCATGGTGCCGCGCAGCCGCACCCGCTCGTGATTGCGGTCGAGGAGGCGCACAAGCTCCTCAACCGCGAGATGGCCTCGCAGACGGCCTTCAGCACCATTGCGCGCGAACTGCGCAAATATTACGTCACCCTGTTGATTATTGATCAACGGCCTTCGCAAATTTATGATGAGGTCATGTCGCAACTTGGCACGCGCATTTCGGGCTGGCTGGGCGATGAGGCCGACATTCAGGCCGTCCTTTCGGGCCTGGCCGGGCGCGATGCGCTGCGCGGCATGTTGGCGCGCTTGCAGCCCAAACAGGAAGTGTTGCTCCTCGGCTGGGGGGTGCCGATGCCGCTGCCGGTGCGCTCGCGCCGCTATGATGCGCGCTTCTATCAGGAATTGCTGGGGAGCGAGTCGGCCCGCAGTCAGGCGCAGCTGCTCAAGGAGCTTGGCTTTGGGCCGGACGGCCCATAATCTCTTGCGCTGGTGCAACAATCACAAAGGCTGCCTCGTCTTGCTGGCGCACAATCGCTTTTAATTCGGCGACCTCGGTCACAGTCAGGGCAACCATCAGCACGGCGTGTGCTTTGCCGGTGTACATGCCCTGGCCTTCCAGGCGCGTTACGCCGCGCTGCATTTTTTGCAACACACACTGCCCAATTTTTTCTGGCTGGTCGGTAATGATCCACACCAGCAATTCCTGACGGCGGCGGCGAGTGGGGGCGCGCATCCGGTCGGCGATTGCCGTCAGGCCGCTCAGCCGGGCATCGGTGATGAAGCGCGGCAGCACCTCGCCGCTCGATTGCACCAGTCCAACGGTCAAAACGGCCAGGAGGGCCATGCCCAGGTAGAAGAACATTCCCAGCCCCACCATCCAGGGGCCGGGAATGCTGCCAATGGCGCAGCGTTGCAGCATCTCATCCAGGCTGCTGGCGGTTGTCGGGTGCAGATAGAGCTTGAGCGTCCAGGCAATTGCCAGCACACCATACATCCAGACGTAATTGCGGCGCAGGCGGCGGCCCAGCGCCTCCCAAACACTGATCGGAAATTCTGGCTGCAAGAGGGATTGGGCCAGGCTTTCGGCCCAGCCGCTTTGTGGCGCAAAGGGCGGCACGAGCATGGCGGCGAAGAAATCTGTCTCCAGCAGCCGGGCGCGCAGGCTCCACAATTCATAATAGCGGTAGCGGCGCGCCTCAATCCACAAAAAGATGCTGATCAGCAAAACATTCAGCACCAGCACGCCATAGTGGTTTTGCGGGCTGGAGAGGGTGAAGGTGATGCCGGCACTGGTGGAAAGCACGGCCCAATTGGTGGTGGCATCCAGCCGCGAACGCCAGACGTTGCTGCGCTGAATTTCGGCGCGGTAGTAATGCACCATCGCCGTTGTGAACTCGGATGAGCGCAGGTGATAGCCGCGATAGGACCACACCTCCGGGGCGCCCGAAGGTGTGGTGGACGTGCTGGAAGCCATGGGCGGCTGTTCGGTCATTCGCGCCGTTTGGTCGGCTTCTTGGGCTTGAATTCGCTACCGATGTGAATGCCCAGCGCTGGTAAAATGCGGCGGTGCAGCAGCAGGATGAGCAGCGCCACTCCCAGCGCAATGCCAAAGATCAGCAGGGCGCTGCCCATGTTGTTGATCAGGTTGGGGTTAATCAGCATCACCATTGCCAGGCTGAGCATCAGCGTTCCGCCAATCAGCTTGAGGATGCGCCCGCCTTTTTCTTCCAGGCGGCTGGCCTTGAGGGTGAAGACAGCCGTGAAGAAGATCGCCAGTTCATCCACCTGATAGATGATCATATAGACCAGCAAGAGGGCGATGAACAGGCCAATGCTCACGTTTTGTGTCGTCAGCAGATTCGTCCACAGCACCGGGAAGCCGGCCGTGCAGGAAAACTCGACCAGCGAGACGCCCGCCCCCAGCGCAGCCGCGCCGGCAATCAGCCCGCCGGTCGAAAGCTCGGCGTTGCGCAGACGGTAGATTTGCCGCGCAATCCCGGTTTTGTTTTTATCCGAGATGGTGAACGAGACGCCCTCTTTGTACCAGAAGTAATCCTTGATGTTGATCAGGGCAAAGAAGGTCGCAATCAGGGCGACGGCAATCCGAATCCAGATGCCAAAATTGATCACGGTGAAGATGCTGAACAGACCGGCAATGAACAGGGCGTAAATCAGGGCCGTGACCGTCAGGTAGACCAGGCCGATGATGATGACGCGTTTGCGGGAGCCGGAATTGAGCGTGATGCTGAGCAGCATCATCAGCACCCAGATGGAACACGGGTTGACGCCATCCACAAAGGCAATGAGCAGGGTGCTGACGAACAACGATTGGTGGGAAAGGTCTATCTCGCCCAGGAGCGGCACGCGAATGACCTTGCCGCTGTCGGTGGGGGATTCAGGCGTGGGGTCCGTTGTGGTCTCGACCGGCGGGGCAATCTCGGGCGGCAGAACGCCAACCCCGCGATCCGGACAGCCATTTTCCAGGCAGGCATTGACGACGTTTGTGATTTCCTCGTTCATGCCTTCGCCATAGCCAACCCAGTGCTTTTCGCCGATGAAAATGGTGGGCACGCCCTGCGGCTCGAAGCCAAAGGCAGCCGACATGGCTTTGAAATAGCCTTGATTGGTTTCGTTATTCCACACTTCCAAGAAGCGCAGCTCGACCTGCGGGTTGTTTTCTGCCAGGCTTTCCAGAAAGGGCTTGGCCTTGGCGCAATGCGGGCAGCCATCGCCCCAGAACATGTAAATGGCGACTTTGTATTGGGCGTTGGCCGTGAGTTGGCTGTTGGCCTCGTTGGCAGCGCCGCTCGAGCAGGCGCTTAGCAGCAGGCCCAGCAGGATAAGGGGCAGGATGGACAGCGCAAGGGTGCGGTGATTTCGTTTCATTTGCAGCTCCTCGTGATTGAAAGTTCGGGTTTCGGTTGGGGGCGGGAAGGGGAGAGGAGGCCAATCGAATGCCGCCATTATACCGCAAAGGATGTTGCAGGGCAAAACCTGTTCGCCAGCGCCGGCCATGTCCGCTTTTTGGCCGCGCCATGTCTGTTTTTTGCTTGTAGCTGTCCGTCCGGATGCGTATGATTGTCTTTGAGCCTGTCCTCATGGCTCATAAACCATCCATCATCTTCAAGGAGAAACAGATGAAGAAGACCTATCGTATGATTGCGATTGTCATGGCTGTGGTTGTGCTTGCCAGCATGTTCCTGGCCGCCTGCCAAACCAAGACGACCGATACCGGCACCAAGGAAATGGTTGCTGGCGTCGCCATCTATAAGTTTGATGACACCTTCATGACCGCCGTCCGCAATACCATTTCTGCGGAAGCGGAAGGCAAGATCAAGGTGGACATCGTGGATAGCCAGAATGCCCAGGCGACCCAAAATGACCAGGTGGATCTGTTCCTGACCAAGGGCGTCACCGTCCTGGCGATCAACCCTGTGGACCGCACGGCGGCGAGCGTCATGCTCGACAAGGCCAAGAATGCCAATGTCCCGATCGTGTTCTTCAACCGCGAACCCCTGGCCGAAGATATGGCAAAATGGGACAAGGTCTACTATGTGGGCGCCAAGGCCGAGGAATCCGGCACGTATGAAGGCCAGATCCTGGTCAACTACTGGAAGTCCCACCCCGAAGCTGACAAGAACGGCGACGGCGTCATGCAGTATGTGATGCTCAAGGGCGAGCCGGGTCACCAGGATGCGGAACTGCGCACCCAGTACTCGATCAAGGCGATTGAAGATGCTGGCATCAAGGTTGAGAAAGTGGCCGAAGATACGGGCATGTGGGATCGTGTGAAGGGCCAGGAAAAGATGTCCGCCTTCCTCGCTGCCCATGGCGATAAGATCGAAGTCGTCCTTGCCAACAATGATGACATGGCCCTCGGCGCCATCGAAGCCCTCAAGGCGGCTGGCTACTTCGGTGCAGACAAGAAGTTCATGCCCGTCGTGGGTGTGGATGCGACCGCTCCGGCACTCGAAGCCCTCAAGGAAGGCACCCTGCTCGGCACCGTCCTCAACGATGCCAAGAACCAGGGCCGCGCCACCCTGATGCTGGCCTACGTCCTGGCGAAGGGCGAGACCCCCACCAAGGAAAACACCGGCTACGACATCACCGATGGCAAGTACGTGTGGGTTCCCTACAAAATGATTTTGCTCGAAAACATTGCAGACGCCCAGTAAATCACGGCGCTAACAATCAGGGTGCGGCGCAAAGCCGCACCCTTTTCTTGTAAATGTATGCTATGCTTATAGGCAGGGTAGCCAAGGCTGCCAAATAGAATGAGAAGGTGATGGAATGAGCGAAAACAAAGCTGCTGGAAATGCAAATCCATACGTGCTGGAGATGCGCAATATTACCAAGACCTTCCCCGGCGTGCGGGCGCTGGATGATGTCACCTTTCGGGTGCGGCCCGGCACGGTGCATGCCCTGATGGGCGAGAACGGCGCCGGAAAATCTACCTTGATGAAGTGCCTGTTTGGTCTTTACGCGCCCGACGCGGGCGAGATTTACCTCAACGGTCAACATGTGCAGATTGACAAGCCCAAACAAGCCCTTAATCTGGGCATTTCAATGATCCATCAGGAACTGCACCCGGTGCCGCATCGCAACGTGATGGAGAATATCTGGCTCGGGCGTTTTCCACAGCGCCGTTTTGGCCCGCTTTCCTTTGTGGACCACAAGAAGATGCGCGAGGATACCGAGCAGTTGATGCAACAGTTACAAATGGATATTGAGCCAACCACACGGACGGGCGAACTATCCGTCTCCAAGATCCAATCCATGGAAATTGCCAAGGCCGTTTCCTATCATTCGAAGATCATCATCATGGATGAGCCAACCTCTTCCTTGACCGAACGTGAGGTGGATCATCTCTTTCGCATCATCCGCGAGCTGCGCGCACAGGGCGTTGCGATTATTTACATCTCCCATAAAATTGAAGAGATTCTGCAAATTGCGGATGAGGTTTCCATCATGCGCGATGGCAAATATGTTGGCTGTTGGCCGGCAGCCGAGTTGACCAATGACTTGATCATCAGCCGCATGGTGGGCCGTGAACTGACGAACCGCTTCCCCGAGAAGACCAATGAGCCGGGCGAGGTGCTGATGCGGGTTGAAGGCCTCACCTCTCCCCTGCCCAATTCGTTCCGCGAAGTCAGTTTTGACCTGCGGCGGGGCGAGGTGTTGGGGATTGGCGGGTTGGTCGGCGCACAACGCACCGAACTGGTCGAGGCCATCTTTGGCCTGCGCTCGGTTGAGCGGGGCAAAATCTTCATCCATGGACAGGAGATTTCCGTTCGTTCGCCGATTGATGCCAAACGGCACAAAATTGCCCTGCTGACCGAAGAGCGGCGTGTAACCGGCATCATCCCGGTTCTTTCTGTGCTGGATAACACCGTGATTGCCAATTTGCGTCGCTACAGCAACGCGGCCGGGTTTGTCAACGAGCGCCGCTGCCGTGAGGATACAACCGAAAACATTGACAAGCTGCGCATCAAAACGCCTTCCATGCGGGCCCTGATTGCCAACCTTTCGGGTGGCAATCAGCAGAAGGTGCTGCTTGCCCGTTGGCTGTTGACCGAGCCGGATATTCTCATTCTCGATGAGCCAACGCGCGGCATTGATGTTGGCGCCAAATATGAAATTTATACCCTGATGCTGGAACTGGCGCGGCGCGGCAAGGCAGTTTTGATGATCTCCTCCGAAATGCCGGAGCTGCTTGGCGTTTCAGACCGCATCATGGTCATGTGCAGTGGGCGGGTGACCGGCATTTTGCCGCGCGCTCAGGCCAATCAGGAACAAATCATGCGTCTTGCGACGCAATTCTTATAGAAAAAGGAACTGTTCCATATGGATGCAAAATCAATTCGCAAGTTCATCATGCAGTATGCCATCTACATCGTGTTGGTGTTGTTGGTCGCTGTCATTGCCTTTCAGAGCCCCAATTTTCTTTCGCTCAACAACCTGCGCAACATCTTGATCATGTCCTCGACGCGCATCATCATTGCCCTGGGTGTGGGCGGCATTTTGATCACGCAAGGCACCGACCTTTCAGCCGGGCGTATGGTGGGCCTGGCAGCGGTGCTTTCGGCTTCGCTGATGCAAACACTGGAATACAGCCGCCGCTTTTACCCGGACCTGCCGCTCATTTCGGTGCTGGTGCCGATTGTGCTGTGTGTTGTGGTAGGTGCTTTGTTTGGTTTCTTCAATGGTGTGGTGGTCTCCAAGCTCAATGTGCCGCCCTTCATCGCCACCCTGGGCATGATGGTTATCGTCTACGGCATCAACTCGATTTATTTCGCCATGGAGCCGAATAGCTCGCAACCGATTGGCGGCTTGCGCTCCGATTTCACCATCCTCGGCACAGGCTATATTGGCAGCGGGGAATATTCCATCCCCTACATTGTCCTGATTGCCCTGGCGGTATCTGTCCTGGTGTGGGTGCTGTTCAATAAAACCACGATAGGCAAATATTTGTACGCCATTGGCGGCAATCCACAGGCGGCCAGGGTGTCGGGCATCAACGTGGTGGGCGTGTTGATCTTCGTCTACACCTTTGCTGGGGCGATGTATGGCCTGGCAGGTTTGCTGGAGGCGGCCCGCACCGGTGGTGCAACCAACAACTATGGCAATATGTATGAACTGGATGCAATTGCGGCCTGCGTGGTGGGGGGCGTTTCCACCTCTGGCGGCATTGGCACAGTGCCGGGCATGGTGGCGGGCGTCCTCATCTTCAGCGTCATCAACTATGGCCTGACGTTTATCGGCGTCAATCCCTACTGGCAGCAAATTGTCAAAGGTCTGATCATCGTCTTTGCGGTTGCTTTTGACATTGCCAAGTACTACGTCAAGAAATAATCTTCTCCCTCCTCCTGTTTTCTGGTTTGGTTCACAACCTCTGCTGCGGCGGAGGTTGTGAACGTTAATCAACGAATTGCGCTTATAATAACCGCAAGGAGTTCTTATGACCGGTTCTTTTTTCTTTGCCATGCTGGTTGCAACGCTGATTTTGTTCGTCATCACGCGTCGCGCTGCCGAAAATATCATTCGCCATCACTATGCCCAAAAGACGGATTTCTTCCGCCGCTATCGTGTCCAGCCGGGCGATATTGTTTTCCTGGGCGATAGCATCACCGATGGGGCGCAGTGGGAGGAGATCTTCCCCGGTCATCCGCTCAAGAACCGGGGGATTAACGGCGACACAACCGCCGGTGTGTTGCGCCGTCTGCCCGAAATTGTTGCCGGGCAACCGGCGGCCATCTTTTTGTTGATTGGCACCAATGACCTGCCCTGGTACACCTATTGCAGCGATTCTGCAATTCTCAACGCATATGAACAGATTCTGGCTGCCTGTCGAGCGCAATCGCCGCGCACCCAGGTCTTTGTGCAATCTATCCTGCCGCGCCATCGCAGTTACAGCCGCCGCATTCAACACCTCAACCAGGCTTTGCAGCAGCTGGCTGGCCGCTATGGCTATTCTTTCCTGGATTTATACCCGCGTTTTGCCGATTCAGGTGGCGGTCTGCGGCGTGAGTTCACCAACGATCACCTGCACTTGCTGGCGGCTGGCTATGTTTGCTGGGCCGAGGTGCTGGCGCCGCACATCAGCGCCCTGATGGATACCGCCTGCGATTCGTGACCGGATCAATCAGGGGGTTGTGGTCAGGTCGGGCGTTTCGGTTGGCGGCTCGGGTGTGTCGGTTGGCGGCTGGGGCGTGTCGGTTGGCGGCTGGGGCGTTTCGGTTGGCGGCTGGGGCGTTTCGGTTGGCGGCTCGGGTGTGTCGGTTGGCGGCTCGGGCGTGTGGCTCGGTGCTGGGGATGTGGGGTTGGCCGGGCGGGCGGTGCGTGTGGCGCTTGGCTGACGCGCATTGGCTGGCTTGACCGTTGGGCTGGGCTGGTGCTGGGTGATGGTTGGCTGGGGTGAAGCGCTGGGCGTGGGTGGGGCGCCGGATGGCAGGCTGGGCCGGGGTGTGGCCGTCAGGCTGGGCGTTGCTGTGGCTGTGGCGGGCGGTGGTGGTGGTGGGGGCGTTCGCAGCAGCAGGTAAAGGGCCAGGCCGAGGGCTAGCAGAGCGACTGCGCCCAAAATCCAGGTCAGGCGCAGGGTCGAGCGCACCTGTGACTGGGTGTTGTGCTGACTCTGGCGGGCGCGCTCCAGCATTCGCTGGCGTCCGGCCTCCATGGCGGCGGGGCGCGGCAGCGGAATTGGCACGCTGCGCAGGGCCAGGAAGGTTTCGAGCAGCGGACGTAGTGCGTCGGCCTGTTCCGGATAGGCGCTCAGGCAGTCTTCCAGGCTGGCGCCGGCCTGAATGCGGGCCAGGCAGTCTTCCAAAATGTCGTCGAACAGGGTGCTCATGGTTGAACCTCCTGCCTGACCAGAATGCGGCGCAGGGCTGCCAGGGCGCGTGCTTGCAAAGATTTGATGTCGGCTACCTCTTTGTGTAAAATTTGAGCAACTTCAACCTGGTTGCGTCCTTCGAAGAAGCGCAGAAAAACCACCTGGCGTTGTGCCTCGGTCAGGTCATTCATCGCTTGCAGCAGCAAGGAGCGGCTTAAATGCTGACCGGCAAGCCGTTCTGGGCCATCCTCGGTTTGGGTGGGCAGCTGCTCTTCCATTGGCAGGCTGCGTGCCGCAGGGTTGCGGCGGTAATAATCCACCACCAGGTTATGGGCAATGGTAAACAGCCAGGCCAGAATGGGGCGTTCGCCGCTTTGAAAGCTGTGGATGCGGTCTACCATGCGCACAAACACATCGGAACTCAGGTCTTCGGCCACCCGTTGATCGCCCACCCGGTAGTAGATGTATGCATAAATGCTGGCATAGTGGCGATTGTAAATCTCTGCCAGGGCATCGGGGTCGCCGCTTTGCGCGGCCTGGACGAGCAATTGGTCGGATTGTAACATGGTTCTTCCTGTTGCTACACTTAACGCAGCAGCGGCCCAAAAGCAACGGGTGTGAGAAGAATGAATTGATTTTAGCATACCCGTTACTTTTTGGGGCTTTGTTCGTTAACCAATTCAGCAAGCTGTTCTGAGGCTTGCACACCAGGTTTTTTGGGAACAAGAGGAGCTGACCATGAAAACGTTGCGAGGTTGGATCATCGTTTTGCTTGTGTTGCTGGCAGTTGCTGGTGCACCGGCACATTCGGCGGCGGGCTACACCACGTTGCCGGGCAGTGTGACCTGGACCGCAGATCAAACATTGACCACCGATCTGGTTGTGCCGAATGGGGTGGTGTTGACGATTGCGACAGGCGTGAATGTCACCATCCAATGCGGCATAGATGCAGCCCCAGCGCCGCAAGGCGATTCAGCCAGGATTGAAATCATCGTCCTGAGCGGCGGCGAATTGCGCACCGATGGGGCGGTTTTCAAGGGCGCATCGGCAGCGGCTGGCTGCTGGCATGGGCTTGTCTACCTGGCAGGCAGCGATGGTGAACTGCTCAATACCACCATCCGCGATGCCGAGGTGGGGGTGAGCATCTACAATGCCTCACCGGATGTGTTTGAGAATAGCATTTTGCACCTATCCGGGGCCGATCAGCCATCCGATGGGGCAACATCTGCCGAAGATGGAATTGGCATTCTGGTGATGGGCAGCCAGGCCGCGCCGCATCTGCGCGGCAATGCCATTTCCGATTTGGTTGGAGGGGATGGCGCCCCGGGCGTGGCGCAAAACCAGGGCGGGTCTGCTTATGGCATTGCCATTTGGAACGGGGCGACACCGCTTGTTGAACAAAACAGCATCTCAGACCTGTTGGGCGGCGCAGGCGGACAGGGGGCAATGGGCGCTCCAGGCGCCAATGGGCAGGATTGTTCTCCGGGCCAGGAGGCCGGGCTGCCGGGTGAGGATGGACAACCGGGGGGCAATGGCGGGGTGGCAGCTGGCATTTTGGTCAGTGCCTCAACCGTCACATTGTTGGAAAATGAGATCGCCGATTTGACCGGTGGACAGGGCGGCATGGGCGGCGAAGGCGGGTCCGGGGGGAACAGTGGCGCTGCTTGCGCACAGCCCATGCTAGAAGCGCCCGGGCTGCCGGGCATGGAGGGTGGCGCGGGTGGCAATGGCGGCGCAGCCGGTGAGGGCGGCGATGCTTTTGGCATCTGGTATAGTCTGGTTTCTGTCCCGGGCGGCCTTGTGGAAGGCAATTCCATCGAAACCTTGCAGGCTGGCCTGGGCGGCGTGGGCGGCATGGCTGGCATGGGCGGTGCTGGCGGCAGCGGGGGCCTGGGCGGCGATGCATTTAGCGGCATGGCTGGCATGGGCGGTGCCGGTGGTGCTGGGGGCGCGAGTGGTTTGGGTGGAGCCGGTGGCCTGGGCGGCGATGCCTATGGTGTGCTGCTTGTGCAGGCCCATCCGCAGCTCGACCGCAACAGCACCTTGCACATCACTGCTGGTGGTGGTGGGCTGGGCGGCAATGGCAACCTGGGCGGGATTGGCGGCATGGGCGGTGCGGGCGGCAATGGCGGCATGGGCGGTATCTCGGGTGCAGGTGGCAGCGGCGGCGATGGCGGCCCGGGCGGTAGCGGCGCACCGGGTGGGAATGCCGGTACCGCAGCTGGTGCGGCATCCTTCCAGCTTTCCTCGCCCATTACGGTTTCAAACCATCTTGCTGCGGATATTAACGGCGCAATCGGCGGGGCGGGCGGCAACGGCGGCCCGGGTGGCGTGGGTGGCATGGGCGGTGCTGGCGGCGCCGGGTCTTTGATGGGCATGGGCGGCAGCGGCGGCGCTGGTGGGGCCGGCGGAGCGAATGCTTCCGGTGGCAATGCCGGGCTGGCGGCTGGCCTGATCGCTTCACAGGCATCTCCGCTGTTGATCAACAATACCGTTGTAACCGTCAATGCGCAACAGGTGGGCGGGCAGCCCGGTGGCGTGGGGAGTGGCGGCATGGGCGGCCCGGGTGGCATGGGCATGCCGCCGGGTGCTTTTGGGCAGTCGGGGCAACCTGGCTTTGGCATTGGCACGCCGGGCCTGGGCAGCATTGCGACCGGTGTGTTTGCCGACCGGACGATGGCCGCCTTGCAGGTCAAGAATTCCATCCTGGTCTATCTGCCGAGCGGGTCGCTCCCGGCCAATACCTATGGCGTGTTTCGCTCTGCGCAAACACCCGTCTCGCCGGTGCTGGCCGAGTATAACGATGTCTGGGGCTGGACGACGGCCTATGGCAGCGGCGTGACCCCTTCGAACGGCATCGCGGTTGACCCGCTGTTTGTCAACCCGGCCCAACAGGACTATCACTTGCAATTTTGGAATGCCTCGCCGTGTGTTGATTCGGGGTTGGCAAGCGGCGCCCCTGATCATGACCGCGACAATGCCGGCCGCCCGTTCGATGGCGATCAGAATGGCACGGCGCAGGTGGACCGTGGAGCCTATGAGGCGGGCAGCGCGCTGCGCCTGACTTCCTCAACCTGGACGGTGGCTGAAGGTGGGGCAACCTTGAATGTGACGGTGGAACGGGTTGGCAGCCCGGCTGGGCAGGTGACGGTGCAATTTGCAACCGCAAATGGCAGCGCAACCGCTGGCAGCGATTATACCGCGCTCTCGCAGACCCTGACCTGGACGGATGGCGATGCGGCACAAAAGACAATTGCCATTCCCATCCTGGAGGATAGCCTCGTCGAGGGGGATGAAACCTTTACCCTGACGCTGAGCAGTCCGTTCCATGCCTACCTGGGAACCCCCCATCAGGCGACGGTCACCATCAGCGATAACGATTCGTCGGCGTCCTGCACGGTGCAGTTTGGCGCAGCTACCTACACCGTGGCCGAAGGGGCTGGCACAGCCAGTGTGACGGTTGGCTTAAGCGGCGCCGGTTGCAGTGGCACGGTCAGTGCGCAGGTTGCAACCAGCGATGGCAGCGCCACTGCCGGGAGCGACTATAGCGCTGTTACACAGACCCTGACCTGGACGGCGGATTATGGCAGCCCCAAGACGGTAACTGTGCCGGTGCTGGAGGATACTTTGGTTGAAGGGGATGAGACGGTGCAACTCGGCCTGAGCAGCCTGGTGGGCGCAACCCCTGGCAGCCCCGGTGCGGCCACCCTGACCATCACCGATAATGATGCTCCCAGCACCTGTACCTATGCCTTCGGCGCGGCAGGGTATACCAACCCCGAAAGCGGCACGGCATCCATTGCGGTGCTGCGCAGCGGCACTTGCCCGCTCTCTGGCTCGCTTCATTATCAAACCGACGATGGCAGTGCAACGGCCGGCAGCGATTACAGCGCAAGCAGCGGCACGCTGACCTGGAACGCAGGCGAAACCGGCACGCGCAGTTTCTCCGTCACCATCACAGCCGATGCGCTCGACGAATTGGATGAGACGGTGCAGCTTGACCTCGATTCGCCGGTCGGCGGCAGCCTGACTGCCCCGCAAACAGCCTGGCTGACCATCAGCGATGATGACCAGTGTGTGGCGCGCTTGAGCGCATCATCCTATGCCGCACTGGAAGATGGCGCAACGGTGGTTGTCACGGCAGTTCTCGACCAGGCCTGCGCCGTGGATGCCAGTGTGGGGATTGCCACTTCGGACGGTAGCGCTGTGGCAGGGAGTGATTACACGGCTGCAAGCACAACCCTCTCCTGGCTAGCAGGAGAGACAGCCGCCAAATCGTTGACGGTTGTCATCCTTGATGATGTGCTGGATGAGGAAAATGAGACCTTCCAGGTGCAATTGAGCGCTGCCAGCGGTTTGACGATTGGCAGCCCCGCCGCTGCAACGGTGACGATTGTGGATGATGATGGCCCAATCACCGCCTGCCTGGTGCAATTCAGCCAGAGTCAGTATGGCGTTGCGGAAGCTGGCCCCTATGCGGTGATTGATGTGGTGCTGACCGGCAATTGCGGCAGCGGCCATTCGGTTGCCTATGCAACCAGCAATGGCTCGGCCCTGTCCGGAGCGGATTACACAGCAGCCAGCGGCACCCTGACTTGGGCAAGCGGCGATACGGCTGCCAAAACGTTCCAGATTGCAATTCTGGAAGATGGGCGCGATGAACCGGATGAGACGGTGCAGATTGCACTCAGCAGCCCGGTCAATGCCTTGCTGGGTAGCCCGGCCAATGCCCTGTTGACAATTGAGGATAATGACGTGGCGCTCTATCTGCCTTGCCTGATGCGTTAGCGTGCTTCCATTCCAACTCGCCGCCCCGTTGAAGAACGGGGCGGCGCACTTTTAAATCGTCCATTGGTCGTGAACGATGGCAACCAGGTACCATTGCCCATTCCATTCCAGAAATACCAGGCGCAAGCTCTGCCAGTCCAGGCCCTCAAATTGTGGGTCGAAGCCGGGGAAGTGATATTCAACGACATGGGCCTCCGGGTAGACCTGGGCGATATTATCCAGCGTGTTGCCCTGCCCAATCCGTTCATCGAAGCTCATTTCGGGCGCGTTGAGAAAATCGGCGCTGTAGACGAAGAGGGATGCATACTCGGCATAGGGCAGTTCAATCGGTGAGCCGATGCCATCGTACGCTCCCCATAGGTAGAGGGTTGGGTCATCCATCAGGCCGCGCACCTGTTCGACTGAAAAGACGAGGTTCTCATCACTCAAGTAGGCGTAGGGTGAAAAGCGCAATCCGAGCCGGGGATGGACGAGTGCAGCCAGTGCGGCCGTGTCGTTTTTTTGCAGAGCAAGCAGCACTTGCCCGGTGCGCTCGATGATGGCCAAGCGTGGGGTGGGGGTGGCAGTCGGGGGCGGCAAAGGGGTCGGGGTGAGCGTGGCGGTGGGTGGGGGTGTGAATGTGGCGGTGGGGGGTGGGGTGGGTGTGGCGCTGGGCAGGGCGGGACGTAGTGCAGCGCAGCCGCTGAGCAAGAGCGCTAGCAAGAGTAGCAGGTAGGGGATGCGTTTCATTCTCCAATCCTCATTTCTACAGGCTTTCCAGTCGGTAGCCGTAGCCGCGCACCGTGTGCAAATAACGCGGTTGCGCCGGGTCGGGTTCAATTTTTTGGCGCAAGAGCCAGACATAGCGCCGGACTGCGGTCGTATCCTCCTGCCGATAGGTGCCCCACACTTCCTGAATCAGGTCGGTTTCGGCAACAGCCTCTCCCAGGTGTCGGGCGAGCATTTCCAGCAGGCGGTATTCGGTCGGGGTCAGGGCAAGCGGGTTTTCGCCGCGCTGCACCTCGCGCCGTGCCATGTCAATGATCAGTTCGCCGCACTGAACGATTCCCAGCGGGGCGCCGCGCGCCTGTGCGCGGTGCAATACAGCCTGAATGCGCGCCCCGAGTTCGGCGAAACTAAAGGGTTTGGTGACAAAATCATCTACCCCCAGCCGAAAGCCGCGCAATTTATCGGCCTCGGTGTTTTTGGCGGTTAGAAAGATAATTGGCACATCGGACATCTCGCGCAGCCGGGCGCACACTTCCCAGCCATCCATGCCGGGCATCATCACATCCAGCAACACCAGGTCGGGGTGTTGCTGATAGGCCATGCGCAGCCCCTCCGGCCCATTGGCGGCGCTTAATCCGTTCATCCCCTCCTGCTTCAAAAAGTCGCTCAGGAAGCGGCGCAGGGTTGCATCGTCATCAATAATCAGAATGGTTGTCAAGCTCACACCTCCGGGTTGATTTCTTCATATACGGGTAGCCAACAGGTGAAAATCGCCCCCCCTTGTGCTGCATTGGCGGCCTCAATCCGCCCGTTCATTGCTTCTAGCAGGCGGCGGACAATGTAGAGGCCCAGCCCATGCCCATAAACCGTCTGGTCATCGCGGTTGTGGCGGTAGAAGCGCTGAAAGAGCAAATCCAGGCTTTCGGCAGGGATGCCCGGGCCCTCGTCGCAGACTGTCAGCAGCACCCATGCGCCTTGCTGTGCGGCACCGATGCCAATCTTGCCCTGCGGGGCATACTTGAAGGCGTTATCCAGCAGGTGAAAGATGATGCTGCTGAGCGCCTGTTCATCGGCCAGGATGGGCGGCAGGTTGGGCGAGATTTGCCACTCGACCCGTTGACGGTCGGGCAGGTGCCGAATTTGGCGCTGCCATTGCGGCAACAGGTCCGAAAGTGTCAGCGGGGCGGGGTAGAGCGGCATCCGTCCAGCATCCAGCGCCGAAAGGTCAAGGATGGTTTCGACGAAGCGCGTCAGGCGCTCAATTTCGGCCTGCACCAGGGTCAGCGTTTCAGTTGTGGGTTGGGGCAGGCGGCGTGCCTGATGCAGGACGAGTTCAATCCCACCGGCGATATTGGTCAACGGGGCGCGCAGTTCATGCGAGACGAGCGAGATGAAATCGCTCTTGAGCTGATCGAGTTGTTGCAGGGCGCGGTTTTGTTCTTCCAGCCGGTCATAGGCAGCGCTCAGGCTGAGGGTTTTTTCGGCTACTTTTTCTTCCAGCTGTGCATTGAGCATTTCCAACGCAGCATGGGCCTGTTCCAGTTGTTCATAGGTCATTTCCAGCGCTGCCTGCTGGCTTTTGGGGTCGCTCAGGTCGTGTGCCGAGCCAGCCAGGGCCAACCGTCTGCCGCGTCGCTGTGTGGGGGCAATTGGGCGCAGCGAAAGCCAGACCGGCAGCAACGCGCCGCTTGCACGACGCAGCATCAGTTCTCCATCCCAGCCGTTGCTTTGCGAGGCGCGTTGCAGGGTAGCCTCATTCAGGCTGCTGCCCGGCCCATTGGCAAACAGCGTCAGCACCGATTGGCCAATCATCTCGTCCGGCCCACAACCGGTCACGCGCAGCAGGGCCGGGTTGGCAAGCTGTATCTTGCCTCGCCCATCACAGACAAAGATGGGGTCGGCAATGCTGTTCACCAGCCCGGCGTAGCGTTCCAATTCCACCTCGCCCAGGGCAATTCCTTGCCGCGCAATCAGCACCAGTGCCAGGGCCGAGCTGAGCAGCAGGTTGAACAACCCGGCGGGCAAGTGTGTTTGCCAGGAGAAAACCGCATACCAGCCAAGCAGCAGGGTTGCCAGCAACGGCAGCAGCCTTCGCAGGCGTTCGGCGGTCACTTGCAGGCGCTGCGCACTCGACCATGCTGCGCTGCTGATCAACACATTGCGCAGCACCCAGCCCAGGTCTGCCGGGCCGCCAGCCTGATATTGATTCAGTTGCAGCCCAAACTGCGCACTGCTGAGTGCGGCCAGCAGCAGCCCCAGCCCGGCGGCCAGCAGCGGCCAGGCCGGGCGCGGGTGTGGCAGGAGGAAAAAGATCAGAAAAACCAGGCACGGCAGCAGGTCGGCCAATGGATAGCGCAGCACCATTCCAGAAACGCCGCGCGGCAGCAGCGCCTGCCCCAAGAGCGCAATCAGCGCCACGCCGCCAATGATCACATCGGCCAGGGATAACAAACGCAGCGGGCGTTGCACCAACCAGGGGCGCTCGGCCAACAGCCCGCCCAGGCAGAGCAGGCTACCGGTCAGTGAGAGTCCAAAATTCAGTTCGGCCAGCGGGAGGGGAATGGCTGCCCAGGCAAGTTGACCCAGTGCCAGGCCCAACCACAGCCGGGGCCAGGGTGCGCCGCGGCGCGCCGCCTCGGCACAACTCCAGGCCGCCAGCAGGCTGGTGAATGCAATTGAAAGGCTGCCCAATCGTTGCCGCGGCAGTTCCGTCTCGGCCCCACGTCCCAGCCACAGCACATAGAGCAGCAAAAACAGGCCCAGCCCGGCCAGCAACCAGCGCAGTTCGTGACGGCGTGGAATGGGGCGGGTGGGGAGGGCGTGTCCGGCGTTCATTGGTTAAATGGGTAAATGCCAGCCACCTGCCAGCAGCACCAGGTTGGCTGCCATGTGTGCCAGTGTGGCTGGCAGGAGCGAGGTTGGCCCGTCTTCGCTGTGTTGCAGCGTCAGACGGGTGAGAGCTGCGCCGAGCAAAAACGCCGGCAGCCAGACGAGTGGTCGAAATTGCAGCGTGGCATATAGCGCTGCGCCCAACCACAGGGCGCTTCGTTCGCTCATCCGCGTCCGCAGCACATCCCACAACACACCGCGAAACAGGCGCTCACTGGCCCAGGGCAGGATGAAAACGGCCGCCAATGCTTGCAGCAGCCAGATTTCATTCTCCAGCGGCAGGGACAGGCTGCCTTGCGGGCCGGGTAGCGAAAGCAGGCTGCTATAGAAATATAGCCCGCCCAGCCCAATTCCCAGCCCAAGCAGCAGCCCATGCAGGCAGGCACGCCATTGGATGGGACGCGCCGCCGGGCGTGGCAGGGCCAGCCCCAGCCCGGCCAGGAAAACCGCCTGCCAAAGAAACAACCAGGGCTGCCCGGGTTGCAACCGTCCGGGCAGAATTTGCGCAATCAACTGCCCACTTACCTGATGAATGAACGAGCTTTTGGTTGGCACGCGCAACAAGGCCAGCACGCTGAGCAGCAACAGGATCGGCAGGGCGTAGGTGAAGGCCATCAGCACCAGTGTGGCGCGCGTAGGAATGCGCTCGCGGCGCCCCAACACGCGCAGCCCCCAAAACAGGCCACCCATGCCAAGCAGCAGAAAAAAAGCAGCAAACAGCACGAGCGTCAGCGCCCAGGGGGGAGGGAACGATTGGCTTTTGGCCCAGAGCAGGAACAGCAACCCAAACGGAACTGCGCCCAGCCCCCAGCGCAGTGCAGTCGGGCGCGATTTCCACCAGCCGCTCAGTTGGCCCAAATGAGTTGCCATGGCTTAATTATACGCTGTTTTCCTGCACACCATGCCAAAAATAAAAAGAGCCGCAGTCCGGGGTTGGCTGCGGCTCTTGGGGTGTGGGTTTATTGCCGGGGAGCGGAGCGCTTGACCAGCCAGCCGCTGCCAAAGGAGAAGAACAGCATGGCGGCCAGGCCCAGCCAGCCCATCCAATCGCCCAGCCGGGTAGTGAGGGTGCCGCGCCCGCTGCCAATTTGCACATCTGCCACCAGGGTTGCTTCACTGCCCTCTGTACTCGTTTCCAGGGCGCGAATGTGACCGTAGGGGTCCACGATGACCGAGTCGAACCCGCCATCCGCCTTGACCATTGCAACCCGATTTTCAACGGTGCGGAAGACGATGTGCGTGAAGTGCTTGTCGCCAATCGTTGTCCAATCGTTTGAAGGGGCGGCGATTAACTGAGCGCCTTGAGCAGCTAGTTTGCGGGCTGTGTCGGTATAGTCCAGGTCGTAGCAGATGATGGTGCCGAGGGTGCCAAGCGGTGTTGGATAGACCGGGTAGGTGCCACGCGAGAGGCTCGTTTCACCGCCAAAAACGACCGGGTGATCTTTGCCAAACACGCCCAGGAATTGCCCGTTCGGGTTGAGAATGGTGGCTTCATTGCGGAAGCCCTGCTCGCCAACCACAACAATGTAGCCAACCGCCAGATGGGCATTCGTCTCGGCAGCCAGTTCCGCCAGGTTCAGTCGGTCTTCGACCTGCGGGTCCCACAAGAAGCTGCCCTCCGGCCAGACGATGAACTGTGCCCCTTGTGTGGCAGCGCTGCGGGTTTGCTCAATCATCCGCGTGTGCAGTTCGGCAGCCCGCTCCTGCTGACCGCTGTTGGCAGTTAGGATGGGCGATGCGGATGGTTGAATTGCAGCCGCCCGAATGGTTGGTGTGTTGAGCGGAATGTTGAGTAGAATCAGGCTCAGCACCACCCAGCCAGTCAGCGCCCCGCCGCCAATCCAGGTCCAACGCCGCACCAGCTGCGCCGGAAGCTGCGGCGTATCGGTTGCTAGCTGCCAGCGCTTATCCAGCCAGGAAAGCAGCAGCAGGGCCAGGACGTAATTGATCAGCATGACCAGCATGCCCATGCCAATGATGCCAAAGATGCTGACCGGTTGGATGAACCACACCTGACGATAGAAGGGATAGGCGATGAAGGCCCAGGTGCCGGCAATGGGTAGGAAGAGACGAATCATCTCGCTGCCTGCCCAGCTGGCAATTCCACTCACCACAAACCAGCGATAGCCGGTTTTGTCGTGAAAACTGCGCAGGCCCTGATCGGTCAAGAGGCTCAACCCACCAGCAATCAGCGGCAGCCAGACCATGAAGGTGCCAACCGGTGCAAAGACGGGGCCCAAATAGCCTTGCAGCCAGGCGCCAATGCCGATGGCCGGGGCCAGCGAGGAGAAGCGCGGTGGCAAAATGCGGAACTGTGCCAGCAACACGGGCACATAGCCGAAGAGCGCCAGCGGCCAGATTTCATAGGGTGGGAAGGCCAGGGTGAAGGCCAGACCGCCCAGCAGGGAGAGCAGCACGCCAAGCAAAATGCGCACAGGGGTGGAAAGATGGACCATCAGAAACTCCTTTAAGATTCCAGGGTTGGCAGGCGATAATCGCCTTGTTCGATACGGTGAATGACTTCTTCCAGCCAGCGGGTTTGTGCCAGGGCTTGGGCCACACCATAATCAACGGTCAGCAGCCAGAAGAAGCGTTCGCGCGGCTGCGAAGCATCCATATCCGCTTGATTCTCGGGGGGAATGGAGGCGTAGCCTTGCAGCCGCCGACGCTGTAACGTGAGCTGATGTTGGAGCAGGTGCAACACCTGCTCATCACTCATCCGCCCAGCAAAGAAGACTTGAATCAGCCAGGTCAGGCGCACTTCATTGGGCGGCTGTGGGGTTTGCAGCCAGTGCAGCAACTCGGCCTCGCCCGCTGGTGTGAGGTGATAGAGCTTGCGGGGCGGGCGCGGCTCCTGTGGAATGGTTTCAACCGTTAGCCAGCCTTCCGCCTCCATCCGCCCCAGCGTTTTGTAAATCTGGCTCTGCACGGCCGGCCAGAAGTGAGAGACGGAGCGATCTACGATTTTTTTAATGTCGTAGCCGCTCATCGGCTCGTAGCTGAGAAAACCCAAAATTGCGTGTTCGAGAGACATGAGATATGCGCCTTTTGTTTTATATATCACTGTGCATATAATATCACGGTGGAATATAAATGTCAAGTGGAACGGCGCGCAAAAATTGGTGAAGCGGTTCTGCCATGCAACCCCTCACCGGCACAATTGCCATTCCCCCATCATATCCCAATTGCAGAACGCAGTCGGCGCTCCATCTCGCCGAATTGTGGCGTGTAGCGCATTTCGTCGCGGCGCGGGCGCGGCAGCAAGACGGGCAAATCCAGCCCGATTCTTCCAGGCCGCGAGCTGAAGACCAGCACCCGGTCTGAAAGCAGCAATGCCTCCGAAATGGAATGCGTCACCATCAACACGGTGCTGCGTCGTTCCTGCCAGATGCTTAACAGCTCGCCGGCCAGCCGTTCGCGCGTCAGTGCATCCAGCGCACCAAAAGGCTCATCGAGCAGCAGCAGGTCGGGGTCTTGAATCAGGGCGCGCGCCAGCGCCACGCGCTGTGCCATGCCGCCCGAAAGCTCGCGCGGCCAGGCGTTTTCAAACCCTTGCAGGCCAATCACCGCAATCCATTCCCGGCCCATGCGCACTGCCTCGGCAAGCGGCACGCCGCGCAGCTCGAGCGGGAGGGTGATGTTTTGCAGCACGCTGCGCCAGGGCATCAGGTTGGCTTGCTGGAAGACCAGCCCAACCCGGGCACGGCTGCCCCCGCACACGCTCACCTCTCCGCTGCTGGCTGGCAGCAGCCCGGCCAACACGCGCAGCAGGGTAGATTTGCCGCTCCCCGAAGGCCCCAAAACGGCCACAAATTCCTGCGGCGACACTTCAAAGCTGACCGGGCCAAGGGCTTGCAGGTCGTTCTCTTCACCGGCAGCCGGTGGAAACTGCACGCTCAGGTCTTTGACCTGCACAACGGCATTGCTCATTTTTCAGGGATGAATTGATTGGTGTAGGCCTGGCTCAGGTCAATGGCCTGGGGCATGAGGCCCATTTGGAGCAGCAGCGTTTGCATGTTCTCCCAGCCTTGCGGCTGTGAGTAGCCCATGCGCTCTGCCTGCCACAGGGCAATCGAATCACGCAGTACCTGCTTTTGCACCGCTTCATCGGCTTGGGCCAGGTTCTCAACATATTTTTTGCTGATTTCATACGCCCCATCCGGGTCATTGGCCGTGTCTTGAATGCCACGCAGGGTGGCGCGCACAACCCGTTCAACCAGGTCGGGGTTGTTGCGCAAAGTGTTTTCGCTGGTAATCAACCCGTTCGAGACGAGCGGCGCGTAATCGGCGGCGCGCAGCACCTGCACATCGTAGCCCTGGGCGCGCAGCTGATTGGGCTCGTTGGCAATGTAGATGGCCGCTGCTTCAACCCGGTCGGTTGCCAGGGCCTCGGTTTGGGTGAAGCCGATGGATTGCAGGGTGACATCTTGCTCACCGAGCCCACCGGCGTTCAGCAGTGCTTTCAGGCCAATGTAATTGGCGCCATAAGGCCCCGGTAGGCCAATTTTCCGCCCCTTTAGATCGGCGGGTTGGGTGATCCCGGTGCTGCTTTTGCTCACAACACCAACCGGATATTGCTGATACCAGGCCATGACATACACAACCGGCAGCCCCTGGGCGCGGCCAAGCAGCACCTGTTCGCCAGAGACCATCGCAAAATCCAGCTTGTTGGCCCCAACCAGGGCGGTGTTATCGTTTTCCATGCTGTAATCCAGGCTCACATCCAGCCCTTCGGCGCGGTAATAGCCCTTTTCAATGGCGACATACAGCGGGGCAAACTGTACGTTGGGAATATAGCCAACCGGAATGCGTACCGGGGTGAGCATTTCCACCGGTGCGGTGGGTGGGGTGGTCTGACAGGCGCTCAGCACCAGGGCGAGCAGCAAAAACAAAACGAAGGAATGGCGTTTCAAGGTGAGTTTCCTCCAGGGGATTGGGTTGGGCGCGCCGGGCAGTGTTGCCAGCGCAGCCAGCGGTGTTCAGCCAGCACAACAGCTCCATAGAGGGTGAGTGCCAGCACAATCAACGTAAAAACAGCAACAAATACCAGCGCAGTGTCGAATTGTCCGCGCCCCACATTGACCAGGAAGCCCAGGCCGCGATCGGAGCCGACAAATTCGCCCACAACCGCCCCAATGACCGAGAGCGTTGCGCCAATTCGCAGCCCGCCGAGGAAGATGGGCAGGGCGGCTGGAATTTCCAGGTGATGCAAAATTTGCCAGCGCGTGGCGTGCAGGCTGCGCATCAGGTCGCGCAGGTTGTCTGGCACGCCCCGCAGCCCAACGATGGTGTTGATCAGCACCGGGAAGAAGACAATCAGGGCACAGATGAGAACTTTGGAAAACAGCCCCGGCCCGAACCAGATGACGATGAGCGGGGCAATGGCAACGATGGGAATCGCCTGGCTGGCAACCAGGTAGGGCGAAAGCAGCCGTTCCAGCCAGCGGTAGCGTGCCAGGGCATAACCGAGCAAAGTGGCGCTCAGGCTGCCAAAGAACAGCCCGAGCAGCACTTCCAGCAGGGTGGCACTGGCATGGCGCATCAGCGTGCCATCTTGCACTGTTTGCCACAGCCGGGCTGCAACCTGTGCGGGCGAAGGCAGAATGAAGGCTGGCAGGCCGCTCCAGCGCGAAAGCGCCGCCCAAAGGGCCAGGCCAAGCAGCAGGCCGAATGGTGTAAGCCAACGAGGGCGGAGGAAGGGAGGCAGGGGGCGCAATTGCATCGAATTTTCAATGGCGCGGGGTGAACAAAAAACAAACACCCCAACGCAAAAAACTTCGGGGTGAGGGGGGGCAAGATATGTCAAACATACCTTGCCTGGCCTTCTTTTATCCGGACTGTACCGTCGGCCCCGGAATTTTACCGGGTCTTGCGTTTGTGGCGCGCGTGGGCTGTTACCACCGATCGGGAATTGGAACACCAGGTTCCGCACCCTGCCCCGAAGGCTGTT
>CAYVRT010000037.1:0-26429 GCA_964453115.1 uncultured Anaerolinea sp. | reverse complement strand
GGTTGGCATCGCAACATCTACGACTACCCGCCAATTGGCACACCGGATGGCGGAGCGCATGTCACCGCCGCCGATCTGGAATGCTTCTTGCGCTCGATGCAGCAAGGGCAATTGCTCTCGGCAGAAATGACACAATACTTCTTCACCCCGCAGGCCTTGCACACCCAACACAACGACTGGAAAATGATGTACGGCCCAGGACTGTGGTTTTATATCAAAAACAATGGCGAGATTCTCTTTTATGAGAAGGAGGGCGAAAACGCCGGTGTAAGCGGACTCATCCGTCATTATCCAGCCCAGAACTTGAGCCTGGTCTTACTCTGCAACATGCAAGATGCAGCTTGGCAGCCCGCTGCCCAAATTCACCACCAGATTCTGAGCGGTCAATTCAAATAACCGGGAGAATCTCCATGCCGCCCCAACTCTTCACCCCGCGCCTCTGCCTGCGCCCGCTCGAACCGCAAGATGCCCCGACCCTGCACCGCATTTACGAGATGCCCGGCGTGCTGCGTTACTTTCCATCCACCACACCGCCCACACTCGAAAAAGTGCAACGCTTCATTGCCGGGCAGGCAAACCACTGGCAGGAACAGGGCTATGGCAATTGGGGCATCCTGCCGAATGGCGAAACCGAAATCATCGGCTGGGCTGGCTTGCAGTTCTTGCCCGAACTGAACGAGACGGAGGTTGGCTTCCTGCTCGCCCCATCGCATTGGGGAAAGGGCTACGCAACCGAGGCAGCCCTCGCCTCACTCCAATTTGGCTTTCAACAGACCCACTTTGCCCACATCATCGCCCTGGTGCATCCCCAAAACCTTGCATCCCAGCGCGTGGTTCAAAAATGCGCCGGTCTCTACCTCGAAACCATTCACCTTTGGGGCATTGACCTGCTGCGCTATCGCATCGAAAGGAATGAATTGACATGATCACACCTCCAAATCCACAAACACACCTGCGCGCCATGGGACAATTGGCCGCCGATGCCTTCTCCAATGGCGAGTATGTAGATGCCTTCTGCGACAACTACATCGGCAACAGTCACTACGACTGGAACAGCGCCCGACTGATCTTCGACGGGGATACACTCATCCACCATTGGGGAGTGTGGGGCTACGAAATGCGGCTCGAAACCGTGCCGCTCAAAATCGGCGGCATTGGCGCTGTCGTTACCCACCCGGCATATCGCAAACAAAACCTCATGCACGAAGCAGCCCAGGCATCTTTTGATGCAATGCAACACGCCGGATATGACCTGAGCATTTTGCGCGGCCGGCATTACGTCAAAATGGGCTATGCCCGCGCCTGGAACTACATCACCTATCGCTTTCAACTGGAAGATTTTGCGATTGGCAGGCCGCCTTCCTATCAGCTGCTGACCATTGGTGAATTACCCGAAATGGACGCGCTCTATAATCAGACCCATGCGGCATTCACCGGCACAGCCATCCGACCAACGTTCTACAACAAGCACCCAGATGACCTGGTTACCTACGCATGGCGAGACGAAACCGGCCAGCTGACAGGCTATGTGCGCGCCGCACCCGCCGAAGAAGCCCCCCAAACCCTCCTCTGCCTCGAAGCGGCCGGCGAGCCAACCCAGGCATTGGCCGTCCTCGCCGACCTGTTCAGGCAAAACGGATATGAGAAAGTGGCCTGTTTCACACTGCCGCACCTTCACCCCCTCCTGCAGCACCTGCGCAAAGGCAATTGCATCGCCGAACATCGTTATTTTGAAACCTCGGGCTGGCGAGTGCGCATCATCAACCTGCACAGCACCCTGACCAAACTCATCCCGCTCCTGCAAAAACGCCTGGCAGCTTCGGCCTTCTCCAACTGGAAAGGGCACCTGCTGCTGGATTCCGGCAGCCAAAGCGCAACCCTGCAAATAGCCGACAGCAAGATCACCCTATCCAATGCGCAAGCCAGCACGCACAGGCTGTGCGGCGGAGCCGAGATTGCCCGTTTGTTAATCGGTTCCGATGATCCGGATGAAATCATCCGGCAGGCCGGGATGGAATGTCAGGGGCTGGCAGAGCCGTTGCTCAACGTCCTGTTCCCCAACCTGCACCCCATGCTGAGTCACTGGGACGAGGTGTAATTACCCGAATGGTCAGGCGGTTTCCTCGTCAGTCGGTTTCCTCATCTGCCATTTGCCTGGCCTTTGGGTCAAGGTGCGAATGCGAATCAGGTGATAGCTGACCGCAAGCGCCACACACAGCAAAATACCCCTCAGCCACCAGGCCGAGAACGCCAAAGCAGCATAGCCAATTGTGGCCCACAGCAACAAGAGCGTCATCACCTTGTGACGCAAAGACATGCCCTTGCCCTGCCGATAATTGTTAATATATTCCCCAAACCAGCGATTGGTTAGCAGCCAGTTTTGCAAACGGGCAGAGCTGCGCGCAAAGCAAAAGGAAGCCAACAGCAAAAACGGCGTTGTTGGCAGCACCGGCACAAAAATGCCAATCGTCGCCAACAAGACACACACCCAACCACCCACCAGGAAAAGAATCCTTCTCGTTTTTTTCATTTCATCTTACCAATCAACAAATAGATCAGACCAACCACAGCCAACAAAGCCCCGAGCAGATAACCAATTTGTTGATTGGACGAGCTGGCCTTGTTCAATTCATCGAGCGTAAGGTAGGTGTTGTTTTCCGTTCGAATGCCATACAGCTGCACATACGGCATATCCACCGCGTCCTGATCGCTGCTTGCAATCAGCAGAAAAACCGTCTGACCGGCCTGTAAGGTTGCTTCGATTTGCTGCAACTTCTGTTCAGGGATTTTGAAGGTGTGCACCCCATATTGATTGGAATTTTGCTCAAGCGTGATCTTCAGGCTGGGGTTTTTATCGCCCACCACCTGAAGGCTGGCAAGCGAGCCTTGAATTTCAACCAGATCGCCTGCCACCACCTGTTTCTGCTGCGCCGCCACCCACAGAATCAACACCCCCAGGAACAGAAAAATTGCCCGTGCAAAATAGAACAGCCCGGTCAACAATCGTTTTTCATGCCCATCTGCCTGCCGATAGCGGGCGCGAATTTCCGCCTGAGCTGGCGTCATCGTGCGCATTGAGAACAAAAAGCCCCCACCCATCAGCAAAAAACCAACAAACTCCATCCCCCCATCAAACACAAGCACAAACAAGAGACCCAACAGAAGCACCCCCCAGAACAGGCCATAGAGACGAATGTTTTTTGATGGTGTCGAACCGGGCTTCATCTCATCATCCTCACAGGCGCGCTATTCCGGCTTCACTTCATCCAACAGGCGGCGCTCCCCCTGCAAGGCACGGATTTCGGTCACATCCTGCGTCACCTCGAGCGTGCCATAAAACTTGCCCTGTGCATCCCGCATGGCAAAATAGCGAATGTGAATAAAGCGGCTCTCCTGTCCCTCTTGCGGCTTCGTCTGAATCCAGAATTCCGCCATATCCCTCGTTCCGGCGCGGAAATCTTCCAAGATTTTAAACACGATTTGCACACTATCCGGATGGTGACAATTGAGCACATTTCGACCGATGATATCCGGCGTGCGCTCAAAGACGCGGTTCTTGCCACCCGAATAAAACTGCACATCGTTCGAATCATCCACAAAGGTCACATCCACCGGCAGATGGGTGAAAATGAGTGCGATTTGCTCGGGCGTCATCCGGCCCACCTCAAGCGGGATGCGCTGCGTCAGCGACTCATCACAAGTGCTGTTTGGGTTTTCAACTTCGGACATGGACAACCTCCTGTTATGTTTTGAGCTGGATACAACCGGCGCAGCAATGACGACTAAATTTATCAATGCAGGCGCATTCAACCCTGCTATCTTACCACAAATTTGAAAGCATCAGCCCGCTGTCCGGGATCAATCTTTTTAAGAATCAGTCCATATCCAAATCAGACAACAGTCCAGCTTAATTTTGGGATCATTCAGGCGAAAAATAGCTTCGATAAATTGTATCGCGCTTAACGATTTGAAAACCACAGCTTTCATAGAGCCTGGTGACCGTGCTTGCACGATCAGCAACCAAAGCAGATTCCTCCATGCCAGCAGCTTTTTGTACCTCAAGACTGCGACTGATCAATGCACGCGCGATTCCACGCCCCCGCCATTTCAAGTCAACACCAACCCCCTCGGTATAGCCACGTTTTCGACCCAGTTGTTTATTTTCCTCATCATCAATAAATGTCAAAACATGACCAACGATTTGATTGGTTACAATATCCCAGGCCACCTGCCAGAGGTGAGGCTGAAAATGCGGACTGGTGAGCCATTCCTGATAATCCTGTTCTGTAGGTTCTTTGTATCCCCATTCCTCTTTACTGATTTCATCTATTGCTTTCCAAATGATTGGATACTGCGCAGGACTTACTGGACGAATTTCCAAACCGCCGGGCATTGGAAAATTCTCAATATTCTCCAAAGAAGGCCGCACCATTTGATAGAAATGGCGCACCGGCTGATACCCCGCACGCCGTAACAGAATCGCAGCGCCTTCTTGAAATTGGCTTAAATTGACCTGAAAACATCTTACCTTTGCATGATGCGTATTCGCCAGCTCAGAAAGATGGTTTTCCATCCACTGCAACAGCACCTGGCCTATACCTTTTCGCCGCCATTCCGGGATAAGAAAACCATTGTGATGGTATACACCTCCAAAATCCACATCACATTCCCACCAACCGCGAGCATACCCAACCACCCTTCCCCAAATTTCTGCCATGATGATATCTTTGAATGGTTCGCAATTGTTCAGGTGTTGATACGCATTGGCAAGATCATCAGCGCTCACAGTTCGTTGCACACTATCTGCCGCTTCACTTGCGGTTAACACGGCAGCCATTTGAGCATAATCACTTTCACCTTGAAAATGACGAAAACTTAAGCCTGGAATGGGAGGAGCATTTTTTATCTCAATCATAGCGATCCTTCAATAAAAGCCCAAGCATTGAACAACGGCACACTGAAAGCACCACCACAAAAGCAATAAAATTATTGCACGCAATTTGCATTTCTGCAATCACCCAACACACGGCAAAGCCCCAACCAGGCAATCAACAACCTTTGAAAACCAGCTCTCCTCCTCCCCATACCCCCAATCAAAAAGGAGCAAAAAAAACGCACCTCGTCAATGGCCTGCTCCAACCCTCTCTTTCAACATCGAAACAAGCTGCGGTGTATCAAAATCCAAAACACTGGCAGATATGACAATCGGCGACCCGAATTGCATATGCTGCGCCTTTCGACTTGCGCGCGCCCCGATTGGCTTATCAATATATTCATCCGGGTTTTTTACGACGATTACAATCAGCTTTTGCCTGAACTCATTTTGTTCTTCTTTTATAGCGATTATATCGCTCCAGGGGATAAATCCAACGCTGGTTAGATTGGAATAATCCGTGATCCCATGTTCGCTGATGGTCAGGCCCGGCCTGGTTTTTGATGACTGTTGAATCATCAAATAAGCACCCCAAACCGGAAGGACAGCAATCACAACCAGAGCGGCAATTTTTAGATTCCCAAACCCCTCAAGCCTAGGAAAAATCAAACCCGTTACCAGGGCTATGGCAAGGGCCGCAATCACAAACAAGAAAACAATTGCAGCAATCACGGCTACAGGTCTACTTTTCTTTTGAATCTCAATTGATTTTTCCATATTCACCCTTCCTCAGACAACGGAATTTTGACGGCGAAGATATTTGGCGCCAGATGTTGCAATGATAACCAACACAGTCACCCAGGTCAGCAAACCCTCAATCAGAAACGGCCTCATCCCATTGGCGCTCGCCACCAATGGAAACGTAGGAATGATCCAATCGGAAACGTTACTGACCGTATGAAACAACACAGCCAACAACAAACTCGCCCGGGTATTGTTCTGAATCCACGTCATCAGGATGGTCAGCCCAACCACAGAAAACAAATAATACCCGGTGATCGGCCAGATGTCGGCAAAGTTTTCGGGGTGATAGTGCCAAAATGTCCAAATCACCCCCAGAATGAGGCTGGATGTGAGAGCGCCATAGCGTTGTTGCAATCTCGGCAACGCATACCCGCGCCATCCAATTTCTTCGGCTAACCCGGCCTGAAAGAACACCGCCAGAAACACGACCGGCAGCAGCAAAAGAGGATTTCCCTCTGGCACAATCCCCGCGCTAAAAAAGGGTGGGAACTGACCGCCCAATAACACATCCACCCCAACCGCGGCCAGGCGAACCAACAATGGAAAAAGAAACACAAACAGGTACCAGCGCACCCCCACCCGCCACTGCCCCAACCGTCCAAGCAAAGCCCCCACTGCACTGCGCCCACCTTCCATGCTCACCATGATGATGGCGGCCAGGGCCGGCCCGTAATGCAACAAGATTGAGCTTGCAGTCATCAAGAACGGCGGAACATCCCAAGGCAAAATCTGCTGAGTTGCCAATGCAGATAACCCCCACGTGATTGCATAGGCCAGCACAAAGAAAATCAGGACCGATTTTTGAGAACTGTGCTTTGGGTGTTGTGTCATGGTTTAAAGATTCCTTGGATGCAGTCACTCAACAACTTGTTTTGCAAAACAGCGGAATACAAGCGCATAACCAGAAAATCGCAAAGGCGACTACAATCTTACCACATCCGAACTTGCCGTCACAGCCCCAAAAGCCACCTTCCTTAACGTTTCAAAGCAACAAGTTGAACATTTGTAACAGAAAACTGAATTCCATCTTCCAACTTGTAGTCTGGCAATTGCCCTTGAAACTCGCCATAGAACTCCAATATTGCTTCTACGCACCATGCGAATAGTGTCCGCAGGGAAGCGCAAGTTTTCGGGTTAGAAAGCACTCGCTCCACATGGAGCCGCCCAATAATCTCATCACCATGGAACCGGGCACGTTTTGTAAATATCCACGAACCTTTAATCCCAAATCTTGATCGCGGGTGGGCAGGTAAGCATTTACAGATGGCATTACAAGCCGCGGTGTTGATTGGGAGCGACGTGGGCTTAATTGCTCAATTCGGTGAATTACTTCAAATCGGAACGGCCCCACATTCCACAACGACTGAAATAATTTCGGCAGGAATCTTTCCTCCCCCTTGCCTGTCACCACCAGACCAAAGGTCACCCCTCCTTCAGTCATTTCACTTTGCTCCAAGGCTTTGCGGGGCCAGAACTTCTGCCATGTAGAGCGAGCCAGCCGCATAATCTTCCAATAAATCCTGCACCGATTCAATCTCGCTTACACGGTGCAATGATGTTCGGCCTTCAGCATCCATCTCACCAGCAAAAATCGCACAAGCAGGAAACTGACTGAGCAAAACTGGCGAATGGGTAGCAATCAAAATTTGTTTGTTCCATTCGTCACTTGCCATCTTCACCGCGTCGGCAAATACGGAAATCGCGTGGGGGTGCAAAGATGTTTCTGGTTCATCAAAAATAAGGATGGCTTCACGGTTTTTGCCCTCTGCAAACAAACACGTAAGATGTATCAACATCTGTAAATGACCATCTGAAACCCCCGATGCTTTAATCGGTTGCCTACGATTTTTATCTATCATGCTACCATATACTGTATTTGCAGAAGTAGGCTCAAGCAAAATATCGTCAAAATTTGGAAAGCCCCGACGCATGTACTCCATAATAGTGTCATAACGTTCATCCACTCCACGACGATCTTTTAAATTGCGCAAAACTGACCACAAATTTTGACCACGATCCTGAATCCACATTTCAGCACTGGATTCAGAGCCGCGTTTTTTGAGGCTGAAAATATCTGTCTCACGCGAGCGGTAAAAGTGAACATACCGCAACATACGGTCTATTCCTGTTGCTTCCGGCATGTCTTCGAAAAACAGATATTGGTTTAGCGCCAATTTTTCGGGTTGGCGAAGAGTTACCAACGCAGGATCTTTCATCCCAGCATGATAAAACGCAGCTTTATCACTACCCGACGTTCTTTCAATCAGGGTAATGCTTTGTGTTTTTGAATACAATTTTTCACCTACGAAAGGCTCAATCCGTCCATTTGAAAAACCAAATTCCAGAGAATACTCGGCGCTTTGCGATTCAAGCCTGACAAGAATATGTGCATCGGGCTTTGCACCATCCCATAAAATCCCAATTCCATGATCCCGATATTGTGACGCTACATCAACTCCACGAATAGCGCAATCCCGTACAAACCAAATGGTATCCAAAAAAGTAGATTTTCCAACGCCATTTGGGCCAAAAAAAACATTCAAATGGTTAAGTTCTAACGTAATATTTTCCAGACAGCGAAAATTTTGAATAGAAATGCGATCAACAGAACTTAACATGGGCTTCTCCTTAACCTCGATTCACCATTTTTCTAACCTGATCCCACAAGGTCGAGCATGGCATTCACAACCTCTGGACTGGTGAAAACCTCACCATAACTGGCAACGCGCTGTTTTGATTTAACCTGGTTGTTCATCATTCGATTATTCTTCAGAACCTGTCTCTTTCAGAATTATATACCGTATCACCTTCTTGCATCCAACAAACCGCCCCCATCAATGACAATCCGGTGCCACCGACATCGAACGATGGTGAACAGTCTCCATCTTCCGGCCTCCAGCCTCCGGATTGAACCCATGCAACATTAACCATCCAAGCTCTCCCACCAGGCCTGGATGGCGCACATACTGACGTTGAAACTCAACATGCGTGAATACATCCATGAAAACAAGGAAGTAAATTCGCAAAGCTTCCTCGGATAATTCGGGGTCTACCTCTCCCTGCTGTTTTCCTTCCTGGACCAACCCCAGCAACAGCGCAATCATCTCCTCTTCTGCTTTTATGCGAATTTTTTTAATCTCAGGGTCACTCTGCAAATCAAGGCTGCCAGCAAATGCCGCACTTCCCGCAGCGAATGGTTTGCCGTTCTCCATCATCGCCGAAATGAAGCGAAAGAATCCCGCCATCTTCTCTTGAAACGACTGCCCGGGCTCGATTGTCTTTTGCACATCACGAATCAGCATTTCCACCGCACTGTTTACAAATTCTCGCACCAATGCCGCTTTACTGCCAAAATTGTTATAAATGGTCGCCTGCGAGACCCCCGCCTTGTTGGCAATATCCATCATGCTGACCTTGTCCACACCAAACTGGCTGAACAATTCCCAGGCCGCTTTGCGGATTTCTTCTTTACTTTGTTCTTTGCGGCGTTCAAATCCATCCATTTTACAAAAACTCCATCCAGGGGTCTTTTTTAAATATTTGTAATTTCTGTAATTAAAAACATTGACTATTACAAAAATTCATCTATAATCAAATTCTGAAATCTCAAGTCTATTATATTACAAAATTTAGAGTGTTGGAGCAAACCAATGCGCACCGTTTTCTCATTCAACTCAAAACAAATCCCCACCCTCGAACAAGTCGGTGCCAAGGCCCTGGCACTGATCCAAATGACGCAAATTGGAATGCCTGTTCCACCAGGCTTTGTACTGACGGTAGATTTTTTCAAACCCTGGCTCGACTCTCTCGAACGCCAGATAGAGTTTTCCACGCTGGCAACGGCCTCTGACCATCAACGAAGCCAAACCCTCAGAGCGCTTCAAGATCTGTCCCGCTCCCTGCCTTTCACAGCTCCCCAAAAGGACGAATTAGAACAAGCGCTTGGTTTGCTCCGCAAAACCACCCCCGGGCATCTCTACGCCGTCCGTTCCTCCTCCCCCGAAGAAGATCTGGAAGGCGCATCATTCGCCGGCGGCTATGAAACAACTTTAGGGGTCACGTTAGAAAACATCGAAACGGCAATCCGCCACTCTTTTGCATCCAGCTTTGATGAGCGTGTATTTTTGTATAAAAGGGAACATGGCTTTCAGCTCACACAGCCGCGCATTGCCGTGATTATTCAGCAACAAGTGAATGCCGGAGCAGCCGGCGTGGCCTTCTCGCTCAACCCACTTAACAACTGCTATGACGAAGCCGTTATCAACGCCAATTACGGATTAGGCGAGTCGGTAGTGGCCGGGGAGGCAGAACCCGACCTGTTTGTGATCGAGAAGCACACCCGGCGAATGTTGGAGACCCGGGTTGGAGGCAAGCAAACAGTCATTCAACTAAATCAGGCCGGGGGCACAGAGAAGTTCACTCACCAGCAGCAGCAAGAAACCGCCATCACCCACCAGCAAGCATTGGCATTGATGGAGCTGGTCCAGCAAGTCGAAACGCATTATCAAAAGCCGGTGGACATTGAATGGGCAATCGCCGATGGGCAAATTTTTCTTTTGCAGGCACGGCCCATCACCACCTACCTGCCCCTGCCGCCCGAAATGCTCACCGCACCCGGCGCCCCCAAACGCCTGTACGCCAACTCGACGCTGATTGAGCAAGGCTTGCAGGAACCGCTCTCGGTGCTTGGCACCGATTTTCTCGGCCTGGTGCTGAACAAAGTCGGCGGCCCGGTGGCTGAGGGTGCCATTGGCCTGGATGGCATCACCTTTACAGCCGGCGGCGGCTATTACATGAACCTCTCGCATTCGGTGATGATGGGCCGCAAAACCGCCACTCTCGCGCCCGGCAGCATGGACGACCCGCGCGTCCTGGAAATTCTGGAAGGGATTGACATGAAACAGTACACGGGCGGCCCGTTGCCCGCCAGGCTAAAAGCCATCCAGGGGCAGATGCTTTTCAAGGTGCTGCCAATGGTCAAGAATGCGCTCGAGGCCTACTTCCGCCCGGGGCATGTGCTGCGGCGGTATCAAAGCGCCCTACCCGAAGCAACCCGCAAACTGGATGCCTGTGGCAATACAACCGGTTCAGAAAAGAGTTTGCAAGAAATTGCCAGCGCACTTTCCAACCTGCTGACGTTTTTCTATGGGGATTACGGCATTCCGATGATCCTGGCCAGTCAAATGGCCCAACGGCGCATCAGGCAGTTGTTCAAAGACGAGGCCGCACAGGTGCAGGATTGCCTGGTCAGCCTGGGAATTGCGCTGCCGGGCAACAAAACCACAGAAATGGGAGAGGCTCTCTACGCCCTGGCAGATTCGCCGGAGATCAAACGCTTTCAGAATGCGGCAGATTTCCTTTCCGCCCTGCAACAAGGGTCCATCGCTCCCGATTTTGTGCGCCGCTGGCAAAACTTCCTGACCGAATTCGGGTTTCGCTGCCCCGGCGAGATTGACCCTGCCACACCACGCCCCTATCAAAACCCGGCCCGCCTGTTTGAGCAACTCAAAACCATGCCACAGGAGGGTTCAGGCCTGTTTTTCGACAACGCCCGTGCCAGGCGCGAAGCCGCCTACCGCACCCTGTACCAGGTAGCCCTCCAAAAAGGCCCGAACAAAGCTCGCACCTTTGAACGCGCCTACAACCGTTGGCGGACTCTTGGCGGCTATCGAGAAACACCCAAGCATTACGTCATCAAAGTGATTGACCTCTTCCGCCGTCAGGCCCTGGCAATTGCCGAAACGTTTGTTTCCGCCGGACGGCTCGACGTTCCCCAACAAATTTTTGACCTGACGATCGCCGACATTGACAAGGCGCAGGCTGATCCAGCGTTGGATTTGCGCACACTGGCACGGGAACGCTCGGCGCTGATACAAAAGATTCGCAGGAGCAAACAAACGGCGCGCATCCTCGACTCGCGCGGCAAAATCTTTTACCCGCCCCGCAAAGCTGCAACGGATGGAACGTTGAGCGGTATCGCCATCTCGCCGGGCGTGGTGCAGGGGCGCGTCAAGGTGTTGCAATTTGCAAATGAAAAGCCGCTGCTCCCAGGCGAGATTCTTGTTGCCCGTGCTACCGACCCGGGCTGGACGCCGCTCTTCATCAACGCCGCGGGCATCATCCTTGAAATCGGCGGGGCGCTTCAACATGGCGCAGTGGTAGCGCGCGAGTATGGCATTCCGTGCGTTTCCGGAGTGGATGACGCCACCTGTTTGTTGCGAGACGGCCAACGGGTGGAAGTGGACGGCTCCAACGGCACCGTCCGCATGCTGGATGGAGATGCCGAATGAAACCCGGCAAACAACCACGAGGCTGCCGGTCACAGGTTGAATGACAAACTCAGCGAGCAGCAGACCATTCCCAACAATCCACCCGCTCGGCATCCAATTGCCAATTTTTGTGCAGCCCATTCAAATGCATTTCCACTGCCTGAGGGCAAAAATCGGGCGGCTGCAACTCATACTCGATCACAAAAACGGGCTTGCCTGCCTGGAGAAAGGGCAGCAACAAATCGCATTCTCCATAAGAGAAACACGCCTCGTTCAGCGCCCAATCAAAATGTGATACCAGAAGGGGAATTTGCTCCAGGTCATTCTTCAGGCCAATCAAAAGCCCCCTCTGATGAGCCGCCATGGCAAGAAAAATATTGTAGCTGGCCTGTTCCTCGCCCGTTAGAGGAAAGCCCGTGTCATTGGTATATCCATCAACATTATCAGGATCTACACCATCACACCCCTTGCTGCGCGCAAGGTCAAGCCGCCCCGCCATGATGGGTGCAAGCAAATCCATCCGCCGAATGTCGAGCCATTTCTCACCCGGCCATCCCTCCAGCTCTTTCCCCAGGACTTCTGAGGGAAAGGCAGGTGCATCGGGACGCCAATCTTCATAAGAGCCAGCGCTAAAATAGCACATCACAAACGCCCCGCGCTTTTGAAGCATTGCAATCGTCTCCGCTGAGGTATCAAACAGGTCACAATTGAAAACATCCACATCCAAATCGGTTTGCAGTGTGCCAGTGTATTGAATCTGCCAGCGCGCGGCCCGTGGCAACGAACGGGCAATCATTGGCAAAAATGAGGGGGGAGTGGCTGTTGTTGCCTCGAGCGAAGCGGTTGTGCCGAAGGCAAAGGGGCTGCGTGTTTCGGCCACGGTTGGAAAGGCAGGGACGGTCGCGCAGCCAGAACCAATCAGCAGCCCAACCAAAACAAAGAGCAAAATCTGTCTCATCGCTTGCATCTTCAAGTAACAATGCCGCCAAACGTCCCGGCATCTGCCGGATTGCACGCACAAATTAAGTATACACCCCACCTTGTGTTGTGTGATGCGCAATATCAGTCGCCTGGTGAAGAATGGCCGCTTCGCTTCCAAAGATAAAAAGAGACGGTGCTGTTTGCACCGTCTCCAGTTCCACACTAGCTCAACTTCTCCAACAGGTCTCTCAGGCGCACGCCCGAAAGATTGGGCAGCACCAGGTCGGCAGCGCCAACCCGTTCCTGCGGGCCGAGACCAATGGCGCGCATTCCGGCGGCCTGTGCTGCCTCAATTCCGGCCGCGGCATCTTCCACCACGATGCAGGCAGCGGGGGGCAGGCGCAGTTTCTCAGCCGCCAGCAGGAAGAGATCCGGCGCCGGTTTGCTGCGCGCCGGGGCATTGCCATCCACAATCCAATCCACCAGCGCGCCAATCCCCAACCGCTCAATGACAAGCGGGGCATTCTTGCTGGAAGAAACAATTGCCGCGCGCAGGTTGGCAGTGCGCAGCTCGCGCAACAGGTCTGCCGCGCCAGGCAGCAGGTCGCCGGGCTGCATGTGCCGCACCAGATCCAGGTAGAAGCTGTTTTTGTGCTGCATTAGCTGCTCGGCCTCGTCCTCGCTCACCGGGCGGCCCTTGAGCAGCAGCGCCAGCGACTGTCGGCGCGAGACGCCGCGCAAGGCCTCGTTATCCTCGCGGGTGAAGGAGATCCCCAGTTCCTCGGCCAGGCGCTTCCAGGCCTGATAGTGATGTTCGGAGGTGTCAGTCAAAACACCGTCCAGGTCAAAGAGGAAGGCCTGAATCATGCGGCACCGCCGGGGGTCAGGTCAAAGGTTTGCGGCTGTCCATGCCATTGGACGGTGAAGCGCAGGCGCTTCCAGTGTGCGGGCAGGCGCGGGGCAGCGCACCAACCGCTTTCCGTCAGGCGCAGGCCGCCAAAGCCAAACACCACCGCCTGCCACAACCCGCCCGCCGAGGCGCCATGAATGCCATCGCCGGCATTGCCGCGCACATCGTGCAGGTCAGCGCTGGCCGCGCGCTGAAAGTGATCCCAGGCTTCTTCCATGCTGCCCATGCGGCAGGCCAAAATGGCCTGGATGGACGGGCCGAGCGAGGAGCCATAGGTGTGATCGGTGCGCGGCGTGTAGTAGGCATAATTGGCGCGCCGGGTTTCTTCATCAAACAACTCCGGCAGCAAATAGATGAGCATCAGCACATCGGGTTGTTTCAGGACCTGCGTTTCGTTGGCGCCTTCAATGCCAAGCAGCGCCTGCACCGAGCGGGTGCGCGGCTCCAGGGCGGCCAGGTCTACATCGCGCCGGGCAAAATAGCCATCAAACTGTTCAACCTGCCGGCTGTGCGCATCCATCGGGCAGTAGAGCGCTGCGGCAACCTGCTGCCAGTGTTGGCGTTCCGCCTCCGTCAGCGCCAGGCGCTCGAAGAGGGCCTGCCCGGCTTGCGGGTGTTCTTTTTCCAGCCAGCCAGCCAGCTGCATGCCCAGGTTCAGGTTCCAGCGCGCCAGGTAATTGGTGTAGGCATTGTTATCCACATGGTCGTGATATTCATCCGGGCCAATCACATCGGTATATTCATAGCGCTGTTGGGTCTCATTCCATTCGGCCCGTTCGGCCCAAAAGCGGGCCGTTTCGAGGATGATTTCGGCCCCGCGTTCAAGCAGGAAGCCTTCATCGCCGCTAACGCGCACATATTGCCAGATGGCATAGGTCACATCAGCCGAGATGTGAATTTCAATGTCACCCGTCCAAATGCGGACAAGCTGCTTGGGGTCGTTGAAGTGTGGCACCCAGGTGGGGGTAACTTCATCGCCAGTGGCAGCGCTTTCCCAGGGGTATTGGGCGCCGCGCCAGCCATTGGCGCTGGCCTTACGCCGCGCCCCCGGCAAGCAGTGATAGCGGTAGCTGAGCAAGTTGCGTGCCAGTTCGGGGCGGGTGCAGGTGAAGAAGGGCAGCATGAAGATTTCCGTATCCCAAAAGGCATGGCCGCGATAACCATAGCCGCTGAGCGTTTTTGCGCCAATGTTAACTCGTTCATCGTTGGCGGGGGCAGCGATGAGCAATTGGAAGAGGTTGAAACGAATGGCAAGCTGCGCTTCGTCATCGCCTTCAATCTCCACATCACATTGCTGCCAGGCGGTTTGCCAGGCAGCCTGATGGGCTTGCCAGAGAGCAGCCCAGGTTGGGTGACGGAGGGCGTTCAGTTTGCGCAGCACCAGGGCGCGCGGGTCGGGGGTTTGGCGCTGCGTGGCAATCGCCACCACCTTCTCGGCGGTCAGGGTTTGGCCGGCGCGCAGGGCCGCCCGCCCCACCAACGTGGGATGGCTGCGAACATCCCAGGTCTGATGGGCAAGCGGCCCATTGGTGATGTGCAAGTGCAGATGCATGCCCAGGGCAACACCCAGATTGCTGGAGCGCGTGCGCAATTCCAGCCAGGCAATGCCCTCCTCCTGCCCTTGCGCCACCCAGCGCCAATGCTTCAGCCCCTCATTATCGGCCTCACCATTCAATCCGGCGTGTAGTTCCACATCCAGGTCGGCATCTTCCGGCGTCACTGTCAGGCGCACCATCATCAGGTGCGGGTCGGCCAGGCTGGCAAACCGTTCAAACCCCAGCTGCACCACCTGCCCCAGTGGGCTGCGCCAGCGCACCTGCCGCGTCAGCAGCCCAGTGCGCAAATCCAGCCAACGCCGATAGTCCAGCACCTCACCTTCCAACACGGTAAAGCGCTGCCCATTCAGGCGCACTTCCAGTTCCAGCCAGTCGGGAAAGTTTGCCAGCTCGGTGAAGATGATCGGTGCATCATCGAAGACACCATGCACAAAGGTGGCGCGGTTTTCGCCGGGGATGTTTTCCTCAAATGTGCCGCGCGTGCCCAAATAGCCGTTGCCGATGGTGAAAATGGTTTCGTGGTGTGCCTGTTGTTGGGGATCGAAACGTTCTTCTGTAATTTGCCAGGTTGAATCGGTCATGGGGAAATTATCCTTCTTTCATGCCGGTGCCGGCGATGCTTTGCACGAAATAGCGCTGGAAGAGGAAGAACAGCACCAGGATGGGCAGGGTGTTGAAGAGCGAGCCAGCCAGCACCTTGGAGATGAGGGTGTAATATTCGCCGCGGAACCAGTTCAGGCCGAGCGGCAGGGTGAAGTTTTCCGGCGTGCGCAGGATGATGAGCGGCCACATGAAGGCATTCCACTCGCCCTGGAAGGTGAGCAGCGCCAGGGTGAGCAGCTGTGTTTGGCTGAGCGGCAGCACCACGCGGAAGAAAATGCCCCAGCGGCTCAGCCCGTCCATCATGGCGGCCTCTTCCAACTCTTTGGGCAGACTCTTGAAGTATTGCGTCAGCATGAAGATGCCAAAAGCAGCCACAATGCCAGGCAGGATGACACCCGCCAGGTTATCGGTCAGGCCAAAGCCAGTCGGGATGGTGATATCGCCAATCTTCAGCCCGCCGCGCAGCACGCCCGGGCCAACGACCAGAAAGGTGGGGATGAGGGTGACCTGGCCGGGAATCATCATCGAAATCAGCATAGCGTTGAAGAAGATCTTCTTGCCGGGGAATTCCAGCCGGGCAAAGGCATAGGCGCCCATGGCGCAAAACAAAATGCGCAGCCCGGTGACGATCATGGAGACGAAAACGCTGTTGAAGATCCAGCGGGGGAAGAGCGGCAGCGCAGCCAGCACATCGCGGTAGTTTTCAAGCGTGAAGGGAATGGGCAGGAAGAGCGGCGGCTTGTAGGCGCTGGCAACCGGCTTAAGGCTGAAGACGAGCGTGAAGTAGAGCGGCGCCAGGCAGAGAATGGCCCAGACGATGAGAATGAGATAGAACAACGGGTTCTTGATGCGTTCCCAAAGGGCGAGCATCCGGTCCGATGTAGAGAGCGAACGGGTTTGAGTGGTCATGGTCTGCCTCCTAGGTGTTGGCACTGGTGCCGCTGCCTTCAATGACGCGGCGCTGAATGAGCGTCACAATCAGGATGATGAGGGCCAGGATGAACGACAAGGCCGCTGCCTGCCCCATTTTAATGTTCGTGTCGCGGAAGGCCCACTTGTAGATCAGGTAGGCAACGGTGGTGGTTGAATCGAGCGGGCCGCCAGAGGTCATGACATAAATCTGGTCAAAGACCTGGAAGCAGCCGATGATGCCGACCGTGACGACGAAAAAGACAACCGGGCGCAGCATTGGGACGGTGACGTAACGGAACATTTGCAATTTGTTGGCACCATCAATCGAGGCTGCCTCGTAGAGCGTGGATGGAATATCTTGCAGCCCGGCCAGGAAGATGAGCATGAGCGTGCCGCTGGTGGTGAAGATGTTGAGCAGCATGATGATATAGAAGGCATAGTTGACATCATTCAACCAGTTAATTTGTGAATTGAAGACCTGATTGATGACGCCTTGCGGGCTGAAGAGCCAGACAAAGATGATGGAAATGACGACAGATGAGGTGACCGAGGGCAGGTAGAAGATGGTGCGGAAGAGCCGCCGCCCGCGCAATTTTTGATCCATGGCAAAGGCCAGAATCAGGCTGATGACGGTTTGCACTGGCACCACAATCAGGGTGTAGAGGAAGGTATTGGGCAGCGCTTTGCGGATGAACATCGGGTCGCAGTTGGGAATGGCACCATCAGCCGCCGGGAAGAGAGCTTCCAGGCACAGCACCCGGCGGTATCCTTCCAGCCCCCACCATTCGGGGGCGCGCAGCAAATTGTATTTGGTGAAGGACAGGTAGAGGGCGTACCCAATTCCAAACAGGGTGAAGGTGAGGAAGATGAAGAGGAAGGGTAGCAGAAAGGAATAGGCGGTTAGAATTTCGTCGCGCCGTTTGTGCGCGGCATAGCTCCCCGGTGCCGGAGCCGAGCGGGATGTGGCAGCGGACATAAGCATACCTCCATGAGAACGATTGGGTGAGGGCAGCTCGGAGGGAACCGCCCTCACGCCGGATGAGGAGAAAGGCGGGCAAACAACCGTTTGCCCGCCCTGTTCACACGTTACTTGCTTTCGGCAATCTTCTGGCGGATCACTTCAGCCGCCTGCTTCAACGATTCTTCAACCGGCTGGTCTTCCAGGTAGACACGTTCCAGGGCCTTGCCCATTTGTTCGTTAACATCGGAGCCAACAATGCCCCACACGAACGGCTTGGCGCCTTCCAGCGCACCACGGAAGATGGCCGAGGAGGCCGGGTTGTTCTTGAGGTAGTCGCTATTTTGCAGCGAAATGCGGCTGGGCAGAGCAAAACCGCTTTCCAGCACCTTGGTTTGCGCAGCTTCACCGGTCAGGTATTCAATCACGCGCCAGGCCGCTTCGGGGTTCTGGCAATTGCTGGAGATGGAATAGGAGACGGTGAAGATCAGGTTGCCTTCGCCCTTGGGGCCAGCGGGGGGCAGCACAACGCCATACTTCGTGTCGGGGAATTGCTTGTTCAGGTAGGGGATCAGCCAGCCGCCTTCAAAGACCATGGCGAACTGCCCTTTGCCAAACACGGTGCCTTGCCAACCTTCGCCCACATCAGCCGGGGTAGCGCCGATCTTGTCCTTGCGGAAATCGGTGTAGTATTGCGCCGCAGCAATCGCTTCGGGGCTGTCGAGCAGCGTGTCGCTGTAATCTTCGGCCATCACCATGCCACCATTCTGGAAGATGAAGATGGGGAAGCGGCCCGGGTCAGCAGGAACGCCCATGCCGTAGACATTGTTGGCCGAATCGGAGGTAGCTGCCGCGGCGGCCTTCAGGTCGTCCCAGGTCCAATCATCGGTCGGTTCAGCAATGCCAGCTTTGGCGAACAGGTCTTTGTTGTAGAACAGGCCCAGGGTGTTAAAGTCCTTGGGAATGCCATAGGTAACGCCATCGGCAGAGAAGGCATCAATCAGTGAGGGGATGAAATCCTCGCGCTGGGTGCCAGTGCCGGCCATCAGGTCATCGAGCGGCAACAACACGCCATCCTGGGCAAAGGCCGGGAACTGGAAAATGTCCATGTAATAGATATCAGGTTCGGTGCCAGAGGCAATGGAGGTGCGCAGCGTGGCCCAGTAGTCGCCAGTGATGGGTTCGTACTTGACGACAATATCGGGGTTCTCGGCAGTGAAATCGAGCAGCAGCGATTGCAGCAGCGCGGTTTCTTCCGGGCTGGAGGCCCAACCAGAGAGGCGCACAACTGCGCGCTCGGCGGGAACTTCTTTGACCACTTCCTGGGTAACGACAACTTCCTTCTCAACCACCTGGGTTTCGATAACTTTCTCGATGATGGTTTCGGGGGTGGGGGTGGCACAGGCAGAGAGCAACATGCTGAGCGCCATGATGACAACCAACAACTTGAACAGCGATTTCATCTCTATTCTCCTTTGAGTGAGAAAAAAAACAAGGGTGTGCTATACTTAAAGGACTCAGGGAAGTGACGCCCTGACGACGGGGCCACCTGATAACTCTTGGCGGAGGACGGGTGGCTCCTCTTTTTGGACAATACGAGAGCAATGAGAAAGCGGGTTTGGGTGGGGGAAGAACTCCTTTCGAAATGGGGTTATGCGGTATGCAAACTGGAAGCGCGCACAATCAGCCGCGGCTCAATCAATTGACCGGTTGGGCGTTGTCCGCCTTGCAGCAATTGAAGCAGCAAGCTCATCAGTTGTTGGCCGATTTCCCAAATGGGCTGTTGCACCGAAGTGAGGGGCGGGGTGGAAAAACGAGCCAGGGGCGTATCATCAAAGCCGGTCAGGCCAAAATCCCGTCCCGGGGTCAGGCCGCGCTGCCGCAGGGCCTCCATGGCCCCCAGCGCCATCATATCGTTGAGCGCAACCGCAGCGGTGGGACGGATGGAATTGGGCAGCTCCAGCAGCAGCTGCATGGCGCGCTGCCCAAAGCGAAAGCTGCCCTCGCCGCGCAGCAACCATTCGGGTTGTGGTTGAATGTCGGCGCTTTTCAGAGCGGTAAAATAGCCCTCCATGCGGTTCTCGCCCACGCGAGAATCTTTCGGCCAGGCCAGGGCAGCAATCCGCGTATGACCCTGACTGAGGAGGTGTGCTGTCGCCTGACGCAACCCTTCGCCGCCATCCACATCAATGTAGGGAAAGCACAGCTCCTGATTGGAGCGGCCAAAGGCAACAAAGGGGAAGTTGCGCTCGCAGAGATAGGTAACGCGGGCATCGTTGTATTCAATGGCGGAGAGGACGAAGGCATCCACGCGCCCGCTATCAATCAGGCGGCGGTAAGAATCAATTCGCTGCTGCACATGGGCATGGTGCGGAAAGCAAAGCAGGTAATAGCCATTCCGTTCGGCGGCATGGAACATGCTTTGCAAAAATTCATCCAGGATGGGGTTGGCCTGGTCGGAGGGGGTTGGCTCCCAGGCATAGCCGATGGTTTGGCTGCGCTGCACTCGCAGGCTGCGGGCAGTGTAATTGGGTTGATAGCCCAGCTCCTCAGCCGCCTGCCAAATGCGCTGCTCGGTTTCTTTGGAAACCTGTACCTGCCCGTTGAGGACTTTGGAAACCGTCTGGTAACTGACGCCAGCACGGGCGGCAACTTGTTTGAGGGTGGCACGGGATTGGTTCATGGCAGGTGCTTCTTCCTGGGCTAAATGCGAACGTTCGCACGAACGTTCGCATTTACTATACAGCGTTTTCAAGCGTTTGTCAATAGGCTTTTTCGGCCCAAGTTTCAACCTCGCTCTATTCAAAAGACAATCTCAAATGATACAATTCTTATCCATTTTCAACCTCACACCAAGGAGTAGGATATGCCACCCACAACACGGGTCTTTCTATTGCTCTTTTGTCTTCTCCTATCCGCCTGCGCACCTCAGCTCACACCCCCACCCGCACCGGAAAGCATCACCTTCACCGACGCCCTCGGGCGCACCGTTCGCCTTCAGGCCGCCCCACAACGCATCGTCCTGGCTGGCAAAGGCATCTTCATGGTTGCCGATGCAGTCTACCTCTTCCCGCAGGCCAGCAGCCGGCTTGTTGCCCTGGGTTCGCCGCAGCAAAACAACCACAGCTTCCTCCCACTCATTGACCCGGCCTTTGCCAACAAAACCATCCTGGATAGCAACGCCGGCGTTGACCAAATTGCCGCCTTACAGCCAGATTGCGTCATCATGAAAAGCACCAATGCCAGCAGCCTCGGCGCAGCCCTGGAAACAGCCCAAATCCCGGTTGTGTATCTCGATTTCGAAACGCCAACCCAGTATGCGCGTGACCTGAAGACGCTTGGGCAGCTGTTTGAGGACCCCAACCGGGCAGAGATGCTGACCCAGTATTACCAATCCAGGTCCGATGCCATTGCCCAGGCCGTATCCGGCCTGAGCGAAGCACAGAAACCACACGTTCTGATGCTCTATTACAACGAAAAAGATGGCGCCATCTCCTTCAATGTTCCGCCCCTCAGCTGGATGCAAACGCTGATGGTTGAGCAGGCCGGTGGCAGGCCGGTTTGGGCAGATGCCAACCCGGGCAGCGGCTGGCTCAAAGTGGGCTTTGAGCAAATCGCCGCCTGGAATCCGGAGGTCATCTTCATTGTCACCTATGCTCAGCCAATTGATGAGGTAACCGCCCGGCTGAAGGCCGACCCGCAGTGGCAGGCGCTGGATGCAGTCCAGACGAACCGCCTGTATGGCTTTGCAACCGATGTCTACAGCTGGGATCAACCCGACACACGCTGGATTTTGGGCCTGACCTGGATGGCAGGCAAACTGCACCCCGACCTCTTCCCCGGCCTGGAAATGACCGAACAGGCACAGGCCTTTTATGCCGATTTGTATAGCATGGATGCCGCCTCGTTCCAGAAGAACATTCTGCCCATTCTGAGAGGAGATCTTCCCTGAAGCAGGCCGATGCCCGCCCTGTTGCACACAGCCGCCATCAACGCCTGGCATGGCTTGCCCTGCTGCTGCTCGGCGTTCTCCTGGCTTCCCTCTTTCTGGGGCGTTACCCGGCCCCCGGCTGGCTCTCACTTGAGCGCCTGAGCAGCGACCCGATTGCACAAGCGCTGGTTTGGAATTTGCGCCTTCCGCGCATTCTAATCGCTGTCTTGCTGGGCATGGCGCTGGCTTGCGCAGGAACCGTTTTTCAAATCATCTTTGGCAACCCGTTGATCGAGCCAGGCTTTTTGGGCGTTTCGCAAGGGGCCGCCTTTGGGGCCGCCTTCAGCATCCTCTTCCTGGTCAATTCGGCCTGGGCGGTGCAAAGCTCGGCGGCCTTGTTTGCCCTGCTCGGCCTGGGCCTTTCCTATCTATTGGCCCGCCGGGTGCGCTATGGCGGCTGGCTGCTGCGGCTGGTGCTGGCCGGCATCGCCGTCTCGGCCTTGTTTTCTTCAGCCGTAGGCGTCTTGAAATACATCGCCGACCCGTTGAGCCAATTGCCCGAAATCACCTTCTGGCTCCTGGGTGGCCTATCGAGTGCCAATTGGCCGCGCGCCCTCTCCATTCTGCCAGCCGTCTTGCCGGGCCTGTTCATCTGCTACCGCATGCGCTGGCGAATGAACCTGCTGGCCCTGAGCGATGAGACAGCCTTTTCGCTCGGCGCCGCCCCGGGACGCGAACGCATTTTGCTATTGGTTGCAGCAGTCTTGCCCACCGCAGCGGTCATCTCGGTCGCCGGAATGGTGGGCTGGGTTGGCCTCATCATTCCGCACATTGCCCGACGCCTGTTTGGCGCCGATGGACGCCATGCCCTGCCCGGGGCAATGCTCATTGGCGCCATCTTCACCCTCCTGTGCGATGACCTGGGCCGCACGCTCTTCGCCGGTGAAATTCCCCTCGGCATTGTCACCTCGCTTCTGGGCGCACTGACGTTCCTGTTTTTGATGATGCGGCCCGTCAATGTGAAGGGCGTATGAACCCGGCCCTGGAATTTGACCACGTCACGTTTCGCTATCCAGGCGCTGCACACCCCGTGCTGGAAGATTTTTGTCTGGTCATTGAACCCGGCACGCAGACGGCCATCCTGGGGCAAAATGGCGCCGGCAAGACCACGCTCCTGCACCTGACCCTCGGCTGGCTCAAGCCGCAATCGGGCAACATCCGCCTGGCAGGCAAGCCGCTCAGCGACTATCGCCGGCAAGAACTGGGGCAGCAAGTTGGCCTGGTGCCGCAAAGTGAACACACCGCCTTTGAATACTCACTGCTGGAATTTGTCCTCTTGGGGCGCGCCCCGCACCTTCCGCCGCTCGCAATGCCCGGCAGTCAAGATTTGGCAATTGCACAGCGCGCCATCCAACAGGTGGGGCTGAGCGGGTTTGAAGGACGCTCCATCCTCAGCATCAGCGGCGGTGAGTATCAATTGGTGCTTTTGGCGCGCGCCCTGGCACAGCAACCCGGCACCCTGTTGTTGGATGAGCCAACCTCGCACCTGGATTTGGGCAACAAACTGCGCCTGATGCAGCTGCTGCGCCATTGCTCGGCGCAGGGCGTCACTGTTTTGTTCACCACCCACGAGCCGGAAGTGGCAGCAGCCATTGCCACGCACCTGGTGTTGATGCAAAAAGGCCGGGTTTTGAAAACCGGAACCTTGAACGAGGTGTTTAACAGCCAGAATTTGACGCAATTGTATCAATCACCGGTAACCGTGCTTGAAATGCAAGGCCGCAAAGTGGCCCTGTGGTAACGGTTCAGCATCCTTTCGCCTTGAACGAAATTTGAAGGATTTTCGCTCCTGCTGCGTTTATTATGTGATGAACACTTCTTCTCCTTCCTCCCCTCTTACCGCTGAAATGCTGGTGCGTAACTACGCTCCTGGCTTGCAGCGATTGTGTTTTGCTATCTTGCTCGATGAGCAAGATGCTCAAGACGTAGTGCAAGAGACCCTGCTGCGCGCCCTGTTGCATGGTGACACGTTGCGCCACAATTCCAACCTGCGCAACTGGCTGATGACCATTGCCATCCATGCCGCCCGCGACCTGTTGCGCCGCCGCGCTGCCCGTCAGCGCTTGCAGCAGACTCTGGGTTGGCTTTTGCCTCCTTCGGAACACCCCGAACAGCTTGCCATTCATCAACAAACCGGAGATGCTCTGTGGAGCGCGGTTGCCGCTCTGGATGAGAAACACCGCTTGCCGCTTGTCTTGCGCTATGTCGAGGGCCTCTCTGTTCAGCAAATTGCTGAACTGCTTGGCCTGCCCCAAGGCACTGTCCATTCCCGCCTGCATTATGCCATCCGTCAATTGCAACAATCTCCCAATTTGTTGCCCTTGCAAGGAGAATCCGAATGAACCTGCACGAGGAAACCCAAACTGCTTTACGACAGGGCGAGTCGCTGCCCGCAGCTGCTCAGGCCCATTTGCAAACCTGCGCCGAATGCCGTTCCTATGCCGAAACGGTGCAACGTCTGCAAACCGAACTGGTTGTGCCGTTTGCTGCTCCAACCGAGGCGCAATTGCAAGATCAGATGCGCTTTTTGCAAACACAGGCCGATCGTCGCCGGCCTGCTCTGCGTTGGCGTGCTTTCTGGCGCATGCTGGCCCCGGCTTTGCTTTTGCTTGTGCTTTTGCTTGGCGGTTGGCAGTTGGGGCGCACTTGGCTTTTTGGCCCATCTACTACAACGCTCACCAATCCAACCCTTATTCCTGAGTTCACTTCTGTTCCACCAGGCCTTGCGCCAGATGCCTGCCCGACCGATTTGCCGCCGCTGGGAGAGCAATTGTCAGATGGAACGTTTACCCTTCATCTCTATCTGGTCTGCGATGCGCAATTCCACCGCGATGCTGTTGATCCATCTGATTACAGCCTGATCGATCGTCTGGGCTTTCAGGTTGGCTATACCTATATCGGACAAAATTCACCGACGCGAATTGACGAAGGTTGGGGAATTGCCCCATTTTACGCACAGCGCAACACCGTTCAGGGTGATTTGGGCGCAAATCCGAATGCGGTCAATCGCTTTGGCCTGTTTTTGCCGCCCGATCAGTTTTACGACTTTACTCAGCCACAAATTTTGCCGTTTGACTTTCTCTATCAGGTTCAGGCTGATACTGGCGAGCAGATACAGGCCTTGCTGCATTTTGTCCTGGCCCCCACTCCAGATGGCTTTCTCATTCAGGAGGTGCAGGTGCATTTGTTGACTGAGGCCGAATGGGCGGAATGGATGAGCCGTGCCGCACAGCCCCTGCCGACCTCTGCCCCCAACACCTTGCCGCCGGCATTGCTGCGCCTGCAAACCCTCACCCGCACCTGGCAAAATCCGCTCCTCGATTCTTCCGGTTGGTTGCATTTGCGCGAGCGCAGAATCACCAATCAATCATCATCGCCCAATGGTCGTGGCCTGCCGGAGGTGTTCGAAGTCGAATTGTGGTATGAGTTGGGCGAGGGTCGGCTTGTTCTGCGCGCCGTGCAACAAACGCGTGACGCACAAGGCAACCTGATTGAGGAAAGCTTCTATCGCGACGAGGTTTGGCATGACCGAACAACCGGTAGCATGGCGCAGGATGCATTGCTGCATGTTCATAATCTTGACCTGGATTTTGTTAGCCTGGCGGTAAAGACCTGGCAGCGCGGCCTGCCCCTCAACCACACCCAAGACAATGGCGAGGGCGAGCTGTTTCAGTTGGAGATGGATGGGCTGCAATTTTCGGCGCTCTTTGACGCACAAACCGGGCAGTTGTTGCGCTATCAGGTGTTCGGCAACACGCCCAACGGGTCGGTTGATCAGGAAACGATTGTCCTGGTTCAGGAGCGGCTGGAACAGCCTCCCGCTGAGGTGTTGCAGATCCTCGAATCCCCGCAGACACGCTATCAGCCACCTACTCCTCCCGAATTGACTTGTGATGAGCAGCACATTTGCCGTCGTCTCAGCCCTCTGCCTGAGGGGTTTGACCCGGCTGGCGCACCGCTGTGCCTGAACAGCATCCCCGGCGATTCGGTCGAATTGCCCACCTTTTGGTATGGCGATTTCTACGCGGGAGATGTGTTGCTTGGCCGGCTGGATTTGGGCTGGACGGCGGGCGGCCGCGCGGTGCTTTCGCCAGATGGTCAGGCAGTGGCTTTCAGCCATTTGCAAATGCAACAAGGGCAGGCATTCAGCCGTTTGCGTTGGGCCGAACTGACCGATTTGGGCGCGGTGCAGCAACCCTTGCCGCAGCTTAATCTGGTTTCACAGCTCAGTTGGAGCCCGCAGGGCCGAAATTTGGCCTTTGGCGCTTGCGATGCGGTGCAATGTGCCGTCTATCGTTATGATGCAATCCGGCAGGATTTGTTGGTCCTTGCACCGGGACAAAGCAGCGATAGCACTGCGCCCGTGTGGAGCCCGGATGGGCGTTGGATTGCCTTTGTCACCGCCACTTCGCAGCAATGGGTGGTCGCAGATGCTGAAACCGGTCAGGTGCTTGATCAGGGAGCTTACGATCCGGCCAACCCGACGCCAATTCGCTTTGCCGATTGGACGTTTCAGTTCCAGCCTGGTGTTTTTGCCTTTGAAAGCTGTAAATGATGGTGCTGACAAACGCAGGTGGGTGAGACAATCTGTATAACCTGATACAAAGATGTTGCAAGGCTTGGACGAATGGG
>CAYVRT010000036.1:0-26539 GCA_964453115.1 uncultured Anaerolinea sp. | reverse complement strand
GGTTTTGGAAGGGGGTGGCTATGTTGGTATCCCCCGGAGAAAAAAGGGCTGTTTTTGGGCAAAGGAGGACGAGATGAGTATCCGTTGCATGTCCAGGGTATGGGATAAAAGCGAGAGAGGGGAAACGGAATTGCTCTTGCTGCTGGCACTGGCAGACTGGTCAGATGACTGGGGATACTGTCATCCCAGCATAGATCAGATGGCGCTTAAAATTCGACAGTCGAAACGGAACGTCTTACGCCTGCTGGACAAGCTAGAAATTGCTGGCGAGTTGCGGACCGTGAAACGCTCTACGGGTGGACGAGGAAAGAGATTGGGATCCGTTTACCAGGTTCTGACGGGGCTTAGCGAGCAGGAAATTGTCGTCAGCGAAAGCCTTTCTGCGCTTGCGCAAACGGCGTTAGAAACTGGTGACAAAATGTCACCAGTTTCCAGGGCCGTGAGAAACTGTGACACCGCTGTCACAGTTTCTGAAAAAACTGGTGACATTGAGACCCCTCCAATGTCACCAGTTTCAGGTGGCGTATTAAATGATCTTATTAACGTCAGTGACATTAACTTCTCCTCCTCCAGCGCGCAAGACGAAAAAAATAGCCCGTCATTGGTTTTGCCGGAGTACACAATGCGTGCAGAACAGCTCTATCAGCGACTGCGACCCAGCCACCTGATCATCCCGCGCAGCTGGTATTACCAGGAGGCACTCACTGTGCTGAACAGGGTGCTGGATCAACACAATGGGGATATGGCAGCGGCAGAAGCGTATTTGCGGCCATTTGCACAGACAGCCACTGAACGTAACATTGCCCCCACCAATCTTTGCTGGCTAACAGAATGGGCCGCAACAGGAAAGATACCGAATGCCCGTTATGGCGGACGTGCATCTGCCAAGTCACCGGTAGTTCGCTCTGAGGAAACACCCGAAGAGAGAGCCAAACAAGATTTGATCCTGGACGTGGAAGAGATAATGCGGAAGTTGAAATTCGAATCGTCGGAGCGGCGTCAATTGCTGGCAGGTTTGGACAGATTGCCATTGGAGCGATTGCTTGCGCATGCGGAAAAACTGAGAAGTGCGACAACGTCGGAGTTGCTACGAACGGCGATCCAGCAAATAGAGTGACAGGAGGATGGCGATGGACGAGTTGAAACGTGTGAACGAATTAAGCAAGTTGCGAGTGCTTGCCGATGAGTTTGGTGACCCCAATCTGTATCGTTTGTTGGCAGATTGGTACCGAGAGATTGGTTTTGAGGCGAATGCGACCGCATGTGAGCAACGTGCGGCACACTATAGCCGGAAAGAAGATGCCGATGCCTGCTGCCCTGCGTGAATTACTGCCATCCAAACCAACAACACAGCAAATGGGGGAGCGAGTCAAGGTGCAAAACCTGGCTGGTGGGTGCAAGGAGGATTGTGAAATTTGCGGTGGTAGTGGGTGGGTGCGGCTTGAATTGCCGATAAATCACCCAAATTTTGGTCGAATGCAGCGCTGCCCGGCTGCGAGTCAATTGGATCTGTTGCATCCGGAATTGTTTGGCTTGAAAGATGGCGACCTGGATCTAACATGGGATAGCATGAGAGGGTCTGGGGGAGTAATCAACCATCTCGACCGATTTCGGCAGATGTTCATGGCGCGGTCTGGTTTTATCTTGCTACATGGACAGCCGGGGACAGGCAAAAGCCTGATGCTGCGGGTTGCAGTGTCTGTGGCAGCCAACAGTGGATGGCGGGCACGTTATGCCAATTTGCCGGATATTCTCGACAACATTCGGGCAGCTTACTCGCAACAGGCGGCGATGGAAGAGTTAATCGAGCGCATGGAGCGTTGGTCGGCGCTGGATGTACTGTCGGTGGACGAGGCAGATAAGGTGTCAACAACCGAGTGGGCGCGCGAACGGATCTTTTCGTTGCTGGATCGGCGTTATCGGGCAGCACTGGCTGGGCAAGGGATAACGTTTGTAGCTGCGAATGATATATCCCGGCTGGATGATTATTTGCTCAGCCGATTTAGGGATGTTCGGATTGGAGCGATCATTGATCTGAGCAAAGCGAAAGATCAGCGTCCAATAGTTCGTTCTACATGGCCGAGATAAATTTGGAGGAAAAGAAGATGAACAACGTACAACTCAGCGGAACGATTTCGAATGATATTTATTATGACGTTCTGGTGCGGAATGGAAGCACAACGCCATATCTGCGTGTAATTTTATACACCAGCGGTAAACGTTCCTCATTGCGGCTGCATGGGATTCGGGTGGCATTTTACGGAGGCATGGCAAAGTTAGCGCATGCCTATTTGCGTCCAGGGAGCGGATTGTTTGTACAGGGACATTTGCAAAGTCGCAAGGTGGAGAAGAATGGACTAGCAACGGTCGTGTTTGAGATCGTAGCCGAAGACTTTACGCCTTTGCAAAATACAAATCGTGAAAACGGGGATGAACTGTACAGCAAGATGATGGCAAGTGGAGAAATAGAAGCTGTTCCGGGCATGGAAATCCATCCGTTTCATGTTGCATACACAGAAACAGAACAGGACGCCGCATGGAGTTGAGAGGGAAGCATGTAGTAATGGCGTGTGTGGTGATCTTGTTAGCCATCATTGGGTATGGGGTGACGCCGTACGATGGTACAGATCGCCCGCTTTTGCTGCTACCGGATATACGCGAAGCGCAAGAGTACCGTCGGGCAGCACAGCGGTGGGTCACAGAATTGCATCAAATGGACAGCCAAATAGAGCAGATTTTGGAGCAAGAGGACATGGACTTGCTAACAAATGTGCGGCAAGGTCAGAGAGCCTTTGAAGATGCAGTTCAATTGTTGCAGGAAATTGACGAAACAGAGGTGCCACCAACAGCGATGGTGGAGCGGGATCATGTGGCAAGAGCAGCGATGAGTTATTTTGAGGCGGCCAACGCAGCACTGCGCTGGATCTCTGCGCCAACAGAAACAAACAAGACAGTTGCGCAGGAGCAACTTGAGAAAGCGCGGACAGTGCTTGCAGATCTGGAAAGGGATAGTGCATGGATGACCAAGTAGGCGTGTATCAGGATATGCTGACGCATCAAACACGTTTGCGAGATCAGGCAGAACGTCGTCGCCGTGAGATACGATCCGCATTTGTCACTATTGCAAGCATTGTTGCTCCGGATTGGCTGCACGAGCAACTACAAAGTGGATTCGAGCCGGAACAAATAACGGATTCTGTCTTGATTGACCAGGTAACGCTCCGGGTAAAAGCATTGGCCCTGTTTGAGCAAGGTGCAACAGCAGAAAACGACTACAGGGCGCAACGGGATCAGGCGAGGCAGGCAAACAAAGCGCTTGAGCAGCGTTTGGCAGGGATGCGAGCGGAACTGCAACAAGCACAAAAAGCGATCGAGCAGCAGAAGGCTGAATTGCGAGTGCGGGAAACGGAACTCCGAGCTAAAGAGCAGGAATTGGGGAAACTGAGGAAACAAGTCTTACCGGTATCGAAACCAATGGTGAATGATGAACAAGATGCCAAAACCTTGCCGAACAATCCGGAGATGGCATTGCAGATTTGGCGGCGCGATCGCGCACATGACCGTCAGGCTTTCATTCTGAAGATTTTGGCAGAGACAAGTGGTGGGCTGGTATTTCAACAAGACATTATTCGGCATTGTCAACAATATACTGATTGGGGGGTGTCTGACCCGGTCATAGCAGGACTTATAAGAGATCTGGTTGCGTATACACTGATTGTCGTTAGGCAGGATGGTATGACAACAGTCTCTGGCGGGCGGCCTCGAAACAAAGTGGAATTGACGGATTTGGGAAGAGAGCTATATTGCCTGTTGACTGGACAGCAAGCCACTGGTGTTGACATTGAGAAACTGGATCGGGCGCATGTAACGCCGCAGCATCGAGATTTGATTTTGTGGGCAACACATTTGCTCGAAGAGAACGGGTATGGGGTTGATAGCCTGACCCCATCGCCCATCGTATTGAGCGGTGGGAGGCAGTGCAAACCAGACATACTTGCATTTGACGGCGAGGATCGGGTGCTGGTTGAGGTAGAAACGGATGCGGCAAAGTCGGAGCGTGACTCAAAGTGGCTCAACCTTTGGGAAGCAAGTGGAGGGGAGATATTCGTAATTTGTGAAAGCAAAGCAGGGCAACAAAAAGTCATTGCAGAAGTGAATGATGCATTGGGGGAACGTCCTGCAAACTTTTACTTCTCAAACCGAGAAGAAATTGAGCAAGGAGTACGTCACGGCACTTATGGGATCTGGCTCAAGGTTCGTTTGAGGAAACAGTGAGAGAGGTTTTAAAAGGTTTTAAAACAACAGCGAGAAGGGTTTTAAAAGGTTTTAAAACCCGCTTTTTGGGGGGTAGTCCTTAAGGGGTTTTGTAAATTTGGGGTTTTAAAACCCCCTCGGCATACAGAGGATGATTGAGCGAGCTGAAAGGAATTAAGCGATGAAATTATGTAAAGGATGTGGATGGCCGGTAGCAGAAAACGGCGGACAAAGGCTGTGCATAGGGGATTGGCTGGGAGGACTGACAGGGCAAGCAGTTGTGGATTATGCATTGCCGCTAGAAGAGCAGAAAGTTATTGGCTTGGTGTTAGCCTGCGGAACGCTGTTGCCGGTGCGAGAATTGTGGTGGAAAACTGGACGGCGAAAAATGATGAAAGAAGACTGGTTTACCCTACGGTTTGAGAAAGCTGTACTTCGGTCTGGTAACGTGTACTACACGTTTGCGGGTCAGGAAGGTCGTATAGCGTTCGGGTGGGCAAGCCTGGAAGATGTGAACGAGGAATGTATGTGGTGTTGTGAGGGGCTGGGCCATGAAGCAAGCTGAAAACTTTGGTGTGTGGCTTCGTGAACGAATGATAAATTGTGGACTTTCGCAAAGTGCGCTAGCGAGACGAGCGTGTGTGTCGCAGGGGCTGATTTGCAAGATGTTGCAAGGGGAGCGAAAACCAGGCCCCACGGTACTGACTGCGTTGGCGCAGGCATTGGAGGTGCCCGTATTATCTGTGTACCGTGCAGCTGGATACTTTCCGCCGGCGGTTGACGAAATGGATCCGGAGATTGTGGCGCTGGCGGAGCGAATTAGCGTTCTATCGGCTGAAAAGAGATTGTTAGCCAAAGCGGTCATTGAAATCATTTGCAATTGGAGAGAGTGACATGAGTTTTAGTGACCGGGTAGAGCGCAAGGGTTCCAAGCGTTAAAGAGTTGCCCGCCGGATGAGGGGGGCATCCGGCGGGCTATTGGGAAGTAGGTTTTGACCCTACAAACGAAGTATAGCACAAAAAAGCGAACATACAACGGGAGAAGGGTCAAAATGTTTTGACAAAAAAATAGAACATGTGTTAGACTTAAGTCATGAAAACGATTTTGATGCTTTTCAAATACATTTTTCTAGGTGCGTTGATGGTAGGTGTAGCAACACTGGCTGGTACCGGGGTATGGGTTTCGAAGCGCATCAACGAGCCGATGACCTTACCGGCAGCGCAGGGCCTGACGTTTCGCCAGTTCTGGCTGGAGCGCATGGAATACTTTGAAAACTACGAGAAGCAAACGGGAGCTCGGCCAGGTGCGTGTACCGGTACTGCAAAGCTGTTTGCTTGGGGAGACGCTGCATTTGCAGCACAGTATGCTTTGAGCAAGGCCGTTCCGGAGGGGTCGTTCTTTGACCGGATGACGGTGAAAGACAATACATACAAACGCTGCGCTCCGAAACACGAAGTGACGGCTGAGACCTTCCTGCCATCTGCATGGAATTCGTTTGAGTGCTATGAGTGGATGGTGCTGGCTGAGCCGCACGGCGGCTCGTGTCGTACCACGTACGTCGATTTTGAGGCAGCCCGTCAAAAATAGGGGTTGCAAAGAGGGAAATCCTCTGGTAAGATAAATCTGGCGGCTGGGGTTTGCCGCTCAACAATTAACCGTCATTAACCGTACGCTCCCGAAGGGAGCAAATCTACGGGCCGCTGATCGTCTATAACCGTCTAACAGCGACCAACCACGTGACCAATGCTGAATTGGTAATAACGTGGCGGGCCGCTGTTTTTGTTTTAACTTTGACCAAGGAGGAAGGAATGCGCACGATAGTTGTTTCTCGCCCGACTGTCATCGGGCTGCTGCTGGCAGCGATTTTGTTTGCCGTTGGTGTTTTTGTTGTTCCTGGGTTGTTTGAGCGTCAGGCTCAGATGGCAGAGGCAAAAGCAGTGACCGAAGACCCGGCAGGTTGGGCAGCTGCGCAGGCTGTTCAAACGATGCTGACGATCCATTACCAGGAAGGGTATGATGCCTGGGTGTCGAAGGTTTGTGATGTAAGTTCTCAGGCGGGCTGTGAGGTGTTCAAGAATGCGTATGCGCCAATGCTATGGGCAAACATTGAACAAACGAAGCTGGATTCGATTTGCACGGCAACGCCGTTGAAGAAGGTGGATGAAGGGGCAGGATTTCAGGTTTGGCGGGTGCATGGGGTGTTGAAAGGCGGCCTTGGAGACCGGGAACAAGATACCTACGTTATCGTGGAACAGGAAAACGGCATCTGGAAATTTGCCATGCTGCCGGTGAAAGAAATGACAGAGAAGTACGAGGGCAAGTGAGATGAGTAAAAAAATTGTGGGTCTGTTGGTTTTGGTTGGGATGTTGCTATCACTTGCTTTGCCTGTGCAGGCTCAAAGCGGTGGTTGGGGGTCACTCTTTGATGAGAATGGAGTCTTGTTGCCGGGTGTTGTGGATATGGGAGAGATTCAGCAGGACGTGGAGTGGATGGATCTGGACATTCTCGGCTTTGATGGACTGGATGCGACCTTTCACCAATACGTGCTGCCGACTGGGGAATTGGTGGTGATGCCATCGGCTTCGACGTTGTTTTTTATGGCATTGCACGCCCAAGAGTCTGGGTTAGGCGCAGCGGATGGCATTATTTCGAACGGCAACGGAATGTCTCTTATGGCCCCGGCGGTGTTATTGAGCCTGATGCAGGGGACAACCTCGTGGGATTCGATCTGGCAGGCAGCGCAAGGAATGGGCTACACAGATCCGGATCAGTTTGCCGATGCCATTATTTCTGGCGAGCAGGACATTTGGACACTTGGCGGGGATGCCTGGAATATGCTGCGACAGTTGCTTAGTGCCTCATGGGACGACGGCGCTCTGTACACTGCGTTCTTGATTTACAATCCTGGGAACTGTGGGGCGTCTCCGGCAGGGTGTCCGGCGGCGGAAGTGTGTGCTGAGATGCCGGAGATTTCGTTCTGTCAGCAGATTTGTGAGATTGAGCCGGGGTTCTGCCCGGAAGAACCGCCGACGGGCATTCTTTGTCCGTTGTCCTATGCTGAGCCGGGAGCAATTACCGAAGGGGTATCTTCATCGTTGCCGCCCTATCCGGTTGTCATTGGGCAAGATATTGAAGGGGGTGGAGCGCAGATTGTGATGTCTGCGTCTGTTGCGCCGACGGTGTTGCACATCTTCACGCCGATTTACGAGGAGGATGAGCGCTGCCTGCCTGCGCCATCAGGAGCGACGCTGAATTGCAAGCGGGGCGAGACCAGCACGGTCAATGACGGGGCATTGCAAGAAGTGTTGGTTTTGACGGGTTGCGAAGAAGAAATCGTTCTGCTGCCCGAAATGATTGGCGTTTCTGGTGCATTTGCGAATTTGACGGCAGAAAGCCAGGATTGGATTGTCAATGGGTTGGGTTCGCACCATTACGGTGCGAGCGTGTATCAAAGTGAGTTCAGACTGACGGGATATGCGTATGGCGGAGATGGCCAAACAGCGGGTATTAGCACGCCGAGAATTCCGTTCCGTGACCCTGGTAGTTGGGTGGCACGGACGACCTATGAGACAAGTGGCACATACTACGAGGGGCAGCAAGTGACAGCCCCGCGCATTTTTGTTAGCGAGTACTTGTTTAACTTGTATGTCACCCTACCATCGTTGATTCCGTAGAGGAAGAAAAATGGAATTGCTAGACAGCATTGGTCAGTTGGTGATGGCGATACCGGTGTACCTGATAAACGGGTTACTGGTGGTGGTGTATGCAATTGGCGATGGCTTGCCAGCCTTGCTAAGCATAGCAGCAGGAGTGGGCTTGGTGCTTGGGCCGGATGCCGATGTACAGCGGATGGTAGGGATGCGTCCTCTGCGAGATGAGCGCGGGGCAGTGAGTGTATCTCCCCGGACGGCGCAAGCGATGACCGTGCTGGTGTTGTTATTCTGGTTGGTTGCCCAGTGGGGGATGGGAGCGCCAGTGCCCTGGTTAGGAGCAGTGATGTGGCTGGTGGGGCTGATAGCAGTGTTCACAGTGCCTGCACAGCGGTTCAATCTGTTGTGGATGGTCAAGACAGGTTTGGCGATCTATGCGCTGGCAGTGATTGGGAGCAGGTTGTACCTGAACTACACAACACACCTGACCGCAGAACAATGGGCAAGTATGTTGGGATCAAGCCAGACGGCTGCGCAGGTACTGGCCTCAACGCGGGCGAATGTGAATACGATTGCTCTGTGGGGGTTGTGGCTGGTGGTGCCGTTGGGATACTTTTCGATGTTGGTGCAGCAAGTGTTTATGCACCCGATGTCCATTACCAATCCATTTCATTCGGCTGAGCAAATGTTGATGCAGTTGCGCAACCGAGGCGGCCGATAGGACGGCTGATGACGCGCTGCTGACTTTTGTGAGCAGCGTCCATAAGCCTGCCCTGCCCTGCTCTGAAGAGTGTGGAAGGACGGCCTACATCGTACACCCCGTAAAGGGACTGAACGTTAACAACCGAATAAACGTAAACAAGAAAAACAACGAACAGGAGCTGAAAGAAAAGCTCCCCAGGCGAAAGCCTGTTGAGAATGAACCTGCAAAACCCGGCGTGGCCGATCCGTTGTGCAGGGTCTACCAGGTGCGGCAGCGTCGTACCTGTTTCCACAAGGAGCCCGCAGCGCAAGCAAGCTGTGAGGCACGTTCTGGGCAAAAAGCCGGAACGACTGCCCGCAGCGAAGAGCGCTTGCGGTTTCTGATAGCGGTGTTGGCCCTGCGAGAAGGGTCAACCGTATCTGTTTTGGCTGGCTACGCGACAAAACAGACGAATGAAAGGGGAGCGTTTCCCCACCCCCGTTCGGTGAAAGATACCGAAGGGCAACCAACCTGGACAGTCCGCACACGTAGCTGTGCGGACATTCATTCAGACAACGAGAAATGAGGAGGAATACATGGAGATGGAATTAGTGAATGATCGTTTGCTGATCCGGTTATACGAAGGCGTCCTGGTAGTCTTTGAGGGTGAAGCCCTCAAAGAACTTCAGGAAAGACTTCATCGGAAGCAGACAAAGGAGCAGACAAAGGCCAAACCATTGTGGATGGTATTCTCGGAGGAACGATGAATCCATTCTTTGGTTGGCCGATTGTAATGTTTGGGCTGGTGGTGGTTTTGCCATCGTTGGCATTGTTTCTGCTGATGCCGATCACAGCGATTGCGGTTGGCGTAGTCAGCATGAGCAAAACTGCACCGGTGAGACGCAAAGCACCGGATAGCATGGTAAGGCGATGGGTACGGGAGCGGGAGCGTCGCGAGGAATCTGCTCCTCCTCCGCCACCGAATTTTGAACAAGGAGAATGAAATGGTATTTCTATCTATCGGCAAGATTTACAAAACTCCAGGGGTGGAAGCCCTTGGAGAGGATGTGTTTCGGGCAGCGATTGCCCGGCATATCCAATGCAACTGGTCTGAAATGGATCCACAGGATCAATCGGCCAATGCAGAAGCAATTCGTCATGGCGGGCGCGTGTTTTCGTCCCACACGTTGAAAGGTGAAAAGGTGTGGGTGATCACAGAAGCGGACCGAGCGTCAACAACCGTGCTGCTGCCGATTGAATACTGAAGATAAACGGAGAATGAAAATGATGTACTGGATTCGAATCTACGTTGGTGGCCTTATTGAAGGAATTCGGCTCTTTGGCCGATTTCTCACGGGCCGTTGGTTTGAATAACAACTTCGCTGTGCCAGCCTGAGCAATCGGGCTGGTTCAGCACCAAAACAAAAGGAGAAACAAATGGACGAGATGATTGGAAAATTGATTGAACGCGCTGCGGTCTTGCAGAATGCTCGCCTCCAGGCGATGCTGGAAAAGGAGCGTGAAGAGGAGCGTGAAGAGGAGCACACGAAAGCGGTCTGGTTAGAGAAGGCGATCGGTGCGCTAAGGGAGTTGGACGGTGATCTGGCGGCGCTGCCGTGGCGCGCTGAGAGAAACCGAGACGAATGGGAACTGGTGCTGGATGATGGAGAAAAGGGCGCGATCTGCCTTCGAGGACTCCTCCCAGGCGACACCATCACCACCATCACCATCGTTGCATTTTATGATGGCGACGATGTGTGCAGCCACCGAATTGACAACATGGTTCTTGGTGATAAGGGCTACGAGCTCAACACTCAGTTTGCTGATGACTTTTTGATGGCCTTTTCGGATGCGATCGGAAATATCAAGGCCGCACGTCGTCGGATGATGAATCGGCCACCTCAGCCGACGAACATTTACGACCTGCTGGACGAGGCGCGGGATTTGGCCGCCGTGAATCTAGCGAGTGCGGCCGCGGACGTGGACGCTCTGCTCGACCGGATGGCGGCGAACTTCGGCGAAGACATCCCCCGCCTTCCCTGGCAAATCAAAGTCTGGGATCCGTACGACATGAACGACACCACGTTCGATCTGCCGTTCGGCGTCGGACAGATCCGGATGATGGTCACGCCGGAAAATTGGCGCATGACTGTGACGTTCCGGGGCGAGATGGTACGCTACTACCATCTCGCAGATCGTGAAGATCTGCTGAATGCGCTGGTTGATGCCAAGGGCCTGCTGGATACGCTAAGCGATCGCCGAGAGTCGCTGCTGATCACGCTCGATGCGTTGCGGAAGTTGGCGGTATGAACATCCAACAAGCGGTTGTCCGGACGGGCGGCGATCAAATGATCGTCCTTCCGTGTGATGCGGAGGGCAGAATCCTTGATCGTACCCTGCGCCATCAGGCGCGGCCCGGCAAGCCAGATCTGAAAATCCTGGCGGCAAACGGCTACTGCTTCCAGTTTACACCGCTCAATCCGGTTTGTCAGAAGTGGGTTTGGGTGGCTGGAGCAGCGATGCTGAAGAAAATGCTGGCAGAAGTTGAAAATGGTGCAGAAACCAAGTTGATCATCTTCCCCGAAACATTTGGGGATACAGCAATGGTGTTCAAAGTCCTGAACGAGATTGAACCAAAACCACAATTTGAGCTATTCCTTTTCGAAAAATAATAAGGAGGACGAGATGAGATTAGAGTGGGTATTATTCCCCACGAAAGTTCAGATCTTCAAAAATGGCGAATGGGTTGACTACGCAGTTTTTGAAGATCACAACGACGCCATCTTTGAAGCAAATGATCTTCGGCGGGCGGGCTGGGAAGTCCGCCTGGTTGACACCAAATGATAACTGTTCAGCCCCTTGAGAACTCAAGGGGCTGTCACCCAGGCATGGCAAGCAGATAACTTCTGTGCCTGGGTGACAGCACAAAAAGATAGAGAGGCGACAATGAGCGTTTTTGAAAAAATCACCCAGCTTTTTCCATTCAACTGGACGGGAAAGCAAATCATGCCCGGCCAGTCATTCCTCGCGCCTGAAGACCTGGTGGTGGAAGATGCGGGCGCTGCGTTTGTTGCTGATCGAGATGAATTAGATTACCTGTGGTATCGTTTAATTGAGCGGGAGGACGGGCGAAATTATGCGGGCTATCGGGTAGTGCGTCTTCAGCAGTTGCGGTATTTGCCTTTGGAAGCCAGGTCAGATGCCGGGCTGGTGCAAAAAATGCGCACAGTGCTGCGCGGGGCTTCGGGAGCAGCTGTCAACCTGGTGTATCTGACAGCTGGGATTTATGACGATCCGCCGCTGGGGATTGTGCAGTGCTATGGAGTGGTGGCGTTTGGCGAAACATTGCAGGCCGCAATTGACCGTTCGCAGCGTGATTTTCATGCGCTGGAAGCAGGGTTGCGTGGCGTGTACCGACAAATTCGGCTGGAAGCTCTGAACATTCGGGTAGGGAACTGGATATATACCAGCCTGAGGAACATGCCGTACGCCCTGATCGCAGTGGGCCATCCTGACCCGCGAGAAAGTGTACGGGGAGGAAGCCGGAATATGAGCAATCCGCTGACGACCGGAGATACAACGGCACAGCAGATGAGCGCACAACAAAACGAGATTGTATTCCGGGGGATGAGCACCCTGCGGGAAGAATTTGTTTTTCAAGTCATCGCCCACCACATACCCATTGCGACGGTTTGCAGCCTGCTGGCCGGATTTGCAGAAGAAACGGCGATTTGGGCATCGCAGCAAACCGGTATGCGCTCAGCCAGCTTTGGGATCAGCTTGCCGGCATTGCTTTCGGGTGGGATGGCTGAGAGCGCAATGCATGGGTGGAGCGCGGGGAGTGGCACGTCAGAAACGACTGGACAGGCGCATTCAGAAGGGACGGCGAATAGCACGAGCCTTTCGCATACAGAGGGAACGGCCACGACTCGCGGCTGGACACACTCTGTCACTGAAGGAACAACCATCACGGATGGCACAGCAAGCAGCGTTGGAACAGCCGAAACACACGGCACAGCAGAAACGACTGGACAGGCGCATACTGAAGGGGAAACATCCGGCCACACCAGCAGTCGGGGATGGAGCGACACGGTTGGAGCAAACATCAGCACCTCGCGTAATGTGGGCGTCTCGGGAGGGATCGTTGTTGCAGATGTGAATGCTGGAGCGGGCACATCGGTAGGAGCGAGCTACGCGCATTCATGGAGTGGGATGGAAGCGAGTACGAGCAGCAGCAGTTCATCAGACACGACAAGTTCAAGCAGCACGGAGAGTCGTGGCACAACCAATTCCGAATCTGTAACAAACAGCCATTCGGTAAGTCAATCGCGCTCGGTAACAAATTCAGCGTCAGAAGCGCACACGGTGTCGGAAAGCGAGACGGTTGGGGAATCGCAGACAACGAGCGCGTCCGACACAAGCTCAAGTAGTACGGGCCGTACGTCAACCCAGGGGATCAGCAGCGGAACTGGTCGGGCTGTGAGCAATGGGCTAAGCGTTGGTCTTGCGCCATCGTTTTCGATCGGCAATTCAGCGCAATGGCAGAATGACCCGGCGATGATTGTGACGGAATTATTGCGGGTGCAGCAACAACTGTTGAAAGTGGCCTCGGCAGAAGGGGCCTACTACACGGATGTATATGCGCTGACGAAAACAGAGCGTGGGCAGCAGGCATTGCTGGGACTGATTCCGGAAGCATTCCAGGGGCTTGAAGACGTTGTAACCGGTGTGCAATGCCGAACCTTGACAGCGGAAGAGCAGGGGTACATCCGTTTGCACGCTCAGACGTTCACTCCGTCCACACGTCGGGCGAGCGTGGGTGGAAACGTGACCGCCTACATGGATTCAACTTTGCTGACGATGCTGCAACTGGCTGCATACGTGTCGCCTGGAACGTTTGAGGAAAGCACAGCAGTGACAGTTCAGGAGGAGACGCCAGCATTTGCATTCTACCCAGACATGCCTGGGGATGTGGTGTTAGGTCGGCAGTACTCGACCGAATCGGGGCAGTTGACAAAGGGTCAATTGCGCCTTTCGGCGGATCGTCACTTCCACACCGCATTTGTGGGGGATACAGGGTTTGGAAAAACGGTTGCAGCGGAGACACTGGCGCTGGAAACGACGCTGAACTGGCAATATAGAACAATTGTTTTGGATTTTGGGCAGGGTTGGCGGAAGGCGTTGCGCTGGCGGGGAATGAAGGGACATGTGGACCTTTACCAGTTGCATCCTGGTGGGCAGCGACCGTTGCGGTGGAATTTCTTGCAGGTGCCGCAGCGCATCCAGCCGGGGCGCTATCGCACGCTGGTAGCAGAACTGTTTGCAAATGCTGGTCAAATGGGGCCGCGACAGTTGGGCTTTCTGCGTCGGGCGTTGACGGAAGTATATACTCAGGCGGGCGTGTTATGGGATGAGACTGGGGCCAGAGAGTCGGAGCCGGTTGTGAACGCAGAAGAAAGTCGTGCGCTTGGGATGGGAAAAGGGTTGCGAGTACAAGAACTGTTACCAGAAGAGCAGCAGCGTCTGGCAATGTATCGCAGCCGCAGTGTCACAGTGCGGGACTGGCTGCGCGTGCTGCGCAGCTATTATGGACAGATGAAAAATGATCAGGCAAGCCGGACATCTTTGGAAGGCGTGCTGCTGCGGCTTGAGCAATTCGAGGGGCAGCAGATGGCGAGGCAGTATGGAGAAGGAGCCGGATTGGAAGTGGAAAATCTTGGGTTGCTAGAAGGGGGATGGGGAGCAACGATCATTGAAGGCGGGGCCGAGATGGATGAGTATCCGAAGGCGGCACTGTTATCGTTACTTGCAACGACCTTGTATTTTGATGCAGTGACCAGGCGTCGGGAAGGGCTATCCGGTAAGCAGTTTCCTCCGCTACAAATTTTCTTTGAGGAGGCAAACAAGGTATTATGTGGCGTATCGAGTGGTGGTTCTGCTTCAGATGCACAAAGCAGCGGAGGGAACCAGGTCAGCGCTATCTTTCAATCCATGTGGCGGGATGGCAGGAAATACAGAATCTTCTTGCACCTGATGGGGCAGACAGTAAGCGAACTGCCGGATGGGATACTGGCGAGTTGTGCGAATTTGTTTGTGTTCCAGACGAAGAACCCCAAAGATCGGGATTTGATCCTGCCACATCTTGGGCGGAGCGAGAAGGGGATCGTAAACACAGAGTACAAGCGCTATTTGGCGCGGATGCCACGCGGCGTAGCGATTGCCAAATTGGGCTATACAGATGATGTGACGCTCATAGAGCCAGTATTGATTCGTCCGAATTTGGAAGTTGCGGCTGAGCCGAGTGATGAAGAGATTGAAGAAATACTGGGCAACGTGGTTGTTGGTCCTGCTTGAGCAGGTGAAAAAAAAACACATAGACAAGGAGCAGTAGATGAATCAGAAAAAACGTTCTCCATTGGTGGTAATTGGTCTCGGGGTAGTGATCATGATCCTGGTCATAACCTTGTTGAACCAGACGGTACGATTGACGAAAGTAGTCGTAGCGAAAGAAGCGCTGGCACCTGGGACGATCTTGAGTGAGAGTCTGGTCGAAGAGCGCACGATTCCGGCAGGCGGAGCACCGCGAGACGGATATAAAACGGTAGACGAAGTAACAGGCAAAATGCTGAGTGTTGGGCGAGCGCCAGGCGACTTCATCACCTCGGCTGTGCTGGGTGAAGAGGCCATGTCTGGCATCCCGGCCCAATTAGAGCCAGGGCATGTGGCGCTGGCGGTCAAAGTACGACTGGATTCGGGGGTGGCAGGGCTATTGCGCCCTGGGCAGCGGGTAACGATCATTGGGATGCTTTCACCGGAAGGAGTGATGAGTAGCTATAGCAGCAGCAACTCCTCGATGTACCAGAACCTGATGGGGCAAAATGGCACACCTGTGCCAACGCTGACACCAACGCCGATGATTCCGAGTGCGCCGCTGGCGCGCATCTCGATCACCGGTATTCAGGTATTGATGGTGCCGCAATCGTTCCGATACGAAGAGATTCCGGCTAGTGGGAGCGATGAACAAATGTTCTCGGCTGCCCGGACAACCAGCAATGCTCAATCTGGAAGCGTGATCGTCCTGGATGTACCAACGCAACCGATTGAGTTGCAGCCTGGCTATTTGGTCAACCCGGCCGTGCTAATTGCGAGCCTGAACGAATATGGTGTACTGTACCTGGTGCTGGAACCAGCAGATGGGTTAGGGATTGAGTCGGATGAGATCTTGACCTTGAACCTGGGGACACTGTACAACGTGATGAGTGGCAAGCAAGCGCAGTCGCCGGTTGCGCCGATTGTGCCTGCAACAGTAGAACCGACTATTGAACCTACTCCAACACCAGAAGCCACGCTGACTGTGCAGCCCTAGGGAGGAAGAAATGGAAACAACACCGGAGCGGCGGATAGCCGTATTGATCAGCGGGCCGAGTGAATCGTCGTTTTATGACATGTTGACGCCATTCACGAAAGATCCGCGTTTCTACGTTTGTGCGCAAGCCAGCACCTGGGATGAATTGCTGAAAAAGATACAAAGCACCACGCCTGACCTGGTAATGCTGCAAGCAGCGATTGCACCTGGGCCAGAGGAGATATTGCAAGCAATGGCGTTGCTAAGCGGGAAGGGAATCGGGATTGTAATCTTGCCAGTCGCATACGGGCGAGTGAAAGGCATGTTAGAGAGCAAGGGATTGGCAACGATTGCGGGTGTGTATGTAGAACCAATTGTTTGGTCCGAGATGACCGAGATTGCCTACTCTGCGGTGATGACACTGCGGGCGCGCACGATAGCAGCAGCGCCAGCGCAATACGGAGCGCCTGCATTGGGAGCCTTGCAAGCATCTGGGCCAACTGTGGCGGCAGGCACAAAGCGGATTGCTGTGGTTTCGAATGCGGGTGGGGTGGGGCGCTCAACGCTTTCGGAAGCACTGGCCTATGAACTGGCGAATCGTCTGGCGGTGAAAACACTTTTGTTGTCATTGGGGATGCCCGCCGCTGCGGTGCCGCACTTCCGCGGCAAACTGCGGTTTCCGAGCAACATTGGGGACTATTTTCGGCGGCCAGCGGCCGCAACATTACAAAATGTGATGCAGCATGTCGAGCAATTGGATGTGCTGATAGCCCCGCCGGACTCGGCGGAATATGAGCAGGCAAGCCAGGCTGACCCGCGTGCGGCAGGCAGCATTTACTCGATGCTTCAAGATGCAGAGGGGCAACATGCGGCAGTTGTAATGGATTTACCGCCAAGCGAAACGCAATGGATGACGCATCCGCTATTATTTGCGAATACGATACTGGTGGTGAGTAGACTGCAAACGGACGACTTGATAGCGACTGTGCATACCCTGAACGTGCTGCTCAATGCCCTGCGCAAGCCGCGAGAAGGGATCTGGTTGGTGTTCAACCAGGTGAGCGACCGTTCGGCCCTCACTCCGCGCACCTTTCAGGAAGAGATTGCTGGAGAGCTAAACTGGGCACCACCGATGATGGCAGCGGTTGAAAGCGACCCGGCAATTTTGCAAGCACAGGAGCAGGGCGTAGCGCCGACCTTGCGATCAGACAAGTTGATGAAGTCCATCCAAGAAATTGCCAATGGGTTGTATCCAGGCTTGTGGGCAAAGACCCAGGAAGAAACCGGCACACGAGCGACCTTGCGGCTGCCAAAATTTCGGTTGGGGGGTTGAGATATGAGCTTCTTTACATCATTTTCGGATCAGCGCATTGAACTGAGCGCAGCAGACCGGAATATCGTGATCAATGAGGTGATTGATCAAATCAACCGAGTGTTTCCAACGGAGATTCTGACAGCACCCACAGACGACGAACGGCAAAAAGTGACCGATCAGGTTGCGAATGGGTTGAGCAATGCATTGCGGATACGTGGCATCCGGCTGACACTAACGGAGGAGCAGGCGTTGGGGGGCGAAATTTGTCGGCGGTTATTGGGCCTGGGATTTCTCGATCTGTTGCTACCACCAGCGAGGACAGATTTATCGGAGATTACACTGTACTCGAACGGGTTGTTGCAGGTAATGCGGAAGGGAGAAGTGCGGTTTGAAGATGCAGGTATTAAGCCAGAAGCCGGGGAAGTGTGGCGGGTGATAGACCGGCTGCTTGGGCCGCAGCATCGGGTATTGAATGAAACCAACCCGAGTGTGAACGCCAAACTTCCGCGCAGCCCGGCGAACCCTGGCGGTGGGCGGATCAAGATATTACATCCATGTATTGCACCACCAGGGAGTGTGCCATCTATCAACATTCGCCTGTACGAGCAAAAGCCAGTTCTGCCGGATTGGTTGGTGGAGCGAGGTGCGTTGTCAGGGGAGATGATGGAGACACTGCGCCAGGCAATGGAGAGCGGGCAGCGGATTCTGATTTGCGGCGAAACGCGCACGGGGAAAACGACCTTGCTATCTGCGTTGTGCAACTTTCTGCCGAAGGGCTGGCGGATAGTGAAGATCGAGGATCCGGAAGAAATCTGGATAGACAGCCAGACTGTGCAAACGGTTGAAGCGCGACCGCAGGCAATTGGGACAGAAGTTAGGCCGTACACGCTGGCAGATGGAGTAGATGATGCCATGCGCATGTCTCCGGATTACCTGGTTGTAGGCGAAGTGCGAGATGGGCATGCAGCATCAGCCCTGTTTCGAGCGCTGATGAGCGGCCATTCAGGCGCATGTACGTTTCATGCAGCCAGTCCACGGGATGCGGCAAAACGGCTGCAAAACATTGTTGGCATGGACATGAACACGAGTGAAGGGTACGTTGCGCAGATGTTTTCCATGGCAATGGATGTGATCGTGCAAATCGCGATCGAGGATGAAAAGCGGCGGGTGGTGACGATCTCCAAGATCAGCAAAGAACTGAAAGGTGGGAATGTCTGGTTTGAGCCGATATGGAACTTCAAAAAAGGTCCAGCGGGAGCGGACTGGGAAAAGGTAGGTGAACTGTGACGGGCGTGATATTTCTCGTTGGTTTGCTGACAGGGACGCTGGTGGTATGGTTGTTGTACCCTGGTGCGAAAAAGCGATCTGGGATCGTGAGCGGCATGTATTCAGTAGATGGGAAAGAGGCAGTAGAGCCAAAGAGCCTGGAAGTGCGTCTGGCGGCTGCTGGGGTTGGAATGAAGGCAACAACCTTTCGGTTGGTGCGTGTAGCGGCAAGTGCGGCTGCGTTTGTAGTCGGGTCATCGGTGCTGCCGGGTTTACCAGCGCTGACCCTTGCGGTGTTGACCTGGTACTCGATAGGAGCGTGGTTAGACGGGAAGGCGAAGAATCGGGGACGAGAGATTGACAAAAAGCTGCCGATTGCCGTAGGACGGATAGCAGCAGGGTTGCTGGCTGGGGGATCGGTGGATAATGTATTGGAAGAAGTAGCCAACTCGCTGGATTTGGAAGGAAGGAATCCGCTCAGTCCGGAATTGCGCCAAACAGCAATGGAGATGAAAACCAAAGATCGAAGGGGTGCATTGAATGCCCTGGCGGAACGAAGCCCATCGGTATCGCTGGCAAACCTGGGTTTGCTATTGGAAGGGTATCTGGACGCGGGTGGTGGGGCGTATGCGGATGTGTTGATGGATATTTCGCAGCGGGTGCAGCAAATACTGGTTGCACGTGGACGAGCGCAGGCCAAGGCCGGGGATGTGCTGCTAAGCACGCGCACCTTGCCGATCGTACTATTTCTTGTGCTGGCGTATTTATCGAGTGATCCGGCAATGGGAGCGTCCTTACGCAGTTTTCCGGTTCAGATTGTTCTGGGGCTGGTGATAGGGATGATGGTGTTTGGGTACTTCATCATGCAGTCTATGGTGCAGGAGGCAGTATGAGCGGGTTGATCTGGCTAATTGGGATTCTGGTGTTTGTGTTCGTGAGTGTGTTGTTGCTAGAGATCGTGTGGGAAACTCCGAAAGGGCGTCTGGCGGAGGTGGGCAGCAGGGAATCAGGGTTGAGCGGGTATCGCAGAGCATTGGCTGCACTGGATAAACCGGTGAGCCTGTACATGCCGAAAGGGATCTTGCGCAAGACGGCTGCGAATCTGTACTGGGCGCAGATGTCGGGCAAGTGGGTTGGATGGAACGAGGTGCAGTTTGCGTCATTACAATTGGCAACAGCTGTTGGAGCAGTCGTTGCAGGAACGATTGTGTTTGGTGGCAATGTTTTGCTGATTGGAGCTGCGGGCTTGATTGGCTGGCAATACCCAACATTGTCGTTGAATGGAACGGCTCGGCGGACGCGGCGCACGTTTCAGGGGCAGTTACCGGAATTCATCCAATTGGTGGCGGCGCGGGTAGCAGCGGGCAGCAGCCTGGAGAACGCCCTGGTACAGACAGCTGGTGCGCCTGGTTTGGCTGGGCAGTGGATGAAACGTGTAGTGCAGCGCAGTCAGGGGCGGGATTTGTTGGAGCAATTGGGGTTGGAGGCTGGGGAATCGCAGATGGCGGAGTTGATTGGCATGGCGACACAGTTGCGGTTCATCAAACAAGGGGCGGCACAACAACAGTTGATGGGGCAGTTGGCAGTGAGCATCGCAGCGGACTACATCACACAGGCCGATCAACGGGCGGAGAAACTGGGAGCGGAATTGGTGACTCCAATGGTGTTGTTCTACTTTCTGCCATTTTTGGGGGCGATTATGTTTGTGATTGGGTATCCAATCGTGACAGGGCTGTTTTGATGAGAAAAGAAGGCCAGGCGATTGTAGCTGTGTTTTTGCTGTTCGTAGCAGCGGTACTGTTATTGGTCAAACTAATGTGGATAGAGTGAGAGGAGAAAAAGAATGATAGAGGATCGGTGGCGAGATCGGATCGGATTTGCATTTTTTGTGTTCGCAACGGCAATTTCATTGCTTGCGACAATTGAACACCCGAGCCTGCTGGCTGTGCTGAGTACAGCGCATAATGGATTGTTGGCCTGGTTCTACACTCGACGGAAGGCTGCAAAGAACTACGACCGGAAGACGTTATGGATGGGTTTGATTGTAGCTTTGGCTCCGATTGCATGGTATCCAGAGCAACTACCGCTGCCATTGACCGTGATAGGGGTACTTGGATATGGGTTGATTTTTGCGTCATTGGTGAGCCTGGGTGGGCGGTTCGGAATTGCGGCTGCGGATCGAGGACTGGTTAAGAGCGGACCATACCGCTGGGTGCGGCATCCAATGTATGTTGGGGAACTGCTGCTGCGAGGTGCGATGTTGGTCGTAACGCCGTGGCCGGGGCTGGTGCTGCTGGTTGCAATGGCTATGGTACAAGGTGTGCGAGCGGTGTATGAAGAGCGGGTGATTGAAGAATACGCAACGTATGCAGCACAAACACGCTGGCGGTTTGTGCCGTATGTGTGGTGAGGAGGAGGGAATGGAGATAAGACAGGTAATTAGCGGCTTAGCGTTGGCGTATATAGGATATTTGATGGCAGGCTTGCTCAAGAAAGTCGGGCGGCGTACGTCAGCGGTAAGGATGATGGTGCAAGGAGAACGCAAGGTTCGGGTAGACTGGGTTGGAGCCGGAGTGCTGATTATGGCGGCAGGATTGGTGTGGCAGCTAGGACAGCGAACCTATGGGGAAGTCCTGGCGTTGGTGCTGGTTGCAGTTGGACTGTTGGTCGAAGAATATCGGACAAAAGGTGATTATGGAGACATCCCTGACATCATCCGGATCTACGAAAGCAGCTTGACGAGACAACCAGGCGAATTGAGGGAAGCGTTATCTGGTGTGCGAAGCAGACTGAGCCGGACAAGCGTGCAGCAAGCGCTGGACGAAAGCTTGACGCGTCTGGCGTTGGGGAGCAAAGAGGAGCAGGGATTGCAGCCATTGAAAGAGCAAAGTGGCTACCTGGCGGCATATGTAGCCATGTTGAAACTGGCGGCATGGCAGAAAAGCACAGCCCTGGACAGCTTGCTGGTAGATGGAATGCAGCGTTTGAGCAGAGAGATGCGTAACCCCCTGGGTAGATGGATGACAGCCAGGTTGGTGAAGATATTGCGGCTGGCTGTTTTGGGTGGACTGACAGCGGTTGTGATGCGGGTACTGCCTGGCTATTCGTGGGAATGGCTTCTGTGGGTGTTGGGGATAGCACTGATAGGTGCAGGTGGAATCACTGGATTGATGAAACAGCCTTTGCTGCGGCGGACAGCGGTTGTTGGAGTGTTGGCGGTATTTGTGTTGATAGCGAACGGGCGATTGAGCGTGAATTCGGTGAAGGCAGAAGCAGCAACGGCAACGCCAACCGCACCTGCTCTGCGCACTCCAACGGCCCCGATGATTGCAATCGTGACGAGAACACCAACGGCGATCAATACAGCAACAGAGACAATAACTCCTTCGCCAACAGCGCCGAGGATTGTTACTCAAGTTTGGGCAACTGCGACGGTGCTTCCAACGGAAAGAGAGGACGAGCTGCCAACCCTGGCGCAGCCTACAGAAGCTCTTCCGCCAACACCAACGGCCCCGCCACTAGAAAAGCCGACAGCGCCAGGGATTCCATAAAGGAGGTTTTGATGATGACAAGGGTCTTCTTGAGCTTATGTATTTTGGCTTCGAGCGTATTGACAATGGCAGGCGTTCCGCTTGGACAGCCGGTAGCAGTGGATGATGTGTATACTGCTTACGAGAATGCGGAGCTATCTGTAGCTGCACCCGGTGTATTGGCGAATGATCAGGATGCGGATAGCGTAGAACTGGTGTTTCAAGCGGAATGGGGAGTCGTGCAGTTGGCTGAAAACGGCTCGTTTGTGTACATTCCGGGCCCGGATTTTGTGGGGGAAGATAGCTTTTTCTACCTGGCAAGGAACAAAGATGGGGTGGCATCTGCACGTGTGACTCTTCGTGTACGGGAGCGCCCAACCGCAACAGTACATTCGTTGATGGTGATGGAAGATGCTGGACAAGCGACTGTACAGGTAAGCATAACAGGAACAGAGGAGTTTCCATCTGTCATGAGCCTGACTCTGGTACTGACGGGCGACAGCTGCGAACTCGACCTGGATTGCACAGAGCAGCGAGTGCCGGTGCAGCCAGGACAATCCGACGTGAGCTTTGTGGTGCCGTTGCACGATGACGGAGCGAAAGAAGGGAACGAAATTATCACTTTGCACGCTCAACCAGGCGGTAGTGGGGCTGGCTATTTCGAATTGTATGACGGCATCATGACCATTGATGACGACGAGAATGCGGCACCACAGGCTGCTGGAGATTCGTATACGGTTGTGATGTCTTCAGAATTGCTTGTGGATGCGCCTGGTGTACTGTGGAATGACGAAGATGAAGACAATGATGAACTGAGTGCGTCAGTGCTGACCGGTGTGGCGAATGGTGAGTTGAGTCTGGATCCGAACGGGTGGTTTGTGTATCAACCGAATCCGGGGTATGTTGGTGCGGATTCGTTCACGTATCAGGTGACGGATGGATATGACAGCGATTGGACGAGCGTAACGATAACGGTTATCAACAATGCTCCGGTAGCGGAGGACGATGTTTATTGGATGGTGGCTGGTGAGGTGTTGACGGTGGGCGAGCCTGGTGTGCTGCTGAATGACAGCGATCCGGATGGTCATGGGCTGAGAACGAAACTAATCTCTGTTGCGCAGCACGGGCAAGTGGAAATGGGGGACGATGGCAGTTTTGTCTACACGCCCGATAGCAATTTTGTTGGAGAGGATTGGTTTACGTACCGGGTTGATGATGGTCAGGCTATGGAAACAGGCACAGTGACTGTGGTGGTAAATCCGCACAAGGTATGGCTTGCGGCCGTTCTGAAACAACAGCACGATAGCTGCTTGCAGCACGAGCGAGAGCCGAACAACACGGTTGGGGAGGCCAACGGAGGTATATGCTTTGGGGTAGAGATAACTGGAACACATGATGGCGGAGCTGGAACAGGCGATTTGTATCGTGTAGATGTGCAAGCAGGGGATGTGCTGAGTGTAGATATGGAAACAGGAAATCCAGCCGGTGTGCAATTGTTGCTCTACCGCTGGAATAATGACACAGCCGAACTGGTTGGCCAAGCAGTGGCAGAACCATTTGAGTTGACCTACACAGCACAGACGGATGGCTTAGTGTACATCTATGTTTATTCGGATTCTGAAGCAGCCAATGGAGCCGGGTATGGGATACTTGTCAACCGATGAGATGGGAGCAATCCTGAAAATAGTATTGCTGGGGTGGCTGATGGTGTGTGTGTTGTCAGACCTGCGAACGCGGGCGGTCAGCGGCTGGTTGACGATTCCGCCGCTAATGGGAGCCGGTCTATGGCTGGTTCTGAGGGGGGAGTGGCTGATTGCGCTGTACCTGGGGATGCTTGTGTTTGTGTTGCCGTTGATGCTGAACGGCATGAAAGCAGGCGTGTGGGGGATAGTAGCCCTGGGTTTGGCCGGGGTCGTTCGAACGCAAGCGGCGAACCTGTGGTTATTCTTGGCGTTGACGGCAGTGTTCTTGTTGTGGTGGTATGGGGGTACGGGTGGTGCAGACGTGCGGGTGATGATGTTCCTTGTGATCATGCTGGAGCCGGTGGTACTGCTGCCAATTGGTTTGGTAGGAGGCGTGCAGGCGTTGGTGGCAATCGTGCGCAAGAAACGCACGATTCCCTACATGGTAGCAATAGCAGTTGGCACAGTTGCAACGCTGGTATTTGTATAAAGAAAGGAGGTGAGAACAATGACCAAGATCAATGGTTGGTTGCTGCGGCATTTGCTGCGTGATCATCGTGCGATCGAGACGACGGAAGTCGCCCTGATCATCGGTGTGGTGGTTCTGGTTGCGTACGGTGCGTACCAGGTTCTGGGCGTCAATATTCGCGACATCGTGTTGGAAGTAGCGAACGGTATCTAGACCGGTAAAGAGGATACGGAAACCTGGCCGGGGTTTGTTGAAAGACAAGTCCCGGCCATGGGAAGGAGGAATGGAGAGAATGAAAAGACGATTTTGGCAAGACAATCGAGGGATGGAGATGGTGGAAGCAGCGATCACTTTCCCGATAGCGATTTTGGTGATGCTGGCAGTTGTTAATCTGGGGATGGTGGTGTACGGCCAGCAGGCAGTCCAGGCGGCAGCCCGACATGGAGCGCGCATGGGCAGCGTGGCTCAAGAGTGTCCGGCATGTGTGGCGGCATCATCGGCACAGGAATCAATCTCGGGTGCTCGGTTGGTGCAGAATGCATCGGTTGCGGTTTTAGCGCCGGGAGGTAGTGCAGGTAGCTTGTTGAAGATTCGTGTTGAAGGACAGATTCCCAACTATCTGGGAGCGTTGGTGGGTTTGAGCGGGCCCTTTGACGTGGAAGCAGAAGCGACATTCCGGCAGGAGGGGTGGTGAAAAGATGCTGAAAGACCGACGAGGGTACTCGATGACTTTCTGGGCTTTGTACATAGGGTTTGTTGCGGTGCCGGTTTTGGCAATGGCAATTGACCTGGGACGCTTTTTTTATGCAAAGGCTGAGGTTGGCAAGGCGGCTGACGCGGCGGCATTGGCCGGAGCAGCATATGTGGATTTTGAATACTTTCGGGAGACAGGGGAAGTAAGGCTGCTGCCGGAGGCAAGCAGTTGGGCGAGGTATTATGCGGCGGTGAACAGCGCGTATTTGGCGGAGTTTGGGATACGTCCATCTGTGACCGGGATGCAGATTGATGAAAGAAACAAAACTGTGATGGTGACCGTCTCGGCAGATGTGTCGGCTCTGTTTCCATCCATTGTGCCGAGAGTGGTGGTGTTTGAACGTGGTCGGTCACAGATCCGTGGCCTGACACAGGGGGTCCCGTAACCGGTTATCCCATTGATCGCAGGCTTCGACAGTACACGCGCCGCTGAGCGCTAAGAGGGCCACAAGCCCTCTTTTTGCTTCGCCGTTTGCTCATCTTCTATGCCGTCATTCGCAGTCTCAAACTTCGCAACATTACCCCGCCTGCCCAGCCTCCTGTGATCCCTCAATTTTTACACAACCCTTGGCATACTGCCAATTTTTACCAGGACATTCTGTCAACCTCCCTGTTTCCATCCGCCGGTTGTATGACGCACAATGAAGTCGTACAATAGTCATTGTGCGACATAAAACGCCCAAAAAGACCGCCAAAAGGCCCAGTTTTGGGCAAATAACAGGCACAAACTACGTCGCACAATGTTTTTTGCATCAGGAAACGCTGCCAATGAACCCGATAGCTGACTTTCTTTCCACGCTCACCAGCCCGCGCACGGTAGAACGCTACCGGGCGGCGTTGGATGAATTTTCCGCCTGGTACAACCAGACAAACCAAACCGAGCCAGACTGGAACCTGCTGACCGCCTTCGAAGTCAAGGACTACCTGGCTTACCTGCAAACCGTGCGCCGTCTCTCTCCCGCCAGCGTCAACCTGCGACTGGCGGCGATCCGCTCCCTGCTCAAACACCTGGGGCGCAGCCTGAAGGTCAAAGGCCCCAAGCAGGTGCCGCCGCCGGTGAAAACCCTCTCTTCCCGTGAGCTGGGCCGCCTGTTGGCCGCTGCCGAGGGCAATCTGCGCGATACTGCCATCCTCAACCTGCTGGCACGCGCCGGTTTGCGGGTGGGCGAAGTGGTGCGGCTGCGCCTGGCCGAGTTGGAACTGAATGGGCGCAGCGGCTGGCTGCTGATCCAGAACGGTAAGGGCAACAAGAGCCGCCGGGTGCCGCTGAACGCCGAGGCGAGGCAGGCACTCAAAGCCTGGCTGGAGGAACGGACAAAAACAGCTGCGGAGCCGGTCTTTCTCTCCCAGAGCGGCCAACCGCTATCTGAGCGCGATGTGCAGCGCATGGTGGCGGAGTACGCCCGCATTGCCGGGGTGGATGCAACCCCGCATACCCTGCGGCACACCTTTGCAACCCGGGCCATTGAGAAAGGGTGGGTGGACATTGCCACCCTGCAAGCCCTGCTGGGGCATTCCCGCCTGGAAACAACCGGGCGTTACCTGCACCCATCCGCCGAACGGTTGCAGGAGGCCGTTGAGGGTGTGTGAA
>CAYVRT010000035.1:0-27322 GCA_964453115.1 uncultured Anaerolinea sp. | reverse complement strand
CCGGTAAATTCCAGGCTGAACATGATCATGCGTGCCACCCAGAAGAAGAGGATGTCGTAGCCGGTTTCCATGACTGAGGTGGGGAAGAAGTAGCGCAGGTCGGGGGTTTCTTGCGGCCAGCCGAGGGTTGAGAAGGGCCATAACCCGGAGGAGAACCAGGTATCCAGCACGTCGGGATCCTGTTCAATGCGCTGACTGCCGCAATGGGCGCAGGCGCTTGGGTCCTGGCGGCTGATGGTCAGTTGGCTGCACTCGGCGCAATACCAGACCGGGATGCGGTGACCCCACCACAACTGACGGCTGATGCACCAGTCTTCGATGTTTTCCAGCCAGTTGTAGTAGGTTTTGGTGAACCGCTCTGGCACAATGCGGATTTGGCCCTCGCGCACGACGGTCAGGGCGGCCTCGGCCAGGGGTTGAATGCGGATGAACCATTGGGTCGAGATCATCGGCTCGATGATTTCGCCGCCGCGCTGGGAACGCGGCACATTCAGCGTGTAGGGTTCCTCACGCAGCACAAGCCCGGCGCTGCGCATGTCTTCCCACAGTTTTTTGCGGCAGGCAAAGCGATCCAGCCCGGCATATTGGCCGCCATTGTCGTTGATGGTGGCATCCAGGTTGAGGATATTGATCATTGGCAGGTTGTGGCGTTGCCCAATTTCGTAGTCGTTGGGGTCGTGGGCGGGGGTAATTTTGAGCGCGCCGGTGCCAAATTCGCGCGTGACGTACGAATCGGCGATGACCGGTATGGTGCGTCCCAGGATTGGGACGCGCACTTTGCGCCCGATGAAGCGTTGGTAGCGTTCATCCTCGGGGTGAACGGCGACGGCTGTATCGCCGAGAATGGTTTCGGGGCGGGTGGTGGCAACCGGGATGAATTCCTGCGGGTTGTCATCCAGCACATATTGGAAGTGGTAGAGGAAACCGGCTTCCTCGCTGTATTCCACTTCCAGGTCGGAGACGGCTGTGCGCAGGCCGGGTGACCAGTGAATCATGCGCGGGCCGCGATAGATGAGGCCTTTTTCGTACAGGCGCACAAAGGCCTCGCGCACGGCCTGGGAGAGGCCCTCATCCAGGGTGAAGCGTTCGCGCGCCCAATCGCACGAGGCGCCCAGGCGCCGGATTTGGCCGGTGATGCGCCCGCGATAGGTGTTTTTCCATTCCCAGGTGCGGCGCAAGAATTCTTCGCGCCCCAGGTCTTCGCGGCGCAGGCCTTCGCGTGCCAGGGCCTTTTCCACTTGCAGTTGCGTGGCAATTCCGGCGTGGTCGGTGCCGGGCAGCCACAGGGTGGGGATGCCTTTCATGCGGGCGTAGCGGGTCATCAGGTCTTCCATTGAGACGAACATGGCATGGCCGAGGTGCAGTTCACCGGTGACGTTGGGCGGGGGGATGGAGATGACGAATGGGCGGCGGCCAGGGTCGAAGCCGGGCTTGTTGGGGTCGTTGGTTGGCGCAAAATAGCCTTGCGCCTCCCACCAGGCATAGAGGCGCTGCTCGGCGGCAGCAAAATCATAGGTTTTTGGCAGTTCGGTCATGGTATGGTCTTCTTTCTTCCGGTCAAGATAAAACAAAACAGCCCCGTCCCATAGAGGACGAAAGGGCTGCTTCCGCGGTACCACCTCTTTTCGCCGGGTTTCCGGCGCACTTTCCCCGACCATCATCGGGGTTGCGCTGTAACGGGCTTACCCGTGCCGTTCTACTTTCCCCATTGGGGTGGGGATTTCTTCGGCATTTGCCGCCAAACGACCTTCAATCGGGGTGATGTTGGGGAGGCTTTCAGCCGTGACCTCCGTCTCTGGCAACCTGCCGCCGATTTACTCCTTTTGGCCTGGATGATTATATATCGGTTTGGCGGGCCATGTCAAGGGCCGGGGTGGGGTTTTGCCGGCGTTGGGGGGGCGTCATGCCCCGGCAGGGTGCAGGGGCATGACGCTTGTTGGTGCGGGCTTACCGCAGGATGGCGGGCAGGTACATGCGCTTGTAGGGCAGGATGTAGGTCTCTGCGCTGTCCTCAACCGGGAAGCCAGAGACATTCAGCATGGCGGTGTTGGTGATGATGAAATCATCCACCTCGGCGATGACGTTGAAGCTGATTTCAAGCGGGGTGGCAATTTCGCCCTCAATCCGGAAGGCAAGGTCGGTTTGGGTGGTGTTCAAAATCGTCCAGTCCATCCATTGGTCGCCCAAGCCAAGCCCATTGCCCGGGTTGACGAGCTGCGCTGTGTCGTGGTTGCTTGTATCGGCTGGCTGACGGCCAAATTGACCATGCGGATTGAAATTCATCGTTGGGTAGAAGACGAACCAGTAATGGCCGGGCGGCAGGATGATTGGCATATCCAAGGAAAGCAGGGTGTTCGAGAGCGTGCCACCGGTGCCATTGCTGAGCGTAATCTGCGGGTTGGTGGGTGGCAGGCTGAGGGCCCAGAGGGGCGGGTTGCCGCGCCCGGAGGGGTCCCCATCCGGCACGCCGCCCGCATCCGCATAGATCAGGAAGTTGAGCGAAGTGGCATTTGCCAGCGAGTTGAAGCCATTCCAGCCGCTGCCGGGGATGAAGAGGCGCGAGATTTGCCAGGCCTCATCCACCACAAAGTCATCCGCCAGGAAGGAGGAATAGGTGGTTAAATCGCCAAATTCCTGATTGATGTAGGCGTTTTGATTGGCCGAACTGAGCGGCTGATCCCAGAGGACCATTTTGGGGTCGTAGCCAGAGGCGGGGGCGGACGGCTGGGCGCTAGCCGGGCTGACGGATTGCACAGCTGCGGAACGGCCGGACCCATGCACGCGCGCCGGCTGCCAGCTTTTTTCGGGCATGTTCAGATTCCAGTGAATGGTGCGGTTTGGGGCATCGTAACCATAGCTGCCAACATCCGGCGTAACCATCAGGCTGCCCGGGACGTATTCAACCCCATCTGGCAAGACATCGTGCAGGCTCATGGGGTTGAGGTTGTAGGGGGTGATGCGGATGGTGTAGGGGAATGGTTGGCCGGGGTTGGCCTGTGCCGGGGCTTCTTTTTCCAGCAGGGGGATGGTGACGACGTTGAAGCGTACCGGGATGATGCGCGGTGACTGGCCGAGGGCAGTGTTGAACAGCACCAGCCCGGCATCATATTCCCCGGCCTGCATGCCGCTGCTTTCAAAGTGCAGTCCGATAGAGATCTGCTCATCGCTGTTCAGCGCGCCGCTCTCGTCCGAGGCGGTCAGCCAGGGGATGGCGGGGTAGTCCCAGTTGGGAATGCTGCGCACCAGGTTGGCCCACAACTCGGCCACATCCAGCATCGCGTCGCTGTCCTGGTCATCATCCATCTGCCCATCCAGAAAGGCCTTGAAGATGGTGGTGCCAGCGCTGTTGCGGACGAGGGCCGCTTCGTTGGTGGTGGGGGTATCGGTGAAGCCGGCCAGGGCGGTGAAGCCGGGTAGTGGCTCGACATGCTGCCCGCTGATGCCATAGGCGCCTGAAACGGGGTTGGTCAGTTCGGGGACGGTGTCGTAGTATTCAAAGATGGGATCGGCGACCCACCAATGCACCGGGTTGGGCGGTGTGGTGTCATTGGCAATCCAGGTTATGCCTAGTGTGGCCCACAGGGGGTGAGTGGGGTGATTGGCGAGCCACCAACAATTGAGGATGAGCTGCCCGTCATCGTTGACATATTCAAGCAGTGCATCCAGCAGCGCTGTGTCGGCATAATAATTGTCGTTGGCAAACAGCACCAGGTCCCAGGGACCTTCGTTCTCCAGCGCCTGGATGAAGCCAGAGAAGTTGCCTTCGTAGTAGGCGGTGTAGGACAGGCCCAGGTAGCGCAGTGCCTGGTCGAGGGGGGTGTTGGGCGCCGGATGATAGTAATCATCGCTATAGACCAGGACGCTCATCCCGCCGCCTTGTGGGGCATTCCAGCGGTAGGCTGATGGGTGGGCCAGGCGTGGGCCGCCGTTGGCATCCAACAGCACGCCCTCGCCAGGGGCTTGTAGCCATTCGCCCTGTCCGGTGGCATCTACCGGATGGCCCTTGGTTGGCATTTGCCATTCAACCATGCGCCAATGCATGGGCAGGTCGCCCAGGTTTTGAATCGTGAGGGTGGTGTTGACCGATTCTCCGTTGATGACGGTCATTTCCACTTGTGCGGGCAAGACCTGAAGGCGGGGTGAAGATTGAACGGTGAGCGAGACTGGCACCTGAATGGCCGGTTTGAACGGGTCGTTGTGGGTGATGGTGAGGGTGGTGGCGTAGCTGCCATTCGACAGGCCATGCGAATTGAAGGTGATGCTGGGCGAATCGCAATTGCCGGGGGCAATTGTGCCGCCAGCCGGTTCCTGGGTCAGCCAGTCGCTGCCATCCGTCATGCTATAGGTGAGCGGTGCGCCACCCCGATTGCAGACCAACGCCCATTTTGCGCCGATGCTATCGGGCGGCAACACCTGGTTGAAGACGCCGGGGCTGAACTTGATGACCGGCTCGGTGCAGGCCGGGCAATAGGTGTCGGAGGCATCGGCCCAGTTGACGGGGTTGAACCCGCTGGGCGACCCGCCAACGTGGTAGATGATGCCATCCAGGGCAGCGGCAGCGGTGCGGTAGATGGCGCCGCTTTCCAGCGCGCCATACCCCACCCAGGCCTGGGCGGCAATGTCGTAGTAGGCGGTGTTGGCGCTCGGGTTGCCGCTCTGAGCGCCCCCCACCATCCAGAGTTGACCGGTGCGCTGGGCATAGCCCATGCCCCACCAGGCTGTTGCCAGGGCGCCCAGGTCTGCGTTTTCGGCATTCCATGCGCCCAATTGCATGTCATAGCATTGGGTGGAGTTAAGCTCGCTTCCGCTGGAATTGACGCCGCCTGCCACACACAGCAAGTCATGCCCATCGCTGGGGCGGTTGAAGAGGAAGCCGGCGTGAAAGTCGCGCGGGCTGGTGAAAGCAGGCAGGGCTGTCAGCCAGGCATTGGCGGCAGCATCGTAGACATAGGCTGAGGTGAGGTTGCCACCGCCGGGCGAGGTTGCGCCGCCCGTCAGGTAGCAGCGGGCATTGTCCGGGTCGGCCACCCAGGCCGGTGCCCAAATGGATGTCTGGTTGGGCGGTGTGCCGCCGGGCGTTTCGGCCTGCCAGACATTGGTCTGCATGTTGTAGCTCCACAGGCCGGAATAGCCGCCGGCTGTATCGCCGTAGATGTAAACTTTTTCACCAATCTGACAGCCGGAACGGGCGTAATTGTTGAAGCCCGGGGCAGAATCGGCGATCGGTGTCCAGGTTTTGGTTTGCGGGTCATAGGTCGAGACGCCGGTTGAGCCATGGCCGGTGATGTGCCACAGCAGCCCATCATAGCTTGCCAGGACGTTATCCATGGCGCTGGTGGGGCTGGGCGGGATCATCTTCCAGCTGTGCAGCTCGCTGTAGAAGCTGGTGGTGATGAGGGCCGTGTCGTTGAAGCCCCCTCCGTTCGCGGTTACCTCAACCTCAAACTCGTCGGGTTGCAAACAGGCATGGGGCGAGAGGACGACTTCAAAGTCTTGGGCTGCGCCGTTCGCCAGGCTGATGGAACTGGGACCACTGACCGTGCCTTGGAAATTCCAGTCATAGGTCAGGTTAAAGGTGCCAGCATTACCGGTGTTGTTTGCCAGGTTGAGGGTGATGGGCTGGTCTTCGCCGCTACAGCTGGAGGTGCTGATGGTTGGTGGGGTCAGGTCAATGGAACTGCAACGCGGCACGCTGGCGGTTGGTGCAATGGACTGATCGCAAGCGGTCATGCCGGCCGGGGTGTAGCCATCGCTGCTGCACGGCCAGTGCGGTGCTCCGCCATAGCCATCGCCATCGAAGTACCACGAGACGGGGACAGTGCCGCTCGATGCACCGGCAGTGACATTGACACAATAGGTGGCTACGCAGTGATCGGCTGTGTTCTGATAGCGCATGTGAGCGATGTTCACCTCATAGGAAGCAGTCTGGAAAGACCAGCCGAAGGAGGGATCAAAAGCGCCATCATCACAGACCGGGCTGCCTTGAATGGCAATGCTGTTGACGACCCAATCGTTGGGGAAGCGCAGCCAGTTGTTATAGATATATTCGTAGTCGGTCGTGTAGGTATCGGATTGGAAGCAGAGGGTTTGAGTTTCGCCGGGCAGGTAGCATTCATCACCGGCGGATGGGGCAAAGGTGACGTTGCTGCCTGAAAGCGATTGGGTGCCGTTGCTGTTTTGCACCGCTTGTGGTGCGGTGCCAGTGGAAAGTTGTGGGTTGGGCGGGGGCGGCTGCGTGGGAAGGTCGGGGGCGGGGGCCGCAGCCCAGACCGCATTGGTGACCAGGCTGAAGGTGATCAGCAGGCCGAGTAACAAACCAGGAATGCGAATTGGTTTCATGGAGTCCTCTCTGGAGAATGAAAAAAATGGGGAAGGATGGGGAAGTGGAAAGGGAGATTGTATGTGGTCTGGACACCACCTTTCTTGGATGAGAAGAAATTAATCTTGCAGGATCATTATAATAGATGGTGAGGGGGTTTTCAATCAGCGATTGCCGGGTTCTGGAGGGCGGCGGGGTTGAGGAAATGCTTCTATGCAATGCGTCCAAAATGTGGTATGATGAAAAACAATCGAGCGAAGACCAGGACGAGTATCCGGTGCAGGCCTGACAGAGAGCGAAGGTCAGCGGCTGAAAGCCTTCCAACAAGCGCCACCCGGAGAAAACCCCCTGCGAGCCTGACCCTGAACCAGACAGAAAAGCCTGCACTAAGGGAAACGGAAGCCCCGTTATCGGCAGCAACGAGATGATCAACAGCCCCGGCTGTTGGTTAATCTGGGTGGAAGCGCGTGAGCAAACCTCTCGCCCCAGAATGGGCAGAGGTATTTTGTTTTTAAGCAAAAGGAATGGAGGTTGGAATGGCTGAAATGAAACAAGAACGGTATCAGGACTCGCAACTGTACCGCATCCGGCATTCGGCCGCGCACATCATGGCGCAGGCAGTGCTGGAGAAGTTCCCAGGCGCCAAGTTTGCCATTGGCCCGGCAATTGAAGAGGGGTTTTACTACGATTTTGACCTGCCGCGCACTCTGACGCCCGAAGACTTGCAAGACCTGGAAAAACGCATGCGGCAGATCATTGGCGGCAAGCACCGCTTTGAGCGGCGGGCGCTTTCAGCGGAAGAGGCACGTCAGATTTTCAAGGATCAGCCCTACAAGCTGGAATTGATTGATGGGCTGGAGCAGGGCGGCACGGATGAGGATGGCAACCCGCTTGAGGAAAAGCCGGAGATTTCCATTTACGTGAGCGATACCTTCACCGACCTGTGCCGCGGCCCGCACGTTGAGCATACCGGGCAGATCAATCCGCAGGCCATCAAGCTGATGATGGTGGCGGGCGCCTATTGGCGGGGTGATGAGAAGCGTCCGATGCTGCAACGCATTTATGGCACGGCCTGGAGTGCGCCCAAAGAATTGGAAGAATATTTGTGGCGGCTGGAAGAGGCCAAGAAGCGCGATCATCGCAAGTTGGGCAAGGAACTGGAAATCTTCATCTTTGAGGATGAGGTGGGGCCGGGGTTGCCGCTCTGGCTGCCGCGCGGTGGAGCAATGATTGAGGAGATTGAAAAACTGGCGAAGGAAATGGAGTTCCGGCATGGCTATGAGCGTGTCCGCACCCCGCACCTGACGAAGGAATCGCTCTTCCTGCGCAGCGGGCATTTGCCCTACTATGCCGAGAGTATGTATCCGCCGATGGAGATGGATGGCGAGCGCTATTACATCAAGCCGATGAACTGCCCGATGCATCACAAGATTTATGCGAGCCGCCCGCGCAGTTACCGCGACCTGCCGCTGCGCCTGGCGGAATATGGCACCTGCTATCGCTTTGAGAAGAGTGGCGAACTGTTTGGGTTGATGCGTGTGCGCTCGATGCAGATGAACGACGCGCACATCTATTGCTCTGAGCGGCAGTTTGAGGCCGAGTTTACGGCTGTGATTGAGATGTACCTGGAATATTTCCGGCTGTTTGGAATTCAGGAATACATCATGCGCCTCAGCACGCATGCGCCGCGCGGCCTGGGCAAAAAATATGTCAACAACCCGGAGCTGTGGCTGAAGACGGAAGACCTGGTGCGGCAGGCGATGAACAATGGCAACATTCCCTACGTGGAAGTGGCCGATGAGGCGGCTTTTTACGGGCCGAAGATTGATGTGCAGGTGCGCAGTGCAATTGGACGCGAGTTCACGCTGGCGACCAATCAGGTAGATTTTGCACAGTCGGAGCGCTTCGATTTGACCTTTATCAATGAAGAGGGCAAGCAAGAGCGCCCGCTCATCGTTCACCGCGCCCCGCTCAGCACGCACGAGCGATTGATTGGCTTCTTGCTCGAGCATTATGCCGGCAACTTCCCGGTATGGCTGGCGCCGGAACAGGCGCGCATCATCCCGATTACGGATGGGCAAAACGAGGCGGCGGTTGCGCTGCAAAACCGGCTGCGCGCCCTTGGCATTCGCGCCGAGGCTGACCTGGATTCGGACCGCATGAACGGCAAGATTCGCAAGGCACAGCTGCTCAAGGTGCCGTATATGGCGGTTTTGGGCGGGCGTGAGGTGGAAACGGGCTGTGTTGCGCTGCGCAAGCGCGATGGCTCGCGTAACGATGCCCTGCCGGTTGAGGAATTCATTGCCCTGCTGCAGGAGCGGGTGGCAACCCGTTCGGCAGAGCTGTAGACTGCCAACAAGCCTCTTCCCCCGTCCAGGCCTGGATGGGGGAAGAGGCCGCAATTGGGGATTGGAAACTGGTCTGAGAAGAAACGCATTTCTCATTGACGCGGTTTGTGAAAATGTGTTATCATACAAAAAAGAACCGTTTGCGCCGAACGGTCGTTTTCTATTTTTGTAAGGAGAGAAGAACTATCAGTACAACAACTTTTCGCGTCAATGAAACCATTCGGGTGCCAGAAGTGCGCCTGATTGGCCCGAATGGTGAAAACCTGGGGGTCGTTCCGGTGGAGCGGGCGTTGCAAATTGCCCGACAAGCTGAACTGGACCTGGTCGAGGTGGCTGGAAGTGCAACACCGCCGGTTTGCCGTGTGATGGATTTTGGCAAATTCTTGTATGAGCGAACGAAGAAAGAGCGCGAAGCGCGCAAGTCGCAAACCAAGATTGAAGTCAAAGAAATTCGCCTGCGGCCAAAGACCAACGAGCATCATCGCGGCTTTAAGACGCGCGATGCACGCCGCTGGTTGTTGGATGGGATGAAAGTGCGCGTGACGGTGCGATTCCGTGGGCGCGAGATTTCATATCCGGAACTGGCGCTGGAAGACTTGAAGGAAATTGCCGAGGAACTGAGCGACATTGCAGCCATTGAGCAGCCACCGGCGCTTGAGGGCAAGGTGATGAGCATGGTTCTTGCGCCCTCGCGCCCCGGCAAGCCGGCTGCGGCGCCCAAGAAGGCTGCCGAAGAGGTTGAAGCGGCTGCCTGAGCTGCATCTGCGTTGGTGTTTTTCAAGGAAACTGTGCGCCAGAATCCTTCCCAAACGGCGGATTCCTGGTATAATCAACCCTTGCGCCTGTTCGTAAGGTGATTTATTTTGTAGAGAGGAGTTTTGCTGTGCCTCGCAAGCCAAAAGCAGGAAAGTTAAAGTTGAAGACCCATAAGGCGACTTCCAAACGGTTTCGCCTGACCGGGTCCGGCGTCCTGGTTCGCACCAAGGGCGGCAAGAGCCATTTGCGCCGCCGCACTCCGGAACGCACCAAGGCGTTGTTCACCGAGATGATCCCCGTTGAGGGGAAGAAGATTGCCCAGCGCATTCGTCGTCTGGCGCCCAATATGACCGAGGGCAAGTAGGCAATCCGTTCGTTATCCGGTTTTGGAGTGGCCGTTGGGTGTTTGCAACAGGTGAATTTCACCGGCGCCCAGGGGTTCACAAAGGAGTTTTCTCATGGCACGTGTAAAGGGTGGGCCGCAAGGTCACCTGCGTCACAAGCGAGTCTTGAAGACGACGCAAGGCTATTTTGGCAGCCGGCATTTGTTGTTCCGCCGCGCCAATCAGGCAATGTTGAAGAGCATGTGGTATGCCACGCGCGATCGCCGCGCCCGGCGCCGCGACCTGCGCAAGCTGTGGATTGTGCGCATCAATGCTGCGGCACGTTTGAATGGCATCAGCTACAGCCAGTTGGTGTATGCCATGCGCAAGGCCAACATTGAATTGAACCGCAAAATGCTTGCCGACCTGGCAGTGCGCGACCCGAAGGCATTCGCCGCTGTGGTTGCCAAAGCCAAAGCAGCCTGAAACGCCGTTTCGAAAAAACGATGGAACGACCTCGGAGAAATCCGGGGTCGTTTTTTTATCTGCCGCAATTGAATGAAAAAGTGGCTTCGTTTTCCTTAATACTTGGTACAATCAAGGATATGATTACATCGGTCCATAACCCTAAAATTCAACAGGTGCGGGCGCTCCTAACGCGCCGCGAGGCGCGCCAAGAGCAAGCAGCTTTTGTGGTTGAAGGGGTGCGGCTGACGGAAGAGGCCTGTGACAGCGCCTGGCCGGTGCAGCAGCTGCTCTATTCGCAGGGGCTGTCGGCGCGTGGTCAGCAGCTGGTGGAGCAGGCCCGTGCCCGCGGCGCAGCAGTGGAAGAGGTGGAGCCTGGATTGCTGGCCCGCCTGAGCGACACTGAACACTCGCCGGGAATTTTGGCCGTTTTGGGGCTGCGTTCCTTGCCCTGGCCGGCGGCAGCAACCTTTTTGCTGGTGACGGATGGGCTGCGCGACCCGGGCAACCTGGGCACCTTGCTGCGCAGTGGCGCGGCAGCCGGGGTGCAGGGGGTGTTGTTGACGCCGGGGACGACGGATGCCTTCGCTCCCAAGGTGCTGCGGGCTGGAATGGGGGCGCATTTTCGCCTGCCAATTCGCTCGGCGGGCTGGCCGGAGGTGGCCGGGCTGTGTCATCCGCCTCAGGGCGCACAGCTGACCATTTACCTGGCCGATGCCGGGCGCGGGCGCTCGTGCTGGCAGGCCGATTTGCGCTCGCCGTTGGCGTTGGTGGTGGGCGCCGAGGCGCAGGGGCTTTCGGAGCAGGCACTGGCCTGTGCGGATGGCTTTCTCTCGATTCCTATGCCCGGTCAGGCCGAGTCGCTCAATGCGGCCATCGCGGCAGGAATTCTATTATTTGAGGTGGTTCGGCAGAGGTTGCAATGAAAATTCGTTCGGTGACCGGTTTTTATGATCCTGGCGCAAGCCGTGCCAGTTATACCTTGCGGCGTTTAGCGGACCTGGCGGGGGCGGCGCGAACGGCGTTTGCTTCGCTGGGCTATGCGGTGCAAACCTGCCGCCTGGCGACCATTCCCTTCCCGCTCATGACGCCGACCTGTTGCGATGACAGCGCATTGAACCTGGTGCGCACGCTCGAGGCCGAGGCAACACAGGCCGGCTTCGATTATCTGTCGCTTGGGCCGGCGCTGCCGAACGAGCCGCAGAGCTACCGGCTCATTCCGCAGATGTTGGCTGAAACGCAGCGCTGCTTTTTTGGCGGGCTGATGACGCGCCCGGAAGGGCTGGATTTGGCGGCGGTGCGTGCCTGTGCTGAGGTGATTGCTGCTGCTGCTCAACAAACCCCGGATGGCTTTGCCAATTTGCGCTTTGCTGCGCTGGCAAATGTTGCGCCGGGGGGGCCGTTCTTCCCGGCGGCTTACCATGCCGAGCGGCAACCGGCCTGTTTTGCGCTGGCATTGGAGGCGGCTGATGTGGCATTGGAGGCCTTCGCGGGCGCAAAGATACTGGCCGAGGCGCAGCGCGCTTTGTTGGCCGCGCTCGAAAAGGCAACCGATGCGCTCTTGCCTGTGGCCGAGGCGCTTGCCTTGCGTTACAAGCTCAACTTCTCCGGGTTTGATGTGTCGCTTGCACCCTTCCCCGGCGCGGCGACCTCGCTCGGAGGGGCGTTGGAACAACTCGGCCTGCCGGCCCTGGGGTTGGCTGGCTCAACGGCGGCGGCGGCATTTCTTGCCTCGACCCTCGACCGGGGACGCTGGCGGCGGGTGGGCTTCAATGGGCTGATGCTGCCAGTATTGGAAGATTCGACCCTGGCCTTGCGCGCTGGGGATGGCACGCTGACCGGGCGTGATTTGCTGCTCTTTTCCACCGTCTGCGGGGCCGGGTTGGATACCCTGCCCTTGCCCGGCAACAGCACGCCCGAACAACTGTCCGCCTTGCTGCTGGATGTGGCGGCGCTGGCCTGCCGCCTGAACAAGCCGCTCACGGCCCGTCTGATGCCTGTGCCAGGCAAAGAGGCCGGACAGCCAACGGCGTTTGACTTTGATTACTTCGTTAACAGTCGGGTAATGGCGCTGCCGGCGCAGGCGCTGAGCGGCATGTGGCTGGGCGATGAAATTGTGAACTTGCCGCCGCGTATGGGAGCATGATTCGCGGCTGGGCGTTTTGGCGGCGAGATGCAGAGGCGTTGGAGCTGTTGCAATCGAACGCCCGTAAGGTGATTCTGACGACGGCGGCCATTTACCTTGCCTTTCACATTCTGGCAACCCTGGGCTGGCCGCAGGTCTTTAGCCCGCAAATTTGGGCCGCCTCGCTGGCGATGCTGGCGGTGACGCTGCTGGCGCTGCGCCTCTTGGGGCGCGCCTATTGGCTTTCGCAATTCGTCTGGTTGGCCGGGCTGGCGGTTGTCATTCTCACGTTTTATGGCCTGTATGGTTACCCGGAGATTGTGCTGCTGCTGGTTGTTCTGCCATTGATGGCCGAGGTGACAATTGGCCTGGCGGGAACCCTGGTCTTGGAAGCGGTCTTGGTGGCGCTGGCGCTCAATTTGTGGCGTTTGCCCTGGTTGCCCTGGCTGCCGGCCGGCTATGATGTTTTGCTTTGCCTGGCTCTGGTTGCTGCCGGGGCGTTGGGGTGGGGGCTCTCTGATAATTTGATGTCGGCGACGGATGCGGCTTTTTATCATTACCGCGAGGCGCTGCGGCGGCTGGAGGAGACGCGCGCACACCGGGCTGAAATTAGCACCTTGTTGCGCGAGCAGAATAAGGCCAATTATCAGCTGGAGCGCTTGAATGCCTTGCTGGAACAGGCCCGGCAGCGGGCTGAGGAGGCGCGGCAGGAGCGTGACCGTTTTGCACTGGCGGTCAGCCATGAATTGCGCAGCCCGCTTAATTTCATCATCGGCTTCAGTGACCTGATGGTCAATTCGCCGCAGACCTATGCCCCGTTGGAGGCGTGGCCGCCCGGCTTGCATGAGGATGTGCAGCAGATTTATCACAGCAGCCGCCATTTGCTGGGCCTGATTAACGACATTCTCGATATGGGCAAAATGGATGCACAGCAGATGACTTTGCTGCGTGAGCAGCTTAATTTTGATGCTGTGCTGGAAGAGGTGCGCGAAATGGTGGCAGCACAGGCGGCGCAGAAGGGCCTGGTGCTGCGGTTGGTGGTGGCGGATGGTTTGCCATCCCTGTGGTTTGACCGCACACGCATCCGGCAGGTGCTGCTCAATCTGGTGAGCAATGCGTTGCGCTTTACCGAGCAGGGCAGCATCACCATTCGAGCTTTTCGGCAGGCTGAAGACTGGCTGCGGGTGGAGGTATGCGATACCGGTGCAGGAATTGCGCCGGCTGAGCAGGAAAAGATTTTTGATGAGTTTCGGCAGGTGGGCAACCCCAACTGGCGGCGCAGCGAGGGCAGCGGCCTGGGCCTGGCAATTGGGCGGCGCTTTGTTGAATTGCATGGCGGTCAGATGGGGGTGCAAAGCGAGCCAGGTAGCGGCACAACCATCTGGTTCACCTTGCCGCTGCATACGCCGGTTCAGGAATGGGGCGAGATGCCATCACAACCCGCCCGCCCCTTGCCGGGCGATTTGACGCGCCTGGTGTTGTTCCTGGCCGAAGATCGTTTTTGGGCGCGCAGTTTTGGTGAATTGCTGATAGGCTATCAGGTGTTGGTGTTTACTGACCCGAACCAATTGCCCGAACTGGTGCAACAATTGTACCCGCGTGCCGTGCTGCTCGACCAGGCCCTGGCCGGGCATCCGGCGGTGAGTGGCTTCTTGCATAACCCGCCCTATGAACTGCCGTTCATCCGCCTGGCCGTGCCGGTGGATTTGAATCGGCAGACGGCGCTGCCAGAAGGGGTGCAGCGCTATCTGGTCAAACCGGTCACGCGCTTTGACCTGGTGCAGGCAGTGGCCGGGTTGGGGAGCAAGGTGCAACGCCTCTTGGTGGTGGATGATGACCCGGCGATGGTGCGCTTTGTAACACAGACCTTGCGCTCTGCCGATGCAGCCGCTGGATATGAGCTTTGCACGGCCTTGACGGGTGAACAGGCCTTGACCGAGCTGCGGAGCGGCGGGGTGGATGCGCTTTTGCTGGATTTGGATCTGCCGGATGTGAGCGGGCTGGTGGTGCTGGAAGAAGCGCACCGTGCCGGGCTGCCGGTGGTGATTGTTTCGGCGAACGACTTGCCGCAGGCGCTGGCCGGTGGGCAGGCGGGCGAGGTGACCGTGCAGGTGGCGCGCCCCTTGGGGCGCAGTGAGCTGCGTCAGGTGGTGCTGGCAGTGGTGGAGGCAATTACCCCGCAGCTGCGCACTTAATCGAGCGGCAGGCCCAGGCTGGTGAGGGTCTCGAAGAGTGCCTTTTGCGTGACGGGCTTTTTCAGAAAGCCTGCTGCGCCCAGTGAAAGCGCCAGGTCGGGGTCGGCCCAGGCGGAGCAAATAAGCACCGGAATGGAGCGGGTCATTGGGTCGAGCTTCAGCGCTTGTAGCACTTCCCAGCCATCCAATTGCGGCATCATCACATCCAGCGTAATCAGGGTGGGGCGCAGGCGCTGCGCTGTTTCAACAGCCTGGGCGGCCTGGCTGAGGCCAATGACGGTGCAGGCTGTGCGTGACAGGTAGCGGCGGAAGAGTTGAATGGCCGGTTCCTGGTCATCAATCACAAGCACACAGGGCGTACCCGGCCCGCTCAGTGGCAGGCTGAGCCGCAGGCAAAAGGTTTCCTCGGCCTGGCTGGTTTCCAGACGGGCCTGAATCCGTTCGCACCAGTGATAGAGGTCTGGCGGCAAGGCGTGTTGCTCTCCATTCAGTTGCAGACCGCTCAGTTCCAACACGGCGTGCGGCGGTGTGCGCTCTGTCCGCAGTTGCAGCGCCTCGGCGGTGTTGCGCTCCAGCGCAGCGCGAATTAAATTGATCAACACCTGGCGCAGCACCACGCGGTCGGTTTGCACGTGCAGCGCTTGCGCACACAGGTTGCTGTGCAACAGGCTGCCCGAATCGTGCAGGTGTGGTGCAAGCATCGTCAGCACGCTTTGGAGTGTGGCGTGCAGGTCAACGGCTTCGCTGTTGGGTTCGAACAGACTGGTTTCATCCACTTTGGGGGCAAATTGTTCCCAGAGGCGGTTGAGCAGCGCCGAAAGGGCGCGGTGATGGTCGCGGCGCAATTGCCGCTCGCTCAGCGCAAGCTCAGCCGATAGTTCAGCCAGGCCCAGTCCATCCACATAGCGGCGTGAGAGGATCAAGTAAGGCCGCCATTCGGGAGCGGTGCGGCTGGGGAGTTTGGCGGGCGGGCGCAGCTCCTCAATCGCCTGGATGAGAAATTGGCGCACATAATCGGCGCGCCGTCCGCTAAAATGGGGCGGGGCAGGGAGCAGGTTGAACAGTTGTGGCCGCGCTTCCAGGGCGGCGTAATCGTAGAGATTTGCCAGGGCATCTTTGATCAGTTCCTCAAACTGACTGCGTTCCATCGGGCAGTGTCCTTTGTGTGTCCGTTGCTTGTCCGGCGTGCTGTTGGTTGAATGGATGATGCTGATTATAATAGGTTTTGGCGGCCTTCGCGGGCGCAGTGTCCTATTTTTTTTGGCAATGGAGGTTTCTGGTGCAGGTTCGGCGGATGGGCTGGGCCATGCTGGCGGTTTTGCTGCTGGTTTCCTGTGGCGGCACGCGTCCAACCGTTTCGCCGGCTGAGCAGCAGGTGGAGGTCTTTTCGTGGTGGACGGGGGGCGGCGAGCAGGCCGGGCTGAATGCAATGATTGCCATTTTTCAGCAGCAACACCCCGAGATTACCTTCATCAATGCTGCGGTGGCCGGTGGAGCTGGTTCCAATGCCCGCGCCGTGCTGGCGACGCGCTTGCAGGCCAAAAACCCGCCCGATAGCTGGCAGGGCCATGCCGGTCAGGAATTGATTGGCACTTATGTGCAGGCCGGGCAAATTGAGCCGCTCAACTTTCTGTATGAAAAGAATGGCTGGCTGGATGTGATGCCCAAAACCCTCATTCCGCTCATTTCGCAGGATGACAAGATTTACTCCGTGCCGGTCAACATTCATCGCGCCAACGTGCTTTGGTATAACCCGGCTGTGTTGGCGCGCTATCAGGTTGCGCCGCCGCAAACGCTGGAAGACTGGTTTGCCGGGATGGATGTGATGCGCGCCGCCGGGATGGATGCGCCGCTGGCGCTGGGCGAGCAGTGGACGGCGGTGCATTTGTTCGAGACGATTTTGCTGGCTTGTTTGGGGGCGGATGCGTATGATGGCTTGTGGACGGGGGCAACCGATTGGAATTCGCCGCAGGTGACGCAGGCATTGGAGACCTATGCCCGGCTCTTGCAATATACCAACCGCGATGCGCCTTCGTTGAGCTGGCAGGATGCGGCACAGCTGGTGAGCAATGGGGATGCGGCCTATAACGTGATGGGCGATTGGGAAGAAGGCTTTTTCAAGGAACTGAACAAAGAGCCGCTGCGCGATTTCGGCTGGCAGCCTGTGCCGGGGACACAGGGCGTGTTTCAATTCCTCTCGGATAGTTTTGTGTTGGCGGCCAATGCGCCACACCGTGCCGAGGCAATTGCCTGGCTGGAGGTGGTCGGTTCGCGCGCCGGGCAGGATGCTTTTAACCCGGTCAAAGGCTCCATTCCGGCGCGCCGGGATGCAGATCGCAGCCTGTATGATGTCTATTTGCAGTCGGCGATGGATGATTGGGCTAGTAACCGCATTGTTGGGTCGCTTTGGCATGGGGTCGTGGCGAACGATTCGTGGAAGGCCAAAATTAACAACGCCCTGGGCATCTTCCTGCTGGATGGGAATGTGGCGCGTTTTCAGGCTGCACTGGCGGCGGCCTGCCAATCTTCGGGGCCGTGTCGGTGACCATGCACAGCAAAAAAGAGACCTGGCAGGCGTTTTTGCTGGTTTCTCCCTCCCTGCTTGCAGTGGCGGTCTTCGTCTATGGCTTCATTGGCTGGACGGGGCGCGTGTCCTTCAGCCAATGGACGGGCTTGCTGCCCGATTACACCTGGATTGGGCTGGAGAATTATCGGCAATTGTTTGCTGACCCGCGCTTTCAAATTGATTTGCGCAACATGGTCTTGTTCACGACTGTGTTTGTGCTGGGGGCGCTGTTGCTGGGCCTGGTCGAGGCGTTGCTTCTCGACCAGGGCTTGAAAGGCGAGGCCTTCTTCCGCAATTTATTCCTCTTTCCGCTGGCGATTTCCTACATTGTGACGGGCGTTGTGTGGCGCTGGCTGATGAACCCGGCAGCCGGGGCCCGGCTGAGCGGGCTGAACCTGCTCTTTGAGCGGCTGGGCCTCTCTTTTTTGATCAATGATTGGTATACGACCCCTGGTTGGGGGATTGTCTTCATCGCCATTCCGGCCATCTGGCAAATGTCTGGTTTTACGATGGCGATTTATCTGGCTGGGTTGCGGGCTGTGCCAGAGGAACTGCGCGAGGCAGCACGCGTCGATGGGGCAAGCGAGTGGCAAATTTACACCCGAATTGTGCTGCCGCTCCTCCGTCCGGTGACGTTGAGCGCCTTAATCATCCTTGGACATATGTCGCTCAAGGTCTTTGACCTGATTTTGGCGGTTGCCGGAAAGCAACTAGCCCTGGATGTGCCTTCCATTTACATGTGGCAGACGACGTTTGATGGTAATTTTTATGGGCAGGGAGCGGCGATTGGCATGTTGCTGCTGATGGGGGTGGCGGTTTTAATTGTGCCGTACATCTGGTATACATTGCGCACGGAGGAGGAAGCATGAAACGTCCGCGTCCGTTGCGCTTGTTAATGTATGGGGTGTTGATTTTGCTCTCGCTTTGCTATTTGCTGCCGATGTATGTGATGGTGGTGACGAGCTTGAAGGGCTTTGACGAAGTGAGCCTGCGGACGATGTGGGATTTACCGCAATCCATTCGGCTGGATAATTTTGTCGCGGCTTATGAAAAACTATCCCCGCATTTGTGGAACAGCCTGAACATGGTGCTGCCTGCGGCGGTCTTATCCTCCATTCTGGGGTCGTTAAATGGCTATGTGCTTGCCAAGTGGCGTTTTCGCGGGGCCAACCTGGTCTTTCCATTGATTCTGTTCGGCATTTTCATTCCCTATCAAAGCGTGCTGATACCATTGGTGCAGTTCATGACGCGGTTGAATGGTGGCAGTGGGCTGGTGGGGCTGGTGCTGGCACATGTTGTCTATGGCCTGCCGATTACCACACTAACCTTTCGCAACTATTTTGCTGGTGTGCCAAAAGAAATGGTCGAGGCGGCCAAAATGGATGGGGCTGGTTTGCTGCAAATTTATTGGAGCATCTTTTTGCCCATTTCCGTCCCGGCTTTTGTGGTGGTGCTGATCTGGCAGTTTACCCAGGCCTGGAACGATTTTCTGTTCGCGGTCGTGCTGACCGAGCCATCCTATTGGCCGATGACGGTGGCACTGAACAACATGGCGGGCAGTCAGATTGTGGCGTGGAATGTGCAAATGGCTGGCTCTTTCCTGACCGCCTTGCCGACGTTGCTGGTCTATATCTTCTTGGGCCAATATTTCCTGCGCGGCATGATGGCTGGCGCCCTCAAGGGCTAGGCTTTTCCTTGCCGCACGTTAACGGGTTTGCTTAAAGTTGACCAGCAGCAGGCTGCGCTCGCAATCGGCATAGGTGGTCAGGTAGACTTTGTCCGAAAGCGGCAGGCCTTGCTGATCCACCAGGCGCACCCACAAACTGCCGTTGGAGGCAGCCGGTTGTTCGCCGAGTTTCAATTCGTAACCGTAGGGGACGTAATCTGGCGCATAGCCGGTGAGAACGGTTTCGGAATAGTAGCGGCTGCCAATTCGCCCGCCAAATTGCACGCCGACATAGAGAACTGGCGAACCGCGCAAGTTGAAGACTTGCCCGGCAACCCCTTGCCAATTGCAGCCTTCTTTGGGGTGATAGAGATCCCCGCGGATGGCAGCCGGTTCGCCTTGCAGCACATAGGGATAGGCGCTGCTTGGACGGGTGGCGGTGGCGCTGGGCGTGGCGGATGGGCCAAAGGGTGTGCCTTGCACAATGGTTGGCAGAGTGGTGGGGGTGGGGGTGAGGGTGGCTGTTGGGCTGGGGGTTGAACTGGGGGCGGGGGTGGCGCTAGGCGGCTGGGTGGCAAGGATGGGCGTGGCACTCGGCAGGACAATTGTTGGCGGCAGGGTGGGCGGGGGCAGGGGATTGAGGCTGGCCTGTGGGTTGAGGTAGATCAGGCCAAAGATGACACACAATCCCAATATCAGCACCAGGTTCAGGACGCTGAGGCCATCCCAGAGGAAATCATCTTGCGAAGAGCGCTTTTGGGGCCGTGGCATGGGGGCTAGGGGATGAGAATTTCGATGCGGCTTGCCGCTCGCTGCTCTTGCATCCAGGCTTGGAGCGCCTGGGCTTGCAACATGCGCCGGGCATCGAGGGAAAGGCGACGCTGCGGGTCACGCTCGACAACATAGACGATGTGGTAACCAAAGCTGGTTTGAATGACGGGGCTGAACTTGCCTGGCTCGAGGGCAAAGGCAGCTTCTTCAATGGCAGGCTGGGTCAGGTAGCCGCGCGGGAACCAGCTCAGGTCGCCGCCCGTCACCGGGTCGTAGTAGATCGCCTGGGCGAGAAAATCGCTGCCAGAGAGCAATTGATTGTGGAGCAGGGTTGCCTGGCCGGCATCCAGGAGCAGGATTTGCCGGGCATGGACTTGCTCGGCAGTGTTGGGCACCGTGTTGGCAATTGCATCGCGCTGGGCTGCGGCACTCAGGGCGCGCTGCAAATGGGTCTGGAAACTCTCGCGGCTGAATCCATTGCGCACAATCCAGGCATCCAGAGCCGCTTCTCCGCCCTGTGCGGCTGCGAGGCGTGCTAGCTCGTCATTGACTGCTGCCTCATCCGCTGCCAGGCCGTTTTTCTCGGCGGCCTGGGCCAGCAGCGCCTCTTCAATCAAATAATCCAGCACGCGCTGGCGCTGTTCTTCGGGCGTGAGGGTTAGCCCAAGCTCGGTTTGGGCGGTTTGCAGGCGCTGCAACTCGGCCTGATAGGTGGCTAGCAGAATTTCTTCGTCGTTGACGCGTGCCGCAAGCGGGATGGGAGTGGCGCTGGGGGTGGGAATGGGCGTGGCAGTGGGGGAAAGGGTTGGGGTGGCAGTTGGTCCGCCCAGTGCGCCGGAACAGGCGCTGAGCAGCAGCGCCACACAAAACAGAAAGAAGAAGGGTTTGCTGTTCATCTCTGCCATTATAACGGATTTTGTAAAGTCTATGCGCCTTGAACGCGCCTTGCCTGTCTTATGATATACTTGTACTGTAAATCTGACCGAGTGAGTGGTGTTTCGAAGCCAAGAGGTGACCCATGCTGCAAGCGTATTATCCCTTGTTTGTAATGTTGACACTGGCAACCGGGTTGGGGTTTTTGGTGGTGGCGCTGGGGGCCTTGTTTGGGCCGCGCCGTCCCACAAAGCGCAAATCTGCACCCTATGAATCGGGCATGGTGCCATATGGCACGGGCACGCGGCGCATGTCGGTGCGCTATTACCTGATTGCAATGCTGTTCATCCTGTTTGATGTGGAAATTGTCTTTTTCATTCCCTGGGCGGTGGTGATGCGCCGTTTGGGCGTTTTGGGGTTGATCGAAATGCTGATTTTTATCGGCATCTTGATGGTGGGTTTTGTGTATGCCTGGAAGAAAGGAGCGCTGGAATGGGAGTAGAGCAGAAGCTCGGCAACATGGGGGTTGTGACGGCGCGGTTGGAAGATGTGGTCAACTGGGCGCGCACCAACTCGATGTGGCCGATGTTGTTTGGCCTGGCCTGTTGCGCAATTGAGATGATGGCCGCGCAGGCTGCAAATTATGATATGAGTCGCTTTGGCATGGAACTGATGCGCGCCAGCCCGCGGCAATCGGATTTGATGATTGTCGCCGGACGGGTGAGCCGCAAGATGGCCCCGGTGGTGCGGCAATTGTATGATCAAATGCCCGACCCCAAGTGGGTCATTGCAATGGGGGATTGTGCCTCCTGCGGCGGTGTGTTCAATAACTATGCCATTGTGCAGGGCGTGGATGAGGTGGTGCCGGTGGATGTGTATGTAGCTGGCTGTCCGCCGCGCCCGGAGGGGTTGATTCACGGCATTGTTACCCTGCACGAGAAGGTGCGCAAAGAGAAACTGGTTCAGCGCCCATGATGGGGTGGGAAGGAGCAAGCAATTGAAGGCCGATCTGGAAGGTTTGGAACAGCGTTTTGGCGCCCGGCTGGAAGAATTTCGCGGCGAGTGGACGGTGTTTGTCACACCGGAGCAGATTTTGTCAGCGTTGCAGGTGGTGCGGGATGAATTTGGCTTTGAAATGCTGCTGGATGAGACGGCAGTGGATTATGGCCCGGAGCAATCGCCGCGCTTCCATGTCATCTATCAACTTTATCACCTGAGCGAGAATCGCTTGTTACGCCTGCGCACCCCGCTGGAGGGCAACGCGCCACATTTGCCATCTGCCGAGGCGATTTACCCGAATGCCAACTGGAAGGAACGCGAACTGTGGGATATGTTTGGCATTCGCTTTGATGGGCATTCCGATTTGCGCCGCATTCTCATGCCCGCCGACTGGCAGGGGCATCCCCTGCGCAAGGATTACCCCTTGGGCTATGAAGAGGTGCAATTCACCTTTAATTTTGATGAGATTGATGTGCGCAAGCCCTATGCGCGGGAGTGAGCGATGACCGATATTCGTGAAGTTTCGGTGGATGAACTGCGGCACCTGGTGAGTGAACGGGCATTGACCGGCGAGACGATGTTGCTCAACATGGGGCCGCAGCACCCCTCAACGCATGGGGTGTTGCGCCTGTTGGTGGAACTGGATGGCGAAATTGTCATCCATTGCATTCCGGATATTGGCTTCCTGCACACTGGCGTGGAAAAGAATATGGAGGCCAAGACCTATCAGAAGGCCGAGGTGATGACCGATCGGCTCGATTACCTGAACCCGATTGGCAATAACCTGGCCTACTGTCTGGCGGTGGAAAAGTTGCTGGATTTGGATGTGCCGCCGCGCGCTCAGGCTGTGCGGGTGCTGCTGGCAGAATTGCAGCGCATTTCCTCGCACCTGATTTGGATGGGCACCTCGGCGCTTGACCTGGCTGCCATGTCCGTCTTCCTGTATGGGATGCGTGAGCGCGAGGTCATCCTCGATATTTTTGAGCTGTGTTCCGGGCAGCGGATGATGACGACCTATGTCCGTCCGGGCGGTTTGTGGCGCGATGTGCCGGTGGAATTTGAAGGTGCGGTGCGCAATTTTTTGGCGCTCATGCCGCGCCGCCTGGATGAATATGAGGCCTTGCTGACACATAACGAACTGTTTCTGGAGCGCACGCGCGGCATTGGTGTGCTTTCGGCGCAGGATTGCAAGCGCTGGGGGTTGACCGGGCCGGTGCTGCGCGGCAGCGGGGTGGCGTTTGATGTGCGCAAGGCCCGCCCCTATTCGGGCTATGAACAATATGATTTTTCCGTGCCAACCCAGGCTGCCGGTGATTGTTATGCCCGTTACCTGGTGCGGGTCGAGGAAATGCGCCAATCGCTGCGGATTGTTGAGCAGGCGCTCAATCATCTGCCCTTTGGGCCGGTGCGTAGCAATAACCGCAAGTTTGTCCCGCCGCCGCGCAGTGAACTGGGTAACAGCATGGAGGCACTCATCCATCACTTCAAGCTGTGGACGGAGGGCTTTTCGGCCCCGGCCGGCGCAGTCTATGCGGCGACTGAATCGCCGCGCGGGGAATTGGGCGTATACCTGGAAGGGGATGGCGGGCCAAAGCCCTACCGGGTGCATTTCAACTCGCCAACCTTTGCCAATTTGCAGGCCCTGCCATTGATGGCACGCGGGCGGTTTGTTGCCGATGTGGTCGGCATTATTGGGAGCATTGATATTGTTTTGGGAGATGCAGACCGGTGAAAGCGTTACTCGAACGATACCCCGATGAGGTACAGGCGATTCTGGCGCGCTATCCAGAGGGCCAAAAGCGTTCGGCGGTTATGCCGCTGCTTTACCTGGCACAGCGTGAACAGGGTGTGATTACGCTCAAGGACATGGCCGAAATTGGTGAATTGACCGGGATTGAAATTACCGAGGTCGGCTCGATTGTTGGCTTTTACACCCTCTATCACGATTCCGGGCCGCGCTTCCGGGTGCAGGTTTGCACCGATTTGCCCTGTGCGCTGCGCGGTGCGGATGAATTTCTCAAGCATTTGTGCGAGAATGTGGGCCTGCGCGTTGGCGAGCCAACGCCGGATGGCGCATTGGTGATTGAAGAGGTGACCTGTCTGGCGGGGTGCCATCATGCGCCGATGTTCCAGTTGCAGGGCGATGGAGAAATCACCTATCATGAAGATCAGACCGTTGAATCGGCTGCCGAGATGATTGCCGAGCTGCGCCGCCGGGCGGCGGGAGGTGCGCATGACTGAGCATGTTTTGCTGCGCCATCGCGACATTCCTGGTCTGCAGCGCCTGGAGGTGTATCAGGCGAATGGCGGGTTTGCTGCTTTCCGCAAGGCCCTCAGCAGTATGCAGCCGGGCGATGTGCTGAACGAAGTCAAGACCTCCGGGCTGCGTGGGCGCGGTGGGGCTGGTTTTCCAACCGGCGTGAAGTGGGGCTTTTTGCCCAACACGCTTTGGCCGCATTATGTGGTTGCCAATGGGGATGAATCGGAACCCGGCACGTTCAAAGACCGGGAGATTTTGGAAAACAATCCTTTTCAGTTTTTGGAAGGCCTGATGCTGGCATCCTATGCGGTGCAGGCCAATTTATCCTTTGTTTACCTGCGCGGCGAATTCTGGCAGATTGGTAAACAGCTGCAAGGCTGCATTGCTGAACTGGAGCGCGCCGGGCTTTTGGGCGAAAAGATCCTGGGCAGTGATTACAGCCTGCGCCTGGTGGTGCATTTGGGCGCCGGGGCCTACATCTGCGGCGAAGAAACCGCGCTGCTTGAATCCATTGAGGGCAAGATGGGGCAACCGCGCTTGCGCCCGCCTTTCCCGGCTGTGGCCGGGCTGTATCAGCGCCCAACTGTGATTAACAATGTGGAAACACTGGCCAATGTGCCGCCCATCCTATCCAACGGGGCGGGCTGGTATCGCAGTTTTGGCACCGAAAAAAGCCCCGGGGTGAAGGTTTTTAGCCTGTCGGGCTGCGTGCAGCGCCCTGGCAACTATGAACTTCCGCTTGGCACAACCTTCCGGCATCTGATTGAAACCTGTGGCGGTGGCGTGCCAGCGGGGCGTCGGATCAAGGCAATTATGCCGGCGGGTGCGTCTTCCAGCTTGCTGCGCGCCGATGATGCGGTGCTGGATACGCCCATGGATTATGAGGCCGTGGCGGCGGTTGGCTCACAACTTGGCTCGGCCTCGGTCATCGTTTTGGATGATAGCGTGGATATGAAATGGCTATTGAACAAGACGGTCCATTTCTTCAAGCATGAGTCATGTGGAAAATGCACCCCTTGCCGCGAAGGAACCTATTGGATGGCGCGCATCACCGAGCGCCTCTCTGCTGCGCATGGCAGCGCGCAGGCGGGCGATGCAGCCTTGTTGCTTGCAGTGGCACGGCAGATGCAGGGCAAATGCTTGTGTGCACTGGGTGAGTTTTCGACGATGGCGGTGACAACGGCCATGCAATGTTTCCCTGAAGAATTCGCTGAGAGGTGAGTGCCATGCCCGCAAAAATGGTTAACCTGACGATTGACGGCAAGCAAATTCAGGCCCCGGAAGGGACGCTGGTCATCAATGCTGCCATGCGCGCCGGCATTTCCATTCCCGTTTTTTGCTATCACCCCAAGATGGAACCGGTTGGCATGTGCCGGATGTGTTTGGTGGAAGTGGGGCGCCCCGTGCTGGACCGGGCAACCAACGCGCCCGTGTTGGAGGCAGATGGTTCGCCAAAGATTGCTTTTGCCCCCAAGCTGGAAACGGCTTGCACATTGCCGGTTTCTGAAGGTCTGGTGGTGCGCACCGAAACCCCCAGGGTTCAGGATGCACACCGTGAGGTGGTGGAATTGTTGCTCACCTCGCACCCGCTCGATTGTCCGATTTGCGATAAGGGCGGAGAATGTCCGCTGCAAAACCTGACGATGGGCTATGGGCCGGGGCAGAGTCGCTTTTTGCTGGATGATAAGATGCATGCCCAAAAGCATGTTCCACTCGGCGAACTGATTTACCTGGATCGCGAGCGCTGCATTCAATGCGCACGCTGCACCCGTTTTCAGCGCGAGGTGGTGGATGACCCGGTGATTGGCTTCTATCAGCGCGGGCGCGCCCTGGAAATTGTCACCTTCTCCGAGCCGGGCTTCGACTCGATTTTTTCTGGCAACACAACCGATATTTGCCCGGTTGGGGCGCTGACGACAGCCGATTTTCGCTTTGGGGCGCGGCCCTGGGAACTGAATCATGCCGCTTCCCTTTGCAATCATTGTCCGGTGGGCTGTAATTTGACGATGGACGTGCGCCGCGAGGCGCGCGCCGGTGGCCGAACGGTGATCAAACGCATCATGCCGCGCCAGAACGAGGCTGTGAATGAAACCTGGATCTGTGACAAGGGCCGTTTCGTTCATCAGTACACCGAAAGCTCGCAACGTTTGTTGCAACCCCTGGTGCGCAAGGAAGGCGAATTGACGGCTGTTGGCTGGGATGAGGCCCTGGCACTGGTGGCCGAGAAGCTGCGCGATGTGACCCTGACGACGCTCGTGAGTGGTCGTCTGGCAAACGAGGATTTGTTCAACCTCGGGCAGTTGACGCAGACGCTTGGTGGCCGGGCGTTGCTCTACGGGGATATGGCCGGCGGCGACCTGGTGCAGCAAGTGGGCCTGGCGCCTGGTTCGAACCTGGGCGAGGTGGGCAAGGGAACGCTGATTTTGGTTGTGGCAAGCGACCTGCATCAGGAGGCGCCCTTGTGGTGGCTGCGTGTGCGTCAGGCTGTGCAGCGCGGTGCAACGCTCGTGGTGCTGAATGGCCGTCCAACGCGCCTTGACCGATACGCACAGCACATTTTGCGTTATGAGTATGGCAACGAAGCGCAGGCCCTGGCGACTTTCTTGCCCGGGCAGGTGGTGACCGACCCGGCCTGGAGTGCGGCGTTGCATTCGTTTACACAGGCCGAGAATTTGATCCTGTTCTATGGCAGCGATGGCCTGGGGCTGGAGGCTTCTACAACCCTCTCTCAGGTGGCAGCACAATTGCTGGCGCAGCGCGGGCGTCTGGGGTGGCCTAACAATGGCCTGGTGGCCGTTTGGCCGCATGGCAACACGCAAGGTGCCTGGGAGATGGGCTTTCAACCGACGCTAGATTTGGCCGGCGCATTGCGCAGCAGCGGGGCGGTCTACATTGCTGCCGCAGACCCGGCGGGTGATAGCGAATTGCTGGCTCAGGCGCTGGATCAGGCTGGTTTTGTGGTGGTGCAGGATTTATTCCTGACCGAGACGGCGCGCCGGGCGGATGTGGTCTTGCCGGCGCAGGCCTACACCGAGCGCGAAGGCAGCTTTACCTCCGGGGAGCGGCGCGTGCAGCGCTTTTACCCGGCCAACATTCCGCCGCTGCCTGGCCCACGACCCGATTTTGTCATTGCGGCGCAAATTGCTCAGCAACTCGGCACAGCATTGGAAGCCCGGGCGGCCTTGCTGGTCTTTCAACAAATTGCACAGCAGCGGGCAGCCTTTGCCGGTCTGAGCTATGCCAGCCTGGCAGAAGTGACCGAGCAGTGGCCGATGATGGACCGCCGCGATTTGTATTATGGTGGAACGAGCTATCAGAACACGCAGGGCCTGGGGCAGACCCTGGCCTTGCAGACGCCTCATTTGCCGCCCGTGCCGCGCCTTGTGCCGTCTGTTCCACCCAAGAGCGGCGCACTGCGCATTTTGCCAATCCAGCGCCTTTATGACCGCGGCTTGCTGATGCGTTTTTCACCTTTGCTGGCTGGCCGCATGGCGGCGGTTGCCCTGTGGATGAATCCGGCGCTGGCCGCTGCGCATGGCCTGGTGGAAGGGCAACGCGTGGCTGTTGAACTGAATGGCCGTACCTGCGAACTGGAAGTGCGGCTGGATGCAGACCTGCCGGGCGTTGCGGCTTTCCTGCCGCGCAGTGTGGTGTGA
>CAYVRT010000034.1:0-29881 GCA_964453115.1 uncultured Anaerolinea sp. | reverse complement strand
TTGGCACATTTCATTTTTCATCTGAAAATGAGGGTTTTAATATTCAACCCATTGCGGAATATGAGGATCTCGATTTCCCTACCTATAGAGGGAGCATATCATATGAAACCTTGGATGGTGGCACTACCTGGACTAAATCTGAAATAATAAAAACATTGTACCTCAGGATGACATTCTTCCCACGAAAAGACTTGGGATATGGGTTCAATTTTTCAGAGTTCAGTATTATTAAGAAGAAAGAATAACCACATTACTGGAACAACTACAGCCATTTTATTTTAAGACCGTCATTAACTTATGACCCGAAAACGGTGAATTTCCCCCAGAAACTGGCCCAAAACTGGCGCGTAACAAAAAACCACTTACCCGCAATCGGTGTAAGTGGTTGACCCTCTTCGCTCCCCAGCTAGGACTTGAACCTAGGACCCCCTGATTAACAGTCGGAACATGAGGTTTTTACGGGTTTACACACATTTACTTTGGTCTTCATTTTGAGGTTATTCTGTTGCACGGATTACACCCGTTTATACTGGTTTTCCCAATTGTCTGGCGCAAAAACTGGCGCGTTCTCATAACAGCTTTGAATTAATCTCAAATGTCCGTTCAATATCAAGACTGGCCAGATAATGAATGGTCGTTTTTATATCGCTGTGACCAAGAGCTTCACTGATATCATATATTGGAACTCCCTGCCTCATGAGGGTAGTGGCGTAGCAGTCTCTGGCTTTACTGTAGTTCAAAGGAGTTGATAGTCCAAGCCTTTTACCAATCTTGGTGAGGTGTCCATTGATTTTGCCTTTCAGCTTATGGTTCTTGTTTTCGAAATAGTTATCAGAATAACCTTCCTTCATCTGGCCCAGAATGAATGGACTGGATTTCACCCCTACCCTATCAATCACGCTCTGGAGTTTATCAACGATTGGAACCACAATGTCTTTTATATTATTCTTCCTGGTTGTTTCGGTTTTCTTCCTGATAAGAGTTATGTATTTCCCCGATATCTGACTCCAACGCATCCTCAGAAGATCTACGAAATTGCTCCCGTTACAGTAATAGGACATCAAGAATATATCTCTGGCATATTGCTCTTCAGGAGTTTCAAATTCGGTCATTTCAATGATTGATAATATCTCCTTCTCGCTAAGAACCCTTTTACGGGGGAAATAGCCCGACACGGAACACTTTCCCTTCCCGAATGGATACTCATACTGTTCAGGAATTACCTTGACCTTAAACTTGAAATAATTGATGATCTGTCTTAAATGTCTGAGATGGGAGTCAATAGTTGCTCTGGAGTACTGCTCATCCATCTTTTTCTTGATAAACCGATTAAGGAAAGCTGGCGTAATATCTCCAATGGACACATCCTTCTTGTAATTCTCCAGGAAGTTAGCTGTGCCTTTAAGCAGATTCTTGGTTTTAAGTTTGATTGTCTCATTAGTCGTTATGTAATTATCAAAGAGATCCCGTAGTAGAAGAGAATTCGGCTTCTCTGTGCCTTTGTCCCAGAACAGCTCACGAAATCTTTCTTTATTGAATGGTTTAAGGTCTCCATATATCTTCTCACACTTTGTAATGTACTGAGCACATGTTTCCCTGAATGTGATATCCGCCTCCTCTATCGATTTTTTGACAAATACTCTGTTATACTGAGTTTCTGTCATCTTCTGCAGATTGATATACATGACCTCGCTCCCATTGCAGACACGAATAGCCAGATTGTACTTACCATCCTTCTTCTTTACCCGTTTGTCTAGTACTATATTAAACTTTGCCATGAAATTTATTCTTAAACACTTGGAAGCGTGGGAAGCCTGTCTTCCATTACACCTCCGTTTATGACCCACTGGTCGATTTGAACTCTGTCAAACAGGGTTCTTGTTCCAATCTTGCTGAATGGAATTGTCTGATTGCTTACCATCTTATAGATCATTGATGTTGATACATGTATGTAATCAGCCAATTGTTTTACATCTAAAAACCTTCTTGTTTCCATGCTTACTGATTTATTTCCTTTTATACCCTTTGTCATCGGGTAGAAAAAATATAAGGAAAAAAAGCCTGAAAACAAAATTTCAAGTCAAAAAAATGGGCCCAAAGGTAAAAGATTTATAATTCGGAAGGCTAGAAATGATGAGTAATATAGAATTTCCTTAAATCACAATTGCGGATCGAAAGGTTTTTTCAAATCAATAGCTAAATATTCAAAGAAGGTGCCCCAAACGGACGAAAGTTGTAACTAGACTGAAATGTTTAATCATTAAACTAATGCTAAGTGTTAATACGAAACAATTCCGCCGAGAACCCCGAGAGTATTGAATCCTACACCTATTATACCAAGTCCTACTGGATCTATTCGAAGTAATGCAAAACTAGAGTTGATTCCGTAAATAAAGCCATCAGATGAGTAATCAATATCACCTACACTGTAGTTTCCAGATATTGTTTTTAATTGATTTTGAAAGCAGTTTCTGGCTGATTTGAAGAACGTCTATGGCGCTATTAATCGTGACATGCCATATGATGCTCTTGAGGAGTTTGCGCGGAACTGGGGCAGTAAATACGGTTATGCCATCATATCCTGGCAAAACAATTGGGATGAGCTTACAGCTTACTTTGATTACCCCTAAGAGATCCGAAGGATCATATACACTATCAACGCCATCGAGAGCTTGAACAGCACTATCCGCAAATATACTAAAGCAAAACCGGTCTTCCTTGATGATTAGGCTGCCTTAAAGGCTGTATATCTGACTATTGCTAATGTTGAAAAGAAATGGACCTTTCCCTTAAAAGACCGGGGCTCTGTTAATAATTAAGCATTAAATTTGGTAACAGATGTGGCGTTCTTTAAACCCGGCAGCTACTCGTTGAAAAAAAATCTACACAGGCTCATTAATGAATTGATCTGCAGAATCTGTTCAACCTTATTTTTCTGAGTCCCTTTTCATTCGGATCAACAGAGATCAGTACAAGTACAGCCTTGCCAATAATATTATCATCAGGCACAAATCCCCAATGCCTAGAATCATTTGAATTATAAAAGTTATCGCCAAGCATAAAATAATAGTCATGCGAGAACATGTGACATGAAGAATTTATATTGTCAGTCATCGATATAGTGTATGAAATGCTGACATCAATGTTTTCATAAGCTAATACATCCCAATAACGGAATACATTCTCCTTTGTCAGTTTCATTGACTTGTTTTTTGCCGGAACATACAGCGGTCCATAATCATCCAGCGACCAATTAAGAGTACTATCATGGGGGAATAAAACATTGCTAGCCTGTGATTCCTCAGATAACTTTCCACAGTTCCTTCTGACACTCGTTTTGCTCGTTCCGATTCCTTCATTCCTTAATTCCTTCATTTCTCCATTTTCAATAGTCACAGTATCTCCTGGTAATCCGTAGCACCGTTTGACAACACAATTCCCATAAATACTTGAAACATTATCATATACTCTTCTGAATTGGGGTCGATTGAAAACAAATACATCTCCTTTTTTAATTGTATTCCACCCTCTTAGCCTTGTATTTTCGATTTTGTTCTGTTTAAAGAATATCACTGGTTTTAACACTCTGACACCGTAACTCATTTTACTTACCAGAATAATATCGCCTGGAAGGAGTGTAGGCTCCATTGATGAGGATGGTATTTTATAAATCTCAAGAAAGAAAATCCTTAGAATAAAAGCAACAAATACAGTTAATACGACAAATATCGTTCCGTTTATCAGAGATTTTATCGATGATTGTTTCATTTCAAGCTTCATGGTCATCTTTTCAACATTCTGTTCGATTGCCGGTTTGCCATTACACATTAGAACCTGTGCTTTCAGCCAACTCCATCCTTCTTCAATATCCCTTGAAAGCGTTTTGTTGTTGATAAAATCATATAATGTCAGTTGCCTGTTGGTATATAATACTTCCAATAGGAACAGGAGATTCCGAAATAGTTGATTGTAGCTTCGCCCTGTCTGTTGAGAGCGACATTAAGGTTGTATACATCGTCCTTGCCTATCATGAAACGCTGCTTAGTTGTTTTATATGCTTTCCCGGTCGTTGTCCTTGTTTGCCCGGTGGACTTACTGATACCAATCTGCATATTGAAATCTGTAACAGCCATTACAACTCGTTAACGGAAATCAATAAATGCCTGTCAGCGGTTAACCATGCTACCTCATACTAATTCTTTGTGATATTGATCTTACTCAGCCCCTGTCCCCAGCCAATTATTTAGTACGGTAAGCGTAGATGCGGCACGTTGCTGATCCATCAGGTTCCTAGAAGCTATCTGGAAAACTTCACAAAAGTTCTTTTGTATATGTTAGTGTTAAAGGTTCCAATACTTCACTCTGATCTTAACGAAAAGTTTTCAGTCACTTGAAAGAACCAAACTAATGGCCGGCTTGAACATATATGGACCTGCTGCATTTTTATCAGCAATACTGGAATTTTCGCTTTCAAACCATAAACCTTGTCTAAAATACCAGTAGAGGCTTTGTTTCCATTCTCCCTTCGTATACAACCAATAAGCACCAGGCTCTTTGGATCGTTCCTGATACAGAAATGGAGAATAGATGTCCGCTTCTACACCCCGGTTGTTCCGAAAAGTCTTTTTATTCTCAGGAATAATCAATAACTCAATGCCAATGAATAAACCATCATCAGGTATATTAAGGTTATAATCATTAAGATTAATATGAATGGTTTGCCTCCCGGCAGGTACCTCAACTATCAGCGCTTCTGTCAATAAATCGTCTGATGGCTTTTTTTCTTCATCTGCATTAAAAATCCTCAATCGAAAATAGGATAATGAGTCGTTTAGATTATTTGCGCATATTATTGCTTCTCTTATTTCGTAGAAAGTGTAATCTTCAGTAAAAGGGAAATAAGCGGCTTCAATAGTGGGCTCAATCGGCCTGTAAGGCACATGATGATTGCCTGTTGAATCAAAAGGGCTCAAACTGTATCTAAGCATGCAATTGTTTTCATGAAATCTATTCAAAACAATCTCATTGTGTCTTTTGCCTGATGGTTTTATTGTCACTTCACTTACTTCATATGTTTGAGGAATTAATGAAACCGGATTCATTTCACATTCCTTTATGCTTATTTTCTGTGACTCATATCCGATATAAGAGATTATCAGGTATTCATTATTAAGTGAGTCATCCAATACCAGGTAAAAGTCACCTTTCTCATTTGATGTAGTGCCAACGGGGTAGCCCAGGACCATGATATTGGCATATGGCAGACCTTCATTGGTGTTTTTGTCCAGAACAGAGCCTTTTACCACAAATGACTGACCATCTAAAGCATTAGTTGCAATCAAAAGCAAGAACAGGCAAATATTGGTTATTCCTTTATCACTGCTGATTCTTTTCATTATTCAGGATTTGGAAGTTCTATATTAGTTCATGCAAAGCAAAGTTAACTGTCTTATGAGAATTGTTTCCAGCAAATCCAGTTGACTTTCGTCTGGTATGAAACAATCGTGTAAAATCAGGTTCTTTCCAACACTAAAAAAATAAGGGTTCCCATTATTATCATATTCTAAAGAATCCAGATTATCAATAAAATAGACTTTAAATCCATCTGCATCAATGTTTTCGAAGAAAACTTGTTTGTCATCACTCGTTACCAATAGTATTATATCGCTACAACCTGTATTTTCCTGTGCCCTCTTAAGCCGCAATAAGTATTTGTTTATACATGGGGTGCAATAAGAATCTTCAAACCGAAAAACTAGTTTCTTCTTATCAAGAATATCTATGATACTCAGCCTCTCCCCGTTTTTATCGAGCAAAATAAAATCTGAATTCATTCTGCTGTTATTGACAAAAATTTCCCGGAGTCTTATCTCATTAACAGTTTTAATGTATTCACTTTGCGTTTGTACATTATCCTTAACTGATGAATATAGAAGATGAAATTCATTAAAAGTTCTCTTAACCTTAACTATAACAGATGTCACATAGATATTATAGGCAACTAAAAGCCCGATGCAAACATAAATTGCTTTTTTCATGATCATTGAAAGTAGTGTTTGGGGCAGACTAATATTCTATTTCACCTATATCAAATACACTTAAATAATCATTCATTTTTTGTGGATTCACTACATAAATGTTTTTATTCAGCTCATCCACAGCGAAAGGTGCCATTGCTCCAATACCCTCATTAAGTACAATTTTATACAAAGGGTCTCCAGTCCATGAAAACATATGTATTTCAACATTCACGCCTTTACCTTCACCTAACTCTTGCAAGGTGCAATTCTGGTTTAATGCATAAATACATTTGTCGCTAAGGAAAACATTTGTATAATAAACCCTTGTCTCCGGCGCAAAATGGTTGTTTTGGTTTGTAATAATCTTGGGTTTTCTATAACCGTCCTGAATAATTGAAAAAAGCAGTTTAGCTTTATCATTGTATACATCAATTACAGGTACATAACCAAAGGCTTTTACGAAACGCGTTCCATCTGGCTTAATCTTAATAATACCTTGCTTATAAGAATTAAACATCCTGGCATTCTTAATTTCATCCATGAACGTTTTGTTGAAATCAATTAAGAAGGGCATCCACCTGGTTTCTTCTGTCAGAGTATTATAAATCATAAATTCACCTTCTGATACTCTTCCGGAAGCAACAATTGTATTCTCATCAATTGAAATAATATTTACTGCAGTTCCAATTTGAGGGGACATTATAATTTGTTTGTCAAATTCAGTATAATCATTCCCAGAAATAGCTTTTTGAATGTCTATCAGCGAATATCTCATAGTATTCGGTTGGTAGAACCATGCTTTCTGTGATTGAGGATTATTTTCAAACTGCCCCCAAAACAGAGGATCGAGCAACTCGCCAGGACCCACACCCTGAGATCCAAAACTACCCAGGTATTTCAGATATGGCAGACTGTAAACATACACATGAGGGTCTGACTGTACATCACATAGAACCAGAATGGAATCCTTTATTCCCAGAAACATAGGATATATGTCATTTCGGATTTCACTGCAACTTATACCGGATAAGGATATTTGATTATCAAATTCTTTAAAAGAGACAACTTTCCCCCTGTGTGTAAAATCAGAACATCCAAAGTTGAGAAATGCGGGAATTAGTAATAGGTAAATTTTAATGTTTTTCATTTAACGGATTGTTTATAATATTTTTCAATTACACGATTATCAAATGGTGAACCGACCAAGACTATCTCATTCTTCTTGTTTACAAGAAATACAGATTTATCATGATTCCCCAGATCATTTTTTATTAGAAATGAGAAAGTTGAATCGTATAAAACCGGAAAAGAAAAATTATTGTGCTCCAATTGATAATCAAAGTATTCTGATTTTTGACCAAAAACAATAAAGAACACATCAATTTTCTTTTGAAAATCTTTGTTGCTCTGGAGGAAGTTCTCGCAATCAATCAGTCTTGCAACACATGGACTACAATCACAATAGCCGACGCAAATAATTTTGTATCTTGATGAGGTCAGGTTAATTTCTTCATCTTTTTTATTAAGATTAATAAGGCTTGAATCTAATTCCAATTTAGAACCAGCCAAATTAGGGTAGTTTTGCATATATTCAGGAACGAAATCTGTTTGTTGGTTGCATGCAATTATCAATAACAAGCAACTGAATGTTATCATATTGAAATACTTAAGTCCCAAATCGCAAATCTTGAATAATAATTAAAGCAGTTGAGTTTGTTTAACTCAACTGCTTGTAGTTTCATAAGTGTATCTATTTTGCAAGTACCTCCATGTTGGTACCAATTTTAGACAGGTCAATGAGGGTACGGAGGTTAATTAGGGATGCAAGTACCACCATTCCCATACCAATTGTTGAAACGGATTTCGCAGTCGTCGCAAGTTCTATCCCAGAAGGGGATACCGAATGTATCCGGAGCCTTATAATCACATTTTTTCCCAGGATGATCTACAGCTTCTGCTGTAGGTAATTCAATTACACTACGCAAATCAAAATACTCCTTTGAGTGGTTTAATCCACTAAAGTTTAAAGAAAAAACAATTGCTAAGACTACACAAATGCTCATAAATAAGAATAACTTTTTCATAGTACTACCTTTTAATTAATAATTTATAATTGCCAGTTGAGGCGCAAAGCCCATTGAATATCAATTGTGTTTTGCTCTTAAGCATCATTGTAATAACAACTCGTAAGTATCTACTTTATATGGGTTTGCTCAGTAAAAAGCTACTGAAGTTCTGTATACTTCTCTTTGATGAATGCTTGGTTTTCAATATATAACAAACGAAAACAATCAGGCAATAAGAGTTGACGGCTCAGTATTTTAACCATAGTATTGTCCCTTGCAGCCAGTTGTCCGAACGCCTTAAAGAGAATCTGATTCCAGCATGCAAATGGTCTTACACGCTTATTAATCTCATACTTGACAACAATTCTGTCAACTAGCATGCGTACTAAAACCTCAAAGTTGTTCAAAGATATACTGGAATTTATGCATGGATTAATACTTTTCTTGAAGCAAAATCTATGTTTTCAATTCAAATCGTCATGCTTTGAAAACTGCTGTAGATGCTAAAATTTAAAAAAATCAAAGAACGATTATAACTCTCAAATGTCCTATTAAGTGGAAACCGCAATAAATTTAAAATGCAATTGATTGCTATGCAAGCAATATGGTAGGTAATTTGTAAGTGGTGGGTATTACCTTACAAGAGGTATTAAATCATCTACAATTGGTAAATGAAACCCATAATATTCGTGTTTGCTCAATGCAACACCATAAGAATTATTCTGGATAATCTCGTATAGTTCCTGCTGCTCTTGATTCACCTTAAGTAGGCGGATTTTAGTGTGTTTGTACGCAGGGAGAGTATATGATTGAGTGTCTGAGGGTAGACGTTCAACAATGGCTCTCTCGAAGTCTGAAAGCTTATTATCCGATTATTTTTACTGATGCCTTTCATGTCAGGGTCCGCCGCAAGCGCAGTGTTGAGAATGAGGCTTTCTACGTTGTCCTGGGTGTAAAGGAAGACAAGAGCAGGGAAGTACTTGGCATATTCAATCGTCCCAGTGAGAGCGTAACAGGTTGGAGAGATATGTTTATGTCATTGGAGCATAGAGGAGTCATGAGTATTGGTCTGTTGGTTGCCGATGGCATAAAGCATCTTGAAGATTCTTTGACCGAAGTCTTCTCTGGAACTCCTCTCCAGAAGTGCGTGACACATCTCAAGCGTAACATGCTCGCCAGGGTTCGTCATGGGGGCAAAGGAGTGATGGCAGAAGACCTCAGGGATGTTTTCCGTACCGGAGATCCGCACTACACCACCGAGCAGGGCTGGGAAGCCTGGCAGGCGTTTGGCGGTAAATGGAGAGAAGTTTACCGTGGTATCAAGAGTCTGGGTAATGACCCCTTTTATACAGGGATTACTTCGTCTATATAGTCGACTCTTAACAAGTCTTGTTTTTCGATAATTATGTTCCATCGGTATCAATACGCTTGCGAAAGTGTACAAATTCACTCGAATCAAAGGGCTTATCATATTGAAAATAGGTCTCGCCGCAAAAGTATTGCCAGTACGGATTTTCGATCCACCGGTCAACAAAGGATTCATCTGATTGACCATACATTTGCTCTAGAAGCATGCAGCCGATCATCTTCCGAACAGGTACTGCCGGGCCTCCAATATCAGAATAATAAGGAGCAAAGTCCTTCTCGATTGATTCCCAATTGATTCGCTGAGCCGGCTCTATTAACTCATGCTTCATATTTATTACATTCACCAGCGGAGTACGGAATACGTTCAATTGCGGGTTTGTGTCTGTATTGCCTATCATTTTGCAGGCTTTTTAACGAATCTACCAAAGAGTCTGCAATCTGACAAAAATTAACATTAACTTATATCGCTAGTTTTCTACTATATAGGTACATTAAAAGAATCGACTAATTATCATTTGTAAAAATGTCCTATTAAAAGGGGTCCAAACCACTTCTGATGGATCGATCGCAAACACTTTAACTGAGCTTTGTAAAATATTGGAGAGTTATGCCCTCCTCACGTCTGGAGATACTAGAAATGGACATAAAGTTTGTCTGGGTTGAAGAGTATCGCAGATTTGCTAATGTTCTTACTGTTCTTGATACTTTCACAAGCGTAGCTTTATGCTGGAATGCCGGTTATCAAATCAGATAGCCTCAGATCAAAAGCATCTGGGAATACATCATTGAGCAGTACCTGCAGCCATATGACTTACTTGGAAAGAAAATCCAGATAGAGATCCGAAACGATAATGACGGCAGGTTTGTAGCTATAGGACTTCAGGAGTTCTTCAGGGAGAACCAGCTTACGCAAGTCTTCACTAATCCTTACACTCCACAGGAGAGTGGCCATATTGAGAGCTTTCACGCGTACCTTTCTGAAAGACTTGGGTGGCAGAACTTCTGGTCATTAATCGAACTTGAACAATGTATGATCCTGTTTTACGAGAAATACAACAATCACCGCCTCCACAGCTCAACTTGCTATTTGCCCCCGATGGTGTTCTGGAGCATATGGGAACAGGGACACATTAAAAGTTGTCAGGATGAAAAGAAACGAGAAATCAAATTCCGCCTCCTGATAACTTATCATCAACTATCGGGAAATATGAACTAGAGAGAAGTTCCTTGCTCACCTGCGACAACCATCGATGGGTTGGAGAAGGTGTCTGTATTGAAAGAAATGAACGGCGCCGTATCACCTCCACAACCATCACTTTAATAATGACCTTCGGTCGTTCCTTGCTATGACAAATTTAAAATGAAATTTTTATGTATATTTAACCGTCTGTAAAAAAGTCCAATTAATAGGGGTCCAAACCATCTTCAATTAGATAATTCTAATCTGACATGAGACTAACTTCTTTAAATTACACTTCTCCCTCAAAAAATTCTTTGTTTTTGAGCACGCAGGATGGAATTCGAATATTTAATGTTGATAAAATAGCTTACTTTATGGCCGAAGGAAGCTATTCAACTATTTATTTGGATGATGGGTCATCAACAACAATTTCCAAATCTCTTAGTACAATTCAAAGAAACCTCAAGAATTACAATTTTATTCGCTGTCACAATTCCTACCTAATTAATTCAATGAAAATTGAAAAGTACAGCAGAAGAAATAAAAACATTACTATTGGCGAATATGTAATCCCAATTTCAAGAAGAAAGTGTCACTTAATTATAGAGTTTTTAAAATCTATAAATGACCAAATATAAAAGTGTGTAATATCATTCCACATTCTAATACAATTTATTGCAATCAAACGTTGAATTTTGGAAAGTAGTTTTCCACCTGCTACATTTCAGTTCTGTTGATCCAAATGATGATGCGTCTCGTGATACAACGGCAACAAGAGATATTGTGTTATTGCGGAATCTAATTCACGACTCCAGTTTGGCAGTTTTAATATTTCATCTAGTCCATCTTCCATAGCATAATCAGGATCTCTTGTTCTGTAATGTGCTCCATTAAGTTCATACAGTACCTCCAATAAAAGGGTTACAAGCTGACCATAATTTATCTTAAAAGGTTTCTTCTCAACCTCTGTAACTCTATGATTAATTATATCTTCAATCCCCTTATTTTTGTTAACCGAACCATTGTCGTCGATGTGATCCCTGTACATATCAATTGAATACTTGAATGAGTGGACAACCTGAAGCATTATCAGGAGAGCTTCGTTTACATTGAGAGAATTTTGCACAAGTTGGGTAGTATTGGCATTTTTAAATATCTCCGCAAAAGAATTTATGTCATATGCAGTGGAATTAAACTGTACTTCTTGATCAGTCCGAGTTATTTCATTGAATTTTTCTGTTATTCTTATATCATCCATGGCTTTACTTTTTATTTATCCTTCTAAACCCAAACTATGGGTTAATAAAATATAACTAAAAAAAGCCAAAAAACAAAATCATCAGTGCAAAAAATGAGGATAAAAGTAAACTTAGATTATCCTGAGGGATTGAATTGATGCAGATCAAACAACCGAACGGTAATTTGGGTGTGGAAAAACAGGGGAGGATCAATCGATTTGACCATTAAAATTAAGGAAGGAATTATTTTGGGGAGTATTATCATAATTCCCACTCCCTTTTTTGATTGTTATGCCGCCATCCCTGGTTGAATGAAGTTCCTTCTAGTGTTGTTATGAGGAAGATGATAGAATACTATACCCTTGGGGAGAATGCCATTACAGAAATATGAGCAGTTGAAGCTGGATGTCTTACCATCAAAGCTGACCTTCTTATCAAATATCAGGAGTTCGAGGTTCTTGTCAAGGAAGAACTCCCCTATTTCATGATAGTTAAGGATTGGCAAGCCGAGGATCATAGCAAACGGCTTATTCAGGGTGTACAACCTTCTGAGTACATCAAGTTTCTTCGTAAATGGAGGATTTGAGATAATGTAATCATAGTGCTCTGAGGGTTCGTACTCGAAGAAATCCTGTCCCTGCCAGAGGTGAGAGTAGATGACTCTGAAGCCTGCTTCGGTAAACACCCTTACGAATTCTGAGCGCTCAGTGTCAAATGGACACCAGATAGTTGACCCTGGCTTCAGGTATTCGATAATTGGGTAAACCATGATAGCTGGCGTGTAGTATTCATCCTTCTTATTGAAGGAGCTACTATTTAGCCAGTTACTCATGCGTTTACTCATGGATTATGCTCTCCTTTTATTGATTTTCTGGATTTCGTTCAAAATTTCATCATAGTATTCTCCAAGGGCATTGAACCCTTCTCGTTGACCATCAAAAATCATTTCATTGGATATGAAGGTTTTAAAATGTATAATCTCCTGGCCATCATCACCGATGGCTTCTTTAAACCCTAAGCCGACACCTTCTTTGAACCTTCCGACAACCTCATATTGCTCTGACTCACTATCAGCAACTTCACCGATGGAACCCAATTGATTATTGATTATGAATTGTTTCAATAGTTCCAGCTTTGAAAGGTTTGCCTCCCTTACAAATCTCTCATTATACCGCTTGAGAAAATGAGGGGTATAATGTGTTAGTGATACTCCGTCAGAGTTTACGCACATGCCGTTCAACCCATGTTCATTTAAGTAATAAACAGTAGCGCAGGACTCATAGCCCTTTACAAAACAGTTAATGTTTATAATCCAGTTATTTCGCTGTTTCGTCTGGTAATCAAATATTTCCCTGACTTGTTTATGTTTTGACTTCAGTGTAGGTCTCCTGAGGCCTAAGGCCAGATAATAAGCCTTCCTCTCAACGATCTCGTGATCGTTCATGATTTCCGAGTATAACTCCGTTGAATTCATTGATGGGACTATCATGGTTTTTAATGTTAGGATTGTTTTATTGTTCTGTATTTCAACCTCTTAATGAGTTTAAAAGGGTAACCCGACCCGAATAAGTCGGGTCACCCTATTTCACTATAGATTAGGCAGCTACATTACCTTCGGTTGGATTCTCGACAGAACTCCTCGATACTCCAAAGTCATCATACAAGGAGTTTAGTGATTCTTCATCAAACGACTCCTGGGCATCAGACATAACCCTCTCGGCAGTCATGATATTCTTTTCGTAGAGTTCCACACCGACGAACTTGAAACCTAACTGGAGGGCAGTGACACCACAACTTCCCGAACCCATGAATGGATCCATCACCACAGAGTCCCGTTTCTTGGGGGTAGATATGAGGAGTGGAATGACAGGTAGGTTGTTGGAGAAAACTGCAGGGTGTACTTCCTCTCCCTCCGTATGTTTGGTTCGGTTACGATTGATTTGGACTTTTATAATATCAGAGACCTCATTCTCTGACAATACACTACGGAACTGTTTGTAGTTATTGGGGATATGAAACCTTACATTATCACTATCTTTCTCCTTACACCCACGGGAGACCTTGAGTACTTTCTCACTTCTGATTTTGAACCGATCAAAATAATAGTCCCTTGTTTTTGAGAACTGTAGTATTACCTCGTATCCCGAGTTAAGTCTTTTCACCTGATTTGGTGAGGGTTTACAAACCGACCCTTTGTTCCATATAATACGGTCAACAAACCTGACACCTCTCCGTTTTAACTCCAGAACCAACATGTCCGTGACCCCCAGACATTGACCATCCTCATAGGTTTCCCCGATGTTGACAAACATCGACCCAGTGTCTTTCAGACGGTCGTAACACTTCATGAGGATGTTACTTAATCTCACAACATATTCCTCAGGAGTATTCTCCCATCCAAGTTCGTTGGGGTCATCCCCGTAATGGACCAACTTATAGTAAGGGGGACTGGTGAAGACCGTATCAACCAGAAGGTCTTCAGGAAGTTCGATATCCTCAATATTTCCTGGGATGATGGTGAAGTTCCGTTTGTCCTTGGGATAGATGTTGATGACTGACGGTTTTTCTGATTTCTTCCTGTTAAACACCCTGATAAGGTCAACTGCCTTAGCGGCATTGTAGTTCCCCTGCAGGAACCCTTCAATGACCTTACACTCCTTCTCCTTTTCCCTGTCAAAAGACGGGTCCTCAATGAGACGGATGGTCTCCTGGGCCTTGTTGACCGAAATTTCATTCGTCAGAACCTTTTCGGACAGGTGGAGATCTGTTCCATTCTTCTTTTCCCACCTCAGGATATTCTCCAGAGTGAAGACATTGTTCCGTCCCCAACCTTTAACACCAAGGAGTGAAGAAACCAACTTCACCCTCTCTTCCTTGTCTCTCAGGGGATTGGGGTTCTTGGTATCAATTCGGAGGATGATCTTGATCTCGTTTAACCTCTCACGATTCGTCTTCTGTTTCCTGATTTGGTGATGAATAATCAGGTCAGACAGAGAGAATTCATCGGTTTCTTCGAACTCAACGATGATGACATTGATTGTGTCCAAATTTAAACGTTTATGGGCCTCCAGACGGAGGGCACCATCAAGAAGGATATACTTCTCGTCGTTGTTAAGGACTATGATCGGTTCTCGTTGACCGACTGTCCCAATACTCTGAACGAGAGTAGTGATCTCGTCCTCCCGATTAGAATAGTCATAGATGGTTTTGGTTACCTCTGGTACTACAACATCATTGATGTTGATCTGACAGACACTTGAATTAGAAATTTTTGTTTCCATAATACTTTTGATTTAAGTTTATGGATCGAAAATATTTCTAATGTACTGATTGTGAGGTATTTGAAATATCTCGAAATGAAAACCGAGATATTTCGGTTTTTATATTGTACTGATTATGTGAATATTGGATCCAGCTCTATGAAGTCTCTTTCAAGAATGACCTTATAGAGTTCCTTCTTATGGTTGATTTCAATTAAATTTATATGGTAATAGTTTGTTAATATGGATGTTAACTCCATATTTAATGCTTTCTTTATCTTTGTCCTATTGGTCTGAAACGTGGGCTTAATTCGTTCAACTGTGTTTCCATATTTAATTGTCCTACAGCACATCTTTCTGATTGAATACTCGTCTATATTCTTCCTCAAAATCTTATATATCTTCTCAAACTGTTGCACGTTGGGGCACATCTGGTCAAGAGTAAAACCAGAAATGTTCTTTAGAAATCCTATATACATTACTTTTGGTACAATCTCAAGATCGATGAACTTATCACCTATAGTAATATCACCTTTATTATCAATTCTGATCTTGCTTAACTGCGCCTGACGAGAAAACCTCTTTGAGATGACGAACTCCCTTCTAATACGCTCCATAATTTCAACAATATGAGCAGTAATAAAGTCACTTACTCCTTTTCTTAATGCTCTCTCATAGCATGAGGGACATATGTTTGCTGCTTGGAGCTTCTTAAGTATATCAGGTTTGTATCCACAAAAGTCATTGATGCATCCAATGGCAGTTCTATGGATGTTCGTTTCTGCCGTATGGTTATCAATATCTAACTCAATTAAGGACTGGAAAATGTTTTCTACACATTGATATGCGATGCCATAGATAGAGTCCACATCGGTAAACAGATCCCATTCTACGCCATGGACAAAGATATTTCTATTGTTAAATGCACTGAACCAGTGCTTTGTATTTCTAATTGAGGAGATTAAAATGACAAAATCGCTCTCACTAATTTCCATCAATTCTCTATAACCCTGAATGATATCAAAATACTCCTCAAATGTCAGGCTTTTAACAGTGCTTATGTCCTCTATATTTGCATTAAGTCTATTGAATCTAGATGGCGACAGGAGGCGCCCCTTAAAAAACTTCAACTCCCCTGGGACACTCGATAATAAGGCAACGATCTCGTCTAACTTATCCTCAGAAAATTCTGGTGTACATGTAATGTGAATGTTCATAACTCTAAATTAAGATCGGTTTTAAAATTAGCAATCTCATCCATATTATGGAATTCTACTTCAAAGATTTCATTAGGCAAGTATTGGAAGTCATTTAAAAATAAATCTTCGCAACCCTTGATTTTTAATGATTAATTCCTTACATTTTATCTGGACATAGCTGATAATGGTGGCGTTAGCCGAAGTCAATAAAATATTTTAAAGCCTCCCCATGAAGCTGCCACCATCAGCAACACTGGGGAGGATTTTTTCAATTATGATTGGTAATGAGAACATTGGTGAACTCAAGTATGAAATCACAATCGATCCCAGGAAATGGAACCATAAACCCACAAAGAAAGAGGCTGCGACAATTACCAGAAACCTCATTGTACAGACTGGACTAACAATTAACCATTTTGCTCATATAGTAACTCCGCCATACAGTCTGACATGGAGTGGAGGATTATTCACAGGGACTAGATCAAACATCAATTGGCTCAGGCAGTCTGTCTTTGCCCTGGACTTCGATAGAGGGACATTAACCATTGAAGAAATATACGTTAATCTAAAACATATCGGTATCACGCCCCAACTTTGGTATACAACCTTCTCAGACTCTCAATTGCTGAGAAAATTCCGAGTGGTTATCTTCCTGGATACTCCAATTACGGATGACAAGATTCACAAAATGATTTATCGATCACTGTTATCTATGTTCCCAGATGCTGATCAAGGCTGCTTAGATCCCAGTCGAAATTTCTTTGGAGGCAAAGAGTGTACAATCGTGCATTCAGATCCGATCTCAACATCATCATTTATTGATGCCCTGAGCATCCAGCAATACTCTGCCGACAGCAAGTCATTTCGCAAGGTACCATTGACATCCAGTTATTATACTGGACTAAATTCTGCCCAAAACCCAACATTTCTATATAATATATATACAAATGACCAGATTTCGGCAACTGGCCACACCCCCACCCCTACTTCGGTTCAAGGGGGAAAAAAGATCAAGATTGATGTTGAATTAGCCAGAACAAGAGTTAAAATCCTGGATGAATTCCTTAATGGCCATTGGTTGTATCATAACCAACTGTTCGGACTAGCCACTAATCTTATACATGTAGAAGGGGGATTTCAACTGATGAAGAATACCATGGAGAAATTCAATCATGAAGGTAAGACACACTATACCCAGAACAATTTCAACATCCTGCCATATGTAAACAAGGTGAAGTATCACCCAATGCCGATCTACTCTTTCTCACCATTTGAGGAAGATAACGACCTGTATGACATCATCTCTGCCACACGGGATATTCGAGGATTCATCGAAATTATTGAACCGATCAACAAGATTAAGTTAACCGAGGCGGAAGATCTTCTTAGGAGAAAATATAGTGAGGTGATTGAAAAAGGAGAAAAGGGGAAAATTTACTTGTTCTCATTACCTACAGCCCTAGGTAAGTCACAATGCTACCTGAACACAAATGCCACCATCGCCCTTCCAACTCACGCCTTGAAAAATGAGATCGGTAAAAGAATGCAGAGGACTTATTTTAAAACTCCTGACCCAATTAGGTTCCCGAATGAAGGTATTCACAACAAATTGGAGTATTATTATTCGATCGGTCTTCCTAAGAAGGCGATGGGGGTCTTGTATTATATTACGAACCCGAAAAACCAGACGCTCTTTACACCTGAGGAAGTGCAGATAGCTGAACAATATCTTTCGGAAGTATTGAACTCGGTAAAAACCTTCGATACTGTACTTACAACTCACAGAAGGGCTTTGTTTACTGATTTTAAGCACGACACATTGATATTCGATGAAGATCCGATCAACTCCTTACTTGATATCAAGAAGCTGGATATTACAGATTTATATGAGTTATTCCTGCGGTCGGGAAGGAAAGAGATCAACGTTCTATGTGACTACCTTGGCTCATCAACGGAATTTGAAATCAAACCCACCCCAACCTTTACCTTTGATATTGATGATTTAATAGACAAAGTGTCTTCTACGTCAATTGCATCAAATATTTTCGAATTCTTCAGTAGCTCTTTTTTCATACGTACTGACGAAAAGACCATTCATTATCTGGTAAGGAGAGATCTTCCAGCCGATAAAAAGATTATCATTTTGTCGGCTACGATATTAATACCAATATATAAAAAGCTATTTGGTGACAGGGTTGAGGTTATCGATATCAGTGATGTTGAGAATACTGGAACACTCACCCAGTATACCAAATGGTCTTGCTCCCGTCATGGATTGAACCGTTATATTGATACCATCAGTAAGAAGGTTGATGATCTACCTGTCATTACATTTAACTCATTTGGAAGACATTTCAAGAACCCCGTCCAGGATATGTACTTTGGTAATTGCAGTGGTTACGACACTCTGAAAGGCTGCAATATTGCGGTCGTTGGGACTCCCCATCACAACAATATTGAATACTTCCTGACGGCTAAGGCGTTGGGAATAGATTTTAAGACCTCTGACACCACAATGAGTCATCAGAAGATTGAATACAACGGGTTCCGATTTAAATTCAATTGTTTTGACAACAAAGATTTAAGGGAAATTCAGTTGGCAATGATTGAGTCAGATTTAATTCAGGCAGTAGGTCGGGCAAGAATACTTAGAACGAACGCACATGTTGATCTGTACTCCAACTTCCCGTTAAGATTATCTGATGAATTCATACGTGACCTTTAATGTCATTTCTCTTTGCCAGACTATTGTTTCAGCCTCATTTGTATTACGTTATCTGAATGGAACATCAATTTTCAAAGAATTTATTTGTCGTAAAACATAGGTTGTGAATAATTTCGATGGTCTTTGGCTCAAACCACAGAAAACCTCGCTCTGAAATCCTTTCTTCGGGAAATCAGGTTGACATTCTGAATTGAAAAACCCTTCTATTCATCTTGAAAGGAACTGACCAATTCCTGAAACAAGATCACTTTATTAAATAAATTTTACTGGTTTATTGTCCAAAAATGGTATTACAACATATTTATTGATATGGCAGCTATGAAAGAAAAATTAATCATACGCATTACCGAGCAACAAGCAAGGTTCTTGGCGGATATTGCGATAAAAGAGCAACGTTCTCGGTCTGAAATCACTCGGCAGGCACTGAATCAGCTACTTGTAGAAAAATCAAATAAATACAAAGACATCCAAGCCAAACATGAAGAAACGAAGTCAAAAAAGTAACGATAAACCCTTCATGGATTATGGTCTCATCGATTATTGTGTCTCGTCCTTGTCTCAAGAGGATCAGGGGAAGATGGAGTTTATCGAAGATTTCATCCACAGTTACCTTGCCCCTGGCGCAGAGGACAATGATATCATAACAATTGAACCCTTGGAATATAAGCTTCTGAAGTATCTGTTATTTTCTCTTTTAATGAAATATGAATCTGTGTCTGGCGCCAGCTAAACAGCAGATCTGCCATGTGCCAATTCTGAAAAGTTCGGGCCCAGGACAAGGCACCCAAATTTGCTTTCTCAAGTCAAGTGGCTCCGCTCCATTTGCTACTTGAGTTTAACATAGAATCTGATCCATGGGAGCATCTCCAATTACTAAGGTTCATTGATTGACTTTGATCCTTCCCATTCTGTTCAAACTTACACTTTTATCAGAAGTCGAAGGTCTTGTAATTCTGGTTCTGATTGGACCACAAAGCCTTATGCATTCATGTCTGTAAATCGCTGAATTTCAGCTTATATTTTCATCAAAACGTGCGGCAAGTCTAAGATAAAGCTGTATGTTAGCGGCCCTTTTTTAAAAAAAATAGACACTATGAGTTTACGGGGTCAAAGAACAACAACATCGGCGATGGACTGGAATGATTTCCGATCTCTTATCGCAAAGCTCGAGAGGGACAAAGAATTCAAATTTTGTCTCTTGATATCAGTCGGCTGCTTTACTGGTCTGAGAATTGGCGACCTATTACAATTAAAATTCAGCCAATTCGAAAACTCAGACATCCTGACCATCCAGGAGCGAAAGACCAAGAAGGTTCGTCGAATTAAAATCAATCCTGATCTGCGTGTTATTATCGAGCGGGTCAAAGGGAAAATGGGAGTCACAGATTCTTCCCAGTACATCTTCCTTAACAGGTACTCGACCAAGCCCATCGACCAGAGTTATGTGAATGTAAGGTTGAAAGAAATCTTTAAGAAGTACGAGATCCCGATTGAAGGGAATATCTCATCCCATTTATTTCGTAAGACATTGGGGAACAGGGTGTTGAGATTGAATAACTATTCAAACGAAGCCGTAATACTTCTGATGGAGTTATTCAGTCACAGTAGCCCATCAACAACCCGACGCTACCTGGGATTGCGTGAAAAGGAAATTTTGGACATATATGATAATCTAAGCCTATGACAATCTACCACTTAATTAATCCAACTATCAAAACAGAAAACAAATTGACATCATATGGAAAAGACAATGAAAAGAGCAACCCCGACAAATAGTGTTGCATTCCTGTGGGAAACCCAAGCCAGACAATACCCCAGAAATGGATCAGGTATTACATACTTCAAAGGTATTTGTGAGGATAACATGTGGGTGGACTGTTTGCTCTATTATGGGTATGACAATGAATTGCATGGGATATTGAATCACTACCCCTTCGACATGCCGCCACATCAAAAGGCAGGAAGCGTTAACCTCCAGGTTCGACCTGACAGAAGACGGAAGGGAATCGCCTCTGCACTCCTTGACGAGGCAATAAAAAGATTCCATGTAAACATCGATGACCAGGAATATACGCCTGATGGTGAATGGTTTATTAAAAGCTATGTGAGGTCCTCTCGAATCTATAAGACGGCTTATCGCCAATGATCTTTTTGTCATCAACCCGATGCAGGATTCCATAATTTCATTTAAATTAGTACGGTATTCTACTGTTCACATTAAAGTAAGATTGTCTCATACCTGAATTTGCACAAATGAGAACCTGATATCTTTCCTTTCTTCTTTAACAGACATTTGACCGAGAAGCGGTACGTCCATCCTCAACCACGAAGATGCAAAGAGTACCGCTTCTTTTTTGCTGCCATTTTGTTCTGCCATTATTGCGCTTATGGCTGCGCTTGTGGACCTCTGGGATCTGAGATATCAAGTGGCAATAGTGCCACTTGACATATTAAAAAAGACCCAATCCAATTACCAGAGAAATTTGATCTTAGCCATTCTCAATGACCATCTTGGCCAAGTGGAATAACAAGGATTTCCATTATTTGCCACTTGAGTTAATAATCATCCATGGGTGGGCTCCCCCCTGGGTTCAAGTCCTGCCGCCCGAGCTTCCTCCAGTCGGTGTATCCCGTCTTACTTATTGATTACCTGATACTTAGATGTAAGTTCAATGCCGCAAATCAAAAAAAATATTCTGCAGAAAATTTGTTGGAAATCTGACCCTCGTTCAAAGATATTAATTTTACCCGAAATCCTTAAACCGTGAATAATAGTCGATTCAAGAAAAAAAAATTTACAAAAAAATCTTGATCCACGGACTATCGGATCGTCCTCTTCAGATCCTTCAGGTATTTAATAAATACTGTTCTGAACAAAACCGTCTTTGCGAGTAGCCACCTAAACTGCTCTTCCCATTCATTCTGATTAAAGCAATTACTGACATTATTCTTGATTTTAATACGCGAGGCCGTAGGTGCATCAATCCAATCTGCTTCTTCACCGATTTCCGTTTCAATCTCGGATCTTCGTTCGGACAAGAAATTAAAGAGATCCTTGCTTCTGCTTATATATAGCTCACAACTAACCAGATTGTCTCTTGTATTGAATGTCAGGCTCAGATGTGCATCTGAGCTTCCAATTGTTATGTCGTACCAATGCTGTGGACGTGGGGTTTGTAATCGGATCTTTTTGTTCGTTGATAGAACATATTCTTTGAACTTGTTCCAGAATTCTAGCTGGGTAAGCTTTGTATCTGTTAAAGTATTGTTTGTTTGAGCCGTCTTGATGACCTTAGCCCATTGGTTTGGACTTACAATTATCTCAAATTTGGGTGCGGGGTTTGATCCTTCAATCTTCCACAGCTTAATTTTCAGTAGAAACAAACTAATATTTTCGTCAGTATGTTCATTTAGCCACTCAATCGCTTTCTGATGTTCATCTCGAACTTCACGAACAATCCAGATAATTATTTCGGCATCATATCCCGAAGCATAAGTAATAATCTTCCCAAGGTGATCGTGATCCGTATTTTCCAGTTGATTCTCAATGATTATTTTTCGTCCAGTACCTTCTTCTTCGGCTAGAAGGTCTACATTGAATCTGCCAACACCAGCTTCAGTTTGGATTGGCTTAATGTCTATTCCAATTGCTTCACTTAGAAGGTCTATATTCTCTTCAAGTGCAAGCCAAATCGTAAAATCCAATGCTTCGTGGCCCCAGACTTCTCTAAGATCTACTTCAGCTAGTCTAGCTAATTGCTGTTTCATTTTGAGATAGAATTTGAACGTTATATCTGATTTACAGGATAGAGTTCTCGACTATCCCTACTTCTTCAGTAGTCAAGCCATAAAGTTGATAAACTAATTCATTAATTTTTCTGTCGCAGTATTCAATTTTATTTTCGACCTGTACTATATCGTTAGGCAACTGCATTTCTTTTTTCCCCTCGTTAAACTTTAAAAGCTGATCAACAAGTTCAACAATTTTATCATGTGATAGTCGCTCAGTTTTAATCTTAGGATCAATCCTTTTTATCGGTAGTTCCTTAACTTGTCGGGCCCCAATTTCGGAGAAAACTGTTTTAGTCGATGCAAAAACTGTTTTATAGTAATACGTCAGAAGATTAGAATTAAAAAGTCCCAAAAAGTATCGGATGTTTTCTTTGGTATTAGTTTTCAAATTCATTACTACGAGAGTGTGTAAACCATAGAACATGTGTGTATCCAGTGTTGCAATTAACCTGTCAGCAACCCTTCTGAAGAATATTTTTTCTTTTGAAAGAAAAATATCTTCTCTCTTACAACTGTGAATACCCTTAATATCATATTTCAGGTAGGTGCCATCCCATTCAAGATAATACCTGTGAATATTCTTACCTCCCACTAGCAAGGGTTTATAATTATCCCCCTCCTTCACTCTACTTACCCAGAGACTCCGATCTGATTTCAGTGCTATGGCTTGGTTTACTTCCAAAAAACTCCCCAATCTTTCATTTTCACTGGTCAGTCTTCCTATTAATTCCTTATCGCTATGTTTTATATTAACGTTGAAACTATGTTTTGGTGATTCTTCAAATGATGACTGTTTTACTGTCTTTAATTCATTAAACGATTTATATTCATCTACGGTAATTATTGAGGTTCGAGTATTTGTCCTTTCATTATACGACTTATTCTTCTGTAGAATTAAGATAATATTCTCCACAACTGCATCTTTGAATGGCAACTTCTCAAAATTGACAATCGTATCAATTTTACAGCTTTTGAGAATCATGTCTCGGAGTCCCTCATAATAATCTTGAGATATTAAGGTGTTTGGTAAAATAAAACCTAACCAGCGCTCATCCTTAAGTAGGTCTATTCCCTTTTTTGTGAAGAAACCGAAGGTGTTCAGCCTTCCCATCGAGGATTTGTACTTGCCAAGTAAGTAGGTCTTTTCATCTTCTGTGGTTTGAGAGTAGCTGGATAACTGAATAAAGGGCGGATTTCCAATAACAATATCAAATCCACCATGCTCAAAGATGGATGAAAACGCACTCTGCCAATTAAAAGGCTTAATCTTTTTATCTTCATCGAAATCTAGGTGATTATCATAATAATCTGTATCAATCAAACTATTACCGTTCTTTATATTATTGTCAAGTGAAGGCAGTACCCTATCATTAAATAATTTAAGTTGATTGTTTATTGAAGCATCAGTCTCACCTTCCAGACATTTTAACAACAAACTAAGCTTTGTTACCTCTACAGCGTTGGCATCTAGATCAACGCCATAAATATTATTCAGTAGTATCCTTTTCTTCTCTGATGTGGTTAGATGTCCATCAGGCGTCAATGGGGTGTCTTTCCTGCCCTTTGGTTGGCTTGGTTTAGTATTATAATAGTTTCTATGATATTCGAAAAGGAACTGTAGAGCCCCAATTAGGAAACTACCACTACCACAGGCAGGATCAACTATCTTGATTGAAGATATTTCATTTGGAGCTTTCCCCTCGATTAATTTGCCAATTGTATTCTTTACAATGTAATCCACAATATATTGGGGAGTATAGTACACCCCGCCAGCCTTCCTTACCTCGGGTTTCTCTTCAACTTTTGCATGATGTGCAGGAGTAATACGAATGACTTTGCCAAGGAACTGTTCGTAGACACTCCCGAGTATCTCAATAGGCATTACTGAAAATTCATAGGGACATTTTGGGTAGTAAAGCTCATCAATGATTGTTTTGATTACTTTATTGTCAACCTTTATTGTCTCACTTATCCTATCTCTCTTGAAATCAAATAGCCCCGAGTTATATTTTTCATCGGCTCTTCTGAATAATGAGAACAGACTACTATAATAGTCGCCATAAGACAGAACACTCTTTAGGCTACCATAAGGTTCTATTTTTCTATCTTCTGCAATCCTAAGAAAGATTATCCTGTCTATTAATTGCTGGACTGCAAAGTTTATCTCGTCTTCCCCCAGGAGTTTATTATTCCAACTTAAATTGACGGCCAAATATGTCCTCCACCTGTCAAGGGATTCCAGAAAGTCCTTGTCAACCGTAGCTGTACCCTGTTTCTGTTTGTCGCTATGGACGAATTTGTCAAAGCTGCCTCTCAGGACTTGTTCCCGACTGAATGTATCCCAGATAAAATCAAATTCTCGAAGGTAGTCCAGGAATGTCAGGTATTTAATCCTGGCAACTGAAGGCTTGTCATTTGGATTGGGTTTGGCTGTACAATCATATATGGCAAACTCCTCAAAATCAGTAACGACACTTATCGGATGTTTTGCGCTCCACCCATATCTGCGTACTTGATATGCAGGCTGGATACTTTCTATTACAGATACACTTGGTTTCTTGGCTTCAACAAAGAAAAGTCGCTTCCCCCCAGCTAGGCGAAAGGAGTAATCAGGCGCCTTGAGAGTATCTTCGATTTTAAGTGAGTCTTCTTGTATGACCTCCCTATAGGCTTCAGCAGCATTGTTTTTATTATAAACGTCCCACCCCAAATACTCGAAAAATGGATTTATAAACTCACCACGCAATCGAGCCTCTTTATAATTTTGATCTTTATATGAATCAAAGTGAGTTTCAAACCTATTAACAAGTTCAATAATACCTTTTTGCGCTAGAGAACGATCCATAATTTTCGAATGTGATAAACAAAGATATCATTTGTATATCAATCTTACTAAGTACCTTTGGGTTGAAAAGGTTAATGTTTGAAAAAGGGTCATACCATCAAAGTGATAAAATACATCATACCCGTGGCAGCAGGATTAATATCTTCTCCAGACCTGCTCCGTGACTCAATTAAGGAGTTTATAAACCATCAATTTCTTTGGATTGAACCGCATTGGGAAGAAGCCTTTCCACCTGATTTCAATGAGGTAAATAGTGAAAAAGAAACTGCTGCTGTGACTGGTACTAGTACAGTTATGACCTTTTACGAATATTCTGACGAGCGACAATTATTGGGAAACTAAGAAAATATCCAATAGCCTCTTCTCCCGCTAAAGGAAACATTGCAGTTCTTCTTCTTACAAGCCTGCAAGGCGCCTCTAACCCTGTGTTTCCACTCTGATTGATGGGATCCTTCCTGTTTCCGATGAATACAGGGAAATTCATCATCACATAAGTTGGGAAATCTATGTTGTACAGAATCGTAAATTTCATTGATTTCATTGGTTCCTCTGGCAATAAAATTGAAGCAGGAATCAACAAGCTCTCTATAAAGCTGAGATTCAATTGGTCTGGCCATACATGTCTTGGTTTTTGGAATTACCAGAAAGATAGAATATCCCCCTCGTTTATGCAAATTAGTGCTTGATGGGGAAATTAATGTTGACTAATGCCACTTAGCTGTGATCTGAAGCTAAGACCACAACAGGCGACTGACTTTTGTTATTCTATAGCAAAGACCGCCCAGAAAATGTAACGTCAAATGTATTACAGTTAGATCAAGATTTCGATTTGGCAGTTACCCAGTCTCCTCGTTACGGGATTACCCTATTTACTTCATTCCTGAAGTTTTCTTTGAATTGCTTGAAACTAACCTGCATGGGGTTTTTACATTTAAATTCAGCACTGAGTCTTATTAATTCTTTGGTAAATTCCCATGAAGATATATCTACAAGACAAACTGAGAAATGTCCTGATTTATGGAGAAAAATATCAAATCCATCTAATTCGTTGAGATATTGAGGTGGACAGAGCCAGTGCTGGGTTCCAACTAAATCATAATAGCCATCGTCATCAGGCTTCGGTTCATCATGATTGACAATTGTTTTTGACCATAAGAAATACTTTTTGTTCTCCCCTTTTTTGATTTTGATACCAACAACAAGAAAGATAGTGTCACCTTTTGCATTAAGAACTAGTTTCCTTTTTTTCGATGTTATCGTGTGCAGTATATTCCCGATTTTTTCATCATTTCCTGCATCAGATGCAGGGAAACCACCTTGATATTCAAAGTTGTGATATTGTAAAAGATATCTCATTGTCAGATTACTTTGGTGTAATGTCAAATTTACTGAATTTATACGGACGAAACCATGAAAACTAGCTAACTCCATTGAAAAGGAACATTTAAAAGAAACTCCCTGAGATGTTTAAACGCATGGAAGAAAGGTCTATGAATTCTTTAAGATGAATGATGCAACTGTCCTGAAGACATAGATGTTGATTTGACAGTCAATGATCACCCTGGCAACAATTGCTTTGGAGTTATTGTATGTGGTATTGAATCCATTATATCCTCATTCTTTTGCTGAGAAAGATTTTTAGGTCAATACCATACTCCAAGGTAGATGATTTATTGGTTATCCCAAGCGAGACCCTAATTGGCTCTAAATAACACTCCTGAGCCACAGAGATATAACTGTTCCAAGTTGAACCTAGCGATAGGGTTGGTCCTGGCCAGTTTACAATATCCCACAAGCAATCTATCATACAATAAGTTAAGTGGCTCATTTATCCATTGAGACATTATAGTAGCGAATCGCTCATTTGATTGATCGATCAGACCAGTATCGATATTTTCATACCCATAAAGGTATGCCTCCCCTGGTTCGGAGATGAACATTCCACTACATATACCTGACAGACCATGTGTTCTGACATAGTGGTCGGCATGACACCAGATGTATATGCCACTTGATTTTTCCCTCAGAATAGGTGCCATGGAATCGTCAATTATGAATAACCCAGCTCCTGGAAATTGCCCTGGATTAACCAATCCGTATTGAAATCCATGGCCAAGTATAAGAATCCTATCATGGATTTCGATCAATACCCTCAATTCTGATTTCGTAATACCTCCTGTTACGACAGTTTTGTCTTCGATGTTGGCATATATAGGCGACAGAAATTCTGTCGTGTGGTCTTTGGGGTGTATGACAAGATTCTTCATGGGGCCAATGTAAAGCCAGTTTTTAACATTGCCCAATATAATCAGAGCCAGATTCAATGGGCCAATTAGACACATTTGGACGTTTTTGTAAACCGATTGAAAATACTGAGCCTGACCACTCAGATTTTGCACTGGTGACACTGTAACCTCATTGGTAATATTGATCCCTAATCAGAAACAATAATCGTCCTGGTCTTGCAAAAAGGGTCTATTCGCACCTTATCAGGGATCTGATATAGTTGATTGACCTTAACCGATGACCATACAATGATATTATGCCAAAATGCTGCACAAAAAAATAATCTGTTGCAGAATATAATGTTTTTGTCTTTATATGTTAAAATGCTAGGGTCCAGCCAAATAAATCCTTAAAAACATTTGGCCCTTTCAAAAAATGCGCTTATGCTTGCGCCCCAAAATTTAAAAATTATGAAGATAGAGTTCAACGGTATTAAAATCAGTGATGTCCCGATAATGAGTGACAATCAAAGGCGAATTGAGTTTGAAAAGCTTATTAGTACCATAAGTCTTCTCCAAGAGGAAGATTATGATTGTACAAAAATAAACGTGTGGAGCTACCGCAAAGGTGGTGATAGTCGGGATGGCGTCAGTTTGAAGTATGGCAACATGTGTAATGGATTCCCCTTTGCTCTTGGTGGTCTGAACTTTGCCAACTCAGAATGTGCCTATATTGCTGGAGCTTACGCCAGTAATGATCCAGATAGTATAAGGATTCAAAAGATGATCTCGGAGGAGAACAACGGACAGATATGTAAACGCCTCTACCGCCTGCTCCCTGAGTATACAAAGTTCATCCGAAAGGATTTCTACGATTACAATGTTCAGTATATGATGCTAGTGGTATGGACGAAGGCTACAAAGAATAGGTCATTCGGGGATCTTCTTCGTAATATACCAATCGATGCTCATGTCGTTGAGAACACCACTCTTCACAAAGGATCAACCTCTTCATTCTGGGGAGCGAAGAACAAAGAACTGATGACTGCACGGGAGATTGTTGAGAATGAGATAGAGAAGAGTGATCAGTACAGGTTTAAGTATCAATGGGAGGAAGCAAAGATGGTTGTAGCCAACTCGATAAACGACATCGGACACTTCGTCGGTAAAAACGTAATGGGCAAAATCATCAAGTTGTGCAGTTTGAGTTTGATTTATAACACAATACCCCCTATTGACTTTGATCTTCTTCGGCGGAAGGAATTATATTTTTGCGGAAGACCTTTGTTTGAATTGGAGGAGTACCAACAGCGTCGAGCTTAAGAAATAATGATGAATTGATCTTCCCCGAACTGTCAAACTTTCTTATCTTTAATACCTCAGGTAAATCATACCACAATGAATTACAAGATAGTAACTTCAACTTCAGCCGAGCAGCTGTCGGCAAAGGTCAATGAGCTGATAAAAGAAGGTTGGAAGCCAGTGGGTTCACACCAAGCGTTGGTGACACATCAGCAGAATCGGTTCAGTGGTGATCAGCACAAGGACACGGTTTATGATGTTGAATATTCTCAGACCATGATCAAGGACTAAACAGGAAGGCTCCAATGTCCAGCGCTGATGCTTCATTAGATTGGTCTGAATATTTTCAACTTAATGTAAAGACCAAAGAATCTTTTTGTTGGCTATTACACTTGGAGTAGTGAATTATTGGTAAAATTTTCTCTTAATGCTATATGGAAAATATGAGTGAGCTTGACAAGGTCATTTATGATATTTTGAACTGCCCGAATATTGGCTCTACCTACAATGGAGAAACGAATTATTGCAATAAAATAGTCAATTGCCAAAGAATCGAGAATGAAATAGGGCTGGAGGATTTTAAGGGGCCTGAAGCATGGAATGGTAACACTAGTGGGCACTTAAAACCCACTGATTATTAACTGGTTATTATTAAGTTCTT
>CAYVRT010000033.1:0-30233 GCA_964453115.1 uncultured Anaerolinea sp. | reverse complement strand
TGCAAAGCATTCATCAGCAGGTGCTCACCCTGCCCAACCAAACCCGCTTGCTGCCTGGTCACGGCCCCGAAACAACCGTCGAACACGAGGCCCAATCCAACCCCTATCTCTAAAGGATTTTGCTGCTAAAATTAGTATAATCAAGATATGTCGCGCACCCAACGTCTTCAATTACTGAATTTGATCGTCCTTGCAGAATTTTTGCTTGCAGGGCTGCAAACCTATGTTGCCTCGCACTATCTTGAGCTTGACTATCCCTACACAACCTATCTCTTCCGCCCTGCTCACAAATTTTGGGATTTCTTCATTCCCTACGCTATTGCGCGCGATCCCTATCCGCCACCGGGGCAATCTCCTCACTACACTCCCGGCATTGAAATCGGCGGCACAGCAATGACCGCCGCCAATGTAAGCGGCCCAGCCTATTTTCCAGTTGCATACCGCATCATTTCTCTCTTTACACTCCTTCCACCCATCCCCGCCCTGGCGGCTTTTCTTATCCTCTCCATCCTGGCCTTTGTGCTTCTAGCGCAAAAGCACTTCCAGGCTGCCACCAAAGTTCAAACCGCTCAAAATATCCTCATCCTAACCCTGATGTCTTATCCCATTCTGTTCATGTTGGACCGAGGAAATTTTGAGATACTTATTTTCCTCTGCCTATATGGGTTTGCAATTCTTTACCAATCAAAACCGGGCTGGAGCGCTGCGCTACTCGGAGTAGCTATCGCCATGAAGGCAACACCGGCCGTGCTGCTGTTTTTGCTGTTGATTGATCGGCGTTGGAAGCACGCATTGCTCACCATCCTCTTCACCGTTCTCATCACCCTCATTGCTTATTTATCCTATCCCGGCGGACTGAACACCTTATCCAATCATTACCAAAACCTGACCGGAAGCCTCGCCGGGTATGCCATTGGCAACAATGGCCTGTACTTTGGCCACAGTTTGTATGGGGCAATCAAATTCATTGTCCTTTGGTTAATGCCGGCAATTGATATTGAAGCGTTTTCACGCCAATTGACACTGCCCTATCAGCTCCTGGCCCTGTTGGCTGTTGGTTTGCTATTGTGGAGAATAAGCCGCCGAGCCATGCCGTTTTGGCAACGCCTCACCATTCTAATCGGCATCATGAGCTTGCTGCCAACTGTATCTGCCGATTACAAGCTAATTCATTTTCTCATTCCTCTCTATCTCTTTATTAACGATCCTGCGACCAATCGGCGCGATCGTTGGTATACCCTCGCTTTTGGTCTCCTGCTCATTCCCAAAGCCTTTTTTCACCTGCCCACCCTACCAGAAGTTAATTCTGGCGTCCTGCTCACCCCTTTGATTCTTCTGGGATTATTTGCCGCTATCCTCCTCCCCGCAAAGGAAACTGACAGCGCATGAAATCGTCTTCTACCAAAACCATCCTTTGGCTTTTGCTTGCCTTTTTGGCAATGCTGGCCCATGCCTGGATTGTGGCAGATGCATTCAACTATATGAATGGGCGCGATTTCTTCACCTTTTGGCTCGGCGGGCGCATGATTCTGGATGGACAGGACCCAACCGTAACCACCGAATGGTTCAATGCCGTTGCTCACTACACCCAGGAGGGGCTTGGCTACGTCAAAACGCCCATCTATGCCTACTTCAATTATCCTTTTTATGTCGCCGTGCTGTTCATTCCGCTTGCCCTGCTGCCCTATCAGGTCGCAGCCGTGCTTTGGCTGCTGCTCTCGCAGCTGATGGTCGCTTTCACCACCTGGGTGGTGATGGGCACCTGGCAAACGGCACGCAAAAAATCTTTCATCTTCCCCATTGTTGCTGCATTGTTCGTCTTTCGCCCGCTGATGGTGACGCTCTGGAGCGCCCAATTGGGCGTGCTGCTGCTTTTCCTCTCCGCCCTGGCTGCTCACCTGTGGCGCAAACAACGCTGGTTCTGGAGCGGAGTCGCACTGGCCTTTTTGCTCGTTAAACCAACCATTGGCCTGCCCATCATCGGCATCACTGGTTTGTGGTTGCTGCGCGAACGACGCTGGCACGCCCTGGCTGGCGGCATGACGGGCGGCATTGGCCTGCTCTTGCTCGGCATGGTGGTTAAACCCAATTGGCTGCCGGTCTTCCTCGGCATGGGCAAGCACATGATTGATGTCACCTTTGGCTACAACCCCACACTGTGGGGTCTGGGCGGAGCGCTTTGTCAGCACACCGCCCCTTGCCAGGTTTGGGCAGGCTGGGCATTGTGCATTGTGGCTGCCCTGGCTGGCATCTTTTCCGTCTATCAGAAACATTTGCCCCTTACGCCCGTTCAGGTCATCGCATTCGCCATTCCGCCCGCCGTCCTGGTCACACCCTACCTGTGGGCCTATGACCAAGTCATCCTCATCCTGCCCGTCCTGGTCTGCCTGGGGCTGCTAATTGAACGACGCGTGCGCTACCTGATTGCCGCAACCTTCTTCCTGCTCCTCGACCTGATTGCGCTACTCTTTGTTTACATTGCCGCACAAAGCGAAACGGATATCATTAGTGTTGGCCTGCCACTGCTAATTTGGGGCCTGTTGCTGGTCTTCAAACTCTGGGAACGCCACCATGTCCAACTCCGCCAACCTGCTGCATGACGACCTGGAATACATTCTGGAGCGCACCGCCCCGCTCTGGGATGCGCTGCGCGGTGAACGGCTCTTCCTGACTGGCGGAACCGGCTTTTTTGGCCGCTGGCTGCTGGAAAGTTTTGCCTGGATTAACCAACGCCTTCATCTCAACGCCCAGGTCTGCATCCTCAGTCGCGCCCCGCAACGTTTTGCCCGGCGCGCCCCGCACCTGGCCGCCAATTCTGCTCTCTGTTGGCAAACCGGCGATGTGCGCAGCTTTGCCTTTCCGATTGGCGATTATCCTTTTGTACTTCACGCCGCAGCCGAAGCCAGCGCCCGGCTCAACCGCGAAGCCCCCCACGAAATGTTCGATGTCATCCTCAGCGGCACACGCCGCGTGCTGGAGTTTTCCGCTCAGGCCAAAACGAGCCGTTTCCTCTTCATCAGTTCCGGCGCCATCTATGGCCGTCAGCCGCCTGAGCTTTCGCACCTACCCGAAACCTACCCCGGCGCCCCCGACCCGCTTGCAGCAGGCAACGCCTATGGCGGTGGAAAACGCGCCGCCGAGCAGCTTTGCGCCCTCTCCGGCCTTGCAGTCACCATCGTCCGCCCGTTCGCCTTTGTTGGGCCCTTCCTGCCGCTGGATGAGCATTTCGCGGTTGGTAATTTTCTACGCGACGCATTGCAAGGCGGCCCAATCCGCATTCAGGGCGACGGCACACCGTTGCGCTCCTACCTCTATGCTGCCGACCTGACCATTGGCCTGTGGACAGCATTGTTCACCGGCACACCCGGGCGCGCCTACAACCTTGGCTCCGCCGAAGCCCTCTCCATCTACCAAATTGCCGAAGAAGTCGCAACCTGCTTCGCGCCACGTCCAGTGATTGAAGTGGCCAAAACTGCCCCCCCCCATCAAATACCCGAACGCTACCTCCCCGACATCACCCGCGCCATTCATGAACTTGGCCTGCAACCCAGGTTTTCCACAAACCAGGCAATCCAGCGCACAGCCAGCTTTCTGTGTACCCCCTCCTGATCTAAAGGTTACCAATGACCCAAATTGACGCCCTGGAATATTTGAAACAGACACTGGTCATCCATCCCAATGATATAGCAGTTATTGACCCGCACATCCAACTGAGCTTTCAACAACTGGCCCGCGCCATTCAAAAACTCAGCCAGCGGCTTAAGGTATCCCGCCAACCGATTGCCGTTCTATTGCCCAAAAGCAGCCTGTGCCTTGCCAGCCTGTTGGCATGCACCTATAGCAACAACTTCTATGTTCCGCTGGATACCGAGACACCTGCCCCGCGCCTCAAAGCAATTTTGGACAATCTTGAACCGGCAGCCATCTTCACCCAACAGCCCTGGGCCGACAAACTACATTCACTTGGCTTCCCTGAAAACCGCACCCTCCTGATCGAGGAAAACTGGTATCAATCATTACCCCTGCTTGAGCCATTTGACCTTCCCGCAAACAGGATTGATACAGATCCAGCCTACATTATCTACACATCCGGCTCAACCGGCACCCCCAAAGGGGTTGTAATCAGCCATCGTTCAATCATTGATTACATTGAATGGGCAAGAGCAACTTTCCCACTGCAAAAACCCCAACGAATTGCATCCCAGGCACCGTTCTACTTTGACAACTCCGTTCTTGACATCTATCTTTGCCTATCTACCGCATCCACATTGTATATCCCACCCGCTGAATTGTTTGCATTTCCCATCCGAATCCTTGAGTACCTCCAAAAACATCAAATCACCTTCCTCTTTTGGGTTCCATTCATCCTGACACAAATTGCAAACAGTGGCGCGCTGGAACACTCTCTGCCCCAATCGCTGGAACAAGTTTTGTTTGCCGGTGAGGTCATGCCAACCCGCACGCTCCGTCTATGGCAGCAAACTTTGCCCAATGTCCTGTTTGCCAATCTATATGGCCCCACTGAAATTACAGTAGATTGCACTTTCTACATCGCCAACCAGATCCTGGAAGACTCTATGTCATTGCCAATTGGATTTCCTTGCCGGAATACGGATATTTTGGTTTTGAATGAAGAGAACTTGCCCGTTTCAGGTCAAGAGGTGGGAGAGCTGTGCGTACGCGGCAGTTCATTGGCACTTGGTTACTGGAACTCCCCCGAAAAAACAGCAGCTGCTTTTGTGCAAAACCCACTAAACCCCCATTACCCGGAACGAATCTACCGCACTGGCGACCTGGTCTATTCCAATCAGCATGGCGAGATCATCTTTGTCGGACGCGCCGATTCGCAAATCAAGCACCTGGGTTACCGGATTGAACTGGGCGAAATTGAGACTGCCCTGCTCAGTCTACCAGAAATTCAACATGGCTGCGTCCTCTACCATGTCGAACGCAAAGAAATTACTGCCTTTTTCGAATCCGCCACATCACTTTCAGCCCGAGAGTTGCGTCAAAAATTACTCGCCTTGCTCCCCAAATACATGGTTCCTGTCCAATACCATCAGCTGGCACAGCTCCCGCGCAATCCCAATGGGAAAATTGATCGCCTGCAATTGCGCAAACAATTTTTTGAGGGCACATGATGCAAATCATTCCAACAGTCGAAGCGTTTTACCAGCTCTACGATCAAATCAAACGCGAAATACCTGGCTGGACGACCAATTTTTACCCCACACCCGCCCGAATTGCCCAATTGGTTGAACAAAGCTCGTTGCAGTACATCAGAGTGGGGACAACCTCTTTCTTCCTCCAGCAGAGACCTTCCTTCCAGAGCGTGTTTTACTGCACCGCAGCGCCGGATCACCTCCAGGCTGGATTGCAAGCACTGCACAGCCAAATTTCCGGTTGCCTGGTAATTGATGTGCTGGTATCTTCGCTCGAAGATACCAGCCTATTAACCGCTCTTGAAAATAGCGGGTATCGGCGCTATGCCAGTTTTCGGCGAATGCACATCGCACAGCAAAATGTACCAGGTCAACCAGTCCATTCCCCCATTCGCTGTGCAACACCGCAACAAGCTGACTCCATCCTTGCTTTACTTGAACAATCCTTTGATCCACTTATTGAGCATCTTCCCACCCTGAAAGAAATTGTGGATGCCTGTGAGAAGCAAACCATTCTCATCACGGAAGAAGATGAACAAATCACCGGCTTGTTGTTCTATCAACAAACCCGGCTTAGCAGTGAATTGCGTTACTGGCTGGTAAAAGAGGCCTGGCGAGACCGCAACATTGGCTCCGCCTTGCTTCATACCTATTGGCAACGCTCCGCCCATGCGCAAAACCACTATCTGTGGGTTAACACAGCCAACCAGAATGCCATTCAACGATATTTGCATTTTGGCTATACATTCGATACCCTGTCGGATTTAATTTACATCCATCTGGAGGAAAAATGAACCCCATCCTGCAAATTTTGCAAACCATTCGACCTGAATTTGACTTCAGTGCATCTCAAAATTATTTTGGAGATGGATTGTTGGATTCATTTGATATGGTGCTGCTCGTGAGCGAGCTTGAAAAAGTGTATAATATTTCCATCAGCGGCCTTGATATCATCCCTGAAAACTTTGAAAGCCTTAAAAGTATTCAACAATTGCTCGAAAAATACGGGATCCAGCAATGAATTTATTTTTTACTCACAAAAAAATTTCCGGCATTCTGACGGTATTACCCTCAAACGAGCAAACCTTTGACGAAGACATGAAAAATTTCGATGCTCCCCCTTCCCGCTCTCTGAAATTAAAACTCGTCATGGGTTATGACCGACACCGATTGGCGCCCGCAGATGTCACCGTATCGGATATGGCAGTTTATGGCCTGCAACATCTCTTTCAACAAGGGCTGTTAAGCACTGAAGATTTTGACGCGCTGATTGTCGTTACCCAATCGCCCGACCATTTCATCCCCCCCACCAGCAACCTGATTCAGGGCAAGCTCAAACTGAAGCGCGATCTGTTTTGCATGGATATCAACCAGGGCTGTGCTGGTTACCTCATTGGCCTCTTCCAGAGCTTTCTGCTCTTGGAACAACCTGCCATTCGCAAAGTTGTTTTAATTGCAGGAGATGTGCTCAGCCACAAAGTTTCACCCAAAGACCGGAACAGCTACCCTCTCATCGGTGATGCTGTATCCATTACCATTGTCGAGCGCTCATTGACCCCAGATGAAATCTATGCCAACCTGCAAATGGATGGCTCGCAAGCAGAAGTTCTGATGATTCCGGCTGGTGGCTTCCGTTTGCCCAGCAGCCCGGAAACCGCCCTTCTTGAGGATGTCGGCGACAATAACCTGCGCGCCAAAGACCATTTGCGCATGGATGGGGCCGCTGTCTTTAATTTCGTCCAGCTTGAAGTTCCGCCCATGATTGCTGCCTTGCTTGAAACCGCCGGACGCAAACCGGAAGAAATTGAAGCTTTTGTCTTCCATCAACCCAACCGCTTTATGCTTCATAAACTGGCCGAGGCCATGCAAGTGCCCAAAGACAAAATGCCCAGCAATGTCGTTGAAAATTACGGCAACAGCAGCTGTGCAACCATCCCAACCGCCTTGACACACAATTTTTCGACAGCCCTTCAAGAGAGAAGCCTGCGACTCTGCCTGGCTGGTTTTGGCGTTGGCCTTACATGGAGCTCAATGCTACTTTCCATAGGCCCAGTTCAGTTCTGCCAACAAATTGACTTTCCATGTCAGCAAACGGCCTGAGGGTGTGCCATGAAAAAAACTGCTATTCTCTTTCCAGGTCAAGGATCTCAAGAAGTGGGTATGGGCGCTCGCATGGCTGCATCTTTCTCATCTGCTGCCCAATGTTTTGAGCATGCCAGTGATGTGCTTGGGTATTCCGTCACCGAGCTTTGTTTTCACGACCCCAACAACTTGCTTAACCAAACCGAATATTCCCAGCCCGCGCTTTACACCACTTGCATGGCTTATTGGAACACGGTATCTGAGCAATTTGGCCCCCGAATTTTCCCGTTTTGCTTTGCCGGACACAGCCTTGGACAATTTACAGCGCTGGGCGCCGCCAATAGTTATTCATTTGATGATGGTTTGCGCCTGGTTCACAAACGTGCCAGCCTCATGGCAGAAGCTGGTAAACAGGCTCCAGGGGGGATGGCCGTAGTAATCGGCGGCGACCTCTTATCTTTGCAGCAAACCTGTGCCACCCTGCAACAACAGCACGGCTATGTGCTGGTCATTGCGAACGACAACGCACCCGGACAAGTTGTCTTATCTGGAGATTTAGCAGCGCTACAAGCGATTAAAGATCTTAAATCACAACTCGGCTATAAACTTTTTCGACAGCTGCCCATCAGCGTAGCCTGTCATTCGGCTCGCATGAGCATCGTGCAACCCGATTTCGACCACAGCATCAACGCCACCCCCTTCGAGCCTGCGGCTGCGCCGTTAATGGCAAACACCAGCGCAACCCTCATACAGGCTCCCGACCCAATCCGCTCCGAGTTAAAAGAACAGCTTTGTGGCCCCGTTCGTTGGCAGGAAAGCATTCTTGCCCTATCTGCCCTGGGCATTGAGCAATTTCTCGAAATTGGCCCGGGCGAAGTACTCACAGGGCTGGTGAAGCGCATCCTACCCAGTGCTGAGTGCATCCACTTTTCCCACCCCGAAGATCTGGACGCTGTCCAACAATGGCTCGATGGAGGCAACCATTGAAACGCCTGTTGATTGTCGGTGCCAGCAATTTTGGACGGGAAGTTCTGGACTGGGCTTTATCCATTCCGGCTACACAACGCAACTGGGAGGTAGTCGGCTTTCTGGATAACCGGCCCGATATTCTTGCCCCCTTTTCAACGCCTTACCCGATTCTGGACGCGCCCGAAACATATGCCATCCAACCCGAGGATTGCTTCATCTGCGCAGTTGGAGACCCCCAAGCCCGGCTTCAGTACGCCACGATGCTCAGCAAGCGCGGCGCAACTTTCATCAACATCCTTCACCCCACTGCCATCATCAGTCCTTCTGCCCATCTGGGCATTGGGTGCATTCTGTGTCCCGGAGTTGTGATTGGTGCGAATGCCACAATTGGAAATTTCGTCGTTCTCAACACCTACTCAACCATCGGACATGATGCCAGCCTGGGTGATGGCTGCACAATCAACAGCCATTGTGATGTGACTGGCTGGGCGAAATTGGAAGAGGGTGTATTCATGGGCAGCCACGCCTCCATCCTACCCCATATCGTTGCTCAGGCCTATGCCGTCATCGGCGCCGGCAGCGTTGCCATCCGCAATGTTCCGGCTCATCAAACCGTTGTTGGCGTTCCTGCCAAACGGATCTAAATTTTATCATCCGGAGGATTCTATGTCCAAGTTTATCAGCTTATTCTCAACCGTTGTTGAACAATCGCCCGATCAAATTACCCCGGATACCCCGCTACAAACCCTGGATGCCTGGGATTCACTCGGTCGCCTTGCCTTCATCTGCGCTGTAGATGAACAATATGGTATTCAATTGCCCGGAGAAGCTGTTCGCTCGGCAAAAACGGTTAAAGACCTGCAAGCCCTGGTTGAGCCTGATAAAGAATGACTGTTTCCTTTGACTTTTCAAACAGGAACTATATCGTCTCCGGCGCATCTTCTGGGATTGGTCGCCAAATTTGTGTGGACCTGGCACGGGCAAATGCCTGCGTGCTGGCGCTCGCCCGGCGTCAGCCACTCCTGCAAACCCTGCAAGAAGAGTTCCCCGAAAATATTGCTATTGAAGCTGTAGATGTAAGTGACGCACAGGCTTTAAGCAACAGTGTCGAGCATTTCGCCGAACAACACCCCCTCCACGGCACTGTTCATGCCGCCGGCACCCTGCACCTGATGCCCTTACGCGCTCAAAATACAATCCGGATTCAGGAAATGATTCAAACTCACTGGCTGGCGGGCATGGAATTGCTCCGCCTGGCAACTGCCAATAAGAAAAAAGCGCAGAATAGCGCCCACGTTTGGATTGCTTCCATCGCCGCATTGAAAGGACAAATCGGCTTTACCGCCTATAGTGCAATCAAGAATGCAATGATTGCAGGTGCACGCTGTGCGGCGCTGGAACTGGCTACGCATCATATTCGCATCAACACCATCAGCCCTGGCTGGGTGCAGGGAACAGGCATGTCAGACCAGGTATCGGCCATCCTTGGCAAGCAAGAAGATTTTTCTGCAAACATGCCACCTTTGGGCTATGGCAGCCCAAAGGATGTCAGCGCCCTGACCCTGTTTCTGCTTAGCGATGCAGCCAATTGGATTACTGGCGCAAACTTTGTGATTGATGGCGGAGCATCTATCCATTGAGCAGGAGGAACCATGAAACAAACCCCGTCTGATCTTGCCATGTTGGGCGGCAGCCCAGCTTTTGATCACCCGCTATATGTTGGCCGCCCGAACACCGGAGACCGGCAAAAGCTGCTTGAGCGAATCAACGACATGTTGGATAGGCGCTGGTTCTCAAACAATGGCCCCTACGTCCAGCAATTTGAGCAAGCCATTGCAAACTACCTGGGCGTCAAACACTGCATTGCCATCTGTAATGCCACCGTCGCACTGGAAATTGCAATCCGAGCCCTGGGCATGACGGGAGAAGTCATTGTTCCTTCTTTCACCTTCGTTGCCACGCCACACTCCCTGCAATGGCAGCAAATTACCCCCGTATTTTGCGATGTTGATCCAAACACACACTGCCTCGACCCGCACAAACTAGAAAGCCTGATCACACCCAAAACCAGCGGTGTGATCGGAGTTCATATCTGGGGCACACCCTGCGCCATTGAGGAACTAACCAACATTTGTCAAAAGAGAAACTTGCGCCTATTATTTGATGCCGCCCATGCCTTCGGCTGTTCCTATGCCGAAACAATGATCGGCAATTTTGGCGACGCCGAAGTATTTAGCTTTCATGCCACCAAATTTATCAATTGCTTTGAAGGCGGCGCCATCGTCACCAACAACGACGAACTGGCCAAAAAAATTCGTCTGATGACCAACTTCGGCTTTTCAGGATACGATGAAGTCATCTATATTGGCACCAATGGCAAAATGTCAGAAGCTTCCGCAGCCATGGGTCTCACCTCGCTTGAAGCAATGGATGAAATCATTGCCGCAAACCGCCAAAACTATTTGACCTATCAGCAATATCTGGCTGATTTGCCCGGTGTTCGATTGTTTCATTACCCACCCGAACACCGCCAAAACTACCAATATGTTGTCTTACAAATCAACGCACAGGAAACTGGTCTGCATCGGGACGAATTGGCGCGCCTGCTCTGGGCCGAACAAATCATTGCCCGGCGTTACTTCTATCCAGGCTGTCACCGGATGGAACCTTACCGTTCCTATTTTCCCCACGCACACCTCCTCCTGCCAGAAACCGAAGCCCTGGTTCAACAAACCCTGCTCCTGCCCAACGGCACAACCATCTCCCCAACCGATATTCAGGTGATCTGTCAACTCATTCGCTTTATTTTTGAGAACGCCGCTGAAATTTCAACCCTCTTGCAAAACCGAGAATCGCATGATTGACACCCGCCCCCACCCCGACTTCACCATTGTCATTCCAGTCTATTTCAACGAGGGGTGCCTCCAATCATTAATGCACAACCTCCACGAAGAAATTATCCTCAAAAACCGGCAACGAAGCTGCGAAATCATCTTTGTTGATGATGGCTCTGGAGACCATTCTTTACAAGAACTGTTGCAGCTTCAAACAGAATACCCTGACCTGATCAAGGTCATCCAATTAACCCGCAACTTTGGACAAGGCAGTGCAGTCCTGGCAGGCTTTCATCAAGCACGCGGGGATTGTGTCATCACCATGTCGGCGGATGGACAGGACCCTATTTCCCTGGTTAATCAAATGCTCCAGGCACACTATGAGGAAAAATTTGATATTGTTGCTTGTAGCCGCGCCGGGCGCGATGAATCCTTTTACCGAAAAATCACCTCGCAGTTTTTTTACCTGCTGATGCAAAAACTAACCTTTCCCAACATGCCAAAAGGTGGTTTTGATTTTCTGCTGATGAGCCGGCGAGCGCTCGAAACATCCCTGCGAAACTGGGATCAAAACATCTTCTTACAAGGTCAGCTGCTATGGATGGGATACCCAATTAAGTTTATCGAATATCATCGCCAACGCCGCATTGCCGGAAAATCTCGCTGGACGTTTGCAAAAAAACTAACCATGCTGATTGATGGCATTCTCGCCTACTCTTTCTTTCCCATTCGCATGATTTCCACCATTGGCTTCATTGTTGCCATTTTGGGTTTCTTATACGCTGCATGGATCTTCGTCGCATGGTTTATCTGGGGCAATCCCGTCCAGGGTTGGGCGCCCTTGATGATTATGATCCTGGTCATGGGCGGCCTGCAAATGCTAATGCTTGGCGTCATTGGCGAATATCTTTGGCGCACCCTTTCACAAACCCGCCATCGTGACCTGTACATTGTTCAGCGCATCTACGATTTTTCCAGCACAGGGAGTCAGACGAATGAAAAAAGTTGAACCATTGGCAACACTGGTATTGCTCGGTTTTATCCTGGCAGTTGTGTTCCATTATTTTCAAAATTCATATCTCGGACAACCCTATCCCTACAGCACCTTCTTATTCACTCCACTGGATCGCTTTGCCGATTTTTTTGTTCTCTATCGAGTCAATCTTGACCTGAACCCCTATCTGGAACATGCTTGCGCTCAATACCCTTTCACAAATTTGTTGTTTGTGGGCTTCAGCCGTTTGCCCGAGGGCCCCGCATTTGGCATCTACATCTTACTCAGCATTGTGAGTTTTTCCTACCTGGTTTTTATATACCTGAAAAACCAGCCGACCCCGAACAAAATCATTCTCGCCTTTCTTTCCTATCCATTCCTGTTCACAATTGACCGCGGAAACGTTGAAGGGTTGCTTTATGTTGTACTTGCGCTCTTCCTGCTCAGTTTTCGTAAAAACCGTTTTACACTCAGCGCCATTTTGCTCGGATTGGCGGGTGCAATGAAGATATATCCCCTCATCTTTGCACCATTATTTCTGCTGCAAAAGCGATACAAAGAGACCGGCATCCTGATTCTGACATTCCTACTCGCCAATCTACTGCCACTTTTCCTCTTCAAAGGCGGCTTCTTTGCCAACCTGCAATTTATTCTGCTCGGCAGCAATTTTGTCAACCCTATCTATGATCTATTCCTTGGCTCCGAAGCATTTATACAACGCGGTGTCAGCCTGTTCACACTTTTCAAAATTCTGCTCATCGAGCTGGGTTGGATTAACTGGCTGAATATGGAGATGTTTCTTAAGGGATATTTCATCTTCATCGCCCTGCTTGCAATTCCCTACCTGTGGTATACATTCTTTATTGAGAAAACCTTCTGGAAACAGGTTGCCTTACTCACGTTTGGTATGTTGCTCTTTCCGCACATTTCTGCCGATTACAAGCTCATTCACCTTTTTCTGCCTCTCCTGCTTTTCCTCACCGACCCTCCCACCCGGCATGACCGAGTCTATTGGATAGCTTTTGGCCTGCTGCTTATTCCCAAAGCCTATTTCTTGCTACCTGACATTCAATCCGATTCTGGCACAACAGATATTAGCATAGGTGTCCCGTTGAATATACTCATCTTGCTAATCCTGACGGCTCACATCATCCTGACCGGAATCCGCACTCGAAAGGAAACGCCAATATCCCCCTCATGACCCTCATCAAACTCTCCGACTATCTCGCCGAATGGCTCACCGCCCAGGGCGTGCAGCACGTCTTCATGCTAACGGGCGGCGGGGCCATGCACCTCAACGATTCGCTTGGCAAACAACCGGGCCTGGAATACATCTGCACCCATCACGAGCAGGCAGCCGCGATTGCAGCCGAAGGCTACGCCCGCATCCTGGGCCAGCCGGGGGTCGTGTGCGTTACAACCGGGCCGGGCGGCACCAATGCCCTGACCGGCGTCCTGGGCCAATGGCTCGACTCCATCCCGGCCCTCTACCTCTCCGGGCAGGTGCGCTATGCCAACACATTGCACAGCACCGGCTTGCCACTCCGTCAGCTTGGCGACCAGGAAGCTGATATTCTCTCCATGGTGCGTCCAATCACCAAATATGCCGCCCTGGTGCAAGACCCGCTCACCATCCGCTACCACCTGGAAAAAGCCTGGCACGCTGCCACACACGGACGCCCTGGCCCGGTCTGGCTCGACCTGCCGCTCGACGTGCAAGGGGCAATCATTGATCCAGAGCAGCTAAACGGCTACACCCCACAAGAAACACCACGCCTCAATGCCGAGGCCCTGCCCGGGCAAGTTCAGCAAGTGCTGGCTGCATTGCAGCGTGCCGAGCGACCCTTGCTGCTGGGTGGCGCCGGGGTGCGCCTGGCCGGAGCGGTCGCCGCCTTCCGAACGCTGGCAGAACGCCTGGATATCCCCGTTCAGGTTGCCTGGGATGCAATTGACCTCTTCCCCTCCGATCATCCACTCTATGCCGGGCGTCCCAGCACCGTTGGACAGCGCGCCGCCAACCTCATCTTTCAAAACTGCGATTTGCTGCTCAACATTGGCTGCCGCATGAATCTGCGCCAAATTGGCTACGCCTTCGCCGCCGTTGCTCGCGCCGCCCTCAAAATCTCGGTTGATATTGACCCGTCCGAGTTGCAAAAGCCCACCTTCCGCCCCGACCTGCCCATCCAAGCCGATGCGGCTGCCTTTCTCCAAGAAATGTTGCAACAGTTGCCAGCGCAGCCAGGCACCAAACGAACGGCCTGGCAGAACTGGTGCCGACAGCGCCAAAACCGCTACCCGTCCATCCTACCGCAGCAGCGCAGCACCTCGGCCCCCATCAACCCCTATGCCTTCTGCGAAGCCCTGGGGCAGGCGCTGGAGGAAGATGATATTCTGGTCAGTTCCAATGGCGCGGCCTGCGTCATCCCCATCCAAACCCTGCCCATGCGGGCTGCCAATCGGCACCTCGTCAATTCGGGCTGCGCGGCCATGGGCTATGGCTTGCCAGCTGCCATTGGGGCCTGTTTTGCCAATCAACGGCGGCGCGTCCTCTGCCTGGAAGGCGATGGCAGCATTCAGCTCAACCTGCAAGAATTTGCCACCCTGGCCTACCATCAATTACCAGTCAAAATTTTCCTCTTTGAAAATGGCGGCTACCTCTCCATCCGCTCAACACAGAACAATTTCTTTGCCGGTCACCGCGTGGGCGAAGGTCCGCAAAGCGGCGTCTTCCTGCCCAATCTCAGCAAAATCGCCCAGGCCTATGGCATTCCAGCCTTTGACCTGCGCGAACCGGTCGAAATGCGCACCCTCATCCGGCAAGTGCTTGTCACCCCAGGCCCGGTTCTGTGCAACGTCCATATGGATGCCGAGCAAACCTTCACCCCGCGCATCACCTCGCGGCGTTTGCCCAACGGCCAAATGGCCTCCAGCCCTCTGGAAGATATGTTCCCATTCCTCGAACGGGATGAACTGCTCTCAAACCTGCTCATCCCGCCCTGGCAACCCGATTGACCCCTGTTTTCTCTCTCAAGAAAGGAGTTTCTGATGAACGCCCTCGAACACAAGATGGTAGATGTCCTCAGCGATTTGCGCGAAAATCACTTCGTCACTGGCGTCAAAGCAGAATTTGAAGCCGAAGGCACGCGCCTGGAAGAAGCTCTGCGCCTGAAGGAAGTGCTAATGCACGCCCGGCTGGGCCTGACGATCAAAATTGGTGGCTGCGAGGCGCTGCGCGACATGTATGAATGCCGCACCATTGGCGTTGAACGAATTGTTGCCCCCATGGTCGAATCGGCCTACGCCCTGAAAAAGTTCCTGCAAGCGACCCAACTGGCCTTTCCCGAAGATGAACGCCAGGACATTAAATTCGCCGTCAACATTGAAACCCTGCTTGCCTGCCAAAATTTTGACGACATGTTGCGTCTGCCCGAAATTGGCGACCTGGATGGCATCATCATGGGGCGGGTAGACCTGACCGGTTCGATGGGCCTGACGCGCGAAGACATTAACCGCCGTGAAGTGTGGGAAATTACCCGCGACCTGTTCCTCAAGGCCAAAACCCTGGGGCTGGAAAACGCCATCGGCGGCGGTGTCTCTGCTCACTCACTGCCCTTCTTCCGCGAGCTTCCATCTGGCTCCCTCGACCGTTACGAAACCCGCAAAGTCATCTTCCAATGCCCTGGCGCTCTGAGCCCCAATGCCGATAAAGGCATCCTCAAGGCAGTGGGGTTTGAACTGCTATGGCTCAAAAACAAGCGTGACTACTACCACCTCATCTCGAGCGAGGATGAGCAACGGATTGCCATGCTGGAAAGCCGCTACAAACGCCTGATTGAAGAGGCAGGAGGAAAATACGAATAAGTGCATGAAGCATATCACCATTCTCACCCCCTGTTACAACGAGGCCGAAAACGTCGAAGAGCTGCACACTCAAATCCAGCAGGCCATGACAAGATGCCCGGCCTACACCTACGATCACATCTACATTGATAACAGCTCAACCGATGGCACAGTAGAGATTCTGCGCCGTTTGGCTGCCCAAGATGCAACGATACGCGTCATCCTCAACACGCGCAATTTTGGGCACATTCGCTCGCCCTATCATGGCCTGCTGCAAGGCGAGGGCGATGCCGTCATCTGCATGGCATCGGACCTGCAAGACCCCCCTGCCCTCATCCCACAGTTCATTCAACGCTGGGAGGAAGGATATAAAGTGGTGCTGGGCGTCAAAAGCAGCAGTCAGGAAACGCCACTCTTCTACTTCCTGCGCACCGCCTATTACCGCATCCTGCACAGCCTATCTGACGTGGATTTGATTGAACACTTCACCGGCTTTGGGCTATATGATCGCTCCGTCATCCAAACCCTGCGCCAAATACGCGACCCCTACCCCTACTTTCGCGGCCTGATTGCCGAGCTTGGCTACCAAAAAGCCATCATCGAATTTGAGCAGCCCCGCCGAGTGCGCGGCCTGACCAAAAACAACTTCTACACCCTCTACGATATGGCAATGCTGGGGCTGACCAACTATTCCAAAGTGCCGCTGCGCCTGGCAACCATGTTTGGCTTTGGCAGCGCACTGATCAGCTTCCTGGTTGGTCTGGTGTACCTGATCTATAAACTGATTGCCTGGCAAAACTTCAGCCTGGGCCTGGCCCCGGTCATTGTTGGCCTGTTCTTCTTTGGCTCGGTGCAGCTCATCTTCCTCGGGATTGTTGGCGAATACATTGGCGCCATCTACACCCAGGTGCTCAACCGCCCATTGGTCGTGGAAAAAGAACGCATCAACTTTCCGCCCCCGCCAGCAGATGGGGTATAATCCATCCCATGTCTACCCATGGCGATGCTCTCCCCCCCACCCAGCGTAAAAAACCTTCACGCTGGTACCTGTTGTTGGCCTTTGCCCTGGCTGCCGTGTTGCTCTTCCTGGCCGTGCGCAATGTGAACTTTGAAGAGAGTCTGCGCACGCTAAAAAACCTGCGCTGGCAAAACTTTTTGCTGCTCTTCTTTCTTGGCTCGCTCGCCATCCTCACCCGCGCCATCCGTTGGGGCATTTTGCTCAGCGCTCAAAAACGCATCCCTATCCCAACCATGTTCTGGGCCACCGCCGTCGGCTACCTGGGCAACATCTACCTGCCAGCGCGCGCCGGCGAAGTGCTGCGCTCTGTTCTGTTGGGGCGCAAGACAGGCATCAGCGTCAGCTACATCTTTGCCACCGCCCTGACCGAGCGCATCATGGATTCAATCCTGCTGGTCATCATCAGTGCCATCAGCCTTTCCACCATGCAGGGCCTGCCCGACTGGCTGCCCTCCGCGGTGCGAATCATGGCCATGCTGGGGCTGCTCGCCTTTCTGGTGCTGCTCTTTGCACCACGCCTGGCGCCGCTCTTCCACCGCCTGCTGGCCTGGCTGCCCGTCCCGCAACGCTTCCGTCCCACCCTGGCCAGCCTGCTGGATAACTTCCTGGCGGGCGCGGCCGCCTTTGTTCACCCGGGACGAGCGATTGGATTCCTGATCAGCACACTCTTCATCTGGGGCGTAGATGCCTTCAACACCATCCAAACTGCGCAGGCCCTGCAATTGCAGCTCACCTACCCACAGGCCATGCTCTTCCTGGCCGCGCTCGGCCTGGCAAGTGCTGCCCCCTCAACCCCTGGCTACCTCGGCATCTATCAATTTGTTGCCACCACCCTGCTGCCCGTCTTTGGCATGAATGAAAGTCAGGCGCTAACCTTTGTCATCATCTTGCAAGGCATTTCCATCTGTGCCATCACACTCTGCGGCCTGATTGGCCTGCAACGCCTGGGCAGCGGCAAAAACCTTTCCATTCAGGTATAATGCAAATCCTGAAACCTTTTTAACTGAGAGGAGTTTCTCATGTCAAAAACCGCATGGATCGTCATCCTCATCATCGGCGCACTTTTGCTGTGCTGCTGCTGCCTGGCAGTTGCAGGCTTTCTCGGCCTCGGCTACCTCGTCTCCGAGGAAGGCGGCGATATTTTGCCCCTCCCAACCGAGGAATGGAGTTGGCCGGACGATAACAGCTACGTCACCCCGCTCCCGCCCCTCCCCACCCCGCTGCCCGATGCCCAAGCCACCCCCCAACCCGTCAACCCGGCAGCCTATGAAACCGTCAAAACCCTCAACGAGGCCCTGGTGCCAAACAACGACCCGCGCGACCTGGCGCAACGCCTGCAAGGCATCCCCGACGTTCCGCTCTATGTAGACCCGGCCCCCGCCTACAACGTCGGCGACAAGAAAACATTCTGGGTCAGCAACGTGGATAGCAACGAAAACTTCCAAATTGATGCCATCTTGCAATATGAAACCGATCATGTCTACTTCTGGATTGAAGACGGCGTCAAATTCAACGCCAATCACCTGAGCGACCTGACCGAAGCCTTCGAGAACAAAATCTACCCCATCAACCGCGAGTTTTTTGGCAGCGAATGGACGCCCGGCGTGGATGGCGACCCGCACCTCTACATCGTCTACGCCAAAGGCCTGGGCTTTAGCCTGGCTGGCTATTTCTCCTCCGCCGATTCGCTCCACCCCCTGGCGCATGAATATTCCAACGGCCACGAAACCTTCATGATGAACGCCGACAACGTGGGCCTGAATGAAGAATTCACCTATGGCGTCCTGGCACATGAATTCCAGCACATGATTCACTGGTACGGCGACGCCAATGAAGAATCCTGGCTCAATGAAGGGTTCTCAGAACTTGCCACCCTGCTCAACAAATACGATCCCGGCGGCTTTGATTATTCCTTTGTCAGCGACCCCGATTTGCAGCTCAATGACTGGCCGAACGACCCAAATGAAACCACCCCGCACTACGGCGCCGGCTTCCTCTTCACCACCTACTTCCTCGACCGCTTCGGCGAAGAGGCCACCAAAGCCGTTGTTGCCGACCCGGCCAATGGCCTGGATAGCATTGACCTGGTGCTGGAACGGCTCAACATTCGCGACCCACAAACCAGCCAGCAACTCACCGCTGATGATGTATTTGCCGACTGGGCACTTGCCAACCTGCTGCAAGATGCCAAAATCGCCGATGGCCGTTACAGCTACAAAAGCTATGACCCATCCAGCGTTGCAATGGATCAAACCATCTCCAGCTGCCAGACCGAATGGAACAGCAGCACCGTCCACCAATACGGCACCGATTACATTCCGCTCACCTGCAGCAGCGATTACACAATCGAATTCTCCGGCCCGCCCACCGTTGGCGTCCTTGCCATTGATGCCCACTCTGGCAACTATGCCTTCTGGAGCAACAAGGGCGACGAATCGGATATGCGCCTCACCCGCAGTTTCGATTTCAGCCAGGTCAGCGGCCCGATTGAAATGCGTTATTTCTTGTGGCATGACCTGGAAGTGGATTACGACTACGCCTATCTGGAAGTCTCGCTCGATGACGGCAAAACCTGGCAAATTTTAGAAACGCCAACCTGCACCACCGAAGACCCCTCCGGCAACAGCTTTGGCTGCGGCTACAATGGCGACACACGCAAATGGATTGAGGAAAAGGTAGACCTTTCGCAGTTTGCTGGCAAGCACGTGTTGCTGCGCTTTGAATACGTCACCGATGCGGCAGTCAATGGCGAAGGCCTGATGCTGGATGACATCTCCATCCCGGCCATCAACTACTTCAGCGACTTTGAAAGCGATGATGGCGGTTGGCAGGCAGAAGGCTTTGTGCGCATTCAAAACCTGCTGCCACAGACCTACCGCGTCTCACTGGTGCAAAAGAGCAACCCCACCACCGTCCAAACCTACACCGTTGCGGCTGGCGAAACCCTTTCCATCCCGGTTTCTGGCAACCAGGGAACCGCCACACTGATCATTAGCGGCACCACCCGCGCCACCCGGCAGCTGGCCCGCTATCAATTCCGCCTGGTGCCATAACCCGCCCCCTCGTCCCGTCCGAACAGGCAGCCTCTTCAACCAGTCGCTGCCTGTTCTTTTTTCCCCTCTTGCAAATAGAACACAAGTTCAGTATAATACCAGCGCATCACCCGCTCTTGTCTTTCTACAAAACCCATCCACTTGCTCCTGGCAGTGGTATAATCGCGCCTTATGCTTTCGATGAGGTATTGCCATGTCAAAAAACGTCCTGCGCGTCGTTGGCGCCCGCTCCCATAACCTGAAGAACATCACCGTCGAAATCCCGCGTGACCGGCTGATTGTCATCACCGGCCTTTCCGGCTCTGGCAAAAGCTCGCTGGCTTTCGACACCATCTTTGCCGAAGGGCAGCGCCGCTATGTCGAGTCGCTCTCAGCCTACGCCCGGCAATTCCTCGGACAAATGGAAAAGCCCGATGTTGATTCGATTGAAGGCCTCTCACCGGCCGTCTCAATTGACCAGAAAGCCACCTCGCACAACCCACGCTCAACCGTTGGCACAGTGACCGAAATTTATGACTACCTGCGCCTGCTATTTGCCCGGATTGGCATTCCCCACTGCCCAACCTGCGGTCGGCAAGTCGTCAAACAATCGGCACAGGAAATTGTAGATAGCCTGCTCGCCCTGCCCGAAGGCACGCGCCTGCTCATCCTTGGCCCAGTCGTGCGCGCCCGCAAAGGCACCTATCAAGCTGTCTTCGATGAAATCCGCAAGGGTGGTTTTGCCCGCGTGCGTGCCGATGGCAAAGTGTACTCACTGGATGAAGAAATCACCCTCGACCGCTACAAAATTCACACGATTGAGGCCGTCGTAGACCGCCTGGTGATTCAACAGCCTGCCGAAGAGAGCGAACTGCAAGCCCTGCGCTCGCGCCTGACCGACTCGGTTGAAACGGCGCTGAAAGTCGGCGAAGGCTACATGACCGCCCAGAACCTATCCGCCGAACCGCCGGTTGACCTGTTCTTCTCCGAACATCTGGCCTGCCCGGAACACGGCATCAGCCTGCCGGAAATTGAGCCGCGCACCTTCTCCTTCAACACCCCACACGGTGCCTGCCCCGATTGTCAGGGCCTGGGCAGCAAGCTGGAAATTGACCCCAACTTGCTCATCCCCGACCCCGACCGCCCGCTAAACGAAGGCGCGGTTACAGCGCTGGAATGGAATGGGCCACGCGAACAAGGCGGCTACTACTGGCAAATGGTGCGGGCCGTCGCCCGGCACTACCACATTGACTTGAATGCACCCGTCAACAGCATTCCCCCCGAAAAGCTGAACAAAATTCTCTACGGCACCGGCAGCGAACAGCTCACCGTTCATTTTGAGGGCCGCAATGAACGTCACAGCACCTATCAGATGACATTTGAAGGCATCATCCCCAACCTGGAACGCCGCTACCGCGAAACCAACTCGGAATATATCCGCAACAAAATCAGCGAATTCATGAGCGACCGCCCCTGCCCCACCTGCAAAGGCGCCCGCCTGCGCAGCGAGGCACTCGCCGTCACCATTCAGGATGTCAACATTCTGCAAATTACCGAATGGCCGGTGCTGCGCACCCTGCAATGGGTGCAGCAACTCGCCGGCCCCCAAACCCCGCTCAATGACCGGCAACAACGCATCGCCGAGCGCATCCTCAAAGAAATCAACGCCCGGCTTGGCTTTTTGGTGGATGTTGGCCTCGATTACCTGACCCTGCGCCGCTCAGCCGGCAGCCTGTCGGGCGGCGAAGCACAACGCATCCGCCTGGCAACCCAGGTCGGCTCACGGCTGATGGGCGTCCTCTACGTCCTCGACGAACCCTCCATCGGACTGCACCCGCGCGACAACAATCGCCTGCTTGCCACCCTGAAAGGGCTGCGCGACCTCGGCAACACCGTTCTGGTTGTTGAACATGATGAAGAAACCATCCGCGCCGCCGATTGGGTGCTGGACCTCGGCCCCGGCGCCGGAGAACACGGCGGTTGGGTAGTTGCCGAAGGCCCGGTGGAAGAGATCCTTGCCCACCCCACCTCGCTCACCGGCGCTTATCTTTCTGGGCGCAAACAGGTGCCAACCCCAGCACAGCGCCGCACCGGCAATGGCAAGCACCTCACCATTCATGGCGCACGCGCCAACAACCTCAAGAACATCAGCGTCGAAATCCCGCTTGGCAAACTGGTCTGCATCACCGGCGTTTCTGGCTCTGGCAAATCCAGCCTGATGAACGACATTCTCTACAACAGCCTGGCACGACAGTTGCATGGCGCACACACCCAACCCGGCGAACACGATCGGATTGAGGGCGTTGAGCTGCTCGATAAAATCATCAACATTGACCAATCGCCCATCGGACGCACGCCGCGCTCCAACCCCGCAACCTATACCGGCCTGTTTGATGAAATTCGGCAATTGTTCGCCGAAATGCCAGAAAGCAAATTGCGCGGCTACAAGCCCGGACGCTTCTCCTTCAACGTGCATGGCGGACGCTGCGAGGCATGTCAGGGGCAGGGGCAGCTGCGCATTGAAATGCAATTCCTGCCGGATGTCTACGTGCCTTGCGATATCTGTCACGGCACGCGCTTCAATCGCGAAACCTTGCAAGTCCACTTCAAGGGCCGCTCAATTGCCAACGTTCTCGACCTGACGGTAGAAGAAGCGCTGGAGGTCTTCGCCTCAATGCCGGCGCTTATGAGCAAACTACGCCTGCTTTCTGAAGTCGGCCTGGGCTACATCCGGATTGGACAACCGGCCACCACCCTCTCGGGCGGCGAGGCGCAACGCGTCAAACTGGCGCGCGAGCTTTCCCGCCGCGCAACCGGACGCACCCTCTACGTCCTCGATGAACCTTCTGTCGGCCTGCACGCAGCCGATGTTCACAAATTGATCGAAGTCCTTCAACGCCTGGTAGAGGCTGGCAACAGCATCCTGATCATTGAACACAACCTCGACATCATCAAAACAGCCGACTGGGTGATAGACCTGGGGCCAGAAGGCGGAGATCTCGGCGGGCAATTGATCGCCTGCGGCACGCCCGAAGCCCTGGCCGAACAACCCCGCTCCTATACCGGGCAGTTCCTCAAACAATCTTTGCGCCAACATCCCTTGCCACAGGCCTAAAGCCTGCGGCATTCTTTGCTATAATCAAACCATGCAAAACGATTTCCTCTGGTGGCGTGATGGCATCCTCTATCAAATCTACCCGCGCAGCTTTGCAGATAGCAATGGCGATGGAATTGGCGACCTGAACGGCATCCGTTCACGGCTCGACTACCTGGCCGGCCTGGGCGTGGATGGCATCTGGCTCTCGCCCATTTTCCCCTCCCCGGATGTAGATTTTGGTTACGACGTGAGCGATTATAACGCCATTGACCCACGCTTTGGCAGCATGGAAGATTTCGATCACCTGATCGAAGAAGCCCATGCCCGCGGCATTCATATCGTACTCGACCTGGTTCTCAATCACACCTCCGATCAACACCCCTGGTTCCAGGCCAGCCGAGACCCCCGCAGCCCCTACCGCAACTGGTACATCTGGCAAAAAACACCCCCCAACAACTGGCAATCGGTGTTTGGCGGCCCAGCCTGGCAACAAGACCCGCAAAGCGGCGAATATTACCTGCACCTGTTCTACAAAGAACAGCCAGACCTGAACTGGCGCAACCCGGCCGTTCGGCAAGCCATGCTGGAAGTCTTCCGCTTTTGGCTGCAACGCGGCGTAGATGGATTCCGGCTGGATGTGTTCAGCGCCTATTTCAAAGACCCTGACCTGCGCAGCAACCCGCCCACGCTCGGCATTCGGCCCTTCGATGCACAACAACACATCCACGATTGCGATCAACCCGACCTGCTGCCGCTCCTAACCCAAATTCGCGCCACCCTGGATGCCTATTCCGAACGCTACGCCGTCGGCGAGACCTTCCTTGCCACGCCCGAAAAGGCCGCCCGCTACACCGGCAATCGCCGCCTGCACGCCGCCTTCGATTTTGGCCTTTTGCACAGCCCCTGGTGGCCGCCCAGCATCTACAATGCCATTCAGCGCGCCGAAGGCCTGTTTAACGAAGGCTGGCCGACCATCGTCCTCAGCAATCACGACATTCGCCGCGCAGCCTCGCGCCACACCTGGTGGGGCAGCGAGGATGACCAGCGGCAACAAGTGGCTGCCGCTCTGCTGCTCACACTGCGCGGCACACCCTTCCTGTACTATGGCGAAGAAATTGGCATGCGCGACATCCGCCTGCCGCGCCGCCAAATTCAGGATCCAGTTGGCAAACGCTATTGGCCGTTCTACCCCGGACGCGATGGCTGCCGCTCCCCCATGCAGTGGGATGCCTCAAACGCAGCTGGCTTCAGCAGCGGCACACCCTGGCTGCCGCTGCACCCCAATTATCGCACCCGCAACGTCGCCGCACAACAACAAGACCCGAACTCGCTCTATCACTGGTATCGCAACCTGATTGCCCTGCGCCGAGCAACCCCCGCCCTCCAACATGGCATGTTCCAGTGGATCACCTTCCACCCGCGCCGCCTGCTGGCCTACCTGCGCCAAACCGCCGATCAAAGCATGCTGGTGGCGCTCAACTTCTACAGTCACCCGGTGCGCCTGGCGCTTGGCAATTCATTGCAGCACACCGACTGGCAGCTGGCACTTTCCAACCGTCGCCAAGCCCCTCCCCTCATCCGCAATGGCTGGCTACATCTGGCTGGTCACGAAGCGCTCATTTTGCGGCAAGGCTAACCGGCGAGCGGCTGCAAATCGAAGTGCAGGCCCACGCTCTCGGCTGCCTGGCCAAGCGCCTGGACGGTGCTCTCCAACAACGGCACACCCTCAACCTGATAGCGCTCCGCCATTTCAAATTCCTTCTCGCCATGAATAAAAATGCGCTCCTGACCAACTTCCTTGGGCGCATTGCGCAGCTCTTCCAACAGCGCCTGCATATCCGCCGCAAAACTGCGCCGATCGCGGAAAGCCTCCACACGCAGCGCAGCAAAGAAATGTCCCACCCCTGCCGGATGCTGACTGTTACCAACCGCAGCGCCAAACAGCCCGCCTGATAGCACACCGCACAAAATATCCACCACCAGGGCCAGGCCATACCCCTTATAGCCGCGCAAATAATCTGGCCCGCCCAAAGGCATCAAAGCCCCATTCAACACCTCGGCTGGCGCATTCGTCATCTGCCCATTTTCATCCACCCCCCAACCCGTTGGGATGGGCTCGCCGCGTGCCTGATAGACGGTGATACGACCAATCGGCACAATGCTGGTTGCCATATCCAGCACAAATGGCCGGCAGCCCTCCCCCGCCGGAACAGCGACAGCAATTGGGTTTGTCCCCAACAACCGCGTCCGGCCATAAGTCGGCGCCACCAACGGCTGTGAATTGGTCAAGCTCAGGCCAATCATCCCCTCTTCAAGCGCCATCATCGCATAATAACCGGCAATCCCATAATGATTGCTATTGCGCACAGTCACCGCAGCCAGCCCATGCTGACCCGCCTTTTGAATGCAGCGCCGCATCGCCTGATAACCGGCCACCATCCCCAACCCATTCCCCGCATCCAACAACAAAGTTGTCTCCGTCTCCTGCACCACACGCAGCATCGTCACCGGGTCGAGCAAGCCTTGTAAAATGCGGCTGCCATAATACGAGTTAAGGCGAATCACCCCATGCGATTCCACACCGCGCAAATCGGCTGTAACCAGCACTTCAGCCGCCACGCGCGCATCCTCAGGCGGCACATCCAGGCGCACAAAAAAGCGCGCCACAAAATTTTTCAGTTCATTCACATCATAACACGGCATCGGTTCAGCTCCTTTTGTTTCCAAAACGCCCCGATTGTAACACAAAACCAAGACCACACCATCACAAAATTCATCTCCGATGCAGCGGATTGTTCTCCACATCCGCATACCGATCCCAGCTCTGCGGATTGCCCGGACGCGCAAAGCGGCCCAGAGGATTGGGTTTCTACCTTGCAAAATCAATCAAAGCACTTCAAACGCTCTATGCGAGGCTGTCAAGCAACAAATTTCAATTTCTTCTTCGGTTGTTAATGATCATAGTTTGACTACTTTTCGCATTTCTCTCGCCTGTTTGTGACAGAACAATGACTCCCAACGAATCTTGCAATCACTGGATACGTTTTTTCCAAACGTACGGAAATGAAAACATCATAAGCGCTGCATACAAGATAACCATAAAAAGAACCATTCCCCATTCCAACACTTCAGACCTTGTTTTGACAGCAAATAACAGATTATCATAAACAAAAAGTATCCAATAGAAAACAAACTCTGCAACGCAAAAATAAAGCTTTCTAAAGCCTATCAACAATCGCGGCTGTCCCCAGTTTTTAGGATCTTCATCAATCAAGGGAAGAAGCAACAGATATATTTGAAAGAACAGCAATTTTGTCCATGGGTTTTTTGTATGTAAAAAACCAGATATAAGGAAAGACATGATCACCATCATGATCACCAACAAGAGAAATGACCACTTTGTCTTTTTTTTCATTTTCAATGCTCCAAATAATAGTTACCATCCACCAATTGAAAATTCAAGTGAACACCTCTTGTTCCCTCTGACGATAAAATCCCTTCCCATTCCACATTCCATCGCTGTCCCATCTCTACAACGGAACCAGACCAAACCGCAACCAAATCCAGCCCTTCCAATCCCGCCAAATTGTCCTGCCCCATCCCTATAAAAGCGACATTGAACTGCTTGCTATCTCCGCCAGTTGGACGAGATGGATTCCCACTTATGAACCATTGGTAACCCAATAGGTGATCCCCCCCCTCTGCCAGGCGAATCATTTCCCACCACTCCCTATCCTGCTTCCATAATTGCAAAGTGCGCAATGCCAGTCCTTCATCTCCGTAATACGCCAGCAGATACTGCCTGATCGCATCTTCCGTAAAATGCCCGCTCGGATCCGTGTACCGCAGCGGATTGTTCTCCACATACGCATACCGATCCCAGGCCGCAACGCTGCCCCCAATCTTGTCCTCAACGTAGTTCACTGTGCTGCTGCTCACACCTATCAATCTCCATTGATATTCTGCCTTCACAACCGCTTACATTTGCCCGAATCTGATGTTTTGTTTAATCTGCTTTGTCTTACGAAAAGACTCCATTGCTACTTAACAACCTCAAACTGCCAGGTGTATCCAGTTACTTCGCCGGTGAAAGCCTTGAATCTGACATGAACTTCATGATTTCCCACAGGCAAATACTGCAAATAAGAACATGAAGCCCGGAATTCCTCACGGCTCAGATTCAAAGAAGGTACCAATTCGTGATAACTCCATTGTTGATTCGCACGACTTATTTTGCCATCAACATACAATTCTAGCCGAGACTGAAGGTCTAAGATTGAGTTTTCAGGCAAAAACGCCTCCGGTTCATATACTTCAAGCGCCTTAAATTCGACCCCTATTCCTATCCCATCTAGCGCCTCCTCCCCTCTCAAACCTCGTTGATAACATCCCAAAGGCACTTTCTCTCCTGGAGATGGCCACACTCGCAGCAAAACAGAGGGCAAACCTTCCACTTGTATTGGATGAGGCACACATCCCATCTCTGGAATTGGTGCTGTTTGATGCATGAAGACCTCAATTGTACTGGCCGTCAAACGGGACGCATCGTTTCCATCCTTTCGATACCCCAGCACCCAGATTGCCAACTCATATGTTTCCTCATCCCCAACAGGCTTGGCCTTAATTGAGAAAACCGCATCACAATCCTTGCTCAGTTCAAAAAGTGATCCATCCCAATTACATCCTTCATACGCCCAGTCTGAATCATACGCCACCTCCGCATCTAAAGGCATCCATTCGTTCGTTTGGGTGTTCTTTTGAAACACCTTGACAGTTTCCGCTGGGCTTTCCAGAACAATTTTTGCATTGGACGGGTTTTGAACCGCGATCTTGACTGGTTCATCACTCAGAGCAGGCAACTCATCTGCAAGGATCTGTTGCAAATACAATGATTTGTTCAAATCTTTCAAAACCTCATCTGGAATCCCGGGCGGTAGCGCCCGGGCATTTATCGAAGCTGCGCACGCCGCTAGCAATCCAATGCTCAACACAAAAATCATTCGACTTAATAATTTGCTCATTGCTTTCCTCCCGGGTACTTTAAGGTAACAGTTATATATCGATCGGCAGGCCCATTTCCCGTATTAACACACAGAACGCACCGAGCCGTAAGAATAATTTCAAGAGATCTATTTTTGGAATATTGTGGCAGCATAGAGGTGTCAAAATATACGCGTTGATTTGATGGCAAATAACCGCCAGGAACTGGAACGAACTCTTCTGTAAAAAAGTCCGAAACTTTAATTGACATCACTCGTACACTGGAAGACTGTGTTTCTACATACATTTCCTCTATCCTCATGCCAACTGGACTCAATAAATCAAACCTATATGAGATATAGTGTGGTGTAAAACCAAATTCCGAGTCATCTTCCATCGGTATTACCGACAAAGGGCCCAATGTTTCCGCTAAACCCAATGCATCAAAAATAGTTACAGGGCCTGAAGATGGAAGCGTATTATAATCCGGGACCATCAATCTAGCCGGTTCAGCTGAGAAATGCTCTGAAATTAATTTACCTTTCACATTACTAATCCCTCGTATAACAGGGCCTGAACGCGAACGGGGCATATTACTCCCAGTTATCATTGCTATGTCATGAAGAAAACCGGAAATATCGGACCGATGGTAATTGAAAGGAAATAGAAAACCATTGATCCTGTTGTCCTGTCCATTGATCTTGCGATAGTTTACATACCCGCGTTCATAGCAATTGCCATCCTCATCGCAAATATCATGCCCACTCGGATCCGTGTACCGCAGCGGATTGTTCTCCACATCCGCATACCGATCCCACGCCTGCGGGTCGCTCGGCTGCGGGATGAGCGTATCCGCCTGCGCAAAGCGGCCTAGCGCGCTGTCAATCTCCATTGCTATTGTCTTCACAACCGCAAACACCTGTCCCGAATAGGATATTTTACAGAGAAAGTTTCGTCACTCAACACCTTTTTCTTCACAAAAGCAGATATTTCTCGAGATCTAATCCCCTATACTTTTTCAGACGTTTTACTCCAATCCATACTACGATAATCGATGATAAAATTAGCATTCCCAAAGTGCCTAAAACTTTTGCTTGAAATTGCTCTAAAGCACCAAACCAGGATATCAAAGCACAAGAAAGAAATAATATCAAAAACTTGCCCGGGAAAAAAATCCATCGCCGGATTGCATATAGCTTCAGTTTTTCTTCGATTGCCTCTCCCTGATCTACAGCTCGTGCAATTCGCACAATTTGTTGTAAATAGACTCCCCCAATCAAAGCGCCCACACATGCGCCGATCAACCAGATAAATAGGACCGCAAGATTAACCGCACGGCTCAGGATCGCCGCAAAAATCCAGAAAGCACACCACGATATAGAAATAACTATCCCCAGGCGGTTGAATTCTTCTCGTGTCATTTATGGCTCCTGAAAATAAGATTTTTGAATTGGAACGACTTCGGTCTTGGTTTTTGATTCAATGCCTACAGAACCAATTGTAAGAAACCAACCAAACGCATCTACAACCACACCCATTGTTATCCATCCCGGAGGCCCAGATACAATCAGACCAAGCGAAACAACGGCTCCTGCAGTTGAAACAGCAAAACCTGCTTTACACATCAAATCACAATGAAAACTAACAGTGGTTTGCTGTTGTAGTATATATTTTTCTCCCACATACCAATCTCCTGGAGTGTAAAAGATGTTGGGTGCAAGCTTAGCATCATATTCCGTCAAACCCCAATGAAGATCATAATTATGGGTTTGAATATTATACGAATAGTACCCAATGACACTCGGAGATATTTCCTTATAATGAATGGGCCCGCGGCTTCTAAAATCCCAAAGAACCCACTCTGATGCGTCCTCTTGATAAACAAACTGTGCTTGATAATCAACGCCAGCCAGCCGATAAATTACTCGATCACCTGCTACAGCATTTTCAAGCATTTGTTTTTGACTCCTATCAGGCATCAATGGTGTTGGGGTATATCTATACCAATGCCCTCTAGAATCATCATCTTTGGAACAAGTTGTAACCCCACCAATTTCCACACAAAAATGCCCACTCGGATCGGTATACCGCAGCGGATTATTCTCCACATACGCATACCGATCCCAACTCTGCGGGTCGCTCGGCTGCGGGATGAGCGTATCCGCCTGCACAAAGCGGCCTAGCGCAGGGTCATACCACCGCGCGTTGTAATTCATCAGCCCAAA